>JBQTIT010000078.1:0-17647 GCA_052387855.1 Paracoccaceae bacterium
CCCGCCCCGGACGTGATCCGGGGCCCCGGGTCAGGCCCGGGGCGGGGATGGAGTTCTCGGGCGGGAGCTCGACCGAGCCGGTCCGACGCGACGGGCAACCCGACCACCCCCGCCCCGGTCTTGATCCGGGGCCCCGGGTAAGGCCCGGGGCGGGGTGTGGGTTATAGGGCGGGACCTCGACCTTGCCGGTCCGCAGCGACGGGCCATCCTACAAATCCCGCCCCGGACGTGATCCGGGGCCCCGGGTCAGGCCCGGGGCGGGGTTTGGGCGAAAGGGTGATGCCGCTCCGGGCAGCCTTGCCCGGCGAAGGGGCCGCGACCGGGGCAAGGAATGGTTCCGGCACTTCACGCAAACATCAGGATCGCAAATCGCGTTTCAGCGCGGCGAGGGGCCGCGATTTGCGATTCCCTTCAAGCCTGAATGGCTCTAGTCAAAAACCGGCGGCGGCAGGATGGTGATCGGCGGGATGACCACGACCGGCGGCACTTCGGGCGGCTTGGGTTGTGGCGGCGGCAGGTTCAGCCCCTTGGGCATCGAGCCGTCGGCGTTCAGCACGATCACCTTGGCGCCATCCTCGACCCGGGCATAAAGGTCGATCACGTCCTGATTGATCATGCGGATGCAGCCCGACGAGGCGTTGCGCCCGATCGAGAACCATTCCGGCGTGCCGTGGATGCGATAGCCATAATCCACGCCGTCCGTGGTCAGATAAAGCGCCCGCGCGCCCAGCGGGTTGGTCAGGCCGCCGGGCTGGCCGTCCTTCCACTTTTCCAGCTTGGGATCGCGGAGGATCATCTCTTCGGGCGGGGTCCATTCCGGCCAGGTCTTGCGCTCGGTGATCAGCGCCTCGCCCGACCATTCAAAACCCGCCCGACCGACCGCGATGCCATACCGCAGCGCCTGATTGCGGCCGGTGACCAGGTACAGATGCTTGTCGGCCGGGTTGATGATGACCGTGCCCTTGGGCTGGTCGGTCTCGAAATAGACCGTCTGGCGCTGGTACTGGTCGGGAACCTTTTCCACCGGAACCGCCGGCACCACCAGCCCCGCATCCTCGATCGAGGCATAGGCGCTGTCGGGGGCCAGTTCCGGCGCCGGCGGCTCGGCCAGGCCGGCCTTGATCAGGGCAGGGTCCGGCACGCAGGCGGACAGCAACAGCCCGCCCAGCAGGAACAGGCAAACGGAACGCGGAAACGGCATTGATCAATCCTCGAGTATGCGCAAACGGGACGGAAACCCGCCCGAACTTGGTTTCGCGGCAGGCTAGTCCAGCCGTCCGGCGGGGTCAAATCACGGCTGCGCCATGGAAAATTCTGTCACAGTGTGGTGCGCAGATGCCAGAGTTCGGGGAAAAGCTCCACCTCCAGCATGCGCCGCAGGTACGATACCCCGCCCGTTCCGCCCGTGCCGCGCTTGAGCCCGATGATCCGCTCGACCGTGGTGACATGGTTGAACCGCCAGCGGCGGAAGTAATCCTCGAAGTCCACCAGCTTTTCGGCCAGCTCATAGGCCTCCCAATGGCGGGAAGGATCGCGGTAGACCATCTCCCAGGCGGCGCGCACGGCATCGTCCGCCACCCAGGGCTGCGAAAGATCGCGCGACAGGATGGCCTGCGGCACCGGCAGCCCGGCGCGCGCCAGATGCCGCAGCGCCTCGTCATAAAGCGAGGGGCGGGCAAGCTCGGCCTCCAGCAGCGCCAGGATTTCCGGGCGGTGGGCGTGGGGGCGCAGCATGGCGGGGTTGCGGTTGCCGACGGCATATTCGATCAGCCGGTACTGGTGCGACTGGAACCCCGAGGACTGGCCCAGCCCCTCGCGAAAGGTGGTGTAGTCCGACGGCGTCATGGTGCGCAGCACGTCCCAGGCGCTGTTGAGCTGTTCAAAGATGCGCGCGATGCGCGAGAGCATCTTGAACGCCTCGCGCAGGCGGCCCGCCGCGATGGCGGCGCGGGCGCTGTCCATCTCGTGCAGCGCCAGTTTCATCCACAGCTCCGACGTCTGGTGCTGGATGATGAACAGCATCTCGTCATGCGCGCCCGTCAGGGGCGCCTGCGCGGTCAGGATGCTGCCAAGGTGCAGATAGTCGCCATAGGACATGCGCCCGTCAAAGGACATCTGCGCGCCCTCGCGGGCAGGGTCGTAGGTGGTCATGATCTTTCCTCATGTTGAACCGGAGTGAAGCGCCGTGGGGGGCTTCAATGCCGGCTCAGCACCGACAGGCTGCCCAGGGTGCGCCACAGGCAGGCCCAGCCCGAGGGGCGGCAGAGGGGCAGGGCGCGGGTGCTTTGCGGGGTCATGGCGCCATCATGCCAGATCGCGCGACATCAGGAAACGCTCGTAATGCACCCCGCCGGTCGAGACGAAATCCTCGGTCCCGTCCAGGGTCCAGCCCTGCTTTTCCAGGAACCGGCGCGAATAGTGGCTGGCGTGAACCGTCAGGCGCGTCAGGCCGGCGGCGCGGGCGTGGAGTTCCAGCACGCGGTAGATCGCCAGCGCGTGGCCGCGCCCCATCACCTCGGGCAGGCAAAAGGCCATGTCGAGATAGCCGGTCCTGTCCAGTGCCATGAATCCGGTGATGCGGCCGGCCTCTTCGCTGACCCAGCAATCCTGCCCGGCGCGGGGGTCGGGGGTCGACAGGTCGGGCACGGGGCTCTTGGCCCAGTCGCGGCGCTGCTCTTCGGAATAGACGCCCGCCGCGCCCTCGCGCACCGCGCGATAATAGACGCCGGTGATGGCGGCGCGGTCCTGCGGGCGATAGGGGCGGACGGTGATCATGTGACCTTTTTGCGGGTCTTGTAGTCGGGGCTGTCCCAGAGGGATTTCGCCATGACCTCGGCCAGGACCGCCACCGCCCGGTCCACGTCCTGCGCATCGATGAACAGCGGGGTAAAGCCAAAGCGGATGATGTCCGGCGCGCGGAAGTCGCCGACCACGTCGCGCGCGATCAGCGCCTGCATGATGGCATAGCCCTCGGGGTGGCGGAACGACACCTGGCTGCCGCGCTGCTCGTGCGCGCGGGGGGTTGCGAGCGTCAGGGTCGGGCAGGCGGCCTCGACCCCGGCGATGAAGCGGTCGGTCAGGGCCAGGCTGGCGCGGCGCAGGTCGGCCATGTCGACCCGGTCCCAGATGTCGAGCGAGGCTTCGAGCGCGGCCAGTTGCAGGATCGGCGGCGTGCCGACGCGCATCCGCTCGGCCCCGACGGCCGGGCGATAGTCCAGGTCAAAGGCAAAGGGCGCATCGTGGCCCTGCCAGCCCGAAAGGGCCGGGCGGGCACGGTCCTGATGGCGCGGCGCAACATAGACAAAGGCCGGCCCGCCCGGGCCGGAGTTGAGGTACTTGTAGGTGCAGCCGCAGGCGAAATCCGCCCCCGCCCCGGCCAGATCGACCGGCAGCGCGCCTGCCGAATGCGCCAGGTCCCAGACGGTCAGCGCGCCCATCTCGTGCGCCCGCGCCGTGATCGCGGCCATGTCGTGCCGGCGCCCGGTGCGATAGTCGACCTCGGTGATCAGGGTCACCGCGACGGTCTCGTCGATGGCGTCCATCACCTCTTCGGGCGCGACGATCTTCAGATTGTAGCCGGGGCCAAGCGTGCGGCACAGTCCCTGCGCCATGTACAGGTCTGACGGAAAATTGCCGCTGTCCGACAGGATCACACGGCGCGGCGCGTTCATCTCAAGCGCCGAGGCAAGGGCCTGATAGACCTTGATCGACAGCGTGTCGCCCATGGCGATGCTGCCGGGCTCCGCCCCCACCAGCCGCGCGATGCGGTTGCCCACCGCCATCGGCTTGTCCATCCAGCCGGCGCGGTTCCAGCCGGTGATCAGCATCTCGCCCCATTCCTGCGCGACCGTCTGCGCCACCCGCGCCGGCGCCGACCGCGGCAGCGGGCCGAGCGAGTTGCCGTCAAGATAGGTCAGGCCCGCAGGCAGGTGGAACAGCGCCTTGGTGGCAGCGAAATCGGTCATCGGGGGCTCCATCCGGGGGCAGCGGGGCGCCCGCCTTGGCCGGCAGGCTATCACCGTGCCGACAGAAGTTTCAAGCTTGAAGTTTTTCGGCCCCTCCCCGACGCGGCGACATGCCCCAAGAAGGGCGGGGCGCAAAGCGGTTGCATGTGTGACCGCCTTGGGCATTATGCCAGTGCAGAATTTGCGATCCGGCGGCCAGGGGCCCGGACAAAGGGGGGACCGGTGAAAATTGGCGCATTGAGAGAGGTTTTCGACGGTGAGAACCGGGTTGCGATGACGCCCGATTCGGCGCTGCAACTGCAAAAGCTGGGCCATTCCTGCTGCATCCAGGCCGGGGCGGGGGCGCGGGCCGGGTTTTCGGATGCCGCCTATGCCGCTGCCGGGGTCGAGGTGTTGCCCGGCGCGGGCGAGGTGATGGGCGCGGCCGATGTCCTGGTCAAGGTGCGCGGCCCCGAATTGGCCGAGGCCGAGGCGCTGCGCGAGGGGCAGACGCTGATCAGCTTTTTCTGGCCGGCGCAGAACCCCGAGCTCTTGCACGCGGCCAGCACGCGCGGCGCCACCGTCGTCGCGATGGACATGGTCCCCCGCATCAGCCGGGCGCAGAAGATGGACGCGCTGTCGTCGATGGCCAACATCGCGGGCTATCGCGCGGTGATCGAGGCGGGGGCGAACTTTGGCCGCTTCTTCACCGGCCAGGTGACGGCGGCGGGCAAGGTGCCCCCGGCCAAGGTGCTGATCGTCGGGGCGGGCGTGGCGGGCCTGGCGGCGGTCGGCACGGCCGTCAGCCTGGGCGCCATCGTGCACGCCTTTGACGTGCGCCCCGAGGTTGCCGAGCAGATCGAGAGCATGGGGGCGAACTTCGTCTTTCTGGACTTCGCCGAGACGGCCCAGGACGGCGCGGCCACGGGCGGCTATGCGGCGCCCTCGTCCCCCGAATTCCGTGAGGCGCAGCTTGCCAAGTTCCGCGAGCTGGCGCCCGAGATGGACATCGTCATCACCACCGCGCTGATCCCCGGCCGCCCGGCGCCCAAGCTCTGGACCGCCGACATGGTGGCGATGATGAAGCCCGGATCGGTGATCATCGACCTTGCGGCCGAGCGGGGCGGCAACTGCGATCTGACCGTCGCCGATACCAGGGTGGTCAGCGACAACGGCGTGACCATCGTCGGCTACACCGATTTCCCCAGCCGGATGGCGGCGCAGGCCAGCACGCTTTATTCGACCAATATCCGGCACATGCTGACCGATCTGACACCAAAGAAGGATGGCGTCATCCACCACAACATGGACGATGACGTCATTCGCGGCGCCACGGTCACCCATGCCGGCGCCGTGACCTTTCCGCCGCCGCCGCCCAGGATCGCGGCCATCGCGGTGCAAAAGCCCAAGGAAAAGGTCAAGGAGCCGACGCCCGAAGAGCGCCGCGCCGCCGAGGCGGCCGCCTTTGCCGCGCAGACCCGCAGCCAGGTGACGCTGCTGGCCGTTGGCGGCGCGCTGATGCTGCTCGCGGGGCTCTACGCCCCGGCCAGCTTCATGAGCCACTTCATCGTCTTCGTGCTGTCGGTGTTCATCGGCTTCCAGGTGATCTGGAACGTCAGCCACAGCCTGCACACGCCGCTGATGGCGGTGACCAACGCCATCTCGTCCATCATCATCCTGGGCGCGCTGATGCAGATCGGGTCCGGAAGCTGGCTGGTGACGGTGCTTGCCGCCGCTTCGGTCTTCATGGCCGGGATCAACATCTTCGGCGGTTTCATGGTCACGCGGCGCATGCTCGCCATGTTTCAAAAGTCGTAAGGGGGCACCGCATGGATTTCGGGTTCACCACGGCCGCCTATGTCATCGCGGCGGTTCTGTTCATCCTCTCGCTGGGCGGGCTTTCGGGGCAGGAAAGCGCCAAGCGCGCGGTCTGGTACGGCATCGCGGGCATGGCGCTGGCGGTGGCGGCCACGCTGTATGGCCCGGGGGCGGGCAACTGGGGCCTTTCGCTGGCCATGGTGGCGGCGGGCGGCGCCATCGGCTGGATGGTCGCGCAGCGCGTGCAGATGACCGAGATGCCGCAGCTTGTCGCCGCGATGCACAGCCTTGTCGGCCTTGCGGCGGTCTTCATCGGCTTTGACACCCATTTCGAGCTGATCCGCATCGCGGGTCTGGACGATGCCGCCCGCGCCGCGCTGGACGGCTTTGCCGCCACGGTGGCGCACAAGAGCGGCGTCGAGGTCACCATCCTGCGGGTCGAGACCTTTGTGGGCGTCTTCATCGGCGCGGTCACCTTTACCGGCTCGGTCATCGCCTTTGGCAAGCTGGCGGGGCGGGTGGACGGCAAGGCGAAAAAGCTGCCGGGCGGTCACGCGCTGAACGCCGGCGCGGCGCTGATCGCGCTGGCCGGGCTGGCGGTCTACCTGCAAGGCGGCGGCACGCCGGCGCTGGCGGTGATGACCTTGGCCGCGCTCTTCATCGGCTATCACCTGATCATGGGCATCGGCGGCGCCGACATGCCGGTCGTCGTGTCGATGCTGAACAGCTATTCCGGCTGGGCGGCGGCGGCGATCGGGTTCTCGCTGTCCAACGATCTTCTGATCGTGGTGGGCGCGCTGGTCGGCTCGTCCGGCGCGATCCTCAGCTACATCATGTGCAAGGCGATGAACCGCTCGTTCATCTCGGTGATCCTGGGCGGCTTCGGCGGCACCACGGGGCCGGCGATGGCGGTGACGGGCGAGCAGATCGCCATCGACGCCGAGGGCGTGGCGGCGGCGCTGAACGATGCCGACAGCATCATCATCATCCCCGGTTACGGCATGGCGGTGGCGCAGGCGCAGCAAAGCGTGTCGGAACTGACCCGCAAGCTGCGCGCCAAGGGCAAGAATGTCCGCTTTGCCATCCATCCCGTGGCCGGGCGCCTTCCGGGGCACATGAACGTGCTCTTGGCCGAGGCCAAGGTGCCCTATGACATCGTGCTGGAGATGGACGAGATCAACGAGGACTTCCCCGAAACCGACGTGGCCATCGTCATCGGCTCGAACGACATCGTGAACCCGGCGGCGCAGGAAGACCCCAACTCGCCCATCGCCGGCATGCCGGTGCTGGAATGCTGGAAGGCCAAGCAGGTGTTCGTGTCCAAGCGCGGGCAGGGGACGGGGTATTCTGGCATCGAGAACCCGCTGTTCTACAAGGAAAACACCCGGATGTTCTATGGCGATGCCAAGAAAAGCCTGGACGCGCTCTTGCCGATGATCGACTGATCCGACCGGCCCCTGGCCGCGCCCGGACCCCCGGGCGCGGCGCCTTGCGGCGGCGGCGCCCTGCCGCTCAGATCAGGCCGGCCTGCTTCAGGGCGCCGGGATTGGCCGCAAGCTCGTCAGCCTGCAGCACGCCGTCGCCGTTCTGGTCGACGATCCTGAACAGCGCGGAAAAGTCGGTGAACTCGGCCAGCGTCAGCACGCCGTCGCCGTTCAGGTCGCTGGTCATCATGAACCCCTCGTCCCGGCGCACCGAGCGCGGCAGCTTGCGCGCCTTGACGGCGGCAAGGATGTCGTCGCGCGTGATGCGGCCATCGGCGTCGCCATCGACCAGGTTGAAGTTGTAGGTCCGGATGTTGAGCAGCTCGCTCATCGCGATGTCGCCGTCGCCGTTCAGATCGTAGCCTTCGAGGCCCTTGCGCTCGGCGGCCTGCGCGGTGGCGGCAAGCGCCACAAGGACGGCGGCCAGCGCCGCGCCAGTTGTCCGTTTCATCGTGTTCTCCATCTGCTCGGCCCCTTGGGCGGGGCTTGTTCTCGGGTGCGCCGGGCGGTCGGCCCGTGCCGGCCCCTGACGCCCGGGATCATCGGCCAAGGGCGCCTGATATTCAATATCACGCGGCCAGGACCCGGTTTTCTGCGTTGCAGAAAAGCCAGTATGCGGCGGTGAGCAGCCCCGGGGCTTGCACCTTGCGCCCGGCTGGGATTGCCTGCGGAAACCAGACCCGAGGCTGACCCGATGACCCGCCCGATCGATCACCCCCAGCGCTATGCCCTGGTGAACGAGCTGCACGCCCGCCCGTTCCCCTCGATCCAGCCGCCCTCGCATGCGGTCTATCTTGCGATCAAGGAGCCGGCCGAGGCGCACAACCGCGACCGCGCCCGCGACATGGCGCATCTGAACGATCTGCTGGGCCGGTCCTGCACGCCTTCGCCCGAGCCGGGCGCGACCCATTTTTCTGGGCCCCTGGGCCGGGGCGAGGTGAAATGGGAAAGCCATACCGAATTCGTGACCTATTCGGCCTTTCTGCCCGGCCTGCCCGCGCGGCCCTTTGACCCGGCCGAGGCGCAGGTCTTTCCCACCGACTGGCTGGAGGCGGCGCCGGGCAAGGTGGTCAGCGCCATCCTGATCCGGGTCGAGCCGATGCCCGAGACCGAGGCCGCACTGGCGGCGCGGCTGGAGGACTGGTTCGTGCCCGAAAGCCTGGCGGCGGCGCGGGTCGTGGACGGGGCGGCGGTGGTGGCGGGGGATTTTCGCATCGACGCCGCCGGGCAGATGCGCTTTGCCGTCTTTGTGCGGCCCGGCACCGGCAGGCGGCGCGTCGGCCGCATCGTGCAGCGGCTCTGCGAGATCGAGACCTACCGCGCCATGTCGATGCTGGGTCTGACGCGCGCGCGCGAATTGACGGGGCGGCTCAACGCGCTGGACCCGCGCCTGTCGGAACTGGTGACGGGGCTTGAGGCCGGGGCCGACGCGCCCGAGGCGGCGCTGCACGAGCTTTTGACGATCTCGGCCGAGCTCGAAAGCCTGGCGGTGCGGCATTCCTTTCGCTTCGGGGCCACCCATGCCTATGAGGCCATCGTGCATCAGCGCATCGGCGCGCTGCGCGAGTTGACCATCGACGGGCGGCAAAGCTTTGCCGAATTCATGATGCGCCGCTACGATCCGGCGATGCGCACGGTGAAATCGGCCGAAAGCCGGCTGGCGGCCATGGCGGACCGGGCGGGCCGGGCGGCCGAGCTTCTGCGCACGAGGGTCGAGGTGGGCCGGCTGGCCGAGAACCACAAGCTTCTGGAAAGCATGGACCGGCGCGCCGACCTGGCGCTGCGCTTGCAGCACACGGTCGAGGGGCTGTCGGTGGTGGCGATCAGCTACTATGCCGTCTCGCTGGGCGGCTATGTGCTGGCCCCGCTGGTCGAGCCTGCCGGTCTGGGCAAGCCCGAGGTGCTGGCGCTGCTGACGCCCGTCGTGGTGGTGCTGGTCTGGGCCGCCCTGCGCCGCCTGCGCCGGCGCCTTCACTGACCGCGCGCGGGGCCCGGGCCGGCGCGGCAAGGGCGGGGGTTTCACACCCCCGCGGCCACCTTGCCCCGAAGCCGGGGCAAGGCGGCCTTCCCCCCGTGGGATATTTGGCCACGAGAGGATGCGGAAAGGCTCAGGCGCCAGCGCTTTCGCCGCAAAGGGTCCGTGCCAGCAGCGGGCCGCGCTGATCCCCGGGCAGGCTGAGCGCGAGGGCGAGCTTGGCATAGGCGGCCTCGGCCGTCATGTCGGCGCCGGGCAGGATGCCGGTTTCTTCCATCAGGCTGCCGGCGGCATAGGCGCCGGGGCTGAGGCCACCCTCGGCGCATTGGCTGACCGCGAGCATTAGGGTGCCGCGCGTCTGCGCACGGTGCAGGGCCATGGCGAGGTCCGGATCGTTCGGCAGGGTCCCGGCGCCAAAAACGCGCAGCACAGCGCCGTCGAGATGGTCCAGCGCCGCGCCGATGGCTGCGCCCGAGCCGCCCGGCGCCACGGTCAGGATCGCGAGGCGCGCCGGCAGGTAGGCATGGCGCGTCAGGGCGGCGCCGGGGCGCAGGGGCGGGGCCGCGCCGGGCGCGGCGGCAAAGGCCTCGGGCAGGGCAGAGGAATGCTTGCGCAGCCGCGCGCCGTGCAAGAGCTGGCCGCCGAATTGCAGCCAGACGCCGGGCGGTGCGGTGCGGGCGGCCAGGACGGCATCCGCCAGGTTGCGGGGCCCGTCGCTGCCCGGCTGGCCAAGCGGCAGCATCGCGCCGGTCAGCACCACCGGCCGGCCCAGCCCCTCAAGCGCCATGGCCAGGGCCGCGCCGGTAAAGGCCATCGTGTCGGTGCCATGGGTGACGACAAAGCCCTGATGCTGCTCATGCGCGGCCTCGATGGTTGCCGCGATGCGGTTCCAGTCGTCGGGGGTGGCATGAGCAGAATCGATCAGCGGGCGCAGCGCGGTCAGCGCGGTCTGTCCCGCCAGCCCGCGCCGTGACAGCACCGCCAGCGCCTCTTCGACCAGCCCCTCTTTCGGGGCATATCCGGCGGGCCCCGGCCCCATGCCGATGGTGCCGCCGCTGTGGATCACCAGGACCGACAAGCGCTAGCGGCCCCGGATCCGCGGGTCGAGCGCATCGCGCAGCCCGTCGCCGATGTAGTTGACCGACAGCACCGTCAGCGAGATCGCCACGCCCGGCCAGATCACCCGCTCGGGGTAGAGCTGCATGTATTGCAGCCCGTCGAACAGAAGTCGCCCCCAGGTCGGGAAATCCGGCGGAAAGCCGAGCCCGAGAAAGGACAGCACCGATTCGGTGATGATCGCCTCGGCCACGCCCAGCGTCGCGGCCACCATGACCGGCGAGATCACGTTGGGCAGGATGTGGCGCAGGATGATGCGCCGGGGCGGCGCGCCGATGGATTTGGCGGCCAGCACGAACTCGCGCTCCTTCAGCGCCAGCACCTCGCCGCGCACGATACGGGCCGCGTGCATCCACGAGGTGATGCCGATGGCCAGCACGATCAGCGCGAAAGCCCCCAGTTCCGGCCCCAGGATCGAGGCGACGCGGTCGCGGAACAGCATGACCATGACCAGCAAAAGCGGGATCAGCGGCAGCGACAGGAACAGGTCGGTCAGGCGCATCAGCGGCCCGTCCAGCCGCTTGAAGTACCCCGCCAGCACCCCGATGGTGCTGCCGACAAAGATCGCGATCACCATGGCGACAAAGCCCACCGCGAGCGAGACCTTGCCCGCCGCCATCATGCGGGTCAGCATGTCGCGGCCAAGCTGGTCGGTGCCCAGCGGAAAGCGCAGCGAGGGGCCCTGGTTCTTGACCTTCAGCGCCTCGGAGACCTTGAGCTTGACCTCGGGCCACAGCACCGGGCCCAGGATGACGAAGGCCACCAGCAGGCCCAGCACCACCAGGCCAAACACGGCGCCGCGGTGCACGCGGAACTGCGACCAGATCGCGCCAATCTGGCTTTGCGCCTTGTCGGCGGCGAGGGTGGGCTCAGTCATAGCGGATCCTCGGGTCCAGAAGGCCATAGAGTATGTCGGCGATCAGGTTGAAGCTGACGATGAGCACGGCAAAGATGAAGGCCAGCGTCTGCACCATGGGCAGGTCGGAGGCGTGGATGGCCAGGATCAGCGCCGCGCCGATGCCGTTCACGCCAAAGAGGTTCTCGGTGATGATCGCGCCGCCAAAGATCGACGGGATGCCCAGCGCGATGATGGTGACGACCGGGATCATCGAATTGCGCAGGACGTGTTTCAGCACCACCACCCGCTCGGACATGCCCTTGGCGCGGGCGGTGCGGACATAGTCCTGTCCCATGTTTTCCAGCATCGACGAGCGCATGTAACGGCTGATGGCGGCGGCGTTGGCCAGGCCCAGGACCATGACCGGCATGGCCATCTGGCGCAACTGCTCAAGAAAGCTGTCCCAGTCGGTGACGACATGGGTGGTGTCGTACTTGGTCGGGAACCAGCCCAGCCCGACCGCAAAGATGATGATGAACAGCGTGCCGGTGAAAAAGGTCGGCACCGAAAAGCCGATCATGGCGATCAGCGTGCCGAACTGGTCAAAGATCGAATATTGCCGATAGGCCGAATAGATGCCGATCGGCACCGCGATCAGGATGCCGACCAGATAGGCGGTGCCGATCACGGTCAGGGTCTGCGGCAGCCGCTGGCCGATCACCGTAAAGACCGGCGCGCGCGACTGCCAGGACAGGATGCGCTGCTCGTCCCCGGCCATCGAGGTGCCCAGCCAGCCGTCCAGCAGGGTTGCCGGCTCGACCCAGAAGAACTGCCGCAGCCACAGAACGTAGCGCACGAACACCGGCTGGTCGGCGCCCATCGCCTCGATCATCTTGAGGCGCACCTCGGGCGGCACGGTCAACGGGATCTCGGACAGGGGCGAGCCCGGCGCGAGGTCGACCAGCAGAAAGATGATCAGGCTGATCAGCAAGAGCGTCGGAATGGCCAGAAGGAGCCGGCGAAGGGTGTAGGTGAGCATGGGCGGGCGCGCCTCGGCTGAGGGGGCGGAAAAAGGGCGGGCCCGCTTGCACGGGCCCGCCCCGGGGTCAGGTCAGATCACTTGACGCGGAACCAGTCCGCGACGTTCCACAGTTCCGAATCCCAGGCGTTGATCATCACGCCGCCCAGGGTGTTCGAATGGGCCGACAGCGTGCCGCGGTGCACCAGCGGAATGACGGTCATGCTGTTCTTGGTCACCATGTCGTTCAGAGCCTTGGACAGCTCTGCCCGCTTGGCCGGGTCGCGGGTGGCCGACAGTTCGGCGACCATGGCGTCATAGGCCGGGTCGCAGAAGCGGTTCATGTTCTCGCCCTGCCACTGGTTTTCCGGGCTCGGTGCCTTGTCGCACTTGTATTGGGTCAGGTAGGACTCAGGATCGGTGCCGTCGAAGTTGTTGGCGTACATCTCGACGTCGGCATAGAACTTCTGGAAGGTGTCGGGCGAGCCGGCATCGCCGCCGAAGAACACCGACGGGTCGATCGCCTTCAGCTCGGTTTCGACGCCGATTTCAGCCCACCAATCCTTGATCAGCGCCTGGAAGTCCTGACGGACCGGGTTGACCGTGGTCTGGTAGAGGATGTTCAGCTTCTTGCCGTCCTTGTCGCGCACGCCGTCGCCGTCGCTGTCGGTCCAGCCCGAAGCTTCGAGCAGGGCCTTGGCGCCCTCGATGTCCTGGGTCAGGCAGGCGGTGTTGTCCGAGGCATACATCTCGGGCGCGGGCACCACGTTGCAGGTCGGCTCGCCGCCGGCGCCGTAGCCCACTTCGCGCAGGATGTCGCGGTCGATCGCCATCGAGAGCGCGGTGCGCACGTTGATGTCGGTCAGGAAGGGGTGCGGGTGCATGGCGGTCGACCGCTCGCCCTCGGGCAGATCGGGCGAGGGGTTGGTCAGGTTCATCTCAAGCCGCTCGACCAGGGTGCCGAAGGCCACCACGAACTGGCCCTTGCCGGCAGCGGTCATCGCGGCCTGGCTGTCGGGCGGGATCTGGGTGTTCCAGGCATAGTCGAACTCGCCGGTTTCCATCACGGCGCGGGCCGAGCTTTCGGCATCGCCGCCGCCCTTGATCATGGCGGTGGCAAAGGCCGGCTTGGAGGCGTCGCGGTAGTTCGGGTTCGCCGCCATCGAAACGGTGTCGTTGACGGTGAAGCCGGTCACCATGAACGGACCGGTGCCGATGGGCATGTTGTTCTGGTCGGTGCAGGTCGGGGCGGCGGCGCCGATGCAGGCCTCGAACTGGGCCTTTTGCAGGATCGGGTTGGTGGCGCCGACAAAGGCGTTGAACGGGTTGGGCTTGGGCGCCGAGAAGGTGATCTTGACGGTCAGATCGTCAACCGCCTCGATCGACGTGATGCCCTCGAACTTGGACAGTTGCGCGCAGCCGCCGGCCGGGTCCATGCAGTAGGCACCGGTAAAGACCACGTCGGCCGAGGTGACGGCCGAGCCGTCGGACCACATCAAGCCCGGGATCAGCTTCCAGGTGATCGAGGTCAGGTCTTCGGAGATGCCGCCGTTTGCGACCGAGGGGATCTCGGTGACCAGGCGGGCGGTCAGCACGCCGTTGTTGTCATAGCCGGCCAGCGGCTCGCTGATCATCGACGAAGCCCAGATGTCCTTGGTGCCCGAGGACAGGTAGGGGTTCACGATCGACACGGCCTGCGGAAAGGTCAGCTTCAGCTCACCATCCGCGCCGCGTTCGGCAAAGGCCGCGGGGGCCATTGCAAAGGCGCAGGCTGCGCCCAGAAGGGCGGAAGTCAGTTTCATTTCGTCTCTCCTTGTTGAGGATGCTCTTTGGCCTCGGGTCCGCCGGTTTGTCCGGCAGCAGTGTTGATGGCGGTGAAGAGATGGCAGGCGACCATGCGGCCCGGCTCCACCTCGGCAAGTTCGGGCTTTTCGACCAGGCAGCGGTCGAACACCCTGGGGCAGCGGGTGCAGAAATTGCAGCCCACCGGCGGGTTGGCGGGCGAGGGCAGATCGCCCTTCAAGAGGATGCGCTGGCGGCCGCGCGCCCGGTCGGGATCGGGGATGTTGACCGCCGACAAGAGCGCCTCGGCATAGGGATGCAGCGGGCGCTCATACAGCGCATCGCGCGGCGAAAGCTCGGCGATCCGGCCCAGATACATCACCGCAACCCGGTCGGCGATGTGGCGGACCATCGACAGATCGTGGCTGATGAAAAGATAGGTCAGCCCAAGGCGGTCTTGCAGATCCTCAAGCAGGTTCACCACCTGCGCCTGGATCGATACATCCAGCGCCGCGATGGGCTCGTCGCAGATCACCAGCTTGGGGTTCAGCGCCAGGGCGCGCGCGATGCCGATGCGCTGGCGCTGCCCGCCCGAGAATTCGTGCGGAAAGCGGTTGGCGAACCGGCGGTTGAGCCCGACCTGATCCATCAACTCATAGACCCGCGCCAGCCGCTCGGCGGCGCCGAGCGCGGTATGCTCGACCAAGGGCTCGGCGATGATCGACGCCACCGGCATGCGCGGGTTCAGGCTGGCCTGCGGGTCCTGGAACACCATCTGCATCGTCGGGCGCTTGCGCCGCAGCGACTCGGCCGTCAGGGTCGCGATGTCCTCGCCGTCGATCACGATCCGGCCCGCCGTCGGCTCGTACAGCCGGATCAGCGCCCGCCCGACCGTGGACTTGCCGCAGCCGCTTTCCCCCACCAGCCCCAGCGTCTCGCCCGGGTTGATGACAAAGCTGACGTCATCCACCGCCTTCACATCGCCCGTGTGGCGCCGCATGAGGCCGGTGTGGACCGGAAAGTACATCTTGAGCCCGCGGACATCGACCAGCGGCGCGGCGCCCGGGGCAAGCGTGTCACGCATCGGCGGCCCCCAGGTCGTGGTGGCAGGCCACATCGTGCACCGCGCCCGACGGCAGCGTGCCGACCACCCTGCGCTGCGGGTTTTCCCGGTGGCAGCGTTCGAACACATGGGCGCAGCGGGCGCGGAACGGGCAGGCCGAGGGTTGCAGGCTCAGGATCGGGGGCTGGCCCTCGATCACCGAAAGGCGGTCCTCGCGCGGGCCGGCGATCTTGGGGATCGTGCGCAGAAGCGCCCGGGTATAGGGATGGCGCGGATCGGCGAAAAGCGCGTGCACCGGCGCCTGTTCCACGACCTGGCCGCCGTACATCACCATCACCCGGTCCGCGATGCCGGCGATCACGCCCAGATCATGGGTGATCCAGATGATCGCCATGCCCAGTTTCCGGCGCAATTCGCCCATCAGATCCAGGATCTGCGCCTGGATCGTCACATCCAGCGCCGTCGTCGGCTCGTCCGCGATCAGCACGTCCGGGTCGCAAGCCAGCGCGATGGCGATCATCACCCTTTGCCGCATCCCGCCCGAAAACTGGTGCGGATAGCTCTTGATCCGCCGCGCCGCGTCGGGGATGCCGACCAGTTCCAAGAGCTCTACCGCCCGGACCCGGGCCTGCGCGCGGGTCATCCCGAGGTGGCGCATCAAGGGCTCGGTGATCTGGTTCTCGACCGTGAAAACCGGGTTGAGGCTGGTCATCGGGTCCTGAAACACAAAGCCGATCCGCCCGCCGCGGATGTCCGACAGCGCCGCCGGGGTGATCTTCAAGAGGTCCGTCTCGCCCAGCAGCACCTCGCCGGCGCGAATCTCGGCCGGCGGGCTGGGCAAGAGCCCGACCAGCGACATCATCGTCACCGACTTGCCAGAGCCGCTTTCGCCGACCACGCCCAGCACTTCACCCCGCGCCAGCGAAAAGCTGACCGAGTTCACGGCGTGAACCTCGCCCTGGCGGGTGTGAAAGACCGTTCTCAGCCCCCGCACATCAAGCACGGGCGCGGCCCCATCGGCCATATGGTCGCTCCCTGATCTCCGGATGATCCGGTTGTTCTTGGCGCGGGGACCTTGCCGGCGCCCGCTGCCCGGCAACTGTTCAGCATTTCCGGCGCCTGATCAATGCCGATTTTCCACGGCGCATTGCCGAAGCGCCCGGCAGAGTGACGTATCAGGCCGGCATAATCACCGCTTCAAGGGTCGGCTTGACACCGCTCGTTGGCCTGGCACAGGCTTGGCACAAGATATGGGGAGAGTTTTCGATGCCGACCGCCGAACACCTGACGCCGCGTCAGATCCTGGCCGAACTGATCCGCTTTCCCACCGTCAGCACCGGCACGAATCTGCCCCTGGTGGATTGGGTGGAGGCCTATCTGCGCGGCCACGGCGCCGAGTGTCACCGCCACTGGAACGAGGACCGCCAGAAGGCGGCGCTGATGGCCCATGTCGGCCCGCGCGTTCCCGGCGCCGTGGTGCTGTCGGGCCATTCCGATGTCGTTCCGGTCGAGGGGCAGGACTGGACCTCGGACCCCTGGACGCTGACCGAGCGCGAGGGGCGGCTTTACGGGCGCGGCACCTGCGACATGAAGGGTTATGTCGCGCTGGCGATCTGGGCCCTGGCCGAGGGCGCCCGCCGTGGCCTGCGCCGCCCGCTGCAATTGGCGCTGTCCTATGACGAAGAGGTCGGCTGCACCGGCGCCCCGCCGATGATCGCCGCGATGCAGCAGGTGCTGCCAAAGGGCGAGATCGCGCTGATCGGCGAGCCTTCGGGCATGGCGGTGATCACCGGCCACAAGGGGGGCACCGGGTTCCACGTGCATGTGCGCGGCTACGAGGTGCATTCCTCGCTCTTGCCGCAGGGCGTCTCGGCGGTGATGGAGGGGGCGCGGCTGATCCAGTGGCTGAACGAGGAGAACGAGCGCATCCGCGCCCAGCCGGTGACGGCGCTGGCCGGCGCCTTCGATCCGCCCTTCACGACGCTGCATGTCGGCCAGATCCGGGGCGGGACGGCCAACAACATCACCGCCGCCGATTGCCGGTTCTCGATCGAGATGCGCGTGGTGCCCGGCGAGCGGCCCGAGGAGTATGCCGCCCTGATCCGCGCGCGCGCCGCCGCGCTTGACGCCGCGCTGAAGCTAGTGCGCCCCGAGGCCGGGGTGACGCTGGCGCAGTTCTTTGGCGTGCCGGCGCTGGTGCCCGAAGCCCGGGGCCCGGCCGAGGCGCTGGCCCGGCGCCTGACCGGCGACAACGCGCTGGGCGTGGTCAGCTACGGCACCGAGGCGGGGCAGTTTCAAGGGGCCGGCTATTCGGCCGTGGTCTGCGGCCCCGGCCACATCGCGCAGGCGCATCAGGCGGACGAGTTCCTGTCGGTGGCCGAATTCGACAAGGGCAGGCGGTTCATGGAGGACCTGCTGGCGACGCTGGCCTGACCGTCGGGCCGGAACCCGGAGGATATGGGCGGGAAAGGGCGGAGGGTGTCCTGATCCGCCCGAAGTGGCCAAGGCACGCGCCGAGGTCATGCGAAGGTCCATCATCCTTTCCGGCCGAGGGCCCCAAAGGCCCTCGGCCAGCGCCCTATTCCCGGAGCAGCTTGGCAAAGGCGCCG
>JBQTIT010000079.1:0-2429 GCA_052387855.1 Paracoccaceae bacterium
GGGGCCCCCCCCGGGCCCGTGGGGCGCGTGTCCTCCTTCTCCCCCCCGCCGGGGGCCCCTCCACCCCGCCTTACAAACCCCCCCGGCGGGCCCCCCCCGGGGGCGGGGGGGGGGGGGGGGGGCCACCCCCCCCCCCTGCCCGGCTGGCGGCCCCGATCCGCCCGCGCTCAGCGCCGCGACGACAGCGCGCCCGCCGCGCCCTGCACGACGATCCTGGTCACCCCCTCCAGCGTGATGTCGCTGACGGCGGTGGCCACCGTCACCTCGCGCGCGCGCGGCGCGCCGGCCGGCAGGGCGCCGGGGGGCGGAAAGATGCGGAAATCATAGACCAGAACCCCCGCCTCGCCGCCCTCTACCCGGACCAGTTCGGCCGACCACCAGCCCTGCGTCGGCGGCAGGCCGGCGGCGCGGATGATCGCCCCGCCCGGATAGGGCTCGATCTTGAGCAAGGTCACCTCGGCGATCAGCGGGCGCGGATCGGCGGGCCGGACGGCCAGGACCAGCGGCGCCGGCTCGGCGCTGCGGAACCAGGTGAAGGGGTTCAGCTTGCTGCTCGCCATGCTGCCGCATCCGGTCACAAGGACCAGCGCGGCCACAAGGGCGGCCCGGGCAGTGGCTTGCGGTTTGCGCATCGATCGGATCCCGTCTTTGCCTCTTGCTACCCCATGCCCCCGGCTTTGGAAAGCCATAGGCTGGACCTTTGCCGCCGCCTTCGCTAGCCATGGCGCATTGCCGGAGAACAAAATGGCCAGCCCCGCCTTTGAGGATATCGTCGAGACCTTTGCCTTTCTTGAGGATTGGGAGGACCGCTATCGCCATGTGATCGAACTGGGCAAGGCCTTTCCCGATCTGCCGGACAGCTTCAAGGTCCCCGCGCTCAAGGTCGCGGGCTGCGCCAGCCAGGTCTGGCTGCGCCCGGTGATCGAAGGCGGCCGGTTCGACTTTCAGGGCACCTCGGATGCGATGATCGTGCGGGGTCTGATCGCGGTCCTGCACGCGCTCTATGCCGGGTTGACCCCGGCCGAGGTCGCGGCGGTCGACGCCCCGGCCGAGCTTGCGCGGCTCGGCCTCATCGGGCATCTGTCCTCGCAGCGGTCGAACGGTCTGCGCGCCATGGTCGAGCGCATCCGCGCCGTCGCCGCCGCCCAGGGCTGATTTCACAGCGGCGCGCAGGCGGCCCTTGCCCAGGCCAGCGCCGCGTCCGACAGGCGCGGGCCGATCCGCTCCAGCACCTCGGCGTGATAGGCATCCAGCCAGTCCCGGTCGCCGCGCGACAGCTCGCTTGCCAGGATCAGGCGGCGGTCAAAGGGCACATAGGTCAGCGTCTCAAAGCAAAGCTGATCGCGCGCATCGCCGCCCTCCGGCCGCGCGCCCTTTTCCACCACGATCAGGTTTTCCAACCGGATGCCGAACGCGCCCTCGCGGTAATAGCCCGGCTCGTTCGACAGGATCATCCCCTCGTCCAGCGGCACCTCGCTGGTCCGGCTGATCCGCTGCGGGCCCTCGTGGACCGACAGGAAGGCGCCAACACCGTGCCCGGTGCCATGGTCGAAATCCTGCCCGGCCGCCCAAAGCGCCGCCCGCGCGAGCGGGTCCAGATCGCGCCCGGCCAGCCCCCTTGGCCAGCGCGCCCGCGAGATGGCGATGACGCCCTGCAACACCCGCGTATAGCACTGGCGCGCAAAGGGGCCCGGATCGCCGATCGCGACGGTGCGGGTGATGTCGGTGGTCCCGTCCAGATACTGCGCCCCGCTGTCGACCAGGAAAAGCTCGTCCCGGCCCAGAGGGCGGTTGCTGGCCTCGCTCACCCGGTAATGCATGATGGCGCCATTCGGCCCGGCCCCGGCGATGGTGTCGAACGAGAGGTCGTGCAGCGCGTTGGTGGCGCGGCGGAACCCCTCCAGCGCCTCTACCGCCGAGATCTCGCTGACGCCGCCGCGCGGCGCGGCCTCGTCCAGCCAGCACAGGAATTCGCACATCGCGGCGCCGTCGCGCAGATGGGCCAGCCGCATGCCGTCAATCTCGGCGGCGGTCTTTCGGGCCTTGGGCAGACGGCAGGGATCCTCGCCCCAGACCACCGCGATGCCGGCGCTGGCCAGATCGCGGCCGATCGCCAGCGGCGCCGTCGCCCGGTCAACGCGCACCGGCCCGCTCAGCGCCAAGAGCGCACCGGCAAACGCCCCGGGCGCATGCAGCGTCACGCCGCTCCCCAGCGCCGCCCGCGCCGCATCGTCGAACTTTGCCGGATCGGCGAAGAGATCGACGCTGGCGTCGGCGTGCAGCAGGGCAAAGCCGTGCAGCACGGGGTTGGGCGGGCCAACGGCGCCGCGCCGGGTAAAAAGCCAGCCCAAGCGGTGGGGGCGGGGGATGACGGCCGGCCCCGCCCCCCCCCCCCCCCCCCCCACCCCCCCGCGCCCCCCCCTGGCCGC
>JBQTIT010000080.1:0-10929 GCA_052387855.1 Paracoccaceae bacterium
GCTGGCCGAGGGCCTTTGGGGCCCTCGGCCGGGGAAGTTGACAAACCTTCGCATTCCCTCGGCGATGCCCGGGGCCGGATCGGACAGGCGTCAGGCCAAACGCCGGGGCGCCGCTACCGCCCGCGCCCGAAAAGCCGCCCGAACAGGCCGCGCGCGCGGTCCTGGGCGTCGCTTGCCCGGGCAAGGGCCGGATCGACCATGCGCTCGACAAACTGCAACCACATCCGCCGGGCCATGAACAGCGCAAAGGCCAGCACCACAAGCAGCACGATCGACACCCAGGGGATGATCCGCTCGTCGACCGAGACCGCCTCGCGGACCGAGACCGCGTTGGGATAGATCGACAGGATCGGCAGGCGCCAGCCGTAATGGGTGACCACGACCCATTTCGGCGCCTCGGTGGTGGATTTCAGGTTGCCCGCCTCGGCCTGAAGGTTGGAGCTGTCGTATTTGAAATAGGGCGGCCAGATCCAGCCGGTGTCCTCGTTGCGGTACACCATCACCTCGCCGCCCGGATAGGCGGTCTCGATAAAGCGGATGTCGCGGGTCACGGTCCCCTCGGCGGTGCCGCTGTCGGGCACCGAATAGGCCCAGGCATTCTCGGTGCCGACCGTCGTCAGGCGGTTGTAGGTGTTCGTCACCTGCACGATGTCGTGCTGCGGCAGGGTGTAGTGCAGGAACCCCAGCGCAAAGACCACCAGCAGCGTCCTGAACACCCGCTTGACCCACGTCCAGACTGACCCACCCATGACGGCCCCCTACTGCGCGTTGACGACATAGACGATGACCGCAAAGGCCACCGCCGGAACGATATAGACCAGAACGATCAGCTTGCGGCGCAGCCCGTTCTGATAGACCCGCATTCCGCTCTCGATATAGGCATCGCGTTCGAGCTTTGTCAGGCCTTCGCGCGC
This sequence comes from Paracoccaceae bacterium, assembly GCA_052387855.1. GTDB lineage: Bacteria > Pseudomonadota > Alphaproteobacteria > Rhodobacterales > Rhodobacteraceae > CAIYZT01. Next base: position 915 of record JBQTIT010000080.1, read on the forward strand.
GGGATCGCTGTCCCATTCCTTTTCCAGCCGCTCGCGCCGGACCGAGCGGGAATAGATCGAGACCACGGCGTAGATCACGCTCAGCCCGACAAATCCGAACACCGCCGCCCTGATCAGACCAATCATCGCCTACCTCCGCACCGCGCCCCAGGGGCCGACGGCCCTGACGACATCCCGCGCCGGCCTTGGGTGCCCCCGCTCGCGCGGATCCATCGCCGGTTCGGGCCCGAACAGCGCCTCGCGCGCGCCCTGCCTGTCCACCTGATACTCGCGTTCGAGAAATTCAACCACATAGGCGCGTTTTCGGTCCGACCATGTGGCATAGCGGGCATAGAACAGCTCTTTATGGGTGATGAACATCTGCCGCACATCCAGCGGCGAAAGCTCGGACAAGAGCATGTTCACCAGATCGCGGTCCGGCCCCGGCGCGGCGCGCAGGGTGTAGAAATAGGCCGGATGCTCGCTGGAAATGCGCGGCCAGGGGGCGTTGCCGTCGATCCAGTTCAAGAGCGCGGCCAGACCCAGGAATTCTGCCGGCAGCGCATCGCCCAGCCGATAGGCGATCTTGCGAAGCTCGGTCCGGCGCGCATCGCCGATGTCGATGCCCAGAACCTCGGCCGCCTCGACCAGGATGAAATCCATCTTCTGCCGGATCACCGCCGCCCCGTCCATGCCGCGCGCCTGCACGATCGGCTCCACCAGGCCGGCACGCTCCAGCCAGTCGGCGATGGCGTTGCGCTGGGACAGGTCCAGCACCGGCGAGACCGGCATGCCGCCCAGGCTCTCGCGCGGCAGGGTCGAGATCACGGCCGGAACGCGGGTGCCCTGAAACACGTAGACGCCGCCGAAATGGCTGGTCCAGAAGTTCGGCTGCGAAAAACTCATCGCCGGCAGCGCGATGGCCTGCCGCGTGATGTCGCCGGTTCTGGAGGCCAGCGCGATCATCTCGGCGATCAGCGCCTCGTCCCGCCAGCCATCGGGCTCGGCACGAAAGCGCTCGATCAGCCCGGTCAGCTTGCCCGCGTCCGCGACATGCCCGCCGATGGTGTCCGCCTCGATGCGCACCTGCCGCATTTCCAGAAGCCTTGCCGGGGTCGTGACCTCGAACACCGCGCCCTGCACCTCGCCCGCCACGGCATCGCGGGCCGTCAGGGCAAAAAGCTGCGCCTCGTTCGCCTCGATGAACTGCTGCAGGATGCCGCGCGAGGTGGAAAAGGTCATGTTCAAGAGCGGCGCGGACTTCTGGGATGTGGTCAAGAGGATGAACTGCCGGTTGGCGCCGTTCGGGTTGAGGTAGAGCGGGTCTTGCAGCTCCTCGCCGATCTCCGGGGAGAAGCCGGAAATGTCGATGTGAAAATCGGTCAGGGCGGTGGTTTTTCCCGTCAGATGTTTCAGCGCGCGGTTGTAGCGCTCGACCAGCGCGGGGGAGGAGACCTCCACAAGGTTGCCGAACATCAGGCCGGCGGCGATGAGGCGTTTCATGGGGTTGTCCTTTCCCGAAAGACGACAGGCGTCAATCGGTCAAATGGATGATCCACTAGAGTTGCTGGAACCGTAAAGGTCTTAGTGTAAAATGTATTCCGACCTAGCGGCTTAAAAATAAGCCGCTCCGCAAACAGCGCATGCGCTCTCAGGAGCGAATCCGTCGCATTTATACACCATGTGAACCAGTGATCAAACTTTGCTCGACGATCAGCGACGCTTTTTAGATCTTGCCACTTGCGATGAATGCGTCCATGAAACATGACCGCCTCGCCTAGAGGAAAATAGTCGTTCCCGCCATGTTGATGAATGAAGAAGTTGCATAGCGCGTCTTTGTGGACATAGGGCAAGTTTTTTCTAGCTGCACTCAACGGGTAATGATTAGACATTTCGTGTCTGATGTCTCTGGCAACCTGATATCCTTCTTGAGAGGTTAAATCAACGAAGTCTTTCGAAGCTTCTTGCGCCAAAGAAATAAGGTCTAGACTGTATTTTTTTGGCCCGCTTTTTATAATTGAATCAAGTAGGTCTTTCGCCTCAAAAAGTTTCGAGCTCCAGGTGCGAATGACAACCAGTTTTTGCGTATTAATTACATCATCAATAAAGATATCACCTATCGGCTCGTGTGATTGAGACAAAAATACCCGCCGCAATACATTTACTTCAGTAACTGCAAAACTAAGTGCTGCAAATGCTGCAACATGCGCATGTGGCAGGGATCGCAGTTCCTCTATCGAAACCTGGAATTCGTCAAATTCAACTGTCTCACGTTCGCTCACCCCTTCCCCCCCATCCACCGCCGCTTGGCCTCTTCCTGCCGCCCGAACTCCCGCACCATCGCCTCGATCGCCACCTCGTCCGACTTGTCCGCATAGCGGAACTCGCTGTCGGCATAGCGGTTGATCTCCTGCACCACCATCTCCACCGTGATCGGCGTCATCAGCCCACGGATCATCGCCAGCTTCTCGTCATAGGGCCTGAACAGGAACAGGTCCGGCTCTGCCATCCACTCGTCCGGCAGCTCGAAATCCATCGCCCGCACCTTCACGGCGTCCGTGATGTTCTTGACCCCCCGCCCGGTAAAGCGCGGATCGGCCTGCTGGATCGCCTTGAGGTAGGCCCCCAGCTTGGCGATCGTGTCCAGCGCGCCGATCCGGCCCTGCACCTCGTCCCAGACCTTGACCAGCCCCGCCTCCTGCGGCCGCGCATGGCCTTCAAAGCTGGCCGCGACCGCCTTCCTGATCTCCTGGGCCGCGAACAGCTCATGCTCCCCCACCGGGATCGCGTGATTTTTCCCCAGCAAAAGCGCCAGGATATCGATGTAATCCTCGCGCGACTGCGGCCCGTCCACGGCAAACCGCGCCCCGGCCCGCTGGCGCAGGGCGTCGTCGACATTCTCGGGGAAATTGGAAAACATGCCAAAGGTGCAGTTGCCGCGCACCACCGTGTTCGCCCCGGCAAAGGCCCCCATGAACACCGCCGTCACCTCTTGCTGCCCCGCGCTCGACTGCCGGTCACCGCGCTTGCCCGCCACCTGGTCGATGTCGTCGATGGTGCCGAACCCGATCACCGTCGGGTCGAGCACGGCATCGACAAAGGCCTTGGCGTTCTGCCCCGACTTGCCCTGATAGCTGTCGATCTGGTCGATGGAAAAATTCTGATAGCGAAAGTTGTATCCCGCCACCTTGCAATAGTCGTTCAAAAGGCCGGCCATCATCTGGATCAGCGTGGTCTTGCCCGTGCCCGGCTTGCCATCGCCCATGAAGGTAAAGATGAACCCGCCAATCTCGGCAAAGGGGTTCAGGCGACGGTCGAAGTCATAGGCCATCAGCATCTTGGCCAGCCGCATCGACTGGTATTTGGCGATGTGGTTGCCCACCACCTCGGCCGGCTTCTTGAACTGCATCGAAAGCTGGCTGCCCCGGGCCGCTCGCGCCGGCTTGAAACCGGCGATGGTCAGCCCCTCCGCCTCGACCTTCCACGAGGCGCCGGTAAAGGCGCCGATGCGCGGCGCGTCCTGTCCCCGCAGCGCCACCTTCTTCATCAGCGCCTCGGCAAAGGCCGCGATCACCGCGACCAGCCGCGCCTCGTCGCCCGCCAGCGCCCCGATGTCCTGATCCAGCTCCCACAGCGCGCCCTGCAAGGCCAGCGGGGCATTGTCGGTCAACACCTCATCCACCTCGCCGATCTCGACCGAGACGGCGGTCAGATGCGGCGCCAGCAGAAAGGCGGCGGCGTTGGCAAAGGTGTAAAGCACCGCCAGCGCCTCGGCCGCCAGCAGCTCGCCGAACTCGGCCCGCCGCGCCTCGGGCAGGCGGCCCTCCAGATTGGCCCGCTTGAGCTCGGCCAACCCCGACTGCGCCGCCAGCGTCTCGCCCAGCGCCAGCGCCACCGCCAGCGCCCGCCGCAGCGCCCCCAGCGCCGCCGCCTGCACCGGCGAGATCAGCCCGTCGCCCATCCCCTCGACCCGCTCGGCGATCCGCACGCCGCCCGGCCGCGCGGTCGTCCGCCCCGCCATCCCCGGCACGGTCGAGCGGAACCGCGGCCGCACCCCGAGCCCGGGCGAGCGTTCCGCCTGCGGCACCTCCAGCGCCTTTGCCAGACGCGGCGCATGGTCAAAGCCGCTGATTAGCCCCAGCGCCGCCTCGTATTGCGCCCGGATGCTGTCCTCGCGCAGCTCCATCGTGTCCCGCGTGCCCATCCCCTTGCCCTTTCACTTTGGTCAAATATCCCGGGGGTGAGCCGGAATTTCCTTCAAATTCCGGCGAGGGGGCAGCGCCCCCTGCCCGGCCCGCCCCTAGAGCGCGGGCAAGATCCGCCCCCCGGCCCCGACCACGAACTTGCGCAGGCCGGCAAGGCCCGGCGCCTTGACCTCGACCATGGCCTGAAACACCCGCTCGGGCAGGATCACCATCTGCTCGGTCCGCGTGGTGCCGCTGTCGGCCCCGTCCAGCGGATTCAGCTTCCAGATCTGGCGGTTGGCGGTGGAAAACCAGCCCTCCTTGACCTCTTCCTCGCGCGCGCTGACCAGATCCTCCAGCGTCCAGACCAGCGCCCAATCCTCGCCGTCCGGCGCGTTGGCCGCCTTCAGCACCTCGGCGATCGGCCCGACCTGCAGGGTGAAGTCCTGGCTGTGCATCGGCCCCAGCGTCAGCCGGCGCAGGCGCTTGGGGTGCAGCGCCTCGAAATCCCGGTCAAAGCCGGTCGCCATGGTCAAAAGCTTCAGCGCGCCGACCGACTGGGCCATCAGACCCTGGCTGACGATCGGCCAGCGGCGGTCATCCTTGGGCAGGGGCCTCTTGCCGCTGTCCTCGACATCCAGAAGATAGACCACCGGCAGGTTCGACTGGGTGTCGAACACCGCCCAATGCAGCAGAAAGTGCCGCCGCGCGCCGACATCGGCGATCCAGCGCGCATCCGGATCGTTCCGCGTCAGAAAGAGCCCCCCGCGCGCCAGCGCCTCGTAGTACAGCCGCTGCGACAGGGCAAACTGCAACTGGCGCGGCACGGCCAGGTCCCGCACGATCTGGCGCACCATGCGGTCCTTGAGCTCGGCCTCCGCCGCCATGCCTTGCAGGTGCCGTTCGGCCTGCGCGGCATCGACGGCCAGGCTCATCAGTTCCTGCGCCACCGGAAAGCCCGACAGATGGCGGTCAAAGGTCATCCGGGGCGCGCCCTCGGCCAGCCCGGTCATCAGGTACTTGTGGGACAGGGCGGCAAAGCTGGCCGAAAGCCCGGCCAGGTACTGGCCCAGGATTCGCGCCTCGGTCCGGGTCAGGCGGCCCTCGGCTTCGACCTCGCCGGCCACGCGGGCGAGGTGCCCGGTGATCCGGTCGAACATGGCAAAGTAGCGGCGCGCGCTGGCGCCATCCACCAGCTCGGCATGATCGGTGACGAGCTGCTCCTTGAGTTCGGCCACGGCCTAGCCCCCGTAGGCGTTCTTGTCGTGCTTCTCGACGATGGCGGCAAAGCGGCGGGCAAAGCGCTCGTCCGCCTTGGCCTTGTCCTCAAGGATCTTTCGGGCAAAGACCATGTTGCCTTCATGCGCCTCCAGCATGTCGGCCACCTTGTCGTTGGTCGCGGCACCGATCGCGGCCATGGCCACCTGCGCCTCCTGGTCGGTCTTGACGCCAATCTCGTTGATCCGGTGCGCCACGTCCTGCTGCTGCGCGGTCTTGAGCGAGGAGGTCAGCGCGTCATACAGCACCACGCGCTGGCGGGTGTCGGTTTGCAGCTTGTTGATCAGCACAAGCTGGGTCGCGGCCTGGTTGGTCAGGCTGTCGACCCAGGTCTTGCCCTTTTCGATGTAGCGCTCCAGCGTCTGTGACTTCGCCAGATGCACCTGCTCATCCTGCACCAGGGCGTTGTAGCGGGCGTTCATCGCCGCAAGGTCCGATTCCAGCCGGGTGCGCGCCGCCGCGTCCTGTTCGACCGCGATCCGGTTTTCCAGCTCGATGATCCTGGGGTCCATCGCCGCGACCTCGGCCCGCACCGTCTCCAGCGCCGCCACGGCCGCCTCGCGCTCGCTCAGGGTGTCGCCCAGATTGACCTCGACCCGGCTTTTCTGCCCGTTCAGCATGTCAAGCTGGCCCTGCAAGAGCTTGACGATCACATCCGACTTGGCGATCAGGTCCTGCAGCTTGTCGTCGATCGAGGCGCTGCGCATCCGCTCTTGCCGCAGGCTTTCCGAGCGCGCCTTTGAAAAGACGCCGACCAGGCTTTCCCAGCCGGTCTTGGACCGCATCTCGGCGAATTCGGCGCTGAAGCCGGCGGTCACATCGTCCAGCCCCATGATCAGCTCGGCGATGTTGGCGTTCATCAGCTCGGAGTGGGTTTTCACATCCTCCAGCGTCGCGGTCTCGATGTCGAGCGCGGCCTCGCCGGCGGCAAGCCTGGTCCGGGCGGTCTCGATCCGGCTGGTGATGGCCGAGATCTTTTCCTGCGCCCGGGCCACCTCGCGCCGGCTTTCCTCGATCTGGGTGTTGAAATCGGCCATCGGTTCCTCCGCTCGCATCTTTCTGCCCATGTAGGCAGGATCATCCGGAATTACACCGCCAGGGCGAAAAATCCCGTCCCGGCGGCGCGGCGCCATCCTTGCCCAAGTCCGCCGGTCCCGCAACAGACTTGGGTTTCAGACCGGGATGTTGTCGATCAGGCGCACCCCGTCAAGCCAGGCGGCGGCCAGCATCCGGCGCGGGCGGCGCGTGTCATCCGAGGGCATCAGCGTGGCCGCGTCGCGCAACTCGATGTATTCCACCCGCTCGAAGCCGACGGCGCGCAGCTTTTCGGCCGCCTCGCGGATCGCCATCCGGTCGGACTGGCCGGCGCGGATATCCTCGGCGGCCGCCGTGATCGCGGCGTAAAGCGCCCCGGCCCTTGCCCGCCCCTCGGCCGTCAGGCGCACATTGCGCGAGGACATGGCCAGCCCGTCCGCCTCGCGGATGGTCTCGCAGCCGACCACCTCGACCGGCAGGTTCAGATCGCGCACCAGCCGCAGGACGACCTGCAACTGCTGCCAGTCCTTTTGCCCGAAATAGCCCCGGTCCGCCTCGGTCATGCCGAAAAGCTTGGTCACCACGGTCGCGACGCCGTCGAAATGCCCCGGCCGCATCCGACCCTCAAGCGGCTCTGACACCCCGCCCACGGACACGGTGCTGGCAAAGCCTTCCGGGTAGACCTCATCGGCATCCGGGATGAAGGCGACATCAACCCCCACGCCGTCCAGCAGCGCCACGTCGGCGGCTTCGGAGCGGGGGTACTTCTTCAGGTCCTCGGGGTTGTTGAACTGCCTGGGGTTCACAAAGATCGTCGCGATCACCCGCGCGCAGCCCTGCCGCGCCGCGCGGGCCAGCGACAGGTGCCCCTCGTGCAGCGCGCCCATGGTCGGCACCACCCCGATGCTCTGGCCGGCCGCCTTCCAGCCGCGCACCTCGGCGCGCAGCGCGGCGACAGTCCGGATCACCCGGATCAAGGCTGGCCATCCTTTGGCGCCGGGGCATCGGCAAAGCCGTGCGCCTCACCCGGAAAGGCCCCGCTGCGCACCTCGGCGGCATAGGCGGCGATGGCGGCATCGGCGTCGCGGCCAAGCTCGGCATAGCGCTTGACAAAGCGGGGGCGGAATTCGGTGAACAGGCCCAGCATGTCATCGACCACCAGCACCTGCCCGTCACAGTCCGCCCCCGCCCCGATGCCGATGGTCGGGATGGTCAAGCCTTCGGTGATGCGCCGCGCAAGGCCGGCGGGGACCTTTTCCAGCACCAGCGAAAAGGCCCCGGCCGCCTGAACGGCGCGGGCATCGGCCAGCACGCGGTCAGCCTCGGCCCCGCGCCCGATGACCTTGTACCCGCCGAGCGTGTTCACCGATTGCGGCGTCAGGCCGACATGGGCCATCACCGGCACGCCGCGCGCGGTCAGAAAGGCGATGGTCTCGGCCATGTGCTGGCCGCCCTCGATCTTGACCGCCGCCGCGCCGGTTTCGGCCATCAGGCGGCTGGCGTTGCGAAAGGCTTGCGCCGGGTTTTCCTCGTAGCTGCCAAAGGGCATGTCGATGACCACCATCGCCTTGCGGCAGCCGGCCACCACGGCGCGGCCGTGCAGGATCATCATCTCAAGGGTGACGCCCAGGGTCGAGGGCATGCCGTGCAGCACCATCCCGACCGAATCGCCCACCAGCGCGATGTCGCAATGCGCATCGACCAGCCGCGCGACGGGGGTGGTATAGGCGGTCAGGACCACCAGTTTCTGGCCGCCCTTGCGGGCCGTGATGTCGGGCGGCAGCACCGGGCGGAGGGGGGAATCTGCACTCATCTTGATGCTCCGGGCCTGCAGAGTCGGATTGCGCGCCACTAGGCCACAGATCGCGAGGGGGCGCAACAAACTTGCGCTGCACCGCGGCAAGAGCCGGGACTTGACCGGACCGGCGCCGCGCTGTGGAATGCGCCCAAGCAACGCGGAGCCGGCAATGACGCTGATAGAGCGCGTGGAGCGTGGAGAGATCGAGCCCGAGGTCAGCCGCCCCGACCGGGCCAGGCTGGTCCATGGCGACCCGGTCCACAGCACTTGGAACATCGAGAGCGGGCCGGGTATCCTTGCCGGCATCTGGCAATCGACGCCGGGAAAATGGCGGGTGCGCTATGACGCGTGGGAATATGTCTATGTCCACAAGGGACATTCGATCCTGACCGGCGCGGATGGGCAGGCGGTGCATCTGATGGCGGGGGACAGCTTTGTCATCCGCCCGGGGTTCGAGGGCACCTGGGACGTGGTCGAGACCACGGTCAAGGATTATGTGATCGTGGCCTGAGCCGCCAGGCGCCGCAAGGACCCCGGCGGCCTGACCTGCGTCAGGCCCCGGTCTGGCTGGCAGCGGCCAGCGCCTCTTGTTGCGCCTTCAGCGCGGCCTCGGCCGCCGCCGCCTCGGCCGCGGCCATCGCCGCCAGGTCTTCGGCCAGCTTCAGCCGGTTTTCCTCGGTATCGGGCACGGCAAGACCACGGGCATCGTTCATGAAGGGGCCCTCGGCGGCAAGGCTTTCCTCAAGCGTGCGGACCTTGACCACGGTGCCCGTCTTGACGTGGCTGTAGAGCTCGATCGCATCCTGGTTGTACAGGCGGATGCAGCCGGCGCTGGTGGCCATGCCGATCGAGGGGTTGTCGATGGTGCCGTGAATGCGGAACATCGTGTCGCGCCCGCCCTTGTACAGGTACATCGCGCGCGCGCCGAGCGGATTGTCGAGCCCGCCCTTCAACCCGGCGGCGTATTCCAGATAAAGATCGGGCCGGGTCTTGATCATGTTGGCCGTCGGCTGCCACGAGGGCCATTCGGCCATGCGCCCGATCACGCCGGTGCCGGTAAAGCTCAGCCCTTCGCGGCCGACCGCGATGGCGTAGCGCATGGCAAAGCCGCCCTCCATCACGTGATAAAGCCGGCGGGAGTGGATATCGACCACGATGGTGCCGGGCGCCTCGGTGCCGGTGTAGTGGACGATGGCCCGGGCCCGATCGCCGGACAGGTGCCGCAGTTCCACCTGCTTGATCTCGAACCCGCCGTCGACCACCGCCTCATAGCCCGGCAGGGTGCCTTCGGGTTCCGGCGGCGCGGTGTCCTTTGGCGTCGCGCAGGCGGCGAGGCTGGCCAGGGCGAGCATGGCGGCCAAACGGCGAAGGATGAGGGTCACGGCGGCACTTCCGGTCAGGATGATCTCGCCGCACCTAATTCGCGCCGGGGCCGAAAGGTCAAGCCCTTGGCGCGCATTTTTGCGTGAGGGAGGGATGGGGGCGGGTCAGTGGCGGCGGGAAAGGGCGGAGCGTTTCCGGGTCTGCCCGCCCTTGGCCGCGGCGCGAGCCGTGGTCATGCGATGCCGCCCGACCTACCCCCGGCCGCGGGCCCCAAAGGCCCTCGGCCAGCGCCCGACCCGCCCACGGCGGGCGCTCCGCACCCGCCGGGTCGGGCGCTGGCCTCTGTCAGGGAGGCGGAACCGGTTATGCCGAGCCGTTCCCACACGGGCGGAAAAACGCAATGCGTTTTCCTTTTCGC
>JBQTIT010000081.1:0-3182 GCA_052387855.1 Paracoccaceae bacterium
GGTCGGGCGCTGGCCGAGGGCCCAAAATTGGGCCCCCGGCCGGGGATGGGGCTGGCGGCAACGCATGACCACGGCGCTAGCCTCGGGCCACTTCGGGCGGAGAAGGAAACCCACCCCCTTTACCGGCCACAGGGGGAACGGCGCGGCACAACCGGTTCCGCATGTGACCGTTGAGGCCAGCGCCCGACCCGGCGGGCGTGGCGCGCCCTCCCTGGGGGGGTCGGGCGCTGGCCGAGGGCCTTTGGGGCCCTCGGCCGGGGATGTTGACCGGCCTTCGCATGACCTCGGCAGTAGCCTCGGCCAAAGTCGGGCGGAGAAGGAAAGGCACCGCGTTTCCCCGCCCGTGTGGGAACATGTCCGGTAAACCGGTTCTGCATTCCTGACAGAGGCCAGTGCCCGCCCCGCCCATGGCGGGCGTGGAGCGCCCGCCATGGGCGGGGCGGGCGCTGGCCGAGGGCCTTTGGGGCCCTCGGCCGGTGATGTTGACCGGCCTTCGCATGACCTCGGCTGTTGCCTCGGCCAAACTCGGGCGCAGAAAGAAACCCCCAGGGTTTTTCCGCCCTTGTGGCAACGTCGCGGCAAGCCCGCCCTGCCAGGGGGACGGGCCGCCGGGTTGCTCGGCCGCCCGCGTGGCCCCGGCCGCTACAGGCCGGCGGCCAGCCGGGTGCCCTGATCGATCGCCCGCTTGGCGTCGAGTTCGGCGGCCAGGTCGGCGCCGCCGATCACATGCACCTTGCGGCCCTGCGCGATCAGCCGGTCGGCCAGGGCGCGCTCGGGCAACTGGCCGGCGCAGATCACGACCGTATCCACCGCCAGCACCTCCTCGGCGCCATCGCGTGTCAGGCGCAGACCCACAGGCCCCGCCCCGACATAGCCGATCCCGCCCCACATCCGCACGCCCTTGGCCGCCAGCGCGGCGCGGTGGATCCAGCCCGTGGTCTTGCCAAGGCCCCTGCCCGGCCGTTCCGCCTTGCGCTGCAAGAGCCAGACCTGCCGCGCCGGGGCATGCGGCGCCGGCACCGCCAGCCCGCCCGGCGCCAGCGCCGGATCGCCTAGGCCCCATTCGGCCGCCCAGGCGGCAAAGTCGAGCGCGGGGCCGGTGCCCTGATGCACCAGGAATTCCGCCACGTCGAACCCGATCCCGCCCGCGCCGATCACCGCCACCCTGCCGCCCACCGGCGCGCCCATCAGCACCTCGGCGTAGCCCAGAACCCGCGCGCCCTCGGCCACCGGCAGGCCCGGATCGCGCGGCTTGACGCCGGTGGCCAGGATCACCTCGTCAAAGCCGGCCAGGGCGGCCTCGTCCGCATCGGTGTTCAGGGCCAGCGCGATGCCGCTGGCCGCCACCTCGGCCTTGAACCAGTCGATAAGGCCCTGGAATTCTTCCTTTCCCGGCACCCTTGCGGCCAGGTTGAGCTGCCCGCCGATCCTGCCAGATCGCTCGAACAGCGTCACCGCATGGCCGCGCCGCGCCGCCTCCAGCGCCGCCGACAGCCCGGCCGGCCCGGCCCCCACGACCGCAACCCGGCGCGGCAGGGCGGCGCGGCCAGCGGGCAGCTCAAGCTCATGACAGGCGCGCGGGTTAACCAGGCACGAGGTCATCCTGCCGGAAAACGTATGGTCCAGGCAGGCCTGATTGCACGCGATGCAGGGCGCGATCCGGCGGGCCTGCCCGGCCGCCGCCTTGGCGACGAAATCGGGATCGGCCAGAAAGGGGCGGGCCATCGACACCATGTCGGCCTCGCCCCTGGCGAGCACCCCCTCGGCCACATCGGGCGTGTTGATCCGGTTTGAGGCGATCACCGGGATCGACACCTCGGGGCGCAGCCGCGCCGTCAGCCAGGTGAAGGCCGCGCGCGGCACCGAGGTGGCGATGGTCGGGATGCGCGCCTCGTGCCAGCCGATGCCCGAATTCAGGATCGACGCGCCGGCCGCCTCGACCGCCCTGGCCAGCGCCACGACCTCGGCCCAGCTTGACCCCTCGGGCACCAGGTCGATCAGCGAGAGGCGGTAGATCAGGACGGCATCGGGGCCGATCGCGGCCCGGACCCGGCGCACCACCTCGACCGGCAGGCGCATGCGGTTGGCATAGTCGCCCCCCCAGCGGTCAGAGCGCCGGTTGGTGTGGCGGACCAGGAACTGGTTCAGGAAATAGCCCTCTGATCCCATGATCTCGACCCCGTCATAACCGGCCTCGCGGGCGCGGGCGGCGGCGGTGACGATGTCGGCGATCTGCCGCTCGATCCCCGCCTCGTCCAGTTCGATGGGCGCAAAGGGCGAGATGGGCGATTTCAGCGCCGAGGGGGCGACACATGTCGGCCCATAGGCGTAGCGGCCGGCGTGCAGGATCTGCATGGCGATGCGCCCGCCCTCGGCGTGAACCGCCTCCGTGACGCTGCGGTGGTTGGCGATGTCCCGCGCGGTATAGAGCCCGGCCGCGCCGGGAAAGACCCCGCCTTCGGGGTTGGGCGCCATGCCGCCGGCCACGATCCGCCCCACCCCGCCGCGTGCCCGCGCCGCGAAAAAGGCCGCGACCCGCGGCCAGCCGCCCCGCTCTTCCAGTCCCGTGTGCATGGAGCCCATCAGCACCCGGTTCGGCAAGGTCACCGGGCCAAGGGAGAGGGGCCTGAAAAGATTGGGATAAGGCATGAAGACCTCCGCGGTGCCGCGACAATGCCGCCCCGGGCGCGCCTTGTCACGCGGAACGCGGCGTCAGGGGGGGCTGGCCGAGGGGGTAGGAGGAGCCTATGCCGGGCCTGGGCTGTTGCCTCGGGTCGGGCGGATAAGGAAATGCATTGCGTTTCCCCGCCCGTGTGGGAGCGTGTCAGGGTGACCGGTTCGGCATCAGCGACAGAGGCCAGCGCCCGACCCGGCGGGTGCGGAGCGCCCGCCAGGGCGGGGCGGGCGCTGGCGACGGGCCTTTGGGGCCCTCGGCGGACTGCGGCTGCCGTCCCGCATGGCCTCGGCTGGTGCCTCGGCCAAAGTCGGGCGAAAAGGAAAACGCACTGCGTTTTCCCGCCCGTGTGGAAGCGTGTCCGGTAAACCGGTTCCGCATCCCTGACAGAGGACAGCGCACGACCCGGAGGGCGTGGAACGCCCTCCCTGCGGGGGTCGGGCGCTGGCCCAGGGCCGGTTGGGCCCGAGGCCGGTAAGGATGTAGGAACAACGCAAGAACAACGCGC
>JBQTIT010000082.1:0-3102 GCA_052387855.1 Paracoccaceae bacterium
TTGATCGCATCCATCGGACGGCCAGGCTATTGTAACTGGGGGCCCATTTGCCCCGCCCTCGCTTCGCATATTGGCCCAAACCAAATCTGCGAGGCGCCTGCCTGCCCCCGGCAGGCGCCTTCAGCGCCAGCCCAGGCAGTCGCCTCGCAGATCGTCTTTGTCCGTGGTTCCCGGGCCCAACCGCCGGGTTGCCTTCGCGCTGGCGCTCAGGCAAGCGAGAGGGCCGAGGGTCCACCGGACCCTCGCCTGGTCCTCTCGCGGGATCGCTGTCCCCCTATCGTCTGCGTGGCTGCGATCATGTGCGCCACGGTCGATAGCAATCCAGGACAGGCCGAACGTCGGGTATGTTGCGTCTTGCGTCTGATCAGGTGAGCCTGACCAGACGCGAAACGTTTCAGGCAGCCAGCCGCTCGGCGATCATGGTCAAGAGCTTGCGGTGATCGGCGTCAAAGTTGCGGATGCCTTCGGCCAGCTTCTCGGTCGCCATGGCGTCGCCGTTCAGGTGCCAGCGGAACTCTGCCTCGCTCATCGCCGCGCGGGGGGCAGCCGCCTGCGCGCCCGGTTCAAGCATCCGGGGCAGCGGGGCGGAGTCGGCGGCAAGCTCTTCAAGCAGGGCCGGGGCGATGGTCAGCCGGTCGCAGCCCGCCAGCGCCTTGATCTGCCCGGTCGAGCGGAACGAGGCCCCCATCACCACGGTCTTGACACCCCGCGCCTTGTAGTCGCGGTAGATCGACTGCACCGACAGCACGCCGGGGTCTTCGTCCGGGGCAAAGCTGCGGCCCTGCGCCTTGGCGTACCAGTCGGTGATGCGCCCGACAAAGGGCGAGATCAGAAAGACGCCCGCCTCGGCGCAGGCCTGCGCCTGTGCGCCGCAGAACAGCAGCGTCAGGTTGCAGTTGATGCCCTCGGCCTCAAGGATCTCGGCGGCTCGGATGCCTTCCCAGGTCGAGGCGAGCTTGATCAGGATACGGTCCCGCCCCAGCCCGCGCGCCTCGTAGGCCGCGATCAGGGCGCGCCCCTTGGCGACTGAGGCCGGCGTGTCAAAGGACAGGTTGGCATCGACCTCGGTCGAGACGCGGCCCGGCACCAGCGCGGCCAGCGCCGCGCCGACGCCGACGGTCAGCGCATCGGCCACCTGCAACGCGGACAGACCGCGCGCCCGGCCCGAAGCCACCTCTTGCGCCACAAGATCGGCAAAGGCCGGATTCTGCAGCGCCTTCAGCAGGATGCTCGGGTTGGTCGTGCAGTCCACCGGCTTCAGCGCGCGCACCGAGTCCACATCGCCGGTGTCCGCGACGACGGTGGTCATCCCGCGCAGTTGGTCCAAGACAGAGGCCATGATATCTCCCAAAGGGCGCGAGGGGCGCAAATGTGACAGTTTGCCGGGCCGCTGGCGCTGCGCCCTGGGGCCCGGGGCCGCCACAGATTATCCGCCTCGCCGGGGCGGTGAAAGGCCAAACTTCGCCCCGCCGCAGTGGCCGGCGCAGCCGCAGGGCCGATCCGTCCGTGCCGGGGCGAACATGAGGCTTGACGAGGTGCCCCGCGGGCCGGCAAGGAAAGGCGCCGCGGGCCATGATGCCTCGGCCAAAGGACGCCCCCCCGATGCAGCCGCTTCTCGATCTTCCCCAGGCCTTTCGCGCCGGCCGGCATGCCGGCATCACCTCGGTCTGCTCGGCCCATCCGCTGGTGCTGCGCGCCGCCCTGCGCTTTGCCGCGCGGTCCGGCAGCCCGGCGCTGATCGAGGCGACCTGCAACCAGGTGAACCACCAGGGCGGCTATACCGGCATGCGGCCGGCGGATTTTGCCGGGCTGGTGCGCGATCTTGCCGCCCGCGAGGGTTGCCCGGATGGGCTGGTGATCCTGGGCGGTGACCATCTGGGCCCCAACCCCTGGCGCGAGCAGGACCCGCAGGCGGCCATGGAAGAGGCCGAGGCGATGGTGGCGGCCTATGTCGCGGCCGGGTTCCGCAAGATCCATCTGGACGCCTCGATGGGCTGCCGGGGCGAGCCGGCGGCGCTGGACGACGCGGCCACCGCCAGGCGCGCCGCGCGTCTGGCCGCCGTGGCCGAGGCCGCCGCCGCCGGCGCGGGCCTGCCGCCCCCGGCCTATGTGATCGGCACCGAGGTGCCGCCCCCGGGCGGCGCCGACCACGTCCTGTCGGCCATCACGCCGACCAGCGCGGCGGCGGCGCGCAGAACGATCGCGGTGCATCGCCAGGTTTTTGGCCTGGCCGGGCTGGAGCAGGCCTTTGCCCGGGTGATCGGGCTGGTGGTGCAGCCGGGGGTCGAGTTCGGCAACCACAATGTCGTGCCCTACGACGGGGCGCCGAGCGGCCCCCTGACGGCGCTCTTGGACGAAGAGCGGCAGTTCACCTTTGAAGCGCATTCGACCGACTATCAGGGCACGCCGGCGCTGTCGGCGCTGGTCCGCGACGGGTTCCAGATCCTCAAGGTCGGCCCCGAGCTGACCTTTGTGCTGCGCGAGGCCTATTACGCGCTTGACCTGATCGCCAGCGATCTTGTCCCCGGCTACGGGGATCGCCCGTTGTTCCGCGCGCTGGAGGCCGGGATGCTGGCAGAGCCCGGCCACTGGCACCGGCACTATGCGGGCGACGAGGCAACGCGGCGCTGGCTTCGTCATTACTCTCTGTCGGACCGGCTGCGGTACTACTGGGCCGCGCCCGCGATCGGCGCGGCGGCCCAGCGGCTTGAGGCGGCGCTGGCCGGGCGCGAGGTGCCGCTGCCACTGATCTGGCAGCACCTGCCGGGGGCGGAGGGGTTTGCCGGCAGACCGCTGGATCCGCAGGAGGTGGTGATCTGGCGCGTGAGCCGGTGCCTTGCCTCCTACCATGACGCGACCATGCGGGCGCCCGTGGGCGCCGGCTGAGCGGCGTTGGAGGCTGGGCGAGAGCCGGCCTTTTCGGGGGATCGCAAGCCGAGCATCGTCCGGGCGCTGGCCTCTGCCGGTGTGGCGGAACCGGTCCATCTTCGCCGTCCCCACACGGGCGGGTAAGGCGGTGCCTTTCCTGATCCGCCCGAACTGGCCGAGGCCATCGCCGAGGTCATGTGGGACCGCTTACCCCATCCCGGCCGAGGGCCCCAA
>JBQTIT010000083.1:0-11579 GCA_052387855.1 Paracoccaceae bacterium
GCCCTCCCTGGGGGGGTCGGGCGCTGGCCGAGGTCCTTTGGGGCCCTCGACCGAGAGGACGGACAGACCTTCGCATGACCTCGGCGATGGCCTCGGCCAATTCGGGCGGAAGAGGAAAGGCACTGCCTTTCCCCGCCCGTGTGGGAACGGTGCGGCACGACCGGTTCCGCATAGGTGTCAGAGGCCAGCGCCCGACCCGGAGGGCGTGGAGCGCCCTCCCTGGGGGGGTCGGGCGCTGGCCGAGGTCCTTTGGGGCCCTCGGCCGGCGATGTTGACGGGCCTTCGCATGACCTCGGCGATAGCCTCGGCCGGAGCGGGCGGAAAAGGAGAGGCAATGCCTTTTCCCGCTCGTGTGGAAGCGGCGCGGCACAACCTGGTCCGTCCTCACCACAGAGGCCTGCGCCCGGCCCCCGGGGCACATGGGGCCAGACCTCATCCCCCGGTGAACCAGCCGGCATGGGTCCTGCGCAGCTCGGCCTTCTGCACCTTGCCCATCGCATTGCGCGGCAGGCTTGGCACCACGACCGCCGCCTTCGGCTGCTTGAACCGCGCCAGCCGTCCCCGCAGCCCGGCCAGCACCGCGCCCGGCTCCAGCGCCGCCCCGGGCCGCGCCACCAGAACCGCGAACACCGCCTCGCCCAGGTCGGGATGTGGCAGGCCGATCACGGCGCTTTCCAGCACGCCCTCGGCCGCGTCCAGCACCGTCTCGACCTCGACCGGATAGACGTTGAACCCGCCCGTGATCACCAGGTCCCTGGCGCGGCCGACGATGTGCAGATAGCC
The DNA here is from genome assembly GCA_052387855.1 of Paracoccaceae bacterium. Lineage (GTDB taxonomy): Bacteria > Pseudomonadota > Alphaproteobacteria > Rhodobacterales > Rhodobacteraceae > CAIYZT01. The sequence goes on from JBQTIT010000083.1 coordinate 784, forward strand.
CTCCGCGTCGATGCGGCCCAGATCGCCGGTGATGAACCAGCCATCGGCGCGCAGCTCTTCGGCGGTCTTTTCCGGCATGCCCCAGTAGCCCTGAAACACATTCGGGCCGCGCACCTCGATCCCGCCGATCCCGCCCGGCGGCACCTCGGCCCCGCCCTCGGTGATCCGCACCTCGGTCCCCGGCAGGGCAAAGCCCACGCTGCCCGCCCGCCTCTCGCCGTCATAGGGGTTCGAGGTGTTCATGTTGGTCTCGGTCATCCCGTAGCGCTCCAGGATGCGGTGGCCGGTGCGCGCCTCGAACTGGACATGCGTTTCAGCCAAGAGCGGCGCCGAGCCCGAGATGAACAGCCGCATCCCCGCCACCAGCTCCCGCGTCAGGCGCGGCTCGGCCAGAAGGCGCGTGTAAAAGGTCGGAACCCCCATCATCACGCTGCACATTGGCAGAAAGCGCAGCACCGCCTCGGCGTCGAACCGGGGCAGGAACACCATCTGCCCCCCGGTCAGAAGCGCGACATTGATCGCCACGAAAAGCCCGTGGGTGTGAAAGATCGGCAAGGCATGCAGCAGCACGTCGCGGTCCGTAAAGCGCCACAGATCGGCCAGGACAGCGGCGTTCGACAAGAGGTTGCCCTGGCTCAGCATCGCCCCCTTTGACCGCCCCGTGGTGCCCGAGGTGTAAAGGATCGCCGCCAGGTCGCTTTCCTGACGGGCGGCCGGCGCGGGCGCGGCGTGGCCCTGCCCCAGGTCCGCGAAAGAGCCGGCACCGGCGTCGTCAAGGCTGGCCAGCACCGCCCCCGCCGCCGCCGCCGGCCCCGCCAGCGCCGCCGCCGCGCCCGGCGCGCAGACCAACAGACGCGGCCGGGCATCCTGCACGAAGCTTGCAACCTCGGCGGCGGTGTAGGCGGTGTTCAACGGCACCAGAACAGCCCCCGCGCCGATGGCGGCGCCATAAAGCGCCAGCGCGGCGGGCGACTTGTCGACCTGCACGACCACCCGGTCGCCCGGCCCCACACCCGCCGCCGCAAGGCTGGCCATGGCGCCCCGGATCTGCGCAAAGACCTCGGCCCCGGAAAGGACGCCGCCGCCCTCCAGATGCAACAACACCCCGCCGCGATGCTCCAGCGGCGCAAAGAGCCGGTCGAACATCGGATTTGACATCTTCGCCCCCTTCTTCGCCGCGCCCGGGTGGCGCGCGGCCCATTAACCGGGCCTTAAATGCCCCGCGCCAAGGGTAGAGGCAACACTGGATGCGCCCAAGAGGTTGATGATGTCGCTCGCCCGGTCCCTTCTGCACCGCCTGGGGCTCGCCTCGCCGCCGCCGCCGGATCGGTTCGATCTGCGCCTTGGCCGCCTGGGGCGGCGCGAGCGGCGTATCCGCAGCCGGGCACTCCTGTTCAGAAGTCGACCGTCACCCCTGGCAGCCTGATCTCTTTGACCAGATCGCGCACCTCTTGCCGCGCGGCCACGTTCGACAGGTTCAACTGGTCAACCCCGGTGTCGCGCAGGTCCAGAACGGTCAGCCCGCGCGGAAACAACTCGCGATAGATCACCCGCTCGGAAAAGCCCGGCGCCACGCGAAAGCCGATCCGGCGCGACAGATCCTCCAACGCGGCGCCGACCTTTTTCTTGTTGTGCATCGCCTGCGGCCCAAGCCGGTTGCGCAGCACGATCCAGTCGATCGGCCGCAGCCCCGCCTGGGCGCGAAGCTGCCGCGCGTTCCAGACCATCTCGGCATAGATCGAGGGGCCGATCACGCGGCCGCTGTCCGGATCGACCCGCGCCAACAGGTCAAAGTCGACAAAGCTGTCGTTCAGCGGCGTGATCAGCGTGTCGGCCAGCGAATGGGCGACCTGGCTTAGCCTTGTGTGGCTGCCGGGGCAGTCGATCACGATGAAATCGCATTCCGCCTCCAGCGCGGTGACCGCCTCGGCCAGCCGGCGGTCATGAAGGTTCTCGCCCGCCGCAAGCTGGTCCGCCGCCACCTCGGGCAGATCGCGGTAATCGGGACAGGGCAGCGAAAGGCCTGCGCGTTGCAGATAGGCCCGGCGGTTTTCGACATAGCGGCCAAAGCTTTTCTGCCGCAGGTCCAGGTCCAGCCCCCCCACGCGGTGCCCCATGCGCGCCAGCGCGGTGGCAACATGCATCGCGGTGGTGGACTTGCCCGATCCGCCCTTTTCGTTGCCGACCACGATGATATGCGCCACGTCCTTGCCCTTCCTGCCCGCACGCGCAAGGGTCAAGGCTCCCGCGCGCGACTATAGGCGCAAGGGGCTATCCAAGGTTCGCGCGCAGGGCAAGCGGATTTGCCCGCCAAGGGGGTCGCCCAAATGAAAAGGGCGCGCCCGCCGGCGCGCCCCATCCGCTGCACGGAGCCCGGTTCAGAACCCCAGGCCGGCGTACTTGTTCTTGAACTTGGTCACGCGACCGCCGGTGTCCATCAGTTTGGCCGACTGCCCGGTCCAGGCCGGATGCGCCAGCGGGTCGATGTCGAGCGCCAGCGTGTCGCCGTCCTTGCCCCAGGTGGAGCGGCTGGCATAGATGGTGCCATCGGTCATCTTGATGCTGATGGCGTGGTAATCGGGGTGAATTCCGCTTTTCATCGTCCCGCTCCTTACTCGGCTTTTTCTTTGTAGTTGGTGACTTCCGCGATCCGGGCCGACTTGCCGCGACGGTCGCGCAGATAGTACAGCTTGGCGCGGCGGACCTTGCCGCGACGGACCACCTCGATCGTCGCGATGTTGGTCGAATAGAGCGGGAAGACGCGCTCCACCCCCTCGCCGAACGAGATCTTGCGCACGGTGAACGAGGCGGAAATGGTCGCGCCGCCCTGACGGCCGATCACGACGCCTTCGTAGTTCTGCACGCGCGAGCGGGTGCCTTCGGTCACCTTGTAGCCGACGCGCACGGTGTCGCCGGCCTTGAAGTCGGGAATGGTCTTGCCGAGGGCGGCAATCTGCTCGGCCTCGATCTGTGCGATAAGGTTCATCGCGATACTCCGGTTGCCTGCGGTGGTCCCGCAGAGGTGATGCGTCCCAGAGCTCTTGGTCTTCGTCCGGGTCCCCCGGCGTTTCCGCCAGAGCCCGCCAGAGATGGGCCTGCCTTTGTGTCACCGCCCCCCGGCCCGCTTTCCCCGTCGAAGCGGCGGGCAAGGGCAAGGGGAATCGGGCCCGACGGGTTTTCACCCCGGACCGGGGGGCTATAGTCCGATGCCCGGGGGCGGTCAAGTCACTGGATCGCCGCCGCCGTTCCCGGGCCGTTTCCGCCGTTTCGGCCTTTCCGGCGGCCGCGCCGCCAGATGCGCCGCCCACAGGTCCGCCCGGCGTTCCGCCGTGATGCGCTCCGCCTCGGCCTGGCGCCATTTGGCGATCCGGCCGTGGTGGCCCGATTGCAGCACGGCCGGAATCTCCTGCCCCTGCCAGACCACGGGGCGGGTGTAGTGCGGATGCTCCAAAAGGCCCTGCGCAAAGCTTTCCTCGACGGCGGACTCCGTGTTGCCCAGCACGCCCGGCAGCAGTCGCACAGAGGCGTCCAGCATCGCCTGCGCCGCAATCTCGCCCCCGGTCAGCACGAAATCGCCCAGCGAGACCTCTTCGATCTGCCAATGGTCCAGAACCCGCTGGTCCACCCCCTCGAACCGCCCGCAGAGCAGCGTCACCCCCTCGCAGGCCGCCCATCTGCGGGCCATGGCCTGATCGAACCGCACCCCGCGCGGGCTGAGGTAGACGATCGGCCAGCGCGCCCGGTCCATGGGGGACCCGGCGCTGGCCGCCCGCAAGCCCGCGTCCACCACATCGGCCCGCAGCACCATGCCCGCCCCTCCGCCGGCCGGCGTGTCGTCGACCACGCGGTGCCGCCCCTCGCCAAAGGCGCGCAGGTCGGTCACGGTCAGGCGCCACAGCCCCTGCTCCAGCGCGCGCCCCGTCAGGCTTTGACCCAGGATGCCGGGAAAGGCGCCGGGAAGCAGGGTGACGATCCGCGCCTCCCATGCGCCCCTGACCACCATCGGCTCGGCCAAAAGGTCACGCGGCTGGTGCGCGATCTGGATCTTCAGCCGCCCGTGCGACCGGGTGGCGGAGGCCGCCCCGGGAGCGGGATCTTTGGGTGCAGGATCTTCTGTCGGGGGGTCTTCGGGGGCTGTCATCGGGTCGTGACCTCGGGGAACAAGGGCGGGTCGGGCCGCGCCAAAGCACGGGCCGAAGGGGTCAGGGTCGGGTGCGCTTGCATGTCCTCCGCCTCCTTTTGCCGGTCCCGCGCCCCGGCAACGGCGCCCCGGTCAGACATCGGGCGGGTCGAGCAGGCCCTCGGGCGGGTCGACCACCATCCGGCCCAGTTTCAGATCCACGGTCGGCACGGCCGCGCGCGTGAAGGGGATCATCAGCGATCCGGCAGCGCCCGGCCCGGTGATTTCAAGGATGTCGCCGGCGCCGTGGTTGACCACCGCCAGCACGCGCCCCAGCACCGCGCCGCCGGTGTCGCGCGCCTCAAGTCCGATCAGGTCGGCGTGGTAGAATTCGTCCTCCGCCAGCGCCGGCAGCCGCGCGCGGTCGGCATAGAGCTGCACCCCGCGCAGGCTTTCGGCCTCTTCGCGGGTGCGAACCCCCGACAGCCGCGCGCCAAGGCCGCCCGCCACCGGGCGGGTCAGGGTGATCTTGTAGGATGTCCTGCCATCCTCGGTCGTCAGGGCGCCGTAATCCGCGATGGCGGTCGGCTCGGCGCAAAAGGATTTGAGCCGCACCTCGCCCTGAACGCCAAAGGCGCCGGCGATGGCGCCAAGGCAGACCCGTTCGGTTGTCATTTCAGCGGAACCTCCGCGCTGCAAAATCCGCGACTGTCTTGGACAAGCCCGGCCTGCCGGCAGGCGCTGGCCTGCCGGACCCCGGCGAATTCCATGCCGGCCCAAAAGGCGGCCCCGCAAAGGGCCGCCGTGATGGATCGGCGCACCAGGCCAAGGCCGGGTATCATGCCGCTACGGCGTTATTCGGCGGCAGGGGCGGCGGCCTTTTCGGCCTTCTTCTTGGCGCGCTCGGCCATGGCCTTGCCGGGGACGGCCGACTTGGGGTTGCTGCGCGCCTTCTTGGCCAGAACGCCGGCCGATTCCAGGAACCGCGCCACGCGGTCGGTCGGCTGGGCGCCGGTGGCCAAGAGCTCCTTGATGCGGTCCAGGTTCATCACGACGCGCTTTTCGTCGTCCTTGGCCAGCATCGGGTCATAAACCCCCAGCTTTTCCAGGAACCGGCCATCGCGGCGCATGCGGCTGTCGGACAGCACGATGGAATAGTGGGGGCGCTTTTTGGAACCGCCGCGCGCAAGACGGATTTTCGTAGCCATTTGGGTCTCTCCTTTTGATGGCGTGTAGCCGGAACACTCCGGTCTATTTCTGCAGTTTCTCGTGGTGCCTGATCACTTCGGAAATGATGAAGTTCAGGAATTTCTTGGCGAATTCCGGGTCAAGGTTCGCCTCCTTGGCCAGCGCCTGAAGCCGGTGGATCTGCCGCGCCTCGCGCAGCGGGTCCGAGGGCGGCAGGCCGTGTTCCGCCTTCAGGCAGCCCACCGACTGGGTGTGTTTGAACCGCTCGGCAAGGGTAAAGACCAGGATCGCATCCAGCCGGTCGATCGATTCGCGGTGATCGGCCAGGATTTCCTGCGCGCGGGCTTGCGGGTCGTTCATGGTGTCGCTCCTGTCACGGGGGGAGGTGTGGATTGGCGGCGGCTCGGTTCGGCCCGGTCCATCGGCGCGGCGCCCGGGCCCCGCGCGACGGCGCCGGCATAGCGCCAGACCCCGGTCGCCATGCCGCCCGGCGTCTGTGCCGCCGCGTCAGGCCGCGCGCCCAGCCGCTCGGCCAGCCGGGCCGAGGCGGCATTGCCCGGATCGACGTAGGACACCAGCGCCGTCAGCCCGCGCGGCCCCAGCGCCCAGTCGCGCAGCGCGGCGGCGGCCTCGGCGGCAAGGCCCTGGCCCTCGTCGGCGGCATCGTACAGCATCCAGCCCAGTTCCGGCTCGGGAAAGATCGGCCCGCCGCAGACGGCAACCTGTCCGATGGCGCGGCCCCGGTGCGTGATGATCAGCGCGCCCAGGTTCAAGAGCGCCCACTGCGCGGTGTCGTTGCAGAACCAGTCCCAGGCCTTGGCGCGGTCGTGCGGGCCGCCCATGAACCGCGCGCGGGGCGAGGCGAGAAAGGCGGCGTAGCCGTCGAAATCCGCCATGGTGGCGGGCCGCAGGACGAGACGGGCAGTGGTCAGGGTCGGCGGGGTCATGCCATGCCTCCCTTGCCGGAAACCTTGCCCGGCGCCAAAGAGCGCCCCACCCCAACCCCTCCCCACGAGGGGGCACGGTACGGCTGCGCGACCGATTGCCCCTCCAGGCCCGCCTCCCCCCTTGTGGGGGAGGATGGGAGGGGGGGGTGATCCTGCGCAACGACACCGCCCCCAACCCCACCCCACGAGGGGGAGGGGGCGCGGTCCGGCTCGCCAAGCGCCAAGCCCGGCCCCTCCAGGCCCGCCTCCCCCCTCGTGGGGGAGCATGGGAGGGGGGGATGCCCCTGCGCAACGACACAGCCCCCTACCCCAACCCCTCCCCACGAGGGGGCACGGTTCGGCTGGCCAAGCGCCAAGCCCGGCCCTTCTAGGCCCGCCTCCCCCCTCGTGGGGGAGGATGGGAGGGGGGTGGGCGCGTGGCGAAAGACCATGACCAGCGTGCCGCGCGGCGTGGTCCAGGTGCCGTCCTGCACCGCCCCAAGCCGCAGCGCCAGCGCGGCCGAGCGGGCGTTGTCCGGGGTGATGTAGCTGACCGCGCCGGACCAGCCCAGCGTGCCGAACACATGCCCCAGACAGGCGCGCGCGGCCTCGGCGGCCAGGCCCCGCCCCTCGTCGGCCGCCTCGAACAGCGTCCACTTGACCTCGCGCTCGGGCTGGCCCTCGGGCCACCAGGGGCCGAACAGGCCCAGGGCGCGGCCGCTCTCGCGGTCCTCGGCCACCAGGGGGCCAAAGCCGCGCAGGACGCCATGGCCCAGGATGGCGGCGAAATGGCGCCAGGCCTCATGCGGCAGGGCTTGCCAGCCGCGCGCCGCCGCGCGGGGCGAGGCCAGAAAGGCGGTGTAAGCCGGGATGTGGCGCGCCTCGGGCGGCACCAGGCGTAGGCGCGGGGTGGTCAGGATCATGCCGCCACCTCATAGGCCGGGGCCGCACCATCGGGAACCGACGGATGGCGCCAGCGCATGACCGGCTTGCCGCCGTTCGGCTGATGCGGGCCCTCCAGCCTTGCGCCCAGCTTTTCGGCCACCCGGATCGAGGCGGCGTTGCCGGTGTCGATCAGGCTGACCAGCGCGGGCAGCCCCAGCACCCGGCCCGCCCAGTCGCGCGCGGCCCGCGCCGCCTCGGTGGCATAGCCCCGGCCCTGATGCGCCGGATAGATCACCCAGGCCAGTTCCGGCTCTTCGCGCCAGTCGGGAAAATAGGCGCCGACGCGGCCCACCGGCACCCCGCCGGCCGAGACCCAGAACGGCCCATAGCCGCGCAGCGCCCACAGCCCCGCCCCGATCGCCGCGCCCTCCCAGGCGTCGCGCCGTTCGGCCGGGCCGCCGATGAACCGGCTGTCCTCGGTCGCGCAAAAGGCGATGAAGGCCTCGGCATGGGCCGCGCTGGCGGGGCCCAGCGTCAGGCGGGCGGTGGTCAGGACCGGCGGAATCATGCGGCGCTGCCCGGGGTGAACAGATAGACCGCCCCCCTGTCCATCCAGACCGGGCGCTGGTCCGGGTCGATGCGGCCGCCCAGCCGCCGCGCGATGGCATGCGAGGCGGCGTTGTCCGCGTGAACCTCGGCCCGGGCCGAGGTCAGGCCCAGCGCGCCAAAGGCCCAATCCTGCATGGCGCGGGCGGCCTCGGTCGCGATGCCCCGCCCCTCGGCCTCGGCGGTCCACAGCGACCAGGTCATCTCCACCTCGGCCCCTTCCACCCATTGCATCGGGCCGAAATGGCCCAGCGGCTGCCCGGTGGCGCGGTCCTGCGCGACCAGCCGGCCAAAGCCGCGCATCACCCAATGGCCAAAGAACGATGCGAATTGCTGGGCGGCCTCGGCCTCGTCCTTGGCCCCCCCGGCAAAGACCGTCCGCGCCGAGGCGCGGTAGTCGCGAAAGGCAGGCCAGTCTGCGGCAGCCGGCGCGCGCAGGATCAGCCGCCGGGTGTGCAATTCGGGCAGTCCGGTCAGGGCGATCATGCGGCCCCCCCGGGATGGCGCCAGACCTGGATCGTCTTGCCATCCTCCTGAAAGCTGCTCTCCAGCGCCGCCCCCACCCGCCGCGCCAGCGCGATCGAGCGGGCATTGTCCGGATCGATGAAGCTGGCCAGCGGGGCCATGCCCAGGACATCCTGGCAGTAGGCGCGGGCGGCAAGAACCGCCTCGGTCGCATAGCCCTGCCCCTCGAAGCCGTCAAAGAAGTGATAGGCGAGTTCCGGCTCCTGGTCGTCCGGCCCCTTGATGACACCGGCGCGCCCGATAAAGGCGCCGTCCGACCGGCGCTCGACCGACCAGTAGCCATGGCCCTTGAACGCCCAGTGCCCGACCCCGGCCATGATCGCCCGCCAGGCGCCGACGGCGTCGATCGGCCCGCCGACGAACCGGCTGCGCTCGCTTTTGCCGAATTCGATCATCGCCGCCACGTCGCTTTCACGCGGGGCGCGCAGCGTCAGGCGGTCCGTTTGCAGGACGGGAATGGCGAAGGGCAGGCTCATTTCTTCTTCATCAGCCCCGACAGGCCCGAGGGCAGGCTCAGCCCGCGCGGCATGCCCGGAAAGCCGCCGGCCTGTCCCAGGCCCTGCTGCATCCCCTTGGCCAGTTCGGCCATCTCGGCGGGGTTCATCTTTGACGGATCGGGCATGCCGCCCTTGCCCAGCATCTGGCGGATGGCCTGCTTCATCATGCCGCCCTTGCCCATCTTCTTCATCACGTCGGCCATCTGCTTGTGCTGCTTCAAAAGACGGTTCAGCGCGGCCACATCCAGCCCGGCCCCAGCGGCGATGCGCTTCTTGCGGCTGGCGGCCAAAAGGTCGGGGTTGGCGCGTTCCTTCTTGGTCATCGAATTGATCAGGGCGATCTGGTGCGCGATCATCCTGTCGTTGAACCCCGCCGCCTCGGCCTGCCTGGCCATGCCGCCCATGCCGGGCATCATGCCCATCACGCCCTGCATGCCGCCCATCTTCTGCATCTGCTCCATTTGCAGGCGCATGTCGTTCATGTTGAACAGGCCCTTGGCAAAGCGCTTGGCCATGCGCTCGGCCTGCTCGGCCTCGAAGGTCTCGCGCGCCTTTTCGACCAGCGCCACGATGTCGCCCATCCCCAGGATGCGGCCCGCGACGCGGTCGGCCTCAAAGGTCTCAAGCGCGTCCATCTTCTCGCCGAGACCGACAAAGCGGATCGGCTTGCCGGTGACCGCCCGCATCGACAGCGCCGCGCCGCCGCGCCCGTCGCCGTCCATCCGCGTCAGCACGACGCCCGAGATGCCGACCTTGCCGTCAAATTCGGTGGCCACGTTGACCGCGTCCTGTCCGGTCAGACCATCGACCACCAGCAGCGTCTCGCGCGGCTGGGCGATGTCGCGGACGGCCTGGATTTCATCCATCAGGACTTCGTCGATGTGCAGACGCCCGGCGGTGTCGAAGAAGACGACATCATAGCCGCCAAGGCTGGCCTGGGTCTTGGCGCGCCGCGCGATCTGCACCGCCGTCTCGCCCTTGACGATGGGCAGGCTGTCGACGCCGATCTGCGCGCCAAGGATGGCAAGCTGCTCCATCGCGGCCGGGCGGTTGGTGTCAAGGCTGGCCAGCAGCACCCGCTTGCCGCTGCGCTCCTTGAGCCGCTTGGCCAGCTTGGCCGTGGTCGTGGTCTTGCCCGAGCCTTGCAGGCCCACCATCAGCACCGCCGCCGGCGGATTGTCGATCTTCAGCGGCTCCGGCTCGCCCTCGCCCGCCAGCACGCGGATCAGCTCGTCATGGACGATCTTGACCACCTGCTGGCCCGGCGTGATCGACTTGGTGACCGCCTGCCCGATGGCGCGGGTCTTGACCGCCTTGATGAAATCCCGCGCCACGGGGAGCGAGACGTCAGCCTCCAGCAGCGCCACCCGCACCTCGCGCAGGGCGGCGTCGACATCGCCCTCGGTCAGGGCACCGGCGCGGGTCAGTCGGTCGAATACCCCGCCAAGGCGTTCCGAAAGGCTCTCGAACATCGCGCGCTCCTGTCAATCTGTGGCCCCCATATGGGCGCCGGCGGGCCGAACCCCAAGACCAATGGGCAAAGACACCTGTGGGCGCAACGCGCTGACAGGTGGCGATCCCGGCAATGGCCAAGGGACCGGAAGCTTTGGGCCCCCGGGGAATTGAGGGCGCGGATACGCCGGTTGGGGGACGGAGTCAAGGACGGACGAGGGCGGGGCGCCTGCCACCCACCCCCCCCACGCGGGGGGGGGAGGGAGGCGCCAGGATCGGCCAAGGGAGGTTACACGGGAGATCGTGCGCTCCCCTCCCCCTCGTGGGGAGGGGTTGGGGGCGGGGGGCGCCGCACACAGGCGCCAGCTTGGAACGCCGAACCGGGGCTTCCCCAGCAGACCCTCCCGGCCTCCAACAGGACCATCGCATCTGCCCCCCCCACGCGGGGGGGGAGGGAGGCGCAAGGGTTGGCCAAGGGCGGTTACACGGGAACTCCTGGCGCTGCCCCCTTTGAGGGGGGTATTCGGCCCCCGCACCTCCAGCACCCCCCTCAGATCGCCGCGCCTCCCCACCCCCTCGTGGGGAGGGGCAGGGGTG
>JBQTIT010000084.1:0-31025 GCA_052387855.1 Paracoccaceae bacterium
GCGTCCGGTAAAATGGTTCCGCATAGACGACAGAGGCCAGTGCCTGACCTGGCTGGCGCGAAGCGCCTGCCGGGGGAAGGGCAGGCGCTGGCCGAAGGCCTTTGGGGCCCTCGGCCGGGGATGGGGCGGGCGGCGCGCATGGCCTCGGCGGTGGCCTCAGCCAGTTCAGTCGGATCAGAACAGGTACCGCGTTTCCCCGGGCTGGGGGGCGGAGCGGCGGGGCTCTTTCGGGGGCGGGCCGGAAACCTTGTCTTCGGCGCTCCGTCAGCCCTTGAAAGGCGCCATTCCGGCCCGGGCCAAGGCATCGGCGCGTTCGTTTTCGGCGTGGCCTGCGTGGCCCTTGATCCACGTCCACACCACCTGGTGGCGCGCCTGCGCCGCCTCCAGCCGCTGCCACAGCTCGACATTCTTGACCGGAGCGCCGCCCGCCGTGCGCCACCCCTTGCGCTTCCAGCCGTGGATCCACTCGGTGACGCCGTTCTTCACATAGGCGCTGTCGGTGACGATGGTCAGCCGGCTTGGCCGGCTCAGCGCCTCAAGCGCCGAGATGGCGGCCATCAACTCCATCCGGTTGTTGGTGGTCTGCGCCTCGCCGCCCTGCATCTCGCGCTCCTTGACCACGGCCGCCCCCTCGCGCGCCTGCATCAGCACGCCCCAGCCCCCCGGGCCGGGATTGCCCGAACAGGCCCCGTCGGTATAGGCCACCAGGTCCGCCATTCAGACCACCTCGCGCAGCACGCGCGGCACCTTGAATTCCACGTTCTCCTGCGCGGTCTCGACCAGTTCGACCGTCACCGAAAACCGCGCCCTGAGTGCGTCGATGACCTCTGTCACCAGCTCTTCGGGGGCCGAGGCCCCGGCGGTCAGCCCGATGGCCGTCGCCCCCGCCAGCGCGCGCCAGTCGATCTCGGCCGCGCGCTGCACAAGCTGCGCATAGCCGCATCCCGCCGCACGACCCACCTCGACCAGGCGCTTGGAGTTGGACGAGTTCGGCGCGCCGATCACCAATAGCGCCTGGATGCGCGGCGCGATGGCCTTGACCGCCGCCTGCCGGTTGGTGGTGGCATAGCAGATGTCTTCCTTGTGCGGCGCGGCGATGGCCGGAAACCGGGCCTGAAGCGCGGCGACGATGGCCGCCGTGTCATCGACCGAAAGGGTGGTCTGGGTGATGAAGGCCAGCTTGTCCGGGTCGCGCACGGACAGGTGCGCCACATCCTCGACCGTTTCGACCAGCAGCACCTCGCCCGGCGGAAGCTGGCCCATGGTGCCCACCGTCTCGGGGTGGCCGGCATGGCCGATCATCACCATCTGAAGGCCGTTTTCCCAATGGCGCGCCGCCTCGTTGTGGACCTTGGTGACCAGCGGGCAGGTGGCATCGACCGCAATCATGTGGCGCCGGCCCGCCTCGGCCGGCACCGATTTCGGCACGCCATGGGCGGAAAAGATCACCGGGCGGTCATCGGGGCAGTCGTCAAGGTCCTCGACAAAGACCGCGCCGCGCGCGCGCAGGGCGTCGACGACGAATTTGTTGTGCACGATCTCGTGACGCACATAGACCGGCGCGCCCCATTTCTCGATCGCCAGTTCGACGATCTTGATGGCGCGGTCCACCCCGGCGCAGAACCCGCGCGGCGCGGCAAGGTAAAGGGTCAGGGCGGGCAGGGCATCCATCGGGCAACCTCAAGGCCGGAACGCCCGGCGCTGGAGGTCTAAAGCATGTCCGGTTCAAATTGAATCGAAAATCGCTGCCGCTCCGTCGCGCTCGAACGCGATTTTCGATGGCTTGGTGTCAATGCGAACCAGACAGGGCAAGGACCACCCAAGGACACGCGCGGGCGCCGCGCTACTTGGCCGGCGCGGTGTCCGGTTCCGGCTCATGCGCGCGCGGCTCGCGCGGGGGGCGGCCGATCACTTCGCGCAGCTCGTCAAGTTCGATGAAGTTGTCGGCCTGACGGCGCAGCTCGTCCGCGATCATCGGCGTCTGGCTGCGGATCGTCGAGACGACCGAGACCCGCACCCCCTGCCGTTGCAGGCTTTCCACCAGCGGCCGGAAATCCCCATCGCCCGAGAACAGCACCGCATGGTCAAGGCGCGGCGCCAGTTCCATCGCGTCGACCGCCAGTTCGATGTCCATGTTGCCCTTGACCTTTCGGCGGCCAAGGCTGTCGGTGTATTCCTTGGCCGGCTTGGTCACCATGGTAAAGCCGTTGTAGTTCAGCCAGTCGACCAGCGGGCGGATGGGGGAGTATTCGTCATTCTCCAGCAGGGCGGTGTAGTAGAACGCGCGCAAAAGCTTGCCCCGGCGCATGAATTCCTGCCGCAACAACTTGTAGTCGATGTCAAAGCCCAGCGCCTTTGCGGCGGCGTAAAGATTGGCCCCGTCGATGAACAAGGCCAGCCGCTCATCCTTGTAGAACATCCGAAATCCCCTTTTCCCAATGACTTGACCTGAAATATTCCCGATGCGGCCGCGTCCGCCCCCGGGGCATCCCCGGGCAGGGCGCGCTCCTTGCCCAAGACTTCCATGCAAGTGCTGACACTTGCTTAAGACAATCTGCCGGAACATTCCGCGCGGGGCCTTGCGGCCTTGCGGTCTGCTTTGCACAGTGAAAGGGCGGGCGGAACGGGGGCAATCGTGACGGAACAAATTGCGGCACTCATCGCTCTCGGCGCGAACCTGCCCTCGCGGGCCGGCGATCCCGCCGAAACCCTGCGCGCGGCCATCGCCGAAGTGGGGCAAAGGCTTGGCGCCGAGGGTCGGCCGAGCGCGTTCTACCGCACGCCGGCCTTTCCCGCAGGGTCGGGGCCAGACTATACCAATGCCGCGCTCCACGTCAAATTGCCGCCCGGGCTGTCTGCGCAGGGGCTCTTGGACCTGCTGCACGGGATCGAGGCCGATTTTGGCCGCACGCGCACCCAGCGTTGGGGCGGGCGGACGCTGGATCTGGACCTTCTGGCGATCGGGGACAGGATCCTGCCCGACCCGGCCATGCAGGCGCATTGGCGCGGGCTGCCGGCCGACCGTCAGGCGACCGAGGCGCCGGACCGGCTGATCCTGCCACATCCGCGCCTTCAGGACCGCGCTTTTGTGCTGGTGCCGCTGGCCGACGTGGCGCCGGACTGGCTGCATCCCGCGCTGGGACTGACCACGCGGCAGATGCTGGAAGCCCTGCCGCAGGCCGAGCGCGCGGCGCTGGTCCGGCTCTGAGCCGGGCCGCGCCAAAGGGCTGTGGCGCTTGGCGATTCTGTGCTTGTCATTCCCGGCGCATCGGCCTAAATAGGCGCCTTCCTATCCCCTCAAGTGGAGATGACCATGGCCCGCGTGACGGTCGAAGATTGCGTTGACAAGGTTCCCAACCGGTTCGAGCTCGTGATGCTTGCCGCCCACCGCGCGCGTGAGATCACCGCTGGCGCGCACCCGACGGTGGACCGCGACAATGACAAGAACCCGGTCGTCGCCCTGCGCGAGATCGCCGATGAGACGCAGGCCGCCAGCGCGCTGCGCGAGCGCATGATCGAAAGCCACCAGACCCAGATCGAGGTGGACGAGCCCGAAGAGGACCAGATGGCGCTCTTGATGTCGGGCGAGATGGACCGCCCGATGCATGACGAGATGAACGAAGAGCGGATGCTGCGCCAGCTCATGGAAGCCCAGGGCGACAACTGAGGCCCTTTAGCAAGGCGGCAAGGTCTGGCCATGTTTACCGTTGACGCCGAAGACCTTGTCGCCCTTGTCCGCAACTACAATCCGCGCACCAACGCCGATCTGATCCGCCAGGCCTTTGCCTATGGCGCGTCCATGCACGAGGGTCAGTTCCGCAAGTCGGGCGAGCCCTATTTCACCCATCCGGTCGCCGTGGCCGCGATCCTGACCGAACAGCACCTGGACGACGCCACCATCGTCACCGCGCTGCTGCACGACACGATCGAAGACACCAAATCCACCTATTCCGAGATCACACGCCTGTTCGGCGAAGAGATCGCCGAGCTTGTGGACGGCGTCACCAAGCTGACCAACCTTCAGCTTTCCTCGACCGAAAGCCAGCAGGCCGAGAATTTTCGCAAGCTGCTGATGGCCATGTCCCGCGATCTGCGGGTGATTCTGGTCAAGCTGGCCGACCGGCTGCACAACATGCGCACGATCAAGAGCATGAACCCCGCCAAGCAGGCCCAAAAGGCCCGCGAGACGATGGAGATCTATGCCCCCCTTGCCGGGCGCATGGGCATGCAGTGGATGCGCGAAGAGCTTGAGGATCTGGCCTTTCGCGTGCTGAACCCCGAGGCGCGCTCGTCGATCATGCGCCGGTTCCTGACGCTCCAGCGCGAATCGGGCGATGTGGTGCACCAGATCACCGCCGACATCCGCGCCGAGCTGGACAAGGCGGGGATCGAGGCCGATGTCTATGGCCGCGCGAAAAAGCCCTATTCGATCTGGCGCAAGATGCAGGAAAAGGACCTGGCCTTTTCCCGCCTGTCCGACATCTACGGCTTTCGCGTGATCTGCGGCTCGGTGGCCGACTGCTATGCCATCCTGGGCGAGATTCACCAGCGCTGGCGCGCGGTGCCGGGGCGGTTCAAGGACTACATCAGCCAGCCCAAGAACAACGGCTACCGGTCGATCCACACCTCGGTTTCGGGGCGCGACGGCAAAAGGGTCGAGGTGCAGATCCGCACGCGCGAGATGCACGAGGTCGCCGAGGCCGGCGTCGCCGCGCACTGGTCCTATCGCGAGGGCGTGCGCGCGCAGAACCCCTTTGCCGTCGATCCTGGGCGCTGGATCTCGACCCTGACGGAAAAGCTGGACGAGGGCGACCACGACGAGTTTCTCGAAAACGTCAAGCTTGAGATGTATTCGGACCAGGTGTTCTGCTTTACCCCCAAGGGCGATGTGATCCAGCTTCCGCGCGGCGCCACCCCCATCGACTTTGCCTATGCGATCCACACGCGCATCGGCAACGCCACCGTTTCGGCCAAGATCGACGGCATCCGCGTGCCGCTGTGGACCCGGCTCAAGAACGGCCAGTCGATCGAGATCATCACCGCCGAGGGGCAGCGCCCGCAGGCAAGCTGGATCGACATCGCGACGACCGGGCGCGCCAAGGCGGCGATCCGCAAGTCGCTGCGCGAAGAGGATCGGGGCCGCTTTGTCAAGCTGGGCCACGAACTGGCCCGCGCCGCCTTTGAACATGTCGGCAAGAAGGCCACCGACAAGGCCCTGCGCACCGCCGCCAAGATGATGGGCCTGCCCGACGAGAACGAGCTTCTGGCCCAGCTCGGCTCGGCCGAGCTTGTCGCCCGGCGGGTGGTCGAGACGCTGTACCCCGAACTGACGCTCAGCCAGTCCGAAGAGATCGACCAGGCCCGCGCCGTCGTCGGCCTGGCGCCCGACCAGAGCATCCGCCGCGCCCCCTGCTGCCAGCCCCTGCCGGGCGAGCGGATCGTCGGCATCACCTATCGCGGGCAGGGCGTGGTGGTGCATGCCATCGACTGCCCCAGCCTGGAGGAGTTCGAAGAGCAGCCGGCCCGCTGGGTCGATCTGCACTGGCAACCCGGCCTGCATGCGGCGGTCAATGCCGTCACGCTGGAGCTTGCCATCTCGAACGACGCGGGCGTGCTTGGCCGGATCTGCACCTTGATCGGTGAGCAGAAGGCCAATATCTCGGACCTGAGATTCACGCAGCGCAAGCCGGATTTCTACCGGCTGCTCATCGATCTTGAGTTGCGCGATGTCGAACATCTGCACAAGATCATGACGGCGCTCGAGGCCGAGACGGATGTGGCGCAGGTGGCGCGGCACCGGGATGTGACGCGCAAGCCCTGAGGGGCGGAAAGGACCGGGGCCAAGGTGGTCTTCAAGCGGCGCAAACCATTGGGCTGGCTCGCGTGGATGCGCGAAATGGTCTACCCCAAGGGGGGGTTTCGCCGGGCCACGCGCTATGTGATCCACCGCATGGCCCGCCTGCCGGACGAGCCGCACCGCATCGCGCGCGGCATCTTTGCCGGCTCGCTGATCGGCTTTCTGCCGCTGCCGTTCCTGCAATTCCTCGCCGCCTGGGGCGCGGCGCGTCTGGTGCGCGGCAACGTGCTGGCGGCGCTCCTCGGCACCTTCAACACCAACCCGATCACAACCCCGTTCTTTGCCGTCTTTGCCATGTCGCTTGGCCACTGGCTCTTGGGCGTCGAGGGGCCGCTGACGGCCGAGGGCATCGCGCGGGCCTTTGGCAAGGCCGGGCAGGACCTGTGGCACAACGCAATCGCGCTTTTTACCGACGCGCACATGGAATGGGGCGGCCTCGCGCGGTTCTGGAGCGACATCTACCTGCCCTATTTCATCGGCGCGCTGCTGCCAGGGATCGTGCTGTCGGCCATCGCCTATTACCTGACGGTGCCGATCGTGCAGGCCTATCAAAAGGCGCGGGCGGCCAAGGCGGACGAGCGCCGGGAACGTCGGCGCAAGCTCAAGTCGGCGCTGGTCGATGCGGCGGCGCGGTTCCGCAACGGGCGCGAGGCCGGCAAGCCCGATTCCAGGGACGAAACCGGGCCCGGCGCGCCCTGAAAGCGGAGAAGACGGATGGAAAAGCTGTGTCTTGGCGTGAACATCGACCATGTGGCGACCCTGCGCAACGCGCGCGGCTCTGCCTGGCCGGACCCCTTGCGCGCCGCGCTTGTGGCCGAGGCGGCGGGCGCCGACGGCATCACCGCCCATCTGCGCGAGGACCGGCGCCACATCCGCGATGCGGACATGGAGGCGCTGATGGCCGGCACCCGCGTGCCGCTGAACTTTGAATGCGCCGCCACCGACGAGATGGCGGCCATCGTGCTGCGCCTTCGTCCCCATGCCGTTTGCCTGGTGCCCGAACGGCGCGAGGAACGCACCACCGAAGGCGGGCTGGACGTGGCCGGCGACGAAAACCGCCTGGCCCGTTTCATCGCGCCGCTGCGCGAGGCCGGCTGCCGGGTGTCGATGTTCATCGGCCATGACGAGCGGCAGATCCGCGCCTCGGCCCGGATCGGCGCGGCGGTGGTCGAGCTGCACACGGGCCATTATTCGGACCTGCACGCCGCCGGTCACCTGGACGCGGCCGAGGCCGAGCTTGCCGCCCTGCGCCGGGGCGCCGCGCTGGCCCATTCGCTGGGGCTTGAGGTGCATGCCGGCCATGGCCTGACCTTTGAAAACGTGGCGCCCGTGGCCGCGATCCGGCAGGTGCGCGAGTTGAACATCGGCCACTTCCTGATCGGCGAGGCCGTGTTCATGGGCCTGGGCCCGGCCATCGAAGAGATGCGGCGGCGGATGGATCTGGCGCGGTCATGATCGCGGGCATGATCCTGGGCATCGGCACCGACCTGTGCAACATCGAGCGGATCGAGGGCGTGCTGGCCCGCCATGGCGACCGCTTCAGAAACCGCGTCTTTACCCCGCTCGAACAGCGCAAGGCCGAAAGCCGGCCGCGCAACGTCGCGGCGACCTATGCCAAGCGCTGGGCCGCGAAAGAGGCCTGTTCCAAGGCGCTGGGCACCGGGCTGCGCATGGGCATCGCGTGGAAGGACATGGCGGTGTCCAACCTGCGCTCTGGCCAGCCGGTGATGCATCTGACCGGCTGGGCGGCCGAGCGGCTGGCGGCGATGACCCCGCCCGGCCATGTCGCGCTGGTCCATGTGACGCTGACCGACGATCACCCCTGGGCCCAGGCCTTTGTGGTGATCGAGGCCCGCCCCGCCGCCGATCCTGCGCCGCTTGCCTTGACAGCGGCCGCCCCGGCGCGCATGTAGCCCGGCGACAGGATAGGGGCGATCATCATGGCGAAATCCGAAGGCGGCATTGGCGAGACGATCAAGACGGTATTCTGGGCGCTGGTGATCGCCGGGCTGTTCCGCACGCTGCTGTTTCAGCCGTTCTGGATCCCGTCCGGCTCGATGAAGGAAACGCTGCTGGTCGGCGACTATGTGTTCATCAACAAGATGGCCTACGGCTATTCCGCCGTCTCCTGCCCCTTCTCGATCTGCCCGATCTCGGGACGTCTGTTCGGCTCTGAGCCCGAGCGCGGCGATGTCGTGGTCTTTCGCCACCCGGCCAACGACAATGACATGGTCAAGCGGCTGATCGGCCTGCCGGGCGACACGGTGCAGATGAAGGGCGGGCTGCTCTACATCAACGGCGCCGCCGCGCCGCAGACCGCCGATGGCCAGTTCGCCGAGACCTTCGAAAAGCAGGGCCCGATGCAGAACCTGCCGCTTTGCCAGAACCCCGTCTCGCTGGGCGAGGTCTGCCTGAACGACCGCGCCATCGAAACGCTGCCGAACGGTGTCAGCCATCCGGTGCTGAACGTTTCGGACGACCGGCAGGGCGACGACACCGATCTGGTGACCGTGCCCGAGGGGATGTATTTCTTTGTCGGCGACAACCGCGACAATTCGTTGGACAGCCGCTTTGCCCAGACGGCCGGCGGGGTCGGCTTTGTGCCCTATGAAAACCTGATCGGACGGGCCGACCGGATCATCTTTTCCTCGGCCGGGGCCCGGATCTGGTATTTCTGGACCTGGCGCGGCAGCCGCTTTTTCAAGGCGGTGGATTGAAGCTTTCGGCCGATCTCCTGGCCCTTCAGGGCCGGATCGGGCACAGCTTTGGCCGGCCCGAACTGCTTTTGCGCGCCGTCACCCATGCCTCGATCTCGTCGGCCACGCGCCCCGACAACCAGCGGCTTGAGTTTCTGGGCGACCGGGTGCTGGGCCTGGTGATGGCCGAGGCGCTGCTGGCCGCCGACCCCAAGGCGACCGAGGGCCAGCTTGCCCCCCGCTTCAACGCGCTGGTGCGCAAGGAAACCTGCGCCGAGATCGCGCGCGAGATCGGGCTGGGCGATGTGCTGAAGCTCGGCCGGTCCGAGATGATGTCGGGCGGGAGGCGGAAAGAGGCGCTCCTCGGCGATGCGCTTGAAGCGTTGGTCGCCGCCGTCCACACGGATGCCGGCTTTGACGCGGCGCGCAGGCTGATCCTGCGGCTCTGGAAGGACCGGATCGCGGCCGTGGCCGAGGATGCGCGCGATCCCAAGACCAGCCTTCAGGAATGGGCGCAGGCGCGCGGGCTGGCGCTGCCGGCCTATGCCGAGACCGGCCGCGACGGGCCGGACCACCAGCCCATGTTCACCGTGACGGTCACGCTCGAAGGCGGCGCCGCCGCCTCGGCCCGCGCCGGATCGAAGCGCATCGCCGAACAGGCCGCCGCCCGCGCGCTGCTGGACCGGCTGGAGGGGGAGGGCTAGCCAGACGAAATTGCAGAAGCCGGCATGCGACCTTTCTGGCGAGCATCGCATCGCCAAAGTTTTCGCCGCAACCCAGGCGCTTCAAGGCTCCGGTACTTTCCGCCGGAATATTTGGCCCAGTCGATCGCCATTCCAAGCTTGACCATTTCAGCCGAGAGGTCGCGGCCGTCAGGCAGGAAACAGGTCGCCACGCCGCGCTCATAACTTACATTGCCATCGAAGACCGCCGTGATCTTCATTCCCTTGCACAGAGTGATCAGGGCCCCCTTCGCACTTTTTCCATAGGGTTGATCCAGTTCGGGCGCGTCAATTCCGCTCAACCGAATGCGCTTTCCTCCGATATCGATGGTGTCACCATCTATGACCCAACAAGGTCCGCTCAGGGTCGCGTTTGCCACGACGGCGACACTGACCAGGGTCCTGCGCGTGCCTTTCGATGAAATCAGCGTGGTATGCGCTCGGCCTTCCATGTTGCTCGGCCTGGCGTAAACGTAGGTGGCTCTCGGCCGAACCCTGCGGAAAAATATCCGAAAAATCTGGCGGAAAAGGCCCATGGCTCCCCGATTCGAACTGACGCAGAACTCATATGCATCGAACAAAAGCAGAGCGACCGCCAATGTCAAAAGCTAAACTGGTCATTCTGGTTCAATTCGAATATGCGACCTGCTGATCTCTCGGCGAGGAAAAAATGCAACCACTGACCCGCGCCGGCTTTGTCGCCCTGATCGGCGAGCCGAATGCCGGCAAGTCCACGCTGCTCAACCGGATGGTGGGGGCCAAGGTCTCGATCGTCACGCACAAGGTGCAGACCACGCGCACCCGCATCCGCGGTGTCTGCATGGAGGGCGCGGCGCAGATCGTCTTTGTCGATACCCCCGGCATCTTTCGTCCACGCCGCCGGCTTGACCGGTCCATGGTCAAGGCGGCCTGGGGCGGGGCTTCGGATGCCGACGTGGTGGTGCTGCTGATCGAGGCGACGCGCGGCATCACCGAGGGGGTCGAGGCGATCATCGGGCGCATCGCCGACGAGATGCCCAAGGGCAAGCCGGTGGCGCTGGCCATCAACAAGATCGACCGCGTCAAGGCCGAAAGCCTTTTGAAACTGGCCGAGGCCTGCAACGCCGCCTTTCCCTTTGCCAAGACCTTCATGATCTCGGCCGAGCGTGGCTACGGGGTCAAGGACCTGCGCGAATGGCTGGCCGGCCAGATCCCCGAGGGGCCCTGGTATTACCCCGAGGACCAGATCGCCGACCTGCCGATGCGCATGATCGCCGCCGAGATGACCCGCGAAAAGCTGACGCTGCGCCTGCACGAAGAGCTGCCCTATCAGCTCACCGTCGAGACCGAGAAGTGGGAAGACAAGCCCGACGGCACCACCCGGATCGACCAGGTGATCTATGTCGCGCGCGAGGGGCACAAGGGGATCCTGTTGGGCGCCAAGGGCGAGACCATCAAGCAGATCGGCTCTGCCGCGCGGGCCGAGATTTCCGAATTCCTGGGCCGCACGGTGCATCTGTTCCTTCAGGTCAAGGTGCGCCCGAACTGGCTGGAGGAATCCGAGCGCTATTCGGAAATGGGGCTGGATTTCAAGGATGGCGATGCCTGATCCCCGGCGCGCCGGAACCGCGTGATGGGCGCCCGGCTTGCATCAGGCCTCTGGGTTTCGGCCTATCTGGCGCGGCTGCGCCTGGCCGGCATCCCGGCCTATCTGACCGCGCGGGGCGATCAGACGGCCGGTGCGGTTCTGGTCAAGATCGCCACGCTTGACGGACGCGCCCGCGCCTTTCACCGCAGTTTTGATCTGGCCAGCGACACCCGCATCTGGGTCGTGCTTGCCGAAGGGGCCGAGGCCGAGGTCGATGCGGTCCTGGCCCGGCAAAGGGCGCGCGACCCCGACCTGTGGCTGATCGAGGTCGAGGACCGCCAGGGGCGCAGCCTTTTGGACGAGGACGGGCTCAGCGGCGGCTGATCCGCCCCGCCAGCACCATCAGCGCCCCAAAGACGGCAAAGACCGCCACCAGCCCGACGATGTTGCGCGCGACGATGGCGACGCCAAAGCGCGGGATGTCGAGAAAGAAATAGGGGTAATTGCCGTCAAACTCGGCCCGCACGAGGATATAGAGGCAATAGGCCAGCGGCCAGGCCAACCAGTACGGCAGGTCCGAAAAACGAGCGGACTTTTGCGCAAAGGCCAGCCACCAGCCCAGCGCCGCCACCGGCACGATGGCGTGAAACAGCGCGTCCGGCCACCAGTCAAGCCCGACCAGCGGCTCGGGCGGGGCCAGCAGGATCTGGTAGATGATGCCCACCATGGTGATGTTCAGCGCCGCCGTGGCGTGCCAGTGCGGCCCCGCCGGCCGCTCTGCCGCCTCGCGCAGCATCACGACGGCGACAAGGCCGTTGGTCAGGATGGTGAAATAGCGCAGCATGTCCCAGGCGCGCGTGCCCCAGGGCTCCAGCCCCGGCGTGTCACCGTTCAGCCAGAACTGCATGGCCAGTGCGATCACCGCCGCTGCGCCGATTGCGAATGCGCTTAGTCGTCTCATCAGGTCCTCCCGTTTCCTTGCAGCGAGAAGACACACAAGGCGCCCGCGCGGCAACAGTTACCTTGCGCCGCTTTTGCGCCGGGGGGATAGTCGGCGCATGGATTGGCAGGATCAGGGCCTTTTGATCTCGGTTCGCCCGCATGGCGAGACCTCGGCGATCGTCGAGGCCTTTACCGCGCAGCATGGCCGGCATCTGGGGGTGGTGCGCGGCGGGGCGGGGCGCCGGGCCGCGGCCATGCTGCAACCGGGCGCGCAGGTGAGCCTGGACTGGCGCGCGCGGCTTGAGGATCACCTTGGCACCTTTCGGGTGGAGCCGGTCCACTCGCGCGCGGGGCTGATGGCCGACCGCGCCGCCCTGTCCGCGCTGAACGCCGTCTGCGCACTCTTGCACCTTTCCTTGCCCGAGCGCGAGCCGCATGCCCCGCTCTACGCCGCCACGCTGGCCTTTCTGGCCCGGCTTGAGACGGCAGGGTCCGGCTGGGCCGGCGCCTATTGCCGCTGGGAAATCGCCCTTTTGGAGGAACTCGGCTACGGGCTTGACCTGACCGCCTGCGCCGTGACCGGAACGGCCGAGGATCTGGCCTATGTCAGCCCGCGCACCGGCCGGGCCGTGTCGCGCGCCGGGGCGGGGGGCTATGCCGCCCGGCTCTTGCCGCTGCCTGCGTTCCTGCGCGCCGGGGCCGCCGCGCCCCCCGATGCCGGCGCCTTGGCCGATGCCTTTCGTCTGACCGGCCACTTCCTGAACCGCGGGCTGGAACCGATCCTGCAAGGCCGCCCCCTGCCCGAGGCGCGGGCGCGGCTGGCGCAGGTGCTGGCGCAGGATATTTCGCCGCCGCCCCCTTGATCTGCCCGGCGCCCGGCCCATCTGAGCTTGGCAGGCCGGGCCCCTCTGGCGGCATGTTCAGTTCATGAACAGCCGTGATGTCGGACTGCACCCGAGCGTGCTCGGGTCGGCCCGGATCCATCCTGCCGTCCCCTGCGCGCACCCGTAAAACAGGAGGCCGCAATGGATTTTCTCGTCACCCTCTTTCTTGGCACGCCCATCTGGATGTGGTTCGCCTTCATCGGTCTGGTTCTGGCGCTTCTGGTGCTGGACCTTGGACTTCTGAACGCCGGCACCCGCGAGATCGGCGTGGCGCAAAGCCTGCGTCTGTCGGCCCTTTACATCACCCTTGGCGTCGCATTCGGGGGCTTTGTCTGGTGGCAGGCCGGCTTTGCCCCGGCCGCCGACTACCTGACCGCCTTTGTGGTCGAAAAGACGCTGGCGCTGGACAATGTCTTTGTCATCGCGCTGATCTTTTCCACCCTCGCCATTCCCCGCCACCTGCAACACCGGGTGCTGTTCTGGGGCATTCTGGGGGTGATCGTTCTGCGCGGCATCATGATCGGCCTTGGCGCCACGCTGGTGGCCGAATACGGCTGGATCCTTTACATCTTTGCGGTCTTTCTGATCCTGACCGGCGTCAAGATGCTGTTTGCCAGCGAGCATTCGGACAAGGACATCGCTGAAAACCGGGTATTGCGATTCCTGCGGGGACGGATGCGCGTCACCGAGGATCTGGCGGGTTCGGCCTTTTTCGTGACCCGCCCCGACAGTGCGACCGGCAAGCTTGTCCGCTTTGCGACGCCGCTCTTTCTGGCGCTGGTGATGATCGAGATCGCCGATCTGGTCTTTGCGGTCGATTCGGTGCCGGCGGTCTTTGCCATCACCACCGACCCCTTCATCGTCTATACCTCGAACATCTTTGCCATCCTCGGGCTGCGGGCGCTGTACTTTGCGCTGGCCGCGATCCTGCACCGCTTTGCCTATCTGAAATACGCGCTGTCGGTCCTGTTGATCTTCATCGGGTCAAAGATCTTTGTCGCCGACTGGATGGGGCTGGAAAAGTTTCCCGCCGCATGGAGCCTTGGGGTCACCTTTGCGATTCTCTCGGCGGGGGTGCTTGTCTCGCTCTGGAAGACGCGCGTGCTGCGGGCGGTGTAGGGCCACGGCGCGAAATCGGCTTGCAAGTCTGCGGGGAAAGTCCGCAGACTTGCCCGAACCGATCCGCGCAGTGGGGAAAAGATCATGCCCGCCGACATCCTTGCCGAAGTCCTCTTGCCCACGAGTGAGTTGCGGCGCGATCTGCCCTTTTACACCGGCACCCTTGGGATGCGGCTGGAGAACATCTATCCGGCCGACAACCCCTCGGTCGCCAGCCTGTCGGGGCACGGGCTGCGCATCCGCATCGAAAAGGGCGCGCCGGTCGCGCCGGGCCGGATCCGGATCCTGACCGACGATTCCGCGCGCTTTCCCGGCGGGCCGGTCATGACCGCGCCGAACGGCACCGAGATCGAGATTGCGCCCCTGACCCCGCCGCTGGTGCAGCCGCCGACGCAGCACGAGTTTGGCGTGCGGCGTCTGCGCGATTCCGCGCCCTGGGTGATCGGGCGCGCGGGGATGCATTACCGCGACCTGATCCCCTCGCGGCTGGGCGGGGCGATGATCGCCAGCCACATCCGCATTCCCGACGGCGGGCCGGTGCCGGACATGGTGCATTACCACACCGTCGGCTTTCAGCTCATCTTTTGCTACCGGGGCTGGGTCGATGTGCTTTACGAGGATCAGGGCGGCATGATCCGGCTTGAGGCCGGCGATTGCGTGATCCAGCCGCCCGGCATCCGGCACCGGGTCTGCGAGGCTTCGGCGGCCATCGAGGTGATCGAGCTGGGCGTTCCGGCCGAGCATGTGACCACCATCGACCATTCCATGACCCTGCCGAACGGCCGGGGCGATCCGGCGCGGGAATGGGATGGCCAGCGTTTTGTGCACCATGTGAAAAAGGACGCGGTCTGGCAGCCGTTCCGCATCCCGGGCTTTACCTGCCGCGACACCGGCATCGCCGCCGGCACCAGGGGGGTGGCGAATATCCAGGTCGTGCGCCGGGACGGCACGGCGCAGCCCCCCGCCAGCCGCCACGACAGCGACATCCATTTCACCTTTGTGATGGAAGGCTCGATGCTGCTTGAGGCCGAGGGGCAAGAGCCGCGCGAGCTTTCGCCCGGCGATGCCTTTGTGCTGCCGCCGGGGATGCTGGCGCGCTATGCCGATTGCTCGCCCGATCTGGAACTGCTGGAGGCGAGCCTGCCGGGGGATTTCACCACGATGTTCGGATAGGGGGTCTTTTCGGGCCGATCAGGAAAGGCTCTGGGAAAGCCTTTCCCGGCCCGTTGCCCGTTAGCCGGCAGGCGTCGGGCAAGGGGAGTGCCGCGGTCCGTCCGCCTGGGGAATTGGGCCGCGCCTGCCTGGGCGGGCGCGGAATCGCGCCTGCCGGGGGCAGGCAGGCGCGGACCAATTCGATTGAAATCAAATTGGACAAAAAAACCCTACCCCAACAGCCCCCGCAGCCCCGCGCGATAGTCCGGATAGATCAGCCCATAGCCCAGATCGCGCTTCATCCGGTCATTCCTGACGCGCTTGTTCTCGGCGTAAAAGCTGCGCGCCATCGCTGACATCTCGGCCGCTTCATAGGGCACCTCGGGCGGGGCGGGCAGACCCAGCAGCGCGGCGGCGTGCGACAGCACATCCTCGGGCGGGGCGGGGTCGTCGTCGCAAAGATTGTAGACCGCCCCCGGATCGGGCTGGCCCATGGAGGCCAGCAGCGCGCCGGCGATGTCATCGACATGGATGCGCGAAAACACCTGGCCCGGCTTGATGATGCGCCGCGCGGTCCCGTCGCGCACCTTTTCAAAGGGGCCGCGCCCGGGGCCGTAGATGCCCGCCAGCCGGAAGATGTGCAGCGGCAGCCCGGTTGCGGCCCAGGCAACCTCGGCCGCCACCCGCGCCTTGCCGCGCGCAGTGGTCGGGGTGAGCGGCGTCGTCTCGTCCACCCAGGCGCCGCCGTGATCGCCGTAGACCGCCGTGGTCGACAAATACCCCAGCCAGAACGGCCGCGCCAGCGCCAGCGCCGCACCAAAGGTGGCCAGCACCGGGTCTGCGCCGTCCTCGGGCGGGACAGAGATCAGGATATGGCTGGCCGCGCCGATCGCGCCCGCCACCTCCGGGCCCCAGAGCAGCGGCTCGACGCCACTTGCCGCGATGGCGTCCATCGCCTCGGGCCGCCGGGTGGTGCCGGCAACCTGCCAGCCCCGCGCCAGCACCCGCTCCGCCAGCCGCGCCGCCGTATAGCCATGACCGATGCAAAGAAGCCGCCCCATGCGCCGACTATGTTGACCCCGCCGCCAAAGGGCAAGACCGCGCGGCGCCTGTCATCAACACGTCACTTGCGCCCGCCCCCCGGTTTCGATTTATATGGCCGATCAAAAAACGGACATGCCATGCACGACGAGCCTCACGCCTTCAAGACCCCAAGCGCCGCCGCGCCCCGGCTTTTCACCGACGCCGCCGCCGCTGTTGCCGCGCTCGAAACCCTTTATGCCGAGGCGACCGGCTTTCTGGTCGAGGAATTCTCGCGGGTTGTCGCACGCGGCAGGCCGGCCACCCGCATCCGCGCCTTCTACCCCGAGATCCGTCTTTCCGTGACCAGCCACGCCAAGACCGACAGCCGCCTTGCCTTTGGCCATGTGGCCAAGCCGGGGGTCTATTCGACCAGCATCACCAACCCGGCCCTGTTTCGCAACTACCTGATCCAGCAGCTTGAGCTTTTGATGCTGAACCACGGGGTACCGGTGCAGATCGGACCTTCGGACACGCCGATTCCGGTGCATTTCGCCGTGGCCGGGCGGTCCGAGGTGTCGGTGCCGCAAGAGGGCACGCTGGACTTTTCGCTGCGCGATGTCTTTGACGTGCCGGACCTGTCGACCACCAACGACGACATCGTCAACGGCACACGCCTGTATAACCCCGATGGCTCGTACCCGCTCGCCCCCTTTACCGCGCAGCGGGTGGATTATTCGCTGGCCCGCCTGTCGCACTACACCGCCACCGACGCGGTGCATTTCCAGAACCATGTGCTGTTCACCAACTATCAGTTCTACGTCGAGGAATTCGAGGCGCACGCCCGCCAGATGCTGGCCGACCCCGCCTCGGGCTATACCGAATTCGTCGCGACCGGGAACCAGTCGATCACCACGGCGGAGGGGGTCATCACCCCCTCGGCCAAGCTGCCGCAGATGCCGACCTTCCACCTCAAGCGCGCCGATGGAAACGGCATCACGCTGGTCAACATCGGCGTCGGCCCCTCGAACGCCAAGACCGCGACCGACCACATCGCGGTGCTGCGCCCGCATGCCTGGCTGATGGTCGGCCACTGCGCCGGCCTGCGCAACAGCCAGTCGCTGGGCGATTACTGCCTGGCCCACGCCTATCTGCGCGAGGATCATGTGCTGGACGACGATCTGCCGATCTGGGTGCCGATCCCGGCCCTGGCCGAGATCCAGATCGCGCTTGAAGAGGCGGTGGCAGAGGTGACGCAGCTCAAGGGCTATGAGCTGAAACGCATCATGCGCACCGGCACCGTCGCCACCATCGACAACCGCAACTGGGAACTGCGCGACCAGTCCGGCCCGGTGCGGCGGCTGTCGCAATCGCGCGCCATCGCGCTTGACATGGAATCGGCCACCATCGCCGCCAACGGCTTTCGCTTTCGCGTTCCCTACGGCACCTTGCTCTGCGTGTCGGACAAACCGCTGCACGGCGAGCTGAAGCTGCCCGGCATGGCCTCGGACTTCTACAAGACCCAGGTTTCGCGGCACCTCAAGATCGGCATCCGCGCGATGGAGCTGTTGTCGGCCATGCCGATCGAGCGCATCCACAGCCGCAAACTGCGCAGCTTCGAGGAAACCGCCTTTCTCTAGCGGGCCCCGCATCCGCTGCGCCGCGGCATATGAAAAAGCTTGCGCTCGGTCAAAAACCCTTGTTTAGCAGACAAGGCTGGCCCGACCGGGCCCAAACAACTCCGCTTCGGGCGGCTGAAACAGGGGATAGACATGTCAAAACCGATGACCAAGACTCAGCTCGTTGCCGCCTTGGCCGATGCCATGGGCTCGGACAAGAAAACCGCCAACGCCGCGCTTGACGCCCTGTCGGCGGTGGTGACGCGCGAGGTTGCCGGCGGTGGCACCGTGACCCTGCCCGGCCTTGGCAAGGTCGCCTGCCGCGCCCGCCCCGAGCGCATGGTCCGCAATCCCGCGACCGGCGAGCAGATGAAGAAGGCCGCCGACAAGCAGGTCAAGTTCACCATCGCCAAGTCGCTGAAGGATTCGGTCAACGGCTGATCCGGGGCGCCGCAAGGCCCGGACCTTGGGGGTCGCCAGGAGGCGGCCCTTTTCATTGGCAAGGCAATGACATGGATCCCCGCGCGGCCCTGATGGGCACCCTCTTTGCCCTGATGTGGTCCTCGGCCTTTGCCTCGGCCCGCATCATCGTGGCCGAGGCGCCGCCGCTGGGGTCGCTGTCGCTGCGCTTTCTGATCGCGGGCGCGCTGGCGGTCCTGATCGCAAGGGCGCTGGGACAGTCCTGGCGCCTGCCGCGCGCCCAGACCCGCGCGGTGGTCCTGTTCGGCCTGTGCCAGAACGCGCTCTACCTCGGGCTCAACTTCGTCGCGCTGCAACGGGTCGAGGCAGGCCTGGCGGCGATCATCGCTTCGTCGATGCCGCTGATGGTGGCGGCGCTGGGCTGGGCCCTGCGCGGGCAAAGGGTTTCTGCGCTGGGCCTGGCCGGGCTTCTGGCCGGCCTTGCGGGCACCGGGCTGATCCTTGGCACGCGGCTGCAGGGCGGCGCAGACCCGGCGGGCCTCGTGATGTGCATCGGCGGCGCGCTGGCCCTGGCCATCGCGACGCTGACCCTGACGAGCGCCGCACCCTCGGGCAATCTGTTGATGGTCGTGGGCCTGCAGATGCTGGTCGGCGCGGCGGCGCTGGGCGCGGCGGCCCTGGCGCTGGAGCCGCCGCGCCTGTCCACCTCGGCCGCCTTCGTGCTGGCCATGGCCTATCAGATCCTGATCCCCGGCCTGGCCGCGACACTGATCTGGTTCTGGCTGGTGGCCCGGATCGGCGCGGTCCGCGCCTCGGCCTTTCACTTTCTGAACCCCTTTTTCGGCGTCGCCGTCGGCGCGGCGCTGCTGGATGAGCGGGTGACGCCGCTCGACATGCTCGGCGTCGCCATCGCCGCCTCGGGCATCCTCGCGGTCCAGATCAGCCGCATGAAGACGTGACCGCCCGCCATCATCCTCCGTGCCCAAATACCCCACGGGGGGCGCCGGTTTGGCACAAACCGGCGTGGGGGTGTGAAACCCCCGCGACGCCGCCGGCCGGGCAAGGGCGGGGGTTTTCCACCCCCGGGCGCCTTTGTGCCAAAGGCGCCTCCCCCGGAGGATACTTTTCCACAGGGGATGAAGGCAGGGGCCTTCAGTCGTTGATGTCGCGGTGCCAGATCTTCACCTGGCCCTCGCGCACGCCCATCGTGCGGCGCAACACCAGCCAGGCCGCAAGGCTGAGCACGGCAAAGACCGCCACCAGCGCGGCGGGGCCGCCGGTCAGAAGCCCCAGCCCGATCAGCGCGCCGGTCAGGGCCGCGCCGATGGCGAAGCCAAGAAAGATGAAGCCGGGCACGATCACCTCAAGCACGCCCAGCGCGAAGCCGGCCACGATCCAGAGCCACCAGACCTGCAACATCATGCGCGTCCCTTCAGCATCTTGAAGGCGTCGCCAAAGGCCTCCAGCGCCTGGGTCGGGACCAGGATCATCTGCTTGCCCTCGCCCTTGCCGACCATGGTCAAGGCCTCGACCTGCTTCAGCGCCAGTTGGTACTGCACCGCCTCGATGCCGCTGGCCTGGATCGCCGCCGCGATCGCGGTGGTGGCATAGGCCTCGGCATCGGCGGTGATCTTCTTGGCCTTGGCCTGCTGCTCGGCGGCGTAAAGATCGGCGTCGGCCGACAGCTCGACCGCGCGTTTCAGGCCCTCGGCCTCGGTCACCTGGGCGCGGCGGGCGCGTTCGGCGTTGAGCTGCTGCAACATGGCCGAGCGGGTGGCCTCGTCCAGGCTGACGTCAAGCAGTTCGGCCCGCGTCACCTCGATGCCCCAGTCCTCGACCATCACCGCGACCTGCTCGCGCACCTTGGAGATCAGCTCGGTGCGGTTCGACTGGACCTGGTCCAGTTCCAGCTTGCCGATTTCGGAGCGGACGATCCCCGCCACGGTCGTGGCGATGGCGGCATCGACATCGCGGATGCGGTAGACGGTCTTTTCCGGCTCGGTGATGCGGTAAAAGACGCTGGTTTCAACCTTGACCAGCACGTTGTCGGCGGTAATGGCGTCCTGGTGGGCGTTGGGCAACTGGCGTTCCAGCACCGAGATCTTGTGCGGAACGCGGTCCAGGAAGGGAACGATGAAGTTGATTCCCGGCCCCAGCACCGCCCGCAGACGGCCAAAGCGCTCGACCACGTATTTCTGGCTTTGCGGCACGATGCGCACGCCCAGAAAGATGCACAGGATGATGAAGGCCGCCAGCGCCAGCAGCACCGCATTTCCCCCGAACCAAAGCGAACCAGACATGGAAAACCTCCCTCATCCCACGCTGTCATAGATAGGAGACTTACGCCGCCGGCGCAAGTCCGGCATGGGCGCGGTCTATTCGGCGGCCAGCCGCAGCGCGCCGGGGCGGCCGATGTCGGCGATGCGGGCCAGCACCGCGCTGATCCCCGCCCGAAAGGCGGCAAAGCCGGGGCCGCGCGTGACCTCGGCCTCGTTCATGTAAAGGCTGCGGTCGATCTCGATCTGCACGACGTGCCGCCCGGTCGAGGGGCGGCCGTAGCTTTGCGCGATGAAGGCGCCGGCAAAGGGGACATTTCGGCTGACCCGCAGGCCGGCCTGCTGAAAGGCCGCCTCGATCTCTTCGATGACATGGCCGCCGGCGGCCGCGCCGAACCGGTCGCCCAGCACCACTTCGGGTCGCGGCTGACCGGGCCGGGTGTGGCTTTCGATCGCCTCGTGCGGCATCGAATGGCAATCGACCAGAATCGCCTGGCCAAAGCGGGCGTGGGTTTCGTCGATCAGGCGGCGCAGGGCGTCGTGGTAGGGATGCCAATGCCCGCGCAGCCGCGCCTCGGCCTCGGACAGGGTCAGCTTGCCGCGATAGATGTGGCGGCCGCCCGACACGACGCGGGGAATCACCCCGATGCCGGACGAGACGCGCGGGTTGAGCGGCGTGCGGTGAACCCCCTCGATCAGGGCCGGGTCCAGCTCTTCGGGGCCGCGGTTCAGATCGATGAAGGCGCGGGGGATGTCGGCCAGCATCAGCGGCGCGCCGACCGCGGTCGCATCGGCCAGCAGTTCGTCGACAAAGGCGTCTTCGGAAGAGCGCAAGGCCAGCGAATCAAGCACGCTTTGCGCCAGAAAGGCGGGCGGATAGGTCCTGCCGCTGTGCGGCGAGGCAAAGATCACCGACGTGGTCTGCTCTTGCGGCCGCAAAAGCCGAAAACTTCCGCTCTGCATTCGGGCCCTCCGCGCTTTGGGCACTATAGGGGCAAAATCATGCGCACTGAAACCCCTTGAAAGCACCCCCTGATCTGAGTATAGCCCCCCAGACCGACGCGGATCCGCCCGCGTCCTTTTCTTTGGGGCGCGGCGGACCAGACGGCAGCGTGGGCGGTTAGCTCAGCGGTAGAGCACTACGTTGACATCGTAGTGGCCACTGGTTCGATCCCAGTACCGCCCACCATTCGCCGCCCTTCGGGGCATGGGTTCAATCAGGCGCGACTTGCGCCGCGTAGAAGGAGGGCAGACCATGAAGGTTGCCAACTCGCTCCGCTCGCTGAAGACGCGTCACCGCGATTGCCAGGTCGTGCGCCGCAAGGGCCGCGTCTATGTGATCAACAAGACGCAAAAGCGCTACAAGGCCCGTCAGGGTTGAGAAGCGTTCAGCACGGATGATGGGCCGCCAGGGGGAACCTTCGGCGGCTTTTTCATTTTCCCCTTCCGGAGGCAGCCATGCACCCCAATCCCGCCTTTCGCCAGGAGCCGCAGGACCAGAACCTGGCCTATGCCCGCGCGCGCGGCTTTGGCGCGCTGTCGGTCAACGGCGCCGCCGGTCCGCTGATGGCGCATGTCCCGTTCCTTTTGTCGCAGAGCGGCAGCCATGCCGATATTCACCTGGCCCGGTCAAACGCGATTGCCCGAGCCGATATGCCCTGCGCCGCCGTTCTGGCGGTTGCCGGGCCGGACGCCTATGTCTCGCCGGACTGGTACGCCATGGCCGATCAGGTGCCGACCTGGAACTATGTCGCCGTGCACCTGCGCGGCCGGCTGGAGCCCTTGCCGGCCAGCGCGCTTGGTCCGATGGTCGACGCGCTGTCGGAGGTGTTTGAGTCCCGGCTCCTGCCCAAGCCGGTCTGGACATCCGCCAAGATGGGCGCGGGCGTCATGGAGCGGCTGCTGCGCATGATCGTGCCGTTCCGCCTGATGATCGAAACGGTCGAGGGCACCTGGAAGCTGAACCAGAACAAGCCGGCCGATGCGCGGGCCGGAGTGATCGCGGCGCTGGAGGGGCGGGGCGGTCCGTCGGGCGATGCGATGCTTGCCAGTCTGATGCGCGATCTGCCAGAGTGACCGGGGGCGCCCTGCCCCGCACCCTTGATCGCAGGCCAGGCATGCAGCTTTACACCTCTCCAACCACGCCCTTTGGCCGCAAGGTCATGGTCCAGATCATCGAATCGGGGCTCCAGTCCCGGGTCGCGATCACCGAGGTTTCGGGCAACCCGCTTGATCCCGGCACCGTGCCGGTGGCCCACAACCCGCTGGGCAAGATCCCGGCGCTGGTCATCGGCGGGGGGCAGGCGATCTATGACAGCCGGGTCATCAGCCGCTACCTTGACGCGCAATCCGGCGCCGGGCTGTACCCGCAGGGCGATGCGCTGTGGCCGGTCCTGACGCTGGAGGCGACGGCCGACGGGATGACCGAGGCGGCCGTGCTGATGGTCTACGAGATGCGCCTGCGCCCGGAAGGCGCCCGCTTTGCCCCCTGGGTCGAAGGGCAATGGGCCAAGATCGCCCGCGCGCTGGACGCGCTGGAGGCCGGCACGCCCGGCCCGCTGGACGGTGCGCTGACCATGGGGCAGGTCGCGCTGGGCTGCGCGCTGGCCTACCTCGACTATCGCCATGGCGCCCGCCGCTGGCAGGACGGGCGACCCCGCCTTGCCGCCTGGGCCGATGCCTTTTCGCGCCGCCCGTCGATGCTGGCGACGGTCCCCCGGGGATGAGCGGGGCGGAAAATGCGCCCGAACCGGCCGGCCCCGGCGCTTTTGCCTGCCCAAAGGCCACAAAAGCAAATTTCCGGGCCCCCTGCGCCAAGTTGACCGCTTTACGGCGCCGGGAACCTTGTCTAAAACCCGCCCGGCAAGGCCATGGGCAACCCTGGCCGCATGATCGCTTGCGCCGCTTCGTCCTTGCGGCAATCGAGGGGAGAAGATCTCGTGTCACACGTTGACGAAACCGCAGGGTCCCGCCGGGACTTCCTGTATTATGTGACCGCCGGCGCCGGCGCCGTGGCGACGGGTGCCGCCGTCTGGCCGCTCGTGAACCAGATGAACCCCTCGGCCGACACCCGCGCGCTCGCCTCGATCTTCGTCGATGTCTCGGGCGTCGAGGTCGGCACCCAGTTGACCGTGAAATGGCGCGGCAAGCCGGTCTTCATCCGCCGCCGCACCCCCGAAGAGATCGAGGCCGCCCGTGCCACCGCCCTGTCGGACCTGCCCGACACCGCGGCCGAGAACGCCAACATCGGCGCCGAGGCGGATGCCTCGGACGTCAACCGTACCCTGGATGAGGCCGGCGAATGGCTGGTGATGATGGGGGTCTGCACCCACCTCGGCTGCGTGCCGCTGGGCAACGCCGGTGACTTTGGCGGCTGGTTCTGCCCCTGCCACGGCTCTCATTACGACACCGCGGGCCGCATCCGCAAAGGACCCGCCCCGCGCAACCTGCCGGTGCCGGTCGCCCGGTTCGAAAACGACACCACGATCAAGCTCGGTTAAGGAGACCCATCATGGCCGGTATTCCGCACGACCATTACGAGCCGAAATCCGGCTTTGAAAAATGGCTCCATTCCCGCCTTCCGGTGGTGAGCATCCTTTACGACACGCTGATGATCCCGACGCCCAAGAACCTCAACTGGATGTGGATCTGGGGCATCGTGCTGACCTTCTGCCTGGTGCTTCAGATCGTGACCGGCATCGTGCTGGCCATGCACTACACCCCGCATGTCGACCTGGCCTTTGCCTCGGTCGAGCATATCATGCGCGATGTGAATGGCGGATACATGCTGCGCTACCTGCATGCCAACGGCGCCTCGCTGTTCTTCCTGGCGGTCTATCTGCACATCTTCCGCGGCCTTTACTACGGCAGCTACAAGGCCCCGCGCGAGGTGACCTGGATCATCGGCATGATCATCTACCTCTTGATGATGGCCACGGGTTTCCTGGGCTACGTGCTGCCCTGGGGGCAGATGTCGTTCTGGGGCGCGACCGTGATCACCGGCTTCTTCGGCGCCATCCCCGGCGTGGGCGAGGCGATCCAGACCTGGCTGCTCGGCGGCCCGGCGGTGGACAATGCCACGCTGAACCGCTTCTTCTCGCTGCACTACCTGCTTCCCTTCGTGATCGCGGCGCTTGTGGGCGTGCACATCTGGGCCTTTCACACCACCGGCAACAACAACCCCACCGGGGTCGAGGTGCGCCGCACCTCCAAGGCCGATGCCGAAAAGGACACGCTGCCCTTCTGGCCCTACTTCGTGATCAAGGACCTTTTCGCGCTGGCCGTGGTGCTGGCCGTGTTCTTTGCCATCGTCGGCTTCATGCCCAACTACCTTGGTCACCCCGACAACTATATCGAGGCGAACCCGCTGGTCACCCCGACCCATATCGTGCCCGAATGGTACTTCCTGCCGTTCTACGCGATCCTCAAGGCCTTTACCGCCGACGTCTGGGCGGTGATGCTGGTCGAGTTCCTGACCTTCGGCATCGTCGATTCAAAGCTGTTCGGCGTGCTGGCGATGTTCGGCTCGATCCTGATCCTGTTCTTCGCGCCCTGGCTTGACACCTCCTCGGTGCGTTCGGGCCGGTTCCGGCCGCGGTTCAAGGCCTGGTTCTGGCTGCTCGCCATCGACTTCGTGGTGCTGATGTGGGCCGGCTCGCAGTCGCCCTCAGGGCTGATCGCCTGGATCTCGCTGATCGGCGCGACCTACTGGTTCGCCTACTTCCTGGTGATCCTGCCGCTGCTGGGCGTCTTGGAAAAGCCGCTGCCGCAGCCGGCCACGATCGAAGACGATTTCAAGTCCCACCACGCCAACCCGGCCGAGTGAGAGAAAGGAACAGACTGAGATGTTTCGCAAAATCGCAATCAGCGCTGTCACCGCTCTTGCCCTGGGCGCCGGCGCGGGGCTGGCGGCCGAAACGGAATCGCACATCGAGGATGTCGCCTTTTCCTTCGAAGGCCCGTTCGGCAGCTTCGATGAGTTCCAGCTTCAGCGCGGCCTTCAGGTCTTTACCGAGGTCTGCTCGGCCTGCCACGGGCTGAAATACGTCCCCCTGCGCAGCCTTGCGGACGAGGGCGGCCCCCACCTGCCCGAAGACCAGGTGCGCGCCTATGCCGCCCAGTTCTCGGTGATCGACAAGGAAACCGGCGAAGAGCGCGCGGCGCTGGCCACCGACAATTTCCCGGCCAACACCGGGGTCGGCGCGCCCGACCTGTCGCTGATGGCCAAGGCCCGCGCCGGCTTCCACGGCCCCTATGGGCTTGGCATCAACCAGTTCGTGCGCGGCATGGGCGGGGCGGAATACATCACCTCGATCCTGGCCGGCTACACCGGCGAGACCAAGGAAGAGGCTGGCAGCACCTTTTACGCCAACACCGCCTTCCCCGGCGGCTGGATCGCGATGGCGCCGCCCCTGGCCGACGATCAGGTCACCTTTCAGGACGGGCACGAGGCCAGCCTGCACCACATGGCCGAAGACGTCTCGGCCTTCCTGATGTGGGCCGCCGAGCCGAAACTGGTCGCCCGCAAGGAGGCCGGTTTCAAGGCCGTCGTCTTCCTGATCCTGCTGGCCGCGCTGCTCTACATGACCAACAAGCAGCTCTGGGCCGGCGTCAAGGGCAAGAAAAAGGCCGCCTGACCGGCACCGCCCGGCCAGACGCCAAAGCCCCCGGGGTCCGCTGCCCCGGGGGCTTTTTCTTGTCGTCATCCTCTCGTGCCCAAATATCCCACGGGGGGGGCGGTTTGGCACAAACCGGCGCGGGGGGTGTGAAACCCCCGCTTCGCGCACCGCGCCGGGCACGCCGGCGACGGACCTATCCCAGATAGTCGCGCAGCGCCTCGGGCGGATTGGCGAAAATCTCACCCGTCGGAACCGGCGGCTCTGCCTTTCCCCCGGCCACCAGCACGCAGCGCGCCGCCAGGCGCTGCACGTCGCGCGGATCGTGGCTGACCAGGATCACCATCGCCCCGGTCTCGGCCGCCACTTCGCCCACCAGATCCAGCATCGCGGCGCGCAGGCCCGGGCCCAGCGCGGCAAAGGGTTCGTCCAGCAGCAACAGCGGGCGGGCGCGCAGAAGCGCCCGGGCCAGCGCAGCGCGGCCCTGCTGGCCGCCCGACAGCTCGGCCGGCCGGCGCGCGCCCAGCCCGTCCAGGCCGACCCGCTCCAGCGCCGCGGCGATCCTGTCGCGCCGCTCGGGCGTCATCTTCAGATCGGGCGACAGGCCCAGGCACAGGTTCTGCGCGATGGTCAGATGCGGAAACAGGTTCTGGTCCTGGAACAGCATGGTCACCGGCCGGTCCCCCGGCGCAAGCGGGCCAAGGTCGCGCCCCTGCCACAGGATGCGCCCGGCCTGCGGCGCGACAAACCCGGCGATGGCCAGCAAGAGCGTGGACTTGCCCGCGCCCGAGGGGCCGAGCAGCGCCAGATGCCCGGTGGCCGGCATGTCCCAGTCTGCGGTCAGGGTGAAATCGCCCTGCCGCAGAACCAGCGCCTCAAGGCTCAGCATGGCGGCTCCCCCAGCGGTCAAGTAGGATGAAAAGGCCCAGGCTGGCCAGGACCAGCACCAGCGCGGCGGCGGCGGCCTCGTCAAGCCGGTAGGCGCCCGCCAGCCGCTGCACCAGCAGGGGCAGCGTCACCCCGCGCTCGCCGGCAAAGAGCGTGATCACCCCAAGATCGCCCATCGACAGGGCAGCGGCCAGCCCGGCGCCCGTGCCGATCGGCCGTGCCAGCAGCGGCAGGGTGACATGGCGCAGGCGCTGCGCGCCGGTCATGCCCAGGCTTTGCGCCAGCCGCTCGTGCGCCGCCAGCGCCCGCACCGCCTGCGGCAGCAGCAGCCGAAAGACAAAGGGCAGCGCCATCAGGACATTGACCAGCACCGTGACCGGCAGCGCCAGCGCCTCGGGCCCCGCAAGCGGCGCCAAAAGGATGAAAAGCCCGGTCCCCAGCACAAGGGCCGATGCCGAGAGCGGCAGCATCGCCGAAAGCTCCAGCCAGCCGCCGCGCCCGCCCCGCGCCGCGCCCAGCGCCAGCACCAGCGCCGCGGACAGGCTCAGCGCGGCGGACAGCAGCGCCACCGTCACCGAACGGCCCAGCGCCGGCAAAAGCCCCTCTGGCAGGTCCGCGAGGCCCGGCACCCCACGGGCCGCGATGGCCGCCAGGGGCGCGATCAGGAACACCGCCCCGGCGCATATCAGGGCCCCGTCCAGCGCCCGGCGCCAGCCCCCCGGCGCCGGCACGGCCGGGTGCAGCCGCAGCCCCATGCCAAAGCCCTCGGTCCGGGCCAGTCCCAGCGCCGTCAGCGTGGCCCCGGCACACAGCGCGAATTGCAGCGCCGCCAGCAGCGCCGCGCGGCCCAGATCGGCCTCGAACCGCAGTGCCTGATAGATCGCCAGCTCCAGCGTGCTGGCGCGCGGCCCGCCCCCCAGCGTCAGCGCGATGGCAAAGCTGGACAGGCAGATCAGAAAGACCGTGACCACCGCGCCGGGCAGCACGGCGCGCAGCATCGGCGCCTCCAGATGCCGAAACTGCGCGGCCGGCGGCATCCCCAGCGAGGCCGCCAGACGGAACCGCTCGGCCGGGATCGCCTGCCAGCCCTGCATCAGCATCCGCGTCGCCAGCGGCAGGTTGAAGAACACGTTGGCCATGACCACCCCATGCAGCCCGTAGATCGAGAACGCCGGCAGGCCCAGCGCCTCAAGCGCGGCGTTCACCGGCCCGGCGCGGCCAAAGACCGCCAGAAAGCCCAGGACCGCCACCACGACCGGCAGCACGAAGGGCGCCGACATCAGCGCCACCAGCGCGCCCCGCCCGGCAAAGCGCCGCCGGCTGAGCGCACGGGCCAGCGGCACCGCCAAAAGGCCCGAGATCGCGGCCGACAGCCCCGCCTGCACCAGGGTAAAGCGCAGAGCCGACAGGTCCGCCGGCCCCAGCACCCACCCTTCGGCCCGCAGGGCCACGGCGCCCAACGGGACAAGGATCGCCGCCGCGACGGCCCACCCGAGACCAGAGGCCAGCCTCATCTGGTCAGCGCCTCCTGCCATTCCAGGATGGCCGGGCCACGCAGGGCCTCGGCCTCGGCCGGGGGGAAATGCAGCGAGGTCGCGGGCCGGATCAGCGTCTCGAACCCCGGCGGCAGGCCGGCGGCGGGCAAGCGGGCGGGATACATCCAGTTGGTGGTGATCAGCGCCTCTTGCGCGGCGTCCGAGCCGAGATAGGCCAGAAAGGCATCGGCCAGCGCCGGCTGGTCGGTCGCGGCCAGCTTGCCGGCCACCTCGATCTGCAGATAGTGCCCCTCGGCAAAGGCCGCCGCCGCCTTGGTGCCGTCGCCCTCGGCGATCAGGTGATAGGCGGGCGAGGTGGTGTAGGACAGCACCATGTCCGCCTCGCCGGCCAGGAAAAGGCTGTAGGCCTCGCTCCAGCCTGGGGTGACGGTGACGATGTTGTCGGCCAGCGCGGCCCAGACCTCGGCGGCGCGCTCCCCGTAGGCCGCCTTGACCCACATCACGAGGCCAAGGCCGGGCGTGGAGGAGCGCGGGTCCTGGATCAGGATCGTCAGATCCGACGCCGCCAGCGCCTCGAAGCTCTCGGGCGGGGCGGTCAGACGGGTGCTGCCGTAGACCATGGCGAACCAGCCCCAGTCATAGGGCTGGAACAGCGGGTCGGCATAGGCCACCGGCAGATCCTGCGCCTGCCCCGCGACCGGCGCGAAAAGCCCGGTCGCGGCGGCGCTGGCGGTCAGCGTGGTGTCAAGGCCGACAACGACATCCGCCTCGCCCTGCGCCCCCTCCAGCTTGACCCGCGCCAGCAGCGCCGCCCCGTCGCCCGCCGCCACAAGGCGCAGAGAGCAGGCGCATTCCGCCTCGAACCCGGCCTTGATCAGCGGCCCGGGCCCCCAATCGGACACGAAGCTGTCATAGGTCAGCACTGTCAGGACGGGCGTCTCGCCCATCGCCCCGGTGGCGATGGTCAAAAGTCCCGCAGCGAGGAGTGTGGTCTTCATCGGTCTTCTCCAACGTTGCGACGGAACTGGTCGGTTCTGGAGAATTCCATGGACCTTCCCTCCGCCGGCATGATCCGGTTCAGGTTCAACGGGTCCGCTTTCGCATCTCAGCCAAGGGCAGCCTGAACAGGCCACCCGGGGCACCCCGAGGTAAGGCGCAGCATAGGCGGAAACGCGGGGCGGGCAAGGGGCGATATCTTTGGGGTTTATCGGCGGGGCGCCATGCCTTATGGGTCAGGCAAAGCTGGAGCCCGTCCATGAGCCTGAACACCTTTGGCCATCTCTTCCGCGTCACCACCTGGGGCGAGAGCCACGGGCCGGCGATCGGCTGCACGGTCGACGGCTGCCCGCCCGGCCTGCCCCTGTCCGAGGCGGACCTGCAACCCTGGCTCGACCGGCGCAAACCGGGTCAGAACAGGTTCACCACCCAGCGCAAGGAGCCGGACGCGGTTCGCATCCTGTCGGGTGTTTTCGAGGGGCGGACGACCGGCACGCCGATTCAGTTGATGATCGAGAACACCGACCAGCGCAGCAAGGATTACGGCGACATCGCGCAGGCCTTTCGCCCGGGCCATGCCGATCTGACCTATCACCAGAAATACGGGATCCGCGACCATCGCGGCGGCGGGCGGTCCTCGGCGCGCGAGACGGCGGCGCGGGTGGCGGCGGGCGGCGTGGCGCGGGTGGCGCTGGCCGCTCTGGTGCCGGGCTTGCGGATCCTTGGCTACATGGTGCAGATGGGCCCGCATGCCATCGACCGGGCGCGCTTTGATGCCGCCGCGATCGAAGGGAACCCGTTCTGGTGCCCCGATCCCGTCGCGGCCGCAGACTGGGCCGCCCATCTGGACCAGATCCGTCTGGCCCAAGATTCCGTCGGCGCCGTGGTCGAGGTCACGGCGACAGGGGTGCCCGCCGGTCTGGGCGCGCCGCTGTATGGCAAGCTTGATAGCGATCTGGCCTCGGCGATGATGTCGATCAACGCCGTCAAGGGCGTCGAGATCGGCGAAGGCATGAACGCGGCCCGCCTGACCGGTTCGGAAAATGCCGACGAGATGCGGATGGGGCCCGATGGGGTGACGTTCCGCAGCAACCACGCCGGCGGCATCCTGGGCGGAATCTCGTCGGGCCAGCCGGTGGTGGTGCGCTTTGCGGTCAAGCCGACCTCGTCGATCCTGACGCCCCGCGCCACGGTGAACGCGGCGGGGGATGAGATCGAGCTGATCACCAAGGGCCGGCACGACCCCTGCGTCGGCATCCGCGCCGTGCCGGTGGGCGAGGCGATGATGGCCTGTGTGCTCTTGGACCATGTACTCCTGGACCGGGGTCAGACCGGCGGGGTACGGGGCCGCATCGGGGACTGAGGGGGGTTTTGGGCCGGGTCTGGTGCTGGCCAAGGCCATCGCCGAGGTCATGGGGTTCCGCCCGCCCCACCCCCCGCCGAGGGCCCGACCCCCGCTGGGAGGGCGCTGGCCTCTGGTGTGATGGCGGAACCAGTCAACCTTTAGTGTTCCCACACGGGCGGGGAAACGCAGTGCGTTTCCTTCTCCGCCCGCTCTGGCCGAGGCCACCGCCGAGGCCATGCGAGCCCCCCGCCCCTCCCCCGGCCGCGGGCCCCAACGGCCCGCGGCCAGCGCCCGACCCCCCCCCCAGGGAGGGCGCTCCGCACCCTCCGGGTCGGGCGCCGGCCGCGGTCATCTATGCTGAACCGGTCCTGCCGCCCCGTTCCCCCACGGGCGGAAAAACGCCGTGCGTTT
>JBQTIT010000085.1:0-7578 GCA_052387855.1 Paracoccaceae bacterium
CATTGGCGGCATCGCAGCCCCCCGCCGAACGCGAACCTGTTGTCCGAGCCCGGTGATCCGGTGAACCAGGCCGGGCCGCCCCGCCCCGCCCCGCCCGCCATCACCTTCTCCCAAACCCCGCCCCGGGCTTGACCCGGGGCCCCGGATCAGGTCCGGGGCGGGGTTTGGCGGCCTGCCACCCAAGCGGCTTCGGTCATGGCTTCGGCTGAAATCGCAGCCCCCGTAGCGCGAACCTGTTGTCCGATCCCGGTGATCCCGTGACCCAAGCCGGGCCGACCTGCCCCGCCCGACACCCCCCAAACCCCGCCCCGGGCTTGACCCGGGGCCCCGGATCGGGTCCGGGGCGGGGACTGGGGTCTGCCGCCCAAACGGCCCTTGTCATGGCGGCGGCGGCATCGCAGCCCCCGCCACGCTCAACCCCATTTTCCGATCCTGACAGGTCGTCAACCCCTGCGCCGTTCAGTCCTTGAAATACCGGCTGTCCTTGACCTGATCCCAGGCCCAGACCACCTCTTGCAACCGCTCTTCCGCCGAGCGGTCCCCGCCGTTCATATCCGGGTGAAGATCCTTGACCAGGCTCTTGTACTGCTTCCGGATTTCCGACTTTGTCCAGGTGTCCCGCGCGTCCAGGATCTCCAGCGCCTTGCGCTCGGTCGAGGGCAGCTTGCGCGTCGCCGTGCTGGCCACGCGCCCGGGGTTCTGCGTGGCCTTGTCCCCCAAAAGCTCCATCGGGTCGCGCACCCCCAGCCGGGCCCAGGCGCGACCGTCGTCCTTGCGGCTGAAGGGGATGGTCTCGCGCTCCCACAGCCGGTCACGTTCCAGCAGCTTCTGGAACTCCTCGTCCGAGGCCGTGCCGAAATAGTTCCACTTCAGGTTGTACTCGCGGATGTGATCGCGGCAGAACCAGAAGAACTCGTTCAGATGGTCAGGCGATTTCGGTGCCCGATAGGCGGCTTTCTGCGTGCAGCCCGGCAGATCGCAGGGTCGGTCCGCGGCCTCGGACGCGCCCGACATCGCCCCGCGGCGGACCGTCTTGCGCTTGTTCTTGTCGGTCGAAACGCGCAGATCGAAATCAAACGGGGGACGGCTGGACATCTTCGGGCCTTTCCGACTCGGGGCGCCCAGTTTAGAGAATTCGCGATCAAGGTGAAGAGGCGGGGGCCAGAAATGTCGATCCAGACCGAGATTCGCGACAGGCTGGAGGCGGCCTTTGCCCCAGAGCGGCTCGAAGTGGTCAACGAAAGCCACCGCCATGCCGGTCACGCCGGCGACGACGGCACGGGCGAGAGCCACTTTGCCGTGCTGATCCGCGCCCCCGCGCTGGCGCAATTGTCGCGCCTTGAACGGCACCGCGCCGTGCAAAGGGCGCTGGGCGGGATCAACACCCGCGTCCACGCCCTGGCGCTGGACATCGGCTGACCGCAGGCGGGCCGGTTCAGCCCGCCGCCTTGGCCAAAAGCCGGTAGCCGTGCAGCAGGGGCTCGGTATAGCCCGAAGGCTGCGCGCGCCCCTTCAGCACCAGATCGCAAGCCGCCTGAAACGCGATGCCCTGATAGCCCGGCGCCATCGGCCGATAGGCCGGATCGTCGGCGTTCTGCCGGTCCACCACCTCGGCCATCTTGCGCATGGACCGCATGACATCGTCCTCGCTCACCACACCGTGGTGCAGCCAGTTGGCGACATGCTGGGCCGAGATGCGGCAGGTGGCGCGATCCTCCATCAGGCCGACATCGTTCATGTCCGGCACCTTCGAGCAGCCGATCCCCTGGTCGATCCAGCGCACGACATAGCCCAGGATGCCCTGGGCGTTGTTGTCCAGCTCGCGCATCACCTGTGCCCGGCTCCATTGCCGGAACGTGGCCAGCGGTATGTCGAGGATCGCATCGACATGCGCCCGGCGTCCCCCCGCCGAAAGCCGCCCCTGCACGCCCCGCACGTCGATCCGGTGATAATGCA
This sequence comes from Paracoccaceae bacterium, assembly GCA_052387855.1. Taxonomy (GTDB): domain Bacteria; phylum Pseudomonadota; class Alphaproteobacteria; order Rhodobacterales; family Rhodobacteraceae; genus CAIYZT01. Next base: position 1,957 of record JBQTIT010000085.1, read on the forward strand.
GCGCGTGCAGCGTTGCGGCGGTGGGCGAGGGCACCCAGGCGCAACTTGCCCCGGCCTTGGGGTGTTCGACCTTCTGCTCCAGCATCGCCGCCATCAGGTCCGGCATTGCCCACATGCCCTTGCCGATCTGCGCCCGCCCGGCCAGACCGCATTCCAGCCCGATGTCGACGTTCAGGTTTTCATAGGCCCCGATCCAGCCCTTGCGCTTGATGAAGTCCTTGCGGCTGAACGGCCCGGCCTCCATCGAAGTGTGTATCTCGTCGCCCGTGCGGTCCAGAAAGCCGGTGTTGATAAAGGCGACCCGGTGCCGCGCCGCGCGGATGCACTCCTTGAGGTTGACCGAGGTGCGCCGCTCCTCGTCCATGATCCCCAGCTTGACCGTGTACTGCGGCAGGCCCAGCGCGGCCTCGACGCGGGTAAAGATTTCGTCGGCAAAGGCCACTTCGTCGGGCCCGTGCATCTTGGGCTTGACCACATAGACCGACCCGCAGACCGAGTTGCGCTGTCCGCCGCTCTTGGCCAGATCGTGCATGGCGATCATGGTCGTGATCATCGCATCCATCAGCCCCTCGGGGATCTCGGACCCGTCGGGCAGCAGGATCGCCGGATTGGTCATCAGATGCCCGACATTGCGCACCCACATCAGCGCGCGGCCCTTCAGCGTCAGCGGCGCGCCGCCCGGGGTCAGATAGTCGCGGTCCGCATTCAGCCGCCGGGAGAGTGGCTTGCCCCCCTTGGTCATCTGCGCCGTCAGATCGCCCCGCATCAGCCCCAGCCAGTTGCGATAGGCGATGGTCTTGTCCTCGGCATCGACGCAAGCGACCGAATCCTCGCAGTCCATGATCGCCGACAGCGCGGATTCCAGCACCACGTCCGCCAAGAGCGCCTGATCGCGCGCGCCGATGAAATGCGCGCGGTCAAACACCAGTTCCACATGCAGCCCGTTGTTGCGCAAGAGCACCGCGTCCGGCGCGCGCGGGTTGCCGCGATAGCCGACGAACTTTTCCGGCTGCATCAGCGGCAGATCGTCGATCAGCAGCGCGCCCTCCTTGACCGCATAGCGGCGCACGTCGGCGTGGCTGGTGCCGGCGATGGGAAAGGCATCGTCCAGGAACACCCGGGCGCGCGCCACCACGCGCGCACCGCGTCCGCGCTCATACCCCCCCGCCGGCGGGGCCGAGCCCATGGCGTCGGTGCCGTAAAGGCAATCGTAAAGGCTGCCCCAGCGCGCATTGGCGGCGTTCAGCGCATAGCGCGCGTTGGTGATCGGCACCACCAACTGCGGGCCGGGCACCTCGGCGATCTCGGGATCGACGCCGCTTGTGTCGATGGCAAAGGCCGGGCCCTCGGGGACAAGATAGCCGATCTCGGCCAGAAAGGCCTTGTAGGCGCCATAGTCATGCGGGCGGTCGCGGTGCGCGACGTGCCAGGCGTCGATCCGCGCCTGCAAGGCGTCGCGTCTGGCCAGCAGGGCGCGGTTCTTCGGGGCAAGGTCGGTGACCATCTCGGCAAATCCGCGCCAGAACCGATCGGGCGCCAGACCGGTGCCCGCCAGCGCCTCGTCCTCGACAAATCGCGCCAGCGCGGCGTCCACCTTCAACCCGAACCGTTCCACGCGCTTTGACATCTTGTCTCCCCAGCCGTCAGTCTCGCGGCGCCAGCCATACAGACAGCGCGCACGGCAGGCAATATGCCAAAGGCCCGGGCGGCCCGCCGCCGGACGATTGACAGCGCGGCACCCGGCGAATACTTAGCGGTATGGCTAAGCATGACCCAAACCTCGACCGCGTGTTCCAGGCCCTCTCCGACCCGACCCGGCGCGCGATGCTGACCCGCCTGGCCTCCGGGCCATTGCCGGTGTCAGACCTCGCCCGGCCCACCGGGTTTTCCCTGCCCACCGTGATGCGGCACGTTCAGGTGCTCGAAGAGGCCCATCTTGTCCGCTCCACCAAGACGGGGCGGACCAGAACCTGCGAAAGCCTGCCCCAGACCCTGGCCGCCGCCTCGGGCTGGCTCGCCGACAGGGCCGCTTCCTGGCAGGCGCAGACCGACCGGCTCGAAGCCTATGCGATCCAACTTGTGAAAGAGAAAAAGCGATGACCCCCAAGAATTTCGACCCCGAACTTGATCTTGTCCTGACCCGCGATCTGAACGCCCCGCGCGAGGTGCTCTACATGTGCTGGACCACGCCCGAACATCTGATGCCCTGGTTCGTGCCCAAGCCGCACCGGGTGACCGCCTGCGCGCTCGATGTTCGCCCCGGCGGCGCCTGCAACACCACCTTCGACGTCGAAGGCACCATCATGGAAAACAACGGGGTCTATCTTGAGGTGATCCCGAACGAAAAGCTGGTTTTCACGGACACCTACACCGAAGGCTGGAAACCGGCCGCCGAGCCCTTCATGACCGCCATCCTGACCTTCGAGGATCTGGGCGGCGGGCGCACCCGCTACACCGCCATTGCCCGCCACCGCAGCAAGGAAGCGGCGCAAAGCCATGAGCAGATGGGCTTTTCCGCCGGCTGGGGCACCGTCGCCGACCAGCTTGAGGCCTATGCCCAGAGCCTCGCCCGCGCCTGACCCCGCCCCGGCCGCCCCCCCTCTTCTTCTCTGCGCAAATATCCGCCGGGGGCAGGGCGGCCTGGCCCTGGCCGGGCCGCTCGCGGGGGTGGCAAACCCCCGCCTTCCGGCCGGGGGGGCGCAACGCCGGCAAGGCCGGCTGGGCCCGTGGGCAATCGCATTTGACCCAAGGCGCCCCCACCCGTTCCCCCCCGTGGGAAGAGGCTGGGCGTGGGGGGCCTCGCCAGAGCCGGGCGCTCGGCAATCCCCCCCATGGGGGCTTGCACGCGCGCCCTTCATGGCCCAGCCTGCCGCCCGCAAGGGAGAAAGCCATGACCGAAGATCCGCGCACCATCCATCTGGGGGACTATCAGCCCTATCCTTTCGTCTTGGACAGCGTCCATCTCACCTTTTCCCTCGCGCCCGGCGCGACGCGGGTGCAGGCGGTGCTGCGCCTTGCGCCCAATCCCGCACGGCCCGGGCGTCACAACCTCTTTCTGCACGGCGAAAACCTGCGCCTGATCGCCTGCGCGCTGGACGGCACCGCAGTGCAGCCCCGGCTTGATGGCGCGGGGATGACCATCCCGGCCGAAGCTTTGCCCGCCGGCGGCTTCACCCTGACCACCGAGGTCGAGATCGCGCCGGAGGCCAACACCGCGCTTGAGGGTCTCTACACCTCGGGCGGCCTTTACTGCACCCAGTGCGAGGCCGAGGGGTTTCGCAAGATCACCTACTACCCCGACCGCCCCGACGTGATGTCGCTCTTCAAGGTGCGCATCCAGTCGGACCTGCCGGTGCTTCTGTCCAACGGCAACCCCGTGGCCTCGGGCCCGGGCTGGGCCGAATGGGACGATCCCTGGCCCAAGCCGGCCTATCTCTTTGCGCTGGTGGCCGGCGATCTGGTGGCCGTTCGCGACCGCTTCGTCACCGCCTCGGGCCGCGCGGTCGATCTGGCGATCTGGGTCCGCCCGGGGGATCAGGGCCGCTGCGCCTATGCGATGGACAGCCTGATCCGGTCGATGCGCTGGGATGAAGAGGTCTACGGGCGCGAATACGATCTGGACGTCTTCAACATCGTGGCGGTCGACGATTTCAACATGGGCGCGATGGAGAACAAGGGCCTCAACATCTTCAACTCCAAGCTGGTTCTGGCCAGCCCCGAAACCGCCACCGACAGCGATTACAACCGCATCGAGGGCGTGATCGCCCACGAATATTTCCACAACTGGACCGGCAACCGCATCACCTGCCGCGACTGGTTCCAGCTTTGCCTGAAAGAGGGGCTGACGGTGTTCCGCGACCAAGAGTTCACCGGCGACATGCGCAGCCACGCGGTCAAGCGGATCGAGGACGTGCTGACCCTGCGCGCGCGCCAGTTCCGCGAGGATGCCGGCCCGCTCGCCCATCCGCCGCGCCCGGACAGCTTTGTCGAGATCAACAACTTCTACACCGCCACCGTCTACGAAAAGGGCGCCGAGGTGATCGGCATGCTCAAGCGGCTGGTCGGTGACGAGGGCTATGCCAAGGCGCTCGATCTCTATTTCGACCGTCACGACGGCGACGCTGCCACGATCGAGGATTGGCTGGCCGTGTTCCAGGACGCCACCGGCCGCGATCTGTCCCAGTTCAAGCGCTGGTACACCGAGGCCGGCACGCCGCGCCTTGGCGTGCACGAGGAATGGCAGCCCAAGGGGCAGGGGGGCGATTATGTGCTGACCCTGACCCAGACCAATCCGCCCACCCCCGGCCAGCCCCAGAAGGGCGCCAAGGTGATCCCCGTGGCCGTGGGTCTGTTGAACCCCAACGGCGACGAGGTGGTGCCGACGCGGGTGCTGGAACTGACCGAGACGCGCCAGAGATTTCGCTTCGAAGGGCTCGCGAGCCGGCCCATCCCGTCAATCCTGCGCGGCTTTTCGGCGCCGGTGATCCTTGACCGCCAGCCCGGCGCCGCCGAACGCGCCTTTCTGATGGCCCACGACACCGACCCCTTCAACCGCTTCGAGGCCGGCCGCGCGCTTTCAAAGGAGGTGCTGGCGCGCATGGTGACCGAAGACGTGGCGCCGGCGCCCGAGTTTCGGGCCGCGGGGGTGCGCCCCACGCTGGACGAGGGGCTTGACCGCGCCTTTCGCGCCCTCGCGCTGGGCCTGCCGGGCGAGGATGATCTGGCCGCCAGCCTGCACGAGGCCGGCCATGTTCCCGACCCCGGGCGCATCCACCAGGCGCGGCGGGCGCTTGGCCTAGCGGTGGCGCGCGCGCTGGGCGAGGGGCGGCTGCGCGACATGCTGGCGGCGCTGGATGACCATGGCGGCTTTTCCCCCGATGCGGCGGCGGCGGGCCGCCGTGCCCTGCGCGGCGCGGTGCTGGGGTACCTGACGCGGCTCGACGGCGGCGCGGCGGCCGAGGCGGTCTTTGCCTCGGCCAGCACCATGACCGACAGCCTGGCCGCGCTCGGCTGCCTGCTGGCCGAGGGGCGCGGACAGGCCGAGCTTGCCGCGTTCGAGGCGCGCTGGCGTGCCGACCGGCTGGTGATGGACAAATGGTTCGGCATCCAGATCCTTCTGGCCGCGCCGGACGCGCTGGTTCCCCTGGCCCGGCGGCTGACGGCGCGCTCCGATTTCGACTGGAAGAACCCCAACCGCTTCCGCTCGGTTCTGGGTGCCTTTGCCGCCAACCATGCCGGCTTTCACCGCGCGGATGGGTCGGGCTACGACTTTGTCGCCGATTGGCTGATCCGCCTTGACCCGCTGAACCCGCAGACAGCCGCCCGCCTTTCGACCGGCTTCGAGACCTGGACCCGCTATGACGCCGACCGTCAGGCCGGCGCCCGCGCGGCCCTGGGCCGCATCCTGAAGGCACCGGGCCTTAGCCGTGATCTGTCGGAAATGGTCGGGCGGATGCTGAACCGTTAACGTGCTTCAGGGGCCATCAGGACCGGACAACGCGTTCGGACGCAGCGAGCGACAGCGACGCCCGCGCCCGCCAAGCCTTGACCGCCTTGGCAAAACGCCGCCCCCAACCCCCCCGCCCCGGACTTGATCCGGGGCCCCGGGTCAGGCCCGGGGCG
>JBQTIT010000086.1:0-31931 GCA_052387855.1 Paracoccaceae bacterium
TCCGCCGCCCCCTAATGGCCGGTGGGCGTCAAATGGGTTGGCGGTCCCCTCGGGCGGGGCCCCCAACGCCCCTCCACCAGCGCCCGACCCGCCCCTGGCGGGCGCTGACCGCTGTCGGTATCGCGGAACCGGTCGTGCCGACCCGTTCCCACACGGGCGGGGAAAGTCGGTGCCCTTCCTTCTCCGCCCGACTTTGACCGAGGCCATCGCCGAGGTCATGCGAGCCGCCCGCCCCACCCCCGCCCGTGGCCCCCAACGCCCCTCGGCCAGCGCCCGACCCCCCCAGGGAGGGCGCTTCACGCCCACCGGGTCGAGCGCTGGCCTCTGTCGGTATAACGGAACCGGTCTACCTTCACTGTCGCCACACGGGCGGGGAAACGCAGTGCGTTTTCCTTTTCGCCCGACTTTGGCCGAGGCACTCGCCGAGGTCATACGATGCCGCCCGCCCCATCCCCGGCCGAGGGCCCCAAAGGCCCTCGGCCCGCGCCCGACCCCCCCAGGGAGGGCGCTCCACGCCCTCCGGGTCGGGCGCTGGCCTCTGACATCTATGCGGAATCGGTCGTGCCGACCCGTTCCCACACGGGCGGGAAAACGCGGTGCCTTTCCTTTTCCGCCCGGCCCGGCCGAGGTCATGCCAAGGCTTGCCTGTTCCCTCGGCCTGGGCAATGCCCCCCAAGGCCCCCCTTCACATCTCTTCGACCATCGTCACGCCGGGCAGGGCCCGGAGTGCCCCCTTGGCCTGCACCGAGACAGGGTAGCCCTGCGGCAGGGTCACGTCGATCTGCCGGCCCGCCGCGTCGGGCACGCACAGCGTGACCTGCGCCCGGGCGCGGCCTTCGAGACGGGCCAGCATGTCGGCGATCGGGCCCAGCGCCTCGGCCGCGCCCAGATGAACACGGATATCGGCCACCTCGGCCCGGGCGGCGATCTGGGCGATCGGCACGGCCCCGCGCGCCAGCAGCTTCAGCGTCTCGCCCTCCAGCGTGGCCTCGACCGTCAACACCACGTCGCGCCCCGGCTCCAGATGCTCGCGCGCCGCCTCCAGCGTGTCGGAAAACACCGTCACCTCGTAAAGCCCGGTCGGATCGGACAGCGCGACAAAGGCAAAGCGGTTCCCCTTGGCGCTCTTGCGTTCCTGCCGCGCGCTGACCGACCCCGCAATCCTTGCCAGCAGCGGGCCGCGTTCGGCCAGCGCGGTGATCTCGGCCAGGGTCTTGACGTCCTGCCGCCTGAGCGCGGTCATGTAATCATCCAGGGGATGGCCGGACAGGTAGAACCCCACCGCCTGATGCTCTTGCGCCAGCCGCTCGACGGCGGGCCAATCCTCGCGCAGCGGCAGGCGGGGCTCGGGAATGTCCGTGCCCGAGGCGCCGAACAGGCTGACCTGCGCGCTGGCCCGCGCCTCGTGCACGGCCGCCGAATAGGCCACCAGCGCATCCAGCGCGTGGAACACGCGGGCGCGGTTCGGCTCCAGCACGTCAAGGGCGCCGGCCCGGGCCAGCATCTCCATCGGGCGCTTGCCGATGCGCTTGAGCTCGACCCGCCGGGCGAAATCGAAGAGGTCGGCAAAGGGCCGCTCGCCCCGCGCCTCGGCGATCAGGCCCATGGCCTCCACCCCCACGTTCTTGAGCGCGCCAAGCCCGTAGACCAGCTTGCCCTGCCGCACCGTGAACGAGGCAAGCGAGGCATTGACCGAAGGCGCGATCGTCTCGATCCCCAGCCGGTCGACCTCGCGCTTGTAGACCGCCAGCTTGTCGGTCAGATGGATGTCGCAGTTCATCACGGCGGCCATGAATTCGGCGGGGTAATTGGCCTTGAGATAGGCCGTCTGATAGCTGACCACGGCATAGGCGGCGGCGTGGCTCTTGTTGAAGCCGTAGTTGGCGAACTTCTCCAGCAGGTCAAAGACCTCGCCGGCCTTTTCGCGGCTCACGCCATGGGTCCTGGCCGCGCCCTCGATGAACTTGGGCCGCTCCTTGGCCATCTCTTCGGCGATCTTCTTGCCCATGGCCCGGCGCAACAGGTCCGCCCCGCCCAGCGAGTAGCCCGCCATCACCTGGGCGATCTGCATCACCTGTTCCTGATAGACGATGATGCCCTGGGTCTCGGCCAAGATGTGGTCGATGGTCGGGTGGATCGATTCCAGCGCCCGCTGGCCGTTCTTGACCTCGCAATAGGCGGGGATGTTCTCCATCGGGCCGGGGCGGTACAGCGCGACCAGCGCCACGATATCCTCGATGCAGGTCGGGCGCATCCGGCGCAGGGCATCCATCATGCCGCTGCTTTCCACCTGGAACACCGCCACTGTCCGCGCCGAGGCGTAAAGATCATAGGCCGGCTTGTCGTCGAGCGGGATCAGGTTGATGTCGAACGACACCCCCCGCAGCGCCAGAAGGTCCATCGCGTTCTTGATCACCGTCAGGGTCTTGAGACCGAGAAAGTCGAACTTGACCAGACCCGCCGCCTCGACCCATTTCATGTTGAACTGGGTCGCGGGCATGTCCGAGCGCGGGTCGCGGTAGAGCGGCACAAGCTGCTCCAGCGGGCGGTCGCCGATCACCACCCCGGCGGCGTGGGTGGAGGCGTTGCGGTAAAGCCCCTCGATCGCCTGGGCATAGGACAGCATCCGCCTCACAACCTCTTCGCGGGCCGCCTCGCGCAGGCGCGGCTCGTCGGCCAGCGCCTTGGTGATCGAGACCGGCTTGACGCCTTCAAGCGGGATCATCTTGGACAGCCGGTCGACCTGGCCATAGGGCATCTGCAAGACGCGGCCGACATCGCGCACCGCCGCCTTGGACAGCAGCGCGCCAAAGGTGATGATCTGCGCCACCCGGTCGCGGCCGTATTTCTGCTGGACATAGGCGATCACCTCTTCGCGCCGGTCCATGCAGAAGTCGATGTCAAAGTCGGGCATCGAAACCCGCTCGGGGTTCAGGAACCTCTCGAACAGCAGCGCATAGCGCAAGGGGTCAAGATCGGTGATTTTCAGCGCATAGGCCACAAGACTGCCCGCACCCGAGCCGCGCCCCGGGCCGACCGGGATGCCGTGATCCTTGGCCCAGTTGATGAAATCGGCCACGATCAGGAAATAGCCCGGAAAGCCCATCTTTTCGATGATCGTCAACTCAAAGTCGAGCCGGGCCTGATAGTCCTCCACGCTGGCCGAATGCGGGATCACGGCCAGCCGCGCGGCCAGCCCCTCGCCGGCGAGCCGCCGCAGTTCCTGCACTTCGTCATCGGCGAATTTCGGCAGGATCGGCGCGCGTTTCGGCACGGCAAAGGCGCAGCGGCGGGCGATCTCGACGGTGCTGTCCAGCGCCTCGGGCAGATCGGCGAAGAGGGCGCACATCTCGGCTTCGGTCTTGAGATAGTGCTGCGGGCTCAGGCGCCGGCGGGGTTCCTGGCTGTCGACATAGGCGCCTTCGGCGATGCAGATCAGCGCGTCATGCGCCTCGTACATCTCGGCCTTGGGGAAATGGACATCGTTGGTGGCGACCAGCGGCAGGCCCATCTCGTAAGCCAGCGAGACGACCGCCGGTTCGGTCAGCCGCTCGGGGTCGGGCAGGCGGCCGGCCTCGGCGGGATGGCGTTGCAGTTCCAGATAGAGCCGGCCCGGAAAGGCGCCGGCCAGCCGGTCGGCCAGCGCACGCGCCCTTGCGCTCTGGCCCTGGTGCAGCAGGCGCCCCAGCGGCCCGCCGGGCCCGCCCGTCAGGCAGATCAGGCCGGCCGAATGCGCCTCGATCTCGGCCAGGCTGACCTGCGGCGGCACGCCCTGCCCGGCGAATTCCCCGTCGATGTAAAGCAGGCTGTTCAGCCGCATCAGGTTCAGATAGCCCGCCTCGTTCTGCACCAACAGAACCATGGGCGCGGCGGGCCTTGGCCGCTCGCCGGGCTGGGGGGTCTCGTAGGCGACCGAGATCTGGCAGCCGACGATGGGCTGCACCCCTTCGCCCAGCGCGGTCTGCGAAAACTCCAGCGCGGCGAACATGTTGTCGCTGTCGGTCACCGCCACGGCCGGCATGCCCATCTCGGCCACCGACTTGACCAGCTTCTTGACCGGCACCGCGCCTTCGAGCAGCGAGTGTTCGGTGTGGGTACGCAGGTGGATGAATCGGGGGGGCGTCGTCATGGCCCCACCCTAAAGGCGGTCCGGCGCGGGCGAAAGCCCCGATGCCGGGGGCGGGATTATACGGCAAACCTTGGCGCTGCTTCCAAATTGCGCCGAAAGGTAATGCTTGCCCGAATCTGGTTCTGGTTGCTTCATGGGCGGGTCACAAGGGCAAAGCCCGGGGCATCGGCAAGCCGCTTCGTTTTACGCCGCATCGGGCGGAGGGGCTGAAATCCGGCAATGGGGAGAAGGCGGCGGGACAAGAAATGAGCGAAACCGCGTTTCTGTTGAATGGAACGCCGGTTCGGGTCGCAGATCAGCCTGCAACCCGGACGCTGCTGGATTTTCTGCGTGAAAACAAGGTGATGTGCGGCACCAAGGAAGGCTGCAACGAAGGCGACTGCGGCGCCTGCACCGTCATGGTCACCGACGAGACCGGCAGCCGGGCACTGAACGCCTGTATCCTCATGCTGCCCCAGCTTCACGGCAAGGCCGTGCGCACCGTCGAGGGCATCAGCGGCCCCGGCGGGCAGCTTCATCCCGTGCAGACCGCGATGATCGCCCATCACGGCAGCCAGTGCGGCTTTTGCACGCCCGGCTTTGTCGTCTCGATGGCGGTGGCGCATCTGAACGGCGAGAAGGACCACGACACGGCGCTGGCCGGCAACCTCTGCCGCTGCACCGGCTATGCCCCGATCATCCGTGCGGCCGAGGCGGCCGAGACGGCGCCGGTGCCGGACTGGATGCGCGCCGACAGGGATGCGCTGGCCGCGCAGGAGCCGCCCGCGCCCCATGCCTTTCGCCCGACCAGCGCCGAGGCGCTGGCCGCCTGGTACGCGGCGAACCCCGGCGCCACGCTGATCGCCGGGGCGACCGATGTCGGGCTCTGGGTGACCAAGCAGTTGCGCGATCTGGGGCCGGTGGCCTTTCTGAACGGGGTCACGGACCTGCAAACCATCACCGAAACGGCCGGCGCCCTGCGCATCGGCGCGGGGGTGACGCTGTCGGCCCTGCATCAGGCGATGCGGCCCCTGCACCCGTCTTTTGCCGAGTTGTTGCGCCGCTATGCCTCGGTCCAGGTGCGGGGCGCGGCGACCATCGGCGGCAACATCGCCAATGGCTCGCCCATCGGCGATGGCCCGCCGGCGCTGATCGCGCTGGGCGCCACGTTGCACCTGCGCAAGGGCGCCGCGCGCCGCCAGATGCCGCTGGAGGCGTTCTTTCTGGACTACCGCAAGCAGGACCGCCAACCGGGCGAGTTCGTCGAGGCGGTCACCATCCCGGTGACCGCCCCCGCCCTGCGCTGCTACAAGCTGTCCAAGCGGTTCGATCAGGACATCTCGGCCGTGTGCGGCTGCTTCAACCTCAGGGTGGAGGGTGGCCGGATCACCTCTGCCCGCATCGCCTTTGGCGGCATGGCCGGCACGCCCAAGCGGGCCAGCCTGACCGAGGCCGCCCTCTTGGGCCAGCCCTGGACCGAGGCCACCCTGGGCGCGGCGCGGGACGCGATGGCGCGCGATTTCACCCCGATGTCGGACATGCGCGCCTCGGCCGAATACCGGATGCTGGCGGCGCAGAACATGCTGACGCGGTATTTCCATGACCTGAGCGGCGCCAGTGTCGATGTGCTGGAGGTGGCACCATGACCATCGGCGCCCCGCTTCCCCACGATTCCGCGCCGCTGCATGTCACAGGCCAGGCCCGCTATCTGGACGACATCCCCCTGCCCGCCGGCGCGCTGCATCTGGCCTTTGGCCTTTCGACACTCGCCCATGCCGAGATCCGGTCCATCGACCTGACGGCGGTCCGCGCGACGCCCGGGGTGGTGCTGGTCCTGTCCGCAGCCGACCTGCCGGACATGCCCGACTGCTCGCCCTCTGCCCATGACGAGCCGCTCTTGGCCACCGGAACGGTGCATTACGTCGGCCAGCCGGTCTTTCTGGTGGCCGCCACCTCGCACCTTGCCGCGCGCAAGGCGGCGCGGCTGGCGCGCATCAACTATGCCGAAAAGCCGGCCCTGCTGACGGTCGAGGCGGCACTGGCGGCCAACTCGCGCTTTGAACAGGGTCCGGTGATCTGGTCCAAGGGCGACGCCGCGCGGGCCATCGACAGCGCGCCGCACCGCATCGAAGGCAGCTTCGAGGTCGGCGGGCAGGAGCATTTCTACCTTGAGGGCCAGATCGCCGCCGCCCTGCCGCAAGAGGACGGGGTTCACGTCATCTCCTCGACGCAGCATCCCAGCGAAATCCAGCACAAGGTCGCCCACGCCCTGCATCTGCCGATGTCGGCGGTGCGGGTCGAGACGCGGCGGATGGGCGGCGGCTTTGGCGGCAAGGAAAGCCAGGGCAACGCGCTGGCCATCGCCTGCGCGCTGGTGGCGCGGGCGACCGGGCAGGCGGCCAAGATGCGTTATGACCGCGACGACGACATGATGATCACCGGCAAGCGGCACGATCTGAAGATCCGCTACCGCGCCGGGCATGACGCGGCGGGCCGGATCGCGGGGCTTGAGGTGACGCATCTTTTCCGCTGCGGCTGGAGCCAGGACCTGTCGCTGCCCGTGGCCGACCGGGCCATGCTGCATGCGGACAACTTCTATCACCTGCCCGACATCCGCATCGAAAGCCACCGGCTCAAGACCAACACGCAAAGCGCCACCGCTTATCGCGGTTTCGGCGGCCCGCAGGGCATGATCGGGATCGAGCGGATCGTCGACCACATCGCCTTTGCCGCTGGCCTTGACCCGCTGGCGGTGCGCCGGGCGAATTTCTACCGCGCCCCGGCGGCGCCGAACACCGCGCCGCAGACCACGCCCTTTGACATGCCGGTGACGGATTTCGTCGGGCACGAGATGGTCGCGGAATTGGAGAAATCCAGCAATTATCAGGCTCGCCGGGCCGAAATTGCGGCATGGAATTCGATAAACCCGATCCTCAAGCGCGGGCTGTCGCTGACGCCGGTCAAGTTCGGCATCTCGTTCACGCTGACCTTTCTCAACCAGGCCGGCGCGCTGGTGCATGTCTACCAGGACGGCTCGGTCCACCTGAACCACGGCGGCACCGAGATGGGCCAGGGCCTGAACCAGAAGGTGGCGCAGGTGACGGCTTCGGTCTTTGGGCTTGAGGCCGGGCAGGTGAAGATCACTGCAACCGACACTGCCAAGGTGCCCAACACTTCCGCCACGGCGGCTTCGTCGGGGTCGGACCTGAACGGCAAGGCGGCCGAGGCGGCCAGTCGCACGATCCGCGACCGGATGGCGGCCTTTCTGGCCGACAAGTTCGGCGTCCGGGCCGAGAGGGTGCGCTTTGCCGGCGGCATGGTGCATGTGGCCGGGGAAAGCCACCCCTTTGCCCGCGTCGCGGGCTGGGCCTATCAGGCGCGCGTCTCGCTTTCGTCGACCGGGTTCTATGCCACGCCCAAGATCACCTGGGACCGCGTGCAGGGCAAGGGGCGCCCCTTCCTGTACTTCGCCTATGGCGCGGCGGTGACAGAGGTGGTGATCGACACCCTGACCGGCGAGAACCGAATCCTGCGCACCGACATCCTGCACGACACCGGCAGCAGCCTGAACCCCGCGCTCGACATCGGACAGATCGAGGGCGCCTATGTGCAGGGCGCCGGCTGGCTGACTACCGAAGAGCTGGTCTGGGACGGGCGCGGCCGGCTGACCACGCATGCCCCCTCGACCTACAAGATCCCGGCCTGCTCGGACCGACCGCGCGTCTTCAACGTGGCGCTGTGGAACCGGCCCAACCCCGAGGACACGGTGGGCAAGTCCAAGGCGGTGGGCGAGCCGCCCTTCATGCTGGGCATCTCGGCCTTCATGGCGATCCGCGATGCCATCGCGGCCTGCGGGGATGGCAGGACCTATCCCGCGCTTGACGCCCCCGCCACGGCCGAGCGGGTGCTGATGGCGGTCAGAAGGCAGCAGGGCCATGCGTAGCGCCGCCCTTTTCCGCATCCTTGCGTGGGCTGGAGGCGCGTCATGAGCCTTGATGTTGACGCCCTGACCGCCGCCGTCGCCGCCCATGGGCAGGTGGCGCGCGTCGTGATCGCGGGCCACGAAGGTTCCTCCCCGCGCGAGGCGGGGGCCGCGATGCTGGTCTGGGAGGGCGGGCAGTCGGGCACCATCGGCGGCGGCGCGCTGGAATGGGAGGCGGCAAAGGCCGCGCGGGCGCAGCTTGCCTCCGGCGCGGCGCTGGTGCGGCGCGTGCCGCTGGGCCCGGCGCTGGGCCAGTGCTGCGGCGGGGCGGTGACGCTGGTGACCGAGGTTTTCGGCGCCGCCACGCTTCCGGGTGCCGCCCACGGTCTGACCGCGCGCAGCCTTGACGGCAGCCCGATGCCGCTGGCGGTGCGCCGGATGCAGGACCGGGCCCGGGCGCAGGGCGCCCTGCCCGCGCCGCAGCTTGTGCGGGGCTGGATGGTCGAGCCCGTCGCGCGCCCGGCCCGGGCGCTCTGGATCTGGGGCGCGGGCCATGTCGGCCGCGCGCTGGTGGATGTTCTGGCGCCGCTGCCCGATCTGGCCATCACCTGGATCGACATCGCGCCGGATCGGTTCCCCGCCCCCTTGCCGCAGGGGCTCACCGCCCTGCCGGTGCCCGACCCCGCCGATGCCGTCGCCCTGGCCCCGGCCCATGCCGAGCATCTGATCGTGACCTTCAGCCACGCGCTGGATCTTGAGCTGTGCCACCGCCTGCTGGGCCACGGCTTTGCCCGCTGCGGGCTGATCGGATCGGCCACCAAATGGGCGCGCTTTCGCAGCCGTCTGGCCGCGCTGGGCCATGCCCCGGCCCGCATCGCGACAATCGACTGCCCGATCGGCCGGCCCGATCTGGGCAAGCACCCGCAGGCCATCGCCGTCGGTGTCGCCGCCGAGGTTCTGACCGCCCGCCCCCTTGCCCGTGAAAAGGAGCATCTCGGATGAGCAGCGAAAGCCCCGTCCTTCTGGCCGTGGAGGGCATCACCAAGGCCTATCCCGGCGTGATCGCCAATTCGGATGTCAGCTTTGCCATCCGCCACGGCGAGGTGCATGCGCTTCTGGGCGAGAACGGCGCCGGCAAGTCGACGCTGGTCAAGATGATCTATGGTCTGGTCAAGCCCGACAGCGGCCGGATGACCTGGGCCGGCGCCGACTATGCCCCCAGCGCCCCGCGCGTCGCCCGCGCCACCGGCGTGGCCATGGTGTTCCAGCACTTTTCGCTGTTCGAGGCGCTGAACGTGGCCGAGAACGTCGCGCTGGGCATGGAAAACCCGCCGCCGATGAAGGAACTCGCGGCGCGAATCCGCAAGGTGTCCGAAGACTACGGCCTGCCGCTCGATCCGGCGCGCATGGTGGGCGATCTGTCGGCGGGCGAGCGGCAGCGGGTCGAGATCGTGCGCTGCCTGCTTCAGGACCCCAAACTGCTGATCATGGACGAGCCGACCTCGGTCCTGACGCCGCAAGAGGTGGAAATCCTGTTCAAGACCCTGCGCCAGCTTTCGGCCGAGGGCACGGCAATCCTCTACATCAGCCACAAGCTGGAAGAGATCCGCAGCCTCTGCGATGCCGCCACCATCCTGCGGCGCGGCAAGGTGGTGGGAACCGCCGACCCCAAGGCCTCGACCGCGCGCGAGTTGGCCGAGGCGATGGTCGGCGCCACCCTGACCCCGCCGGAACGGGCGGCGCCCAAGGACTGGGGCGACGCGCATGCCGCGATCGAGGTGACAAAGCTGTCGGCGCCCTCGCCGATTCCCTTTGGCACCTCGTTGAAGGACATCACCTTTTCGGTCCGGCGCGGCGAGATTCTGGGCATCGCGGGGGTCGCCGGCAACGGGCAGGACGAGCTGTTGCTGGCCCTGTCGGGCGAGATCAGGACCGACCAGTTCATGGTCAAGTCCGCCGGCGTCTCTGTCGGCGCGATGGGCCCGGCCGAACGGCGCAGGATCGGTTTTGCCATGTCGCCCGAGGACCGGCTTGGCCATGCCGCCGCACCCGACATGAGCCTGATCGAGAATGCCTTTCTGACCGGCGCGGTGCGCAAGAACCTTGTCAGCCGCGGCTTCATCGACTGGCCCGCGACGCGCGATTTCGCCGATGCGGTGATCAAGGCCTATGACGTTCGCACGCCCGGCTCCCATGTCGCGGCGCGGGCGCTGTCGGGGGGCAACCTGCAAAAGTTCGTGATCGGACGCGAGATCAGCCAGTCGCCCGAGGTGATCGTGATCAACCAGCCGACCTGGGGGGTGGACGCGGCGGCGGCGGCGGCGATCCGGCAGGCGATCCTTGACCGCGCCGGGGCGGGGGCGGCCGTGGTCGTCATCAGCCAGGACCTGGATGAACTGCTTGAGATCGCGGACAGTTTCGCGGTGCTGAACAGCGGGCGGATGACCCGGCCGCGCCCGGTCAAGGGCCTGACGGTGGACGAGATCGGCTTGATGATGGGCGGCGCCCACGGAATGGAGGTTGCCCACCATGATCACGCTTGAAAAGCGCCCGAACCCCTCGCGGTTCTGGCTTTACGGCACGCCGGTCGCGGCGGTGATCCTGACGATGGTCTTTGGCGGCATCCTCTTTGCCGCCATGGGCAAGAACCCCTTCGAGGTGATCCGCACCATTTTCTGGGACCCGGTGTTTGGCGAATTCGCCTTTTACCTGCGCGGCCAGCTTCTGGTCAAGGCCGGGCCCCTGATCCTGATCGCCATCGGCCTGGCGCTGGGCTTCAAGGCCGGGATCTGGAACATCGGCGCCGAAGGGCAGTACATCATGGGCGCGATCTGCGGCGCGGCGGTGGGCCTGGCGGTCTATCCCACCGAATCGCGCTGGATCTTTCCGGCGATGATCCTTGCCGGCGCCTTTGGCGGCTGGGCCTGGGCGATGATCCCGGCCATCCTGAAGACGCGGTTCAACACCAACGAGATCCTGGTTTCGCTGATGCTGGTCTATGTGGCGCAGACGATCCTGGCCAAGGCCTCGACCGGGTTCCTCAAGAACCCCGAGGGCATGGGCTTTCCGGGAAGCCGCAACTTTTCGTCCTACCCGGCCGCCGCCAACCCCGAGCTGATCGCGGGCACCGGCGTCCACTGGGGCGTGGTCACCGCGCTGGTGGTGGCGGTGCTGGCCTGGGTGCTGCTGGCGCGGCACATCATCGGGTTCCAGATCAAGCTGGCCGGCCAGGCCCCGCGCGCGGCGCGCTTTCACGGGGTGAACCCCAATGCGCTGGTCGTGCTGTGCATGGGCATCTCGGGCGGGCTGGCCGGGCTGGCCGGACTGTTCGAAGTCAGCGGACCGGCGGGGCAGATCAGCATCGACTTCAACGTCGGCTATGGCTTTACCGCGATCATCGTGGCCTTTCTGGGCCGGCTGAACCCGATCGGCATCGTCTTTGCCGGCATCCTGATGGCGCTGACCTATGTGGGGGGCGAGATGGCCTCGACCAACCTTGGCCTGCCCTCGGCGGCGATCCAGGTGTTTCAGGGGATGCTGCTGTTCTTCCTTCTGGGGGTGGACGTTCTGACCAACTACCGTATCCGCAGCTTTCTGGGGGGCAAATAGATGGATCTTGGCGGCATCAACCCGGCGATCCTGATCGCCTCGCTCATGGTGGCCTCGGTGCCGATCCTGCTGGCGGCGCTGGGCGAGCTGGTGGTGGAAAAGGCCGGCGTTCTGAACCTGGGGGTCGAGGGGATGATGATCATGGGGGCCATCGTCGGCTTCATGGTCACGATCCAGACCGAAAGCCCGCTTCTGGGCTTTGTCGGCGGGGCGCTGGGCGGGGCGGCGATCAGCCTGGTCTTTGCCTTTCTGACGCAGGTCCTCTTGGCCAATCAGGTCGCCACGGGCCTTGCGCTGACGCTTTTTGGCCTGGGCCTGTCGGCGCTGATGGGCCAGGGCTACAACGGGCTGAAGCCGGTGCAGACCGGCGCGGTGCCCTTTGGCCCGCTGACCGACATTCCTTTCCTTGGCCGCGTTCTCTTCAGCCATGACTGGGTGGTCTATTTCAGCGTCGCGATGACGGCGCTGATCTGGTGGGTGCTGAAATCCACCCGCCTGGGCCTGATCCTGCGCGCCGTGGGCGAGAGCCACGAGGCGGCCCATGCGCTGGGCTACAAGGTCAACCGCATCCGCCTGGGCGCGATCGCGTTCGGCGGCGCGATGGCGGGAATGGGCGGGGCCTATGTCAGCCTGATCCGGGTGCCGCAATGGGTCGACGGCATCACCGCCGGCGCCGGCTGGATCGCGCTGGCCATCGTGGTCTTTGCCTCGTGGAAGCCCTGGCGGGCGCTGATCGGCGCTTATCTTTTCGGCGGCATCACGGTGCTGCAACTGAACCTTCAGGCGGCGGGAAGCTGGATTCCGGTCGAGTACTTGTCCATGTCACCCTATCTGATAACCATCGTCGTGCTGGTCATCATGTCCTCTGGCAAGGGCAAGGCGGCGCTGAACGCGCCCGCCGCGCTGGGCCAGAATTTCCACGCCTCGCGCTGAGGCACACCATCAACCGGGGCCGAGAACGGCCCCACTTACGGGGAGAGACCGAATGTTGAGAAGAACCCTTCTGGCCACCGCCGCTGTCGGCTTTGGCCTTTTGTCGGC
Source organism: Paracoccaceae bacterium (assembly GCA_052387855.1). Classification (GTDB taxonomy): domain Bacteria; phylum Pseudomonadota; class Alphaproteobacteria; order Rhodobacterales; family Rhodobacteraceae; genus CAIYZT01. Next base: position 12,681 of record JBQTIT010000086.1, read on the forward strand.
GGGCGCCGGCCTTGCCCAGGGCATGGACAAGGTCAAGGCCTGCTTTGTCTATGTCGGACCGATCGGCGATGGCGGCTGGACGTTCCAGCACCATGACGGCGCCATGCAGGTCCAGGCCGCCTATGGCGACAAGGTCGAGATCCAGTATCAGGAAAACGTGCCCGAGGGCGCCGACGCCGAGCGCGTGCTGACCCGGATGGCGCTGGGCGGCTGCAACATCATCTTCACCACCTCGTACGACTACATGGACCCGACCAACGCCGTCGCCGCCAAGTTCCCGGACGTGAAGTTCGAGCATGCCACCGGCTTCAAGCGTGACCATGCCAACGTTTCGAACTACAACGCCCGCTTCTACGAAGGCCGCGCGATTCAGGGCACCATCGCGGGGCGGATGACCAAGACCAACAAGATCGGCTACATCGGCTCTTTCCCGATCCCCGAAGTCATCATGGGCATCAACAGCTACTATCTGCACGCCAAGAAGGTGAACCCGGCGGTCGAGCTTTCGGTCGTCTGGGCCTACACCTGGTTCGACCCGGCCAAGGAAGCCGATTCGGCCAAGGCGCTGATCGACCAGGGCGTGGACGTGATCGCCGCGCACACCGATTCGACCGCGCCGCTGGCCGAAGCGGCCAAGACCGAGGGCGTGATCGGCTTTGGCCAGGCCTCGGACATGGCGGCCTATGCTGACGGCCCGCGCGTCTCGTCGATCATCGACAACTGGGGCCCCTACTATGTCAAGCGCGTCGGTGCCCTGCTTGACGGCACCTACGAGCAGGCCGACGCCTGGGAAGGCATCGCCGGCGGCGAAGTGCTGATCGGCGAGATCACCGACCGCGTTCCGGCCGAGGTCAAGGCCGAGGCCGAAGCGATGCGCGACGCCATCGCGGCCGGCACCTACCACCCCTTCACCGGCCCGATCAACAAGCAGGACGGCTCGGCCTGGCTGGCCGAAGGCGCCACCGCGCCGGACGGCGACCTTCTGGGCATGATGTTCTTTGTCGAGGGCATCACCGGCGACGTGCCGCAGTGATCTGACACAGGCGAAAGCGAAAGGCCCGCCCCCCGGCGGGCCTTTCCATTTTCGGGGGCGCGGCCAAGGGCGGCTCCCCGCGGACTCTGGCGCTCCCCCCTCGTGGGGAGGGGCGGGGGTGGGGGGCCTCGCCAGAAGTGATCGCCGCAGAGGCACGGCGTCGCAGACGCTTTTCATTCCCCCGGCCGCGTGGCAGGTTCGCGGAATGACCACATCCCATCCCCTTGCCTTTGGCACCATGCAGTTCGGCGCCGGCGCCGACGAGACCGCCAGCCGGTCGCTGTTCGACGCCTGCCTTGCGGCGGGCATGGCCCATTTCGACACCGCCTGCGGCTATACCGACGGCGCCTCGGAAACCCTGCTCGGCCGCTTTGCCGCCCCGCTGCGCGAGAGGCTCTTCATCGCCACCAAGGTCGGCTATTTCGGCGGAGCGGGGCGCGCGAACCTGACAGGGCAGTTCGACGGCAGCCGCCGCCGGCTGGGCATGGACCGGGTCGACCTGCTGTACCTGCACCGGTTCGATCCAGACACGGACCTACACGAAACCCTTGAAACCTTTGCGGAGTTTCAGGCCAAGGGGCAGATCGGCCAGATCGGCCTGTCGAACTTTGCCGCCTGGCAAGTGATGAAGGCCCAAGGCATCGCGCGGGCGCTCGGCACCCGGATCGACGCCATCCAGCCGATGTATTCGCTGGTCAAGCGCCAGGCCGAGGTCGAGCTTTTCCCCATGGCGGCCGATCAGGGGATCGCGGCCTATACCTATTCGCCGCTGGGCGGGGGGCTCTTGTCGGGCAAGTATGCCGCCGGCCAGACCGGGCGGCTGAGCGTGGATGCGCGCTATGCCATCCGCTATGCGGCCGAGCCGATGGCGGCCGCCGCCGCCGCGCTGGCCGCCCTTGCGGCCGAGCTTGGCACCCATCCCGCAACGCTGGCCGTGGCCTGGGTCCTGCGCCATCCGCTGCGCCCGGTTCCGCTGGTCTCGGCCCGCTCCGCGGCGCAGCTTGCCCCCTCGCTGGCGGCGGCGCAGTTCCCCATGACGGACGAAATCCACGCCCGGATCGCGGCGCTCTACCCCGCGCCGCCGCCGGCCACCGACCGGACGGAAGAAGCATGACCGATTTTGTCATCATCGGCGGCGGCATCGCCGGTATTTCGGCCGCCGCGCGCCTGTCGCTCCTGGGCTCTGTCGCCCTGCTGGAGGCCGAGGCGAACCTGGCGCACCACGCCTCGGGCCGCTCGGCCGCGATGTACGAGCCCTATTACGGGCTGAAACCCGTGGTCGATCTGTCGATGGCCTCGGGCGATTTCTTTCGCGCCATCCCGGGCCTGCTGACCCCGCGCGGGCTGATGGTCGTCGGCAGGGAGGGTGAGGGCGAGGCGACCCGGCAGACGGCGGCGGTCTTTGCGCTGGACATGATCCCGGTCCATGAGGCGCGGGCGCTGGTGCCGATCCTGAACCCCGCCACCCTGCGCCATGCCGCGATGGCGATGAACGCCTGGGACATCGACACCGACCTGTTGCTCCAGCACTTCGCGCGACAGGCAAGGGCGAATGGCGCGCAAATCCTGACCTCGGCCCGCGTCACGGCGATCCGCCGCGACGGCGCCGGCTGGCAGGTGGAGGCAGCCGGGCAGACCCACAGCGCAGGGATGATCGTCAACGCCGCCGGGGCCTGGGTGGACCAGATCGCCTCGCTGGCCGGCATCGCACCCTTGGGCTTTTCGCCCCTGCGCCGGTCCATGGCGCGCATTCCGGCGCCGGGGGGGCACGATGTCAGCGGCTGGCCGATGATCTTTGGCGTGGGCGAGACCTGGTATGCCAAGCCCGACGCCGGCGCGCTGATCGTCTCGCCCGCCGAAGAGGACCCCACAGAGCCGCACGACGCCTGGGCCGACGACATGGTCCTGGCCGAGGGTCTGGCGCGGTATGAGGAGATGGTGACAGAGCCGGTGACGCGGCTGATGTCCAACTGGGCGGGACTGCGCACCTTTGCCCCCGACCGCGTGCTGGTGATCGGGCCCGACCGGGCGGCGCCGGGGTTCTTCTGGCTGGCCGGTCAGGGCGGCTACGGCTTTCAGACCTCGGCCGCCGCCAGCCTGCTGGCCGCCGACCTGATCGCAGGTCGCGCGCCCCAGATAGCGCCGGCCACTGTCGCGGCCCTGTCGCCGGCGCGGTTCGGATGACCCTGCGCCTGCCCGACAGCGGGGCCGCGACCGCGCCGGATGGCCGCCGCCTGGTGCCCTCGGCCGAGCGCAACGCGCCGGCGATCCTTGCGGTGCTCCTGGCCCGGGCCCCAAGGACCGGCCGGATGCTGGAGCTTGCGGCCGGCTCCGGCCTGCATGCCGCGCAGTTTGCCCAGGCGCTGCCGGGCCTTGACTGGCAGCCGACCGACCGCGACGCGGCCAATTTCGGCTCGATCAAGGCCTGGGCGGCAACGAGCGCCGGCACCATCCGCCCGCCGCAGGTGCTCGACGCGGCGGCGCCCGGCTGGTCGGCGCAATGGCCGGACCGGCAGGCGATCCTCTTGGTGAACCTGTTGCACCTGATCCCCGAAAGTGCCGCCGAAACCGTCCTGTCCGAGATCGCCCTGGCCCTGGCGCCGGGCGGGGTCGCCTTTGTCTATGGCCCCTTTCTGCGCGGCGGCGCCGCGACATCCGAGGGCGACGCGCGCTTTGACGCGGCCTTGCGCGCACAGGACCCGGCCATCGGCTACAAGGACATCGCCTGGGTCCAGTCCCGGCTGGACGGCGCGGGGCTGGCTTCGCAGGTTCTGCCGATGCCCGCGAACAATCTGATGATCCTTGCCCAACACCCCGGCCCGGCGCGGGGCTGATTCATTTTCTGTCCAGAAATATCCCGGGGGAGAGCCGGAATTTCCCTTGAAATTCCGGCGAGGGGGCAGAGCCCCCGTCTTGCCTACCCGTCCACCCGGATGCGCGCGTTGGAGGGGTCAAAGGGGCTGTCCTCGACCACCACGGCGTCCCATTCCCGCAGCAGCATCTTGACCTTCAGCTTCGTGCCCACCGCCGCCAGGTCGGGGCGGACATAGCCCATGCCGATCTGCTTGCCGAAGGCCACAGAATAGCCGCCCGAGGTCAGGCGCCCCACCTTGACGCCATCCTTCAGGATCGCCTCCTTGCCCCAGGGGTCGGCATCGGCCGGCCCGTCGATCAGGACCGTGCAGCACTTCGACCGGATGCCGGTTTCGATCATCGTCGCCTTGCCGCGAAACTCCTTGGACATGTCGACAAAGCGCGGCAGGTCGGCCTCCAGCGGGGTCGCGTCGCGCCCCAGCTCGTTGCCGAAGGCGCGGTAGGATTTTTCCTGCCGCAGCCAGTTCTGCGCCCGCGCGCCGACCGGCTTCAGCCCGTGCTTTGCGCCGACCGACCAGATCAGATCCCACAGGTAGCGGCCGAACTCGATCGGATAGTGCAGCTCCCAGCCCAGCTCACCGGTATAGGCGACGCGTATGGCGCGGACCGGGCACATGCCCAGCTCGATGTCGCGGCACGACAACCAGGGAAAGCGCTTGTTGGACAGGACCGTGTCGGGATCGGCGTCCTTGACGATGTCCTTGAGCAGCGCGCGGGCATTGGGGCCGGCCAGGGCATAGACGCCCCACTGGGTGGTGATGTCGTGAATGTCGATGTGCCCCTTGCCGTCTGCCATCCAGTCATCGGCGCATTTGCGCAGGAAATCATAGTCATAGGCCGTCCAGGCCCCAGCCGAGATGAGGTAGTATTCATCCTCTTTCAGCCGGACGATGGTGTATTCGGTCCGCGTGGTGCCGTGGTCGGTCAGGGCATAGGTCAGGTTGATCCGGCCGACGTTCGGCAGCTTGTTGCAGGTGAAATGGTCCAGAAAGCCGGTCGCGCCGGGGCCGCGCACAAGATGCTTGGTAAAGGCGGCGGCGTCGATGATGCCGACGGTGTTGCGCACCGCTTTCGCCTCTTCCACGGCATGGGGCCACCAGGCGCCCCGGCGGAAGCTGCGCCCGTCATGGTCAAAGCCGGCCGGCGCATCGAGCGGGCCATAGTAGTTCGGCCGCTCCCATCCGTTCACCTGCCCCATCTGCGCGCCCAGCTTGAGCTGGCGCTCATAGGCCGGCGCGGTGCGCAGCGGGCGGGCGACTTCGCGTTCCTCATCGGGGTGGTGCAGGATGAAGACGTGGTTGTAGCATTCCTCGTTCTTGCGCGCGGCGTATTCGGTCGTCATCCAGGACCCGTAACGCTTGGGGTCAAGGGAGGCCATGTCGATCTCGGCCTCGCCCTCGGTCATCAGTTGCGCCAGGTAATGTCCCGTGCCGCCCGCCGCCGTGATGCCAAAGGAAAAGCCCTCGGCCAGCCACATGTTGCGCAGGCCGGGCGCCGGGCCAACCAGCGGGTTGCCGTCGGGGGTGTAGCAGATCGGGCCGTTGAAATCGTCCTTGAGGCCGACCGTCTCGGACGAGGGGATCCGGTGGATCATCGAGAGGTACTCAGCCTCGATCCGCTCCAGATCCAGCGGGAAAAGGTCGGCACGGAAGCTCTCGGGCACGGCATATTCGAACCGCGCCGGGGCGCCGTATTCGTAAGGTCCCAGGATCCAGCCGCCGCGTTCCTCGCGCACATACCATTTGGCATCGGCGTCGCGCAGGACCGGATGCTCGCCGTGGGTCTTGCGGTATTCCTGCAGCATCGGGTCGGGTTCGGTCACGATGTACTGATGCTCGACCGGGATCGCGGGGATCTTGATGCCCAGGAGCCGCGCCGTGCGCTGGGCGTGGTTGCCGGTTGCGGTGACGACGTGTTCGGCGTGAACCTCGAACCGGTCCTCAGAGGGCATCAGGCGGCCGCCGACCTCGATCATCCTGGTGCAAGAGACGATCCATTCCGAGCCGGTCCAGCGGTAGCCGTCGACCTGCACCCTGCGCTCGATCGTGGCGCCGTGCTGGCGCGCGCCCTTGGCCATGGCCTGGGTCACGTCGGCCGGGTTGATGTAGCCGTCCTGCGGGTGATAGAGCGCGCCGACCAGATCCTCGGTCCGCACCAGCGGCCAGCGCGCCTTGATCTGCGAGGGCGTCAGGAATTCGTGGTGGACCCCGGCGGTTTCCGCGACCGAGGAATAGAGCATGTATTCGTCCATCCGCTCTTGCCGCTGCGCCATGCGCAGGTTGCCCACCACGGCGAACCCGGCGTTCAGGCCGGTTTCCGCCTCGAGCCCCTTGTAGAAGTCGACCGAGTATTTGTGGATGTGGGTCGTGGCATAGGACATGTTGAAAAGCGGCAAGAGCCCCGCCGCGTGCCAGGTGGAGCCCGAGGTCAGCTCGTCCCGCTCGACCATCATCGTGTCCCAGCCGGCCTTGGCGAGGTGATAGGTGATGCCGGTGCCGACCGCTCCGCCGCCGACGACCAGGGCCTTGACATGAGTCTTCATGGGTCACTCCAGATTTTGCTGCCCCATATCTGCCAAAAGCCGGGGGACTGGGGCAAGGCCGCGCGACGCCGGGGCAGACAAAAGCGACATGGGGGCCGGAAAGCGGCACTTCGGGGGAGATGGCGCTGGCCGAGGGTCTTTGGGGCCCTCGGCGGGGGATGGGGCGGGCCTTCGCATGACCTCGGCGATGGCCTCGGCCAATTCTTGCCGGTAGGATCGGTTCCGGTATACCGGTCCCGCCTCCCTGACAGAGGCCAGCGCCCTCCCTGCGGGGGTCGGGCGCTGGCCGAGGGCCTTTGGGGCCCTCGGCCGGGGATGGGGCAAGCGTCCCGCATGGCCTCGGCGAGTGCCTCGGCCAATGTCGGGCGAAAAGGAAAACGCACTGCGTTTTTCCGCCCGTGTGGGAACTTGTCCGGTAGACCGGTTCCGCATGGAACACAGAGGCCAGCGCCCGACCCGGAGGGCGTGGAGCGCCCTCCCTGGGGGGGTCGGGCGCTGGCCGAGGGCCTTTGGGGCCCTCGGCCAGATTGCTGAATTGTTCCTACATGACCTCGGCTGGTGCCTTTGCCAGGGCTCGCCGGGCGGATCAGGTCCGGGTGACCGGCTCCGCCCTCACCCCACAGGTCGGCGCATCGGTTCTTGCGGCATGACGCCGGGCCGACCAAATATCGCAGTCGATGGCCTTGCAGAGCTGATTGCATCAGGCTTGCAGGACTCATTTGCGAAGGCACGGCCGGGCGGCCGGGCCCTTAGCCGGAGATCTTCTGGGAGATGGCATCAATGATGTCACGCACCGGCATGTCCGCGAGCGAGTGGCTGGAGCAGGCGGGGACCATCGCCTCCACGCCCTCACCCCGGGCCGCCGCAAGCGCCCGTCCCAGCGCCGCTGGGACCTCCGGATCGTCCTGGCAATGGAAAAGGACCCAGGGAACTTCGATCCCACCGGCAACCGAAACCGCATCGAACCGGTCCCTGAACAGCGGCCGCAGCGGGGCCGGGGCAAGATCGGTCAGGCGCGTGGGCGCGCCCGCGGTGACCAGCCCGTCGCCAAGGCCTTCCGCCGCCAGCATCGCGGCAAGCGCTCCGCCGACGGAATTGCCGAACAGCAGCACCGGCCCCTTGGCCTGGTTCCGCGCCTCGCCCGCCCAGGCGCGGGCGGCCGCGACGAGGCTGGTCTCGCTCGGCTCCGCGCCATCGCCGCCATAGCCCGGATACTCGGCGATGAGCACCCGGTATCCCTTTAGCGCCGTCAATTCGAGACTTGCGGCGGCGGCGGTAACGTTATTTCGATGGAAGAACAGGATGGTCGCGGCCTCGGTCACCGGCCAGTCGCTCGTCAGGCCGAGGGTGCCGGCCACCTCTTGGGCGACAAAGCCGGGGGCGGGCTCTGTCGCCTCCAGCGCCTCGATCGGGAAGGTCGACTTCCTGATCTGGCCGGGAAGCAGCAGGATGCCGGCAAGGACCACGACGACCACAAGGCCGGCCGTCCATTTCAGAAGTTTCATTTCCATCTCTCCTCATGTTCAGGCGCGCAGGGCTTGCCCGCCGCCCGGCCCGGATAAGGGCCACTTGACTAGTTCAATCGCGACCGTCCTTCTGCATCTCAAAAGGCGCCGATGGGCAAGCTTAGTCGCCGGGGGCGATCGACAACATGACCGATCAACCGAATCATTTAGCCGCAGCGCCGATTTGGCCTGTCGACCCGTTTTCGGAAATCCTCGAGCTCGTCCATGTCCGCGGCGAGCGGGCAGCCAAGGTGTCGTCGCGCCGACCCGTGACCATCGAGTTTCCCAAAGGTCGGCCGTGCCTGCACTTCGTCGAGCAGGGCGACATTGCAGTGCGCGTGGGTGACGACCGCCCGACGCAGGTCGGAGCCGGAAAATTGGCGCTCGTCCTGTATGACGGCCCGCACTGGGTCGATGTCCACGGCGGCGGGCGGCCAGAGCCGCCCGGAAGGGCGCAGGAAATTGCGCCGGAGGGCGCGGCCAACCCGCAAGACGGGGAGGTTCGACTGTTCTGGGGCAGCTTTTCGTTTGACGGTGAACTTGCCGGCCGAATACTCAAGCCTCTGCCAAAGCTCATCATTCTGACCGATCTCGACCGCAGGCCGATCGAGTTGCTTCAGCCCGTGCTTCGCCTGATTCTGCTTGAGACACAGAGTTCGCTGCCCGGAGCTTCCGTCATGGTCTCGCGCCTCCTTGACCTTTTGCTGATCCAGGTGTTGCGGCGCTGGGCCGAGACAAGCAAGGACGTCCCGGCATGGCTGGCGACAATGCGCGACCAGCGTATTGCCCGGGCCGTTGCCGCGATCCACCGCGAGCCGTCCGGGAACTGGACCAACGACCGGCTCGCAGAGGAAGCAGGCATGTCACGATCAAGCTTTGTCGAGCGGTTCGGTCTGGCCATGGGGCAGCCGCCTGGGGCCTACCTGCGGGCCTGGCGCCTCGACAGGGCGGCCGAAGCCTTGGTCCATACAGGAGAAACAATCGACCGGATCGCGGCGAGCTTCGGCTATTCGTCGCAGGAGGCCTTCAGCCGTGCCTTCCAGGTCCGCTTTGGCGTGTCGCCTTCTTCCTGGCGGATGAAGCAGCGGCCCTGAGGGCCACGCCATCCTGGACAAGTCGGCCGCAGGGTCGGTGCCGGGGTTTTGCTGAAAAGCGACGTCAGGTTCTTTGGCTCCCAGGTTTGGATCGAAAGGATCTCGACCCGCATTCGGTGATCATCCTCAGCACATCGGGCCAGACCGCCGCGTGCAGGCGCACGTATTCGGCCTTCTTTTCGGCATTGACCCCGACAATCATTCCATAGCGCTGCATGTCCGTCTCCTATCTGCGAAGGGCTCCGATCACGGTCGTGACGGCAAAGATCACCGCCGCCGCCGCCACGATCGAGGGGCCAGCGGGGGTGTCCTGCCAGAGCGACAGCGCCAGCCCCGAAAGGGCGGCCAGGATGCCGATGCCGGCCGCGCCCAGCGCCATCGCCTCGGGCGTGCGCGAAAGGCTCCGCGCCGCCGCCGCCGGGATGATCAGCATCGCGGCGATCAGCAGCGCCCCCACGACCTTGATCGCCACCGCCACCACCAGCGCCAGCGCGACGGTCAGCACCAGACGCTCGCGGGCGGGGTTGATGCCGCTGGCATGGGCCAACTCCTCGCTGAGCGTCGCGGTCAAGAGCGCCTGCCAGCGCCAGGCCAGCAGGCCCAGCACAACCGCCGCCCCACCCCAGACAAAGACCAGATCGCCCCGGCCGACCGCCAGGATGTCGCCGAACAGATAGCTTTGCAGATCGCCCCGCACGCCCGGCACAAAGGAAATCGCCACCAGACCAAAGGCCAGTGCCGAATGGGCCATCACGCCCAGCGTGGTGTCCATCGCCCAGCCCCGCGCCGCCAGGCTCGAGACCATCAGCGCCATGGCCAGCGCCACCGCCAGCACCCCCGCCCCGACCGGCATGTGCAGCGCCAGCGCGACCGCGACCCCCAGGATCGCGGCATGCGAGGTGGCATCGCCGAAATAGGCCATCCGCCGCCACAGGACGAGCGCGCCAAGCGGGCCGGTCGCCAGCGCCAGCCCGGTCCCGCCCAGCGCCGCGAGGATCAGGAACTCATCCAGCATGGGGCGGCTCCGCGTGGTCGTGCCCGTGGTCGTGCCGGTGGTCGTGCCCATGGTCATGCCCGTGGGCGCCGTCATGGCTGTGGTCATGCGCGTGCTGATAGAGCGCCAGCGCGCCCTGCGTGCCCAGGCCAAAGAGTGCGCGGTACTCCGGCGCGTTCGACACCACGCGCGGCGTGCCCTCGCAGCAGATATGGCCGTTGAGGCAGATCACCCGGTCCGAGGCGGCCATGACCACATGCAGATCGTGGCTGACCATCAGCACCGCCGCGCCGGTCTGGGCCCGAACCTCGTCGATCAGCCGGTAAAAGGCGGCCTCGCCGGGCTGGTCCAGCCCCTGGGTCGGCTCGTCCAGGATCAGAAGCTGCGGGCGCGGCAGCAGGGCGCGGGCCAGGAGCACGCGCTGGAACTGCCCGCCGGAAAGGCTGGACATCTGCGCGGCGCCCAGCGGCTCCAGCCCGACGCGGCGCAGGGCCCTTGACGCCTCGGCGTCCGGAACGCGGGCCGGCAGCGACAGGAACCGGCGCACCGTCATCGGCATCGCCCGGTCGATCGCCAGCCGCTGCGGGACATAGCCGACGCGCAGACCGGGCGCGCGGATCACCCGGCCATGCGAGGGGGCAAGGATGCCCAGAAGCGCGCGCAAGAGCGTCGACTTGCCCGACCCGTTCGGGCCAAGGATCGTCACGATCTCGGCCGGGCGCACCGACAGGGTGACATCGTGCAGCACCTCGCCGGCGCCAAATTGCACGCAAAGATGTTCGGCCCGGATCAGGGCATCGGCGGTCATGCCGCCTGCGCCCGGCAATCGGCGCATTGGCCCAGCGCCTCGACCACGCTGGCCTCGACCGTAAAGCCAAGGGCCCCGGCCGCCGTCTCCAGCGCCCGGCGCACCGGCGCCGCCGGCGCCTCGGCCACGGCGTCGCAGGTCCGGCAGATCAGAAAGGCCGGCGCATGCGCCTCGCCCGGGTGCATGCAGGCGGTAAAGGCGTTGAGGCGGCGGATGCGGTGCGCAAGGCCCTGCTCTTCGAGAAAATCAAGCGCCCGGTAGGCGACGGGGGGCTGGTGGCCAAAACCCTCGGCGGCGAGGCGGCCAAGCACCTCGTAGGCGCCCATCGCGCGGTGGCCTTCCAGCAGGATCTCCAGCACCCGCCGGCGCACCGGCGTCAGGCGCGCGCCGCGCCCGGCGATCAGCGCCTCGGCCCGGGTCATGGCATCGGTCTGGCAGGCCGCATGGTCATGGGCGGCAAAGGCCAGATCGGGCGCTTCGCATCCGGGGCAGAAGGGGTGCTGAGGCTCCACGGGGCGGCTCCGGAGTGTTACAGGATCACATTCGGGTTGACGTTGTTATGTTATTACAGCTATAGCCGCCGAGTCGTCAACCCGAAAGCCCGTCCCATGCGTCTCGCCGCCCTGCTCTGCCTTTTGCCGCTGCCCGCCCTTGCCGCCCCGCCGCTGGTGGTGACCGACATTCCCCCGGTGCATGCGCTGACCGCGCAGGTGATGGGCGCGCTGGGATCGCCCGTGCTGCTGCTCGCCCCCGGCGCGGACGAGCATGACTTCCAGCTCCGCCCCAGCCAGATGCGCGATATCGCGGGCGCCGGCCTGATCGTCTGGATCGGGCCAGAGCTGACGCCATGGCTGGACCGCGCCAGCGCCGGCGCGACGGCCACAAGCCTGCGGCTGCTGGAGGCCCCGGGCACGACGCTTCGCGTCTATGCGGACGCGGATGGAGCGGAGGAGGACCATGGCGACGACCACTCGGGCACCGACCCGCATGTCTGGCTGAACCCGGACAACGCCGCGCGGTGGCTGCCGCTGATCGCCGCCGAGCTGTCGCTGCTCGACCCCGCCAATGCCGCGACCTATGCCGCCAACGCCAGCGCCGCCGCCGCCGACATCGCCGCGCTGGAGGCCGAGATTGCCGACCGCCTTGCCCCGATCCGGGCCCTGCCCTTTGCCAGCCAACACGACGCCTACGGGTATTTCATCGACCATTTCGGGCTGACCTTTGCCGGGTCAGTTGCCGACGGCTCGGCGGCCGATCCCGGCGCGGCGCATCTGTCGGACCTGCGCGCTCGGCTTGAAACGGGCGAGGTGGCCTGCCTGTTCCCCGAGGTCCAGCACGACCCCGCCATGGCCGCGCAACTGGCCGAGGGCACGCCGGCGCGGCTGGGCGGGGCACTGGACCCCGTCGGCGCGGCGATGGAGCCGGGGCCGGGCGCCTATGCGTTGCTGCTGCGCGCCATGGCGGATACGCTGGCGGCCTGCCTCTTGCCTTGACGGCGGGGCACAAGCCGGACCAACCTGCCGCAGGGCCAAAGGGGATGACCATGATCGAGGAGTTTGGCGCCGGTCCGGCGGGCGAGGCGGTCAAGGCGATCACCCTTGGCGCCGGCGATCTGACGGTGCGCATCCTGACCTGGGGCGCGGCGGTGCAGTCGGTGCGCCTTGCGGGGGTGGGCCATGACCTGACGCTCGGCTCTGACCGTCTTTCGGATTACCTGGGCGATCTGATGCACCATGGCACGCTGATCGGCCCGGTGGTGAACCGGATCAGCGGGGCAAGCGCCGTGATCGGCGGCGTGGTGCAGAGGTTCGAGGCCAATTTCAACGGCCGGCACTGTCTGCACTCGGGCACGGCGGGAACGCACCGGCAGAACTGGCGCCTTGTGTCCTCTGGCCCTGCCGACTGCGTGCTGGGGCTTGATCTGCCTGCCGGCGCGGGCGGATTTCCCGGCAACCGGACCATCCGCGCCGCGTTTGCCCTGGCCGCGCCGGCCAGCCTGACGCTGACGCTGACGGCCCGGACCGATGCCGAAACGATCCTGAACTTTGCCAACCATTCCTACTGGAACCTTGACGGCGCCCAGACCTGGGACGGTCACAGCCTGCGGATCGCCGCCGAGGACTGGCTGCCCAATGACGCCGACTTCAAGCCCACGGGCGAGGTCCGCGCCGTTGCCGGCACCGAGATGGACTTTCGCGCCGCGCGCGCCATCCGGCCCGGCGCGCCGGAGTTCGACACCTGCTTTGTGCTGTCGCGGGGGCAGGTGCCGCTGCGCGACGTGCTGTGGCTGCGCGGCGCTTCGGGCCTTGGGATGACGGTGGCCACGACCGAGCCGGGCATCCAGGTCTATGACCAGCGCGTGCCCCCCCGGCCGGGGCGGCAGGTCTATGAGGGGCTGGCGATCGAGGCGCAGGGCTGGCCCGACGCGCCAAGCCACGCGCATTTCCCCCCTATCGCGCTGCGGCCCGGCGAGGAGAGGGTGCAAGTCACCCAGTGGCGGTTTGGCCGGTAGCACGAGGGCACGGCAAGGGTGCCCCCGCTACCGCGCCAGCACTCTCAGCCCCCTCAGCGCGCCGCCCTGCCACAGCGCATCGACAGCGCCGTAGAAATCCTCCAGCCCCGCGACGATCGTCTCGCCGTGCAGCGCCACGCTGGCCGCCCGCCCCTCGCGTGCCGCTTTGACCCGGGCGGCGGAAAAGGCGCGCCAGTCGTCGGTCACATCGTCGATCCGGACGCTGGCGAAACCCGCGCCGGCCAGATGGGCGCGGTAGTCCTCGGGCAAGGGAAGGTCCCGCGCCTGCACCTTGACGGCAAGGCTGTCCGTCTCGGCCGCGCTCAGGGTCCGGGCGCGGGCGAAATCCTCGATCACCATCACGCCGCCCGGCACCAGCGCGGCGCGGCAGGCGGCAAAGAGCCGGGCCTTGTCCGGGATGTGCAGCATGCACAGCATCGAGACGATGCCGTCAAAGGGGCCGCGCGGGCTGCCGTCCAGAATGTCGCCGCAGTGGTGCTGCACCAGTCCGTCCAGCCCGCAGCGGCGGGTCAGATCGCGCGCCACGGCGTCAAGATCGGCCTGCACCTCCAGCGCCGTCACGGCGGCGCCGGTGGTGGCGGCGATGTGCCGCGCCGGCCCGCCGATGCCCGATCCGATGTCGAGGATGCGCATCCCGGCGCGGGCGCCAAGCTGCCCGGAGGCCAGATCGACCGCCTCGGTGCCGTGATAATGGTACTGGTCAAAAGGGCTGAGGTCGGCCACCGACAGCGCATCCTCGGGGCCGAACCCAAGCGCCGAGAGGTTGTTGTAGATGCGGTGGACGTCCGAATACAGCTTCATCGACTTTATGTTCCGCCCCGCCCCTCTGCCGACCCGAACCACAATGGGCCGCAACCGGCCCGCCGGGCAAGCCCCAAGCGGGGCGCGGCTCAGCCCTCTTGCCGGGCGAGGGCCGGGGCCAGGATCAGGATCATCGCCAGCAGGACCGCCGCCAGGGCAAAGGTGGCGCGCAGGCCGACCTCGCCGGCCATCAGGCCAAAGGCGGGCGGGCCGACGAAGTAGCCAAGATAGCCGATCATCGTCGCCCGCGCGACGGCCCGCGCCCGCGCCTCTGGCCGGGCAAGGGCGCCGACCATCGAAAAGGCCGTGGGCGAGATGACCGAGGCGCCGATCCCCGCGATGAAGAAGCCGGCATAGGCCATGCCCGGGCCCGTCGCGCCCGCCGCCAGCACCAGCCCCGCGGACGAGATCACCGCCCCGCCCGCCAAAAGCCGCGCCGGGCGGACCCGGTTGGCAAAGCCCTGCCCGAAGAGCCGCGCGACCCCCATGGTCAGGGCCATCAGCGCCGGCCCGGCCGCCCCCTGCGCCGGCGATCCGCCGAGGGTCTGCTCGATGTACAGCGCCGACCAGTTCTCCGAGGCGTTCTCGGTCAGGAAGGCGATGAAGACCATCGCGCCGCCGATCACCGGCACCCAGCCAAGCCGGGCGGCGGCGGCGCCCTGCGGCCGCTCCAGCCCGGTGATGGCCCCGCCCCTTTCAGTGGACATCAGCCCGGCGATCGCGGCCAGTGCGGCCAGGCTCGCCAGGACCTGCGACGGCGGCCAGCCCATCGACCGCAGCGCCCCGGTTCCAAGGGCGCCGCCGGCGTAGCCGAAGCTGTAGGCGGCAAAGCAAAGGTTCATCACGCTGCGCCCGCGTGCGGTCTCGATGGCCGCGACGCGCGCGTTCATCAGCACATCCGTCAGCCCCGTGGTCGCGCCGCAGGCCATCATCGCAAGGGCAAAGGTCCAGACCGAGGCGGCCTGCCCCGGCAGGGCAAAGGCCAGCGCCATCAGCATTGTCGCGCCCGGCAGCGCGGCGTTACCGCCCAGCCGCGCCGCCATCGGCGCCAGGACCATCGCGGCGACCGCCGAGACCGGCGTCGGAAAGAGCAAGAGGCCAAGCTGCGCCTCGGCCACGCCAAGCTGGTCCTTGAGGTCGGGCAGGTCGGCGGCGATCATGCCCCACATCACGCCCATGACCGCGAACGAGGCCAGTGGCCCCCGCGCGGCGATGATGTTGGCTCGCAATGACATTCCGGGCTCTCGGTTCAGGCCCCGGGGTCTACCGCGTCCCGCCGCTTGCGATCTGTCCCCTTGCCGACACCCGGGGCGCGGCCAGCGGCATGGCTGCTTTTCCCCTTTCCAGCGCCGCGATTCCCCGCTATAGGCCCCCCTCGCGCCATGCACCCTTGGAGGATGGCCGATCAACATATGGAGAATACCAATGGCACGCGAGATCATCGATCTTACCGCCGAGGTACGCGCGGGGACAGGCAAGGGGGCCGCCCGCACAGCCCGTCGCGCGGGCAACGTACCTGGCATCATCTACGGCGGCGGGCAAGAGCCCGTTGCGATCCAGATGGGCTTCAACGCTCTTCTGAAGCGTCTGCGTCAGGGCCGGTTCCTGTCGTCGCTCTTCAACCTCAAGGTCGAAGGGCAACCGGACGTGCATGTGATCTGCCGCGCGGTCCAGCGCGACGTGGTCAAGGACGTGCCGCTGCACGTCGATTTCATGCGCATCAGCGATGACAGCCGCATCAACCTGTTCATCCATGTCACCTTTGTGAACCACGAAGCCTCGCCCGGTCTCAAGCGTGGCGGCACGCTGACCGTGGTGCGCCACGAGGTCGAGCTTGAGGTTCTGGCCTCGGACATTCCCGATCACATCACGGTGGACCTCACCGGCAAGCAGATCGGCGATGTGATCCACATCGAGGACATCACCCTGCCGGCGGGAGCAAAGCCCACCATCGCGCGCAACTTTGCCGTGGCGAACATCGCGGCGCCTTCGGGCCTGGCCCGGGGCGGAGACGACGCCGAGGCGTGATCCCGTCGCGGCGCTGGCCGCCGCGGGTGCGGGACAGGGCGGGGTCATTCCCGCCCTTTTTCATTGCGCGGGGCGCGGGCGCTTGGCAGGGTGCCCCGCAAGGGGGATCGGGCATGAAACTTTTTGCCGGCCTTGGCAATCCGGGCGCGAAATACACGGGCAACCGGCACAACATCGGCTTCATGGCGGTGGACCGGATCGCGGCGGATCACGGGTTTGGCCCGTGGAAGAAGGCCTTTCACGGGCTGGTGGCCGAGGGGCGGCTGGCGGGCGAAAAGGTGATCCTGCTCAAGCCCGAGACCTTCATGAACCTGTCGGGCCAATCGGTGCAGGCCGCGATGACCTTTTACAGGATCGCGCCGGCTGATCTGGTGGTGTTTCATGACGAGCTTGACCTTGCCCCGGGCAAGCTCAAGGTCAAGCAGGGCGGCGGCCATGCCGGGCACAACGGCCTGCGCTCGATCCACGGCCACATCGGCGAGGCTTATGGCCGCGTGCGGCTGGGCATCGGCCATCCGGGCCACAAGGATGCGGTGGCGGGTTATGTGCTGCACGATTTCGCCAGGGCCGATCAGGACTGGCTGGAGCCGCTGCTGACCGGCCTGTCCGAGGGCGCGGCGGCGCTGGCGGCGGGCGATGCCGGGCGTTTTCAGACCGTGGTCGCGCTGCGGACGAACCCGCCGCGCTCGTCCACATCGCCCCGGCCATCGCCCGCACCGGCCCCGGCCCCGGCCCCCGCCCCCGCGCCGCAGCCGGCCCCCGGCCCTGCCCCGGCGCCCGAGACGGACAAAAGCCCGCTGCAACGCCTGATGGACCGGTTCCGCTAAGGCGGGGGTTTCACACCCCCGCGACCCTTCGGGTCTGCCCCCGTGGGATATTTGGCACGTGGGATGCCGCGAAGGGGGAGCGTCAGAGCGCCCCCGGAACGACCAGATCGGGCGGGCGGTGGCCGTCGGCAAAGGTCTTGATGTTGATGATCACCTTCTCGCCCATCTCGATCCGGCCCTCGGCCGTGGCCGAGCCCATCTGCGGCAAGAGCACCACATTGGGCAGCCCGCGCAACAGGGCGGCCGTCTCGGCGGCGTTCTCGTAGACGTCAAGCCCGGCGCCGGCGATCTCGCCCGCGCGCAGGCCCCGGGCCAGGGCGGCCTCGTCGATCACCTCGCCGCGCGAGGTGTTGACCAGCACCGCGCTGGGCTTGAGCAGTTTGAGCCGGCGGGCGTTCAGCAGATGGTAGGTCGAGGGCGTGTGCGGGCAGTTGACCGAGAGGATGTCCATCCGGCTGACCATCTGGTCCAGGCTGTCCCAGTGGCAAGCCTCAAGCTCGGCCTCGACCTCGGGGCGCAGGCGGCGGCGGTTGTGGTAATGCACCTGCATGCCGAAGGCGCGGGCGCGGCGGGCGACGGCCTGTCCGATCCGCCCCATGCCGAGGATGCCCAGCCGCCGCCCGGCCAGGCGCCCACCCATGAACGACAGGGGCGCCCATCCCTGCCAGTTGCCCTGCTGCATGACCGCCAGGCCCTCGGGCAGGCGCCGGGTGACGGCCAGGATCAGCGCCATGGCCATGTCGGCGGTGTCCTCGGTCGTCACGCCGGGGGTGTTGGAGACCAGGATGCCGCGACTGCGCGCCGTGGCCACGTCGATGTTGTCCACCCCGGCGCCGTAGTTGGCGATCAGGCGCAGGCCCGGGCCGGCCTGCGCGATCAGCGCCGCGTCGATGGTGTCGGTGATCGTTGGCACCAGCACATCGGCCCGGCCGATGGCGGCGGCCAGTTCCTCGCGGCTCATGGGGGCGTCGGTCTGGCGCAGATCGGCCTGGAACAGCTCTTTCAGCCGCGTTTCGACCGGCTCGGGCAGGCGCCGGGTGACGACGACATTCAATCGGCTGGCTGGCATGCGCTTCTCCGAAGTCTTCCAAGTCTGGCCACTTGGTGGCAGAGTGGCGGGAAGCCGGGCGGATCACAAGCCCCGGAACGCGGCGGGTGCAGCAAACTTCTGGCCCGGGTGGGCGCGGGGACGCCCGGTGCGTGGCGCGGTCGGGCGGGCAAGGACGGGCGGACGAGGATGCGCGGAAAGACAGGAGCGGCGGGCAGGCTGGCTGCACTGGGGATGGGGCTGGCCCTGGCGATGGCCTGGGCGCCCGCTGCCCCGGCGCAGGACAGCGCGACGGGCGCCGGGGACGCCGCCAAGGCCGCGCCGCGCGATCCGGGGATCGGCCCGGTCACCCGCCTGCCGCTGCCGCGTTATGTCTCGCTCAAGACCGATGACGGCAACGTGCGTCGGGGCCCGGGTCTGACCCACCGCATCGACTGGGTCTTTACCGTCGCCGGGCTGCCGCTGCGGGTGACCGCCGAATACGAGAACTGGCGCCGGGTCGAGGATGTCGACGGCGCGGGCGGCTGGGTGCACTACTCGCTCCTGTCCTCGGCGCGGACGGTTCTGGTGGTGCAGGACATGTCGGAATTCCTGAACCGCCCCGAGCAGGGCGCGCCCGTGGTGTTTCTGGCCGAGTACGGCGTTCTGGGCCGGGTGCTGGAATGCAGCCCCGACTGGTGCCGGATCGCGGTCGAGGGGCGCAAGGGCTGGGTGCCCAAGGCCGCACTCTGGGGGGTGGAGCCGGGCGAGGTCATCGAATAGCGCCGCTCGGGTGGTCCGGAGGGCATCAGGAAGCGACATCGCGCGCGGGGGGGGCCGCAGGGAGGTGCGGGCTGCACACACCCCGCCCCGGGCTTGATCCGGGGCCCCGGGTCAGGCCCGGGGCGGGGTTGAGGGGAAGGGCGATGTCGGCGTGGGCAGAACCTGGTCGACGCAGGCCGAACTCCTGGGAGGGCCGGGCCGCCGCGGCGTGCGTGCTGCGCACCCCCCGCCCGGGACCTGATCGGGGGCCCCGGGTCAGGCCCGGGGCGGGGTTGGGAGAAGGGCGATGTCGGCGCGGGCAGGCCTTGGTCGACCTAAGGGCTGCACCCCGGGCGAAGGTCTGGCCGCAGCGATGTGTCGTCTGCGACCCCCCCGCCCCGGACTTGATCCGGGGCCCCGGGT
>JBQTIT010000087.1:0-4644 GCA_052387855.1 Paracoccaceae bacterium
GGGGGGGGGGTGGGTGCTCCGCACCCCGCCCGCCCCGCCCCCCCCCCCCCCCGCCCCCCCGCCGCCGGGGGGGGGCGCCGCCCCCCCCCCCCCCCCCCCGCCGGGGGCCGGTCGCGGCGCCGGTCAGCCAAAGACCTTGGTCAGGGCGCGGTCGATGGCGCCGGTGATCTGGTCGACATCGTCGGCGGTGCAGATCAGCGCCGGCGACAGGCAGAGCGTGTTGTTCAGGCCCGGCAGGCTGCGGTTGGTCATGCCGATGATCACGCCCTGCGCGTTGCAGTCGGCCACCACCGCCGCGACCTTCTTTTCGTCCATCGGCTCTTTGGTGGCCCGATCCGCGACCAGTTCGGCGCCGCAGAACAGCCCCTTGCCGCGCACATCGCCGATCACCTTGTGCTTGTCCATCAGCGCGTTCAGGTTCGACACCACCCGCTCGCCCATCTTCAGCGTGTTGTCCAGCAGCCCCTCGTCCTCGATGATGCGCATGTTTTCCAGCGCCGCCGCCGGGCCCGAGGCGCAGCCGCCAAAGGTCGAGATATCGCGGAAATAGCTGAGCGGGTCGGCCGCGTCGTCCTTGAACATCTCGAACACCGCCTCGGTCGTGACGGTGCAGGAGATCGCCGCATAGCCCGAGGCGACACCCTTGGCCATGGTCACGAAATCGGGCTGGATGCCGTAGTGCTGATAGCCGAACCAGGTGCCGGTGCGACCGACGCCGCAGACCACCTCGTCGATGGCCAGAAGGATGTTGTACTTGCGGCAGATCTCCTGCACGCGCTGCCAGTAGCCCTCGGGCGGGGTGATGACGCCGCCGCCGGCGGTCACCGGCTCAAGGATGATCGCGCCGACGGTATCGGGGCCCTCGCGCAGGATCACCTCTTCGATGGCATCGGCGGCGCGCTGGCCGTAGTTTTCCACATCCCATTGCTTGCGGTATTCCAGGCAGTGCGGAACCATGACAAAGCCGTCCGGATAGGGCCCGTACATCGCCGCCCGCTCGGCCTGGCCCGAGGTCGCCAGCGCGCCGATGGTGGTGCCGTGATAGTCGCGCTCGCGGTAGAGGATCTTGTTCTTCTTGCCCTTGTGGTGGCGGTGCGAGATCTGGCGCACCATCTTGTAGACCTTCTCGTTGGCCTCCGAGCCCGAGTTGGAATAATAGACGCGGCTCATGCCGGGCATTTTCGAGATCAGCTTTTCGGCAAACAGCGCGCCGGGGATCGAGCCGCCGACGCCGGCGAAGTAGTTCAGCTTGACGAGCTGGTCGCGCACCACGTTGGCAATGCTTTCGCGGCCGTAGCCGACGTTCACGGTCCAGACCGCGCCCGACACCGCGTCGATGTATTCCTTGCCCTTGATGTCCCAGACCCGCAGGCCCTTGCCCTCGACGATGACCCTGGGATCGACCGTTTCGAACATCTTGTGCTGGATCAGGTGATGCCAGACGTGTTTCTTGTCCGCGGCCAGGACGGCCGACAGATCGTTGGTCATGATGGAGGTGTCCATGGCCGCGCTCCTCGTGCGAATGCCGGGCGATGTCCGCCCCGGGTTATGGCGCATTTTGGCGCGAAACCGGGCGGCTCCGTTAGGACCAGAAGGATTCTGGCGTTATGTCCAGCCGCCGGCGCCCGGCGGGGCCCGGCAGGCGGGCGCGGGCTGGACGAGGCCGGGGTGGACGAGGGGGGCAGAATCGACTACTCCGATTTTAGTAAACACCACGGCCCGACGGGCGGGCCCCCGAGGGCGGCATGACACCGGACCGGATCGCAGTGGACTGGATCGCAGTGGATTGGGGCACCTCGCAGGTGCGGGCCTATGCCATGGCCGGCGGCGCGGTGCGCGCCGAGCGGGCCTCGGACCAGGGCATGGGCAAGCTGTCGCCTCAGGGCTTCGAGCCGGCGCTGCTGGCGCTGATCGGCGGTTGGCTGGGCGCGGGGCGAACGCAGGTGGTGGTCTGCGGCATGGCCGGCGCGCGGCAGGGCTGGATCGAGGCGCCCTATCGGCAGGTGCCTTGCGCGCCGGTGCAGGGCGGCGCCTTTGTGAGCGCTCCCGTGCAGGACCCCCGGCTGGCGGTGCAGATCCTGCCCGGCCTGTCGCAGCCCGCCCCCGCCGACGTGATGCGCGGCGAAGAGACCCAGATCGCCGGGCTGCTGGCGCAGGAGCCCGGCTTTGACGGGGTGGCCTGCCTGCCCGGCACACATGCGAAATGGGCCCGCATCAGCGCCGGCGAGGTGGTGAGCTTTCAGACCTTCATGACCGGAGAGCTGTTCGCCCTGCTTTCGACCCAGTCCGTCCTGCGGCACGGGATGGCAGCCGAGGACAGGGACGAGGGCACGGGCGAGGCCGCCTTTGCCGAAGGCTTGTCGCTGGCCCTCTCGCGCCCCGAGCGTCTGGCGGCGCAGCTTTTCGCGCTGCGGGCCGAAGGGCTGCTGCACGGTCTGGCCCCCCGGGCGGCGCGCGCGCGGCTGTCGGGCCTCTTGATCGGCGCCGAACTCGCGGCGGCGCGGCCCTATTGGCTGGGGCAGCGGGTGGCGCTGATCGGCGCGCCCGCGCTTGCACAGCGCTATGCCGCCGCGCTGGCGCTGCAGGGCCTGACCGCCGAAAGCCTTGACGCCCGCGCCTGCACCCTGGCAGGTCTGACCGCCGCCAGAGCCACGTGAAGGAACACAGATGGATCTGCCCCTGATCGCCATCCTGCGCGGCATCACGCCGCCCGACGCCCTGCCCGTGGCCGAGGCGCTGATCGCCGAGGGCATCACCCGCATCGAGGTGCCGCTGAACTCGCCCGAGCCGCTGCGGTCGATCGGCGCGATGGCCCAGGCCTGCGGCGACCGCGCGCTGATCGGCGCCGGCACCGTGTTGAGCGCGCAGGCGGTGCGCGAGGTGGCGGCGGCGGGCGGGCGGCTGATCGTCTCGCCCAATGCCGACGCGGCGGTCATCGCCGAGACCAGGCGCCTGGGCCTGCAAAGCTGGCCCGGGGTGATGACGCCGACCGAATGCCTTGCCGCGCTCGCCGCCGGCGCGGACGGGCTCAAGTTCTTTCCCGGCAATCTGATCGGCCCCGAGGGGCTGAAGGCGATGCGCGCGATCCTGCCCGCCGGCACGCTGTGCTTTGCCGTGGGCGGTGCGGGGCCGGACAATTTCGCCGCATGGCTGGCGGCGGGCGCCGACGGGTTTGGCATCGGCACGGCGCTCTACACGCCGGGCCTGGGCGCGGCAGAGGTCGGGGCACGGGCCCGGCGCATCGTGGACGCCTACAGAAGGGCAAGGGAATGATCTTTGACGAACGGCGCTGCGAGCTTGGCGAGGGGGCGCTCTGGCACCCGCGGCGCCAGCAGCTTTTCTGGTTCGACATCCTGGGCGGGGCGCTCTTGTCGCAAGACCGCGACGGGCCGCGCCTGTGGCGCTTTCCCGAAATGGTCTCGGCCGCCGGGTGGGTGTCGCGCGATGTGCTGCTGATCGCGGGCGAGCGCGACCTTTTCCTGTTTGACCTTGAGACCGAAGAGATCGAGACCCTGGCCGAACTGGAGGCCGACAAGCCGGCCAACCGCAGCAATGACGGGCGCGCCGACCGGCAGGGCGGGTTCTGGATCGGCACCATGTCAAAGACCGCTGCGGACGGCGCGGGCGCGATCTGGCGCTGGCACGGGGGCGAGGTGCGCCGGCTCTTTTCCGGCATCTCGATCCCGAACTCCATCGCCTTTACCCCCGATGGGCGCACCGCGCAGTTTGCCGACACCAAGGCGCACAGGGTCTATCGCGTCGCGCTGGACAGCGCCGGCTGGCCGGTGGGCGAGCCGGTGCTCTGGGCCGACCATTCGGCCAGCGGCATTCTGCCGGACGGGGCGATCTTTGACGCCGAAGGGCTGATGTGGCAGGCGCAGTGGGGCGCGGGGCATGTGGCGGTCTATCAGATGGACGGAACGCTGGTGCGCAGGGTTCCGGTCTGCGGGCCGCATTCGTCCTGCCCGGCCTTTGGCGGCACCGATCTGACCACGCTGTTCTGCACCACCGCGCTGGAACACATGAGCGCGGCGGACCGCGCCGCCCATCCCGATGCCGGCAAGGTCTTTGCCCTGCCCGGCGCGGGACAGGGCCTGGCCGAGCCGCAGGTTCTGCTCTGACACCGCGCCCCGGGCGGGGTCGGGGGGGGGTGGCACCCCATGACCTCGGCGGGAGCCTTGGCCAAAGTCGGGCGAAAAGGAAAACGCACTGGGTTTTCCGGCCCGTGTGGGGCCATGTCTGGTAAACCGGTTCCGCATCGCTGGCCGAGGGCCTTTGGGGCTCTCGGCGGGGGATGGGGAAGTCGTTCCCGATTGGCCTCGGCCAAAGTCGGGCGAAAAGGAAAACGCACTGCGTTTTCCCGCCCGTGTGGGAACGGCGAGGGTAGACCGGCTCCGCCTCCCTGACAGAGGCCGGCGCCCGACCCGGAGGGCGTGGAGCGCCCTCCCTGGGGGGGTCGGGCGCTGGCCGAGGGCCGTTGGGGCCCTCGGCCGGGGATGTTGACGGGCCTTCGCATGACCTCGGCGGTAGCCTCGGCCAAAGTCGGGCGGAGAAGGAAACGCACCGCGTTTCCCCGCTCGTGTGGGAACGCCTCGGCACGACCGGTTCCGCATAGCTGACAGAGGCCAGCGCCCGACCCGGAGG
>JBQTIT010000088.1:0-2914 GCA_052387855.1 Paracoccaceae bacterium
CCCGACTTTTGCCGAGGCCATCGCCGAGGTCATGCGAAAGCCTGTCAACATCCCCGGCCGAGGGCCCCAAAGGCCCTCGGCCAGCGCCCGCCCCGCCCCAGGCGGGCGCTCCGCACCCGCCGGGTCGGGCGCTGGCCTCTGGTGTGAGGGCGGAACCGGTATACCTTGGCCGTTCCCCCACGGGCGGGAAAACGCAGTGCGTTTTCCTTTTCGCCCGACTTGGCCGAGGCACTCGCCGAGGTCATGCGGGACGTATACCGCAATCCGGCCGAGGGACCCAAAGGCCCTCGGCCAGCGCCCGCCCCGCCACCGGCGGGCGCTGGCCTCTGGTGTGAAAGCGGAACCGGTTTACAGGACACCTTCCCCCACGGGCGGGAAAAAGCGATGCGTTTTCCTTTTCGCCCGACTTGGCCTGGGCGCCCGCCAAACTCGCGCGGCGCGCAAGCCCCGGCCCGGCCGCCCCCCCTCAGCCCGCCCAGCGGGTCTCGTTGGCTTCGATGGCGGCGATGCGTTCGGCGGCGGGCGGGTGGCTGAGCAGCCAGACCGGCGCGGCGGCCCGGTTGCCGGTCAGGGCGTCAAGCTTGAGAAACAGCGACTTTTGCGGTCCAGTTCCGATTCCCGACTTGATCAGCAGCGCGCTGGCCCAGGCGTCGGCCTCGAACTCGTCGCGGCGCGACAGCCGCGCCATCATCGCGGTCGACAGCATCCTGGCGATCCAGATGCCGACGATCGGCAGGAACCGGTTCAGCACCGCCGACAGCAGGATGAACACCGCGTTCTGGCCGCTAAAGTCGATCATGCGCCGCCGGGCGTGGCCCAGGGCGACATGGCCCAATTCATGCGCGATGACCGAGGCAAGCTCGGCCTCGCTGACCTCGCCGGCGGCCTTGCGTGCCAGAAAGCCCGAGGTCAGGTAGATGCGGCCGTCATGGGCGGCCAGACCGTTGACGGCCTCGGTCGCAAAGACATTGACCGGGATCGCCGGGATCTCCAGCGCCCGGGCCATCCGCGCGGTCAGCGCCTCGATCTGGGGATCGCGCAGCGGACGCGAGCCGGCGTCAAGGGTCCGCTGCATCTGCCAGACGGAAAACCGCAGCATGAGAAAGGCATAGGCCAGGGCCAGAAGAACGGGGATCAGGCGGGTCATGCGTGCAATATGGGGCAAGCAGGGCCAAAGTGAAGAGCCGCCGGGCCCGGCGCGGCCTGGACAGGACCCGCCGTCACCGCAGCGCCCTGATGCCGGCGGAAAGGCCTTGCAGGGTCATCGGCACCATCGGCGCGATGATGTCCCGGATCAGGCGGATCGACGGGGTGTGGCCCCAATAGGCCTCGGGCACCGGGTTGATCCACAGGTGCGAGGGCCACTGGGCGGCCGCGCGCGTCAACCATGTCTGGCCGCTCTCGGGGTTCCAGTGCTCGTTCGCGCCGCCGATGTGCAGCACCTCGTAGGGGCTCATCGAGGCGTCGCCGACAAAGATCGCCTTCCAGTCCGGCCCATAGGTGCGCAAGACCTCCCAGGTCGGCTGCTGCGCGTTCCAGCGGCGACTGTTGTCGCGCCACAGGCCCTCGTACAGGCAGTTGTGGAAATAGAAATGCTCCAGATGCCGGAACTCGGCCCGCGCGGCGCTGAACAGCTCTTCCATGACGCGGATATAGGGGTCCATCGAGCCGCCGACGTCGAGAAACAGCAGCACCTTGACCGCGTTGCGCCGCTCTGGCCGGCTGCGCAGGTCAAGCCAGCCGCTCCTGGCCGTGGCGTCGATGGTGCCCTGAAGGTCGAACTCTTCGGCGGCCCCGTCGCGGGCCCAGCGGCGCAAGCTGCGCAGCGCGATCTTGATGCCCCGCGTGCCAAGCTCCACCCGGTCGTCAAGATCGCGAAACTCGCGCTTGTCCCAGACCTTGACCGCGCGCTGGTGGCGGCTTTCGGACTGGCCGATGCGAATGCCTTCGGGATTGTAGCCATGGGCGCCAAAGGGCGAGGTGCCGGCGGTGCCCACCCATTTGCTGCCACCCTGGTGGCGCCCCTTTTGCTCTTCCAGCCGCTTGCGCAGCGTCTCCATCAGGGCCTCAAAGCCGCCAAGGGCCCGTACCTCGGCCTTTTCTGCCTCGGTCAGGCGCCGCTCGAGCAGCTTTTCGAGCCATTCGCGCGGCAGGTCCATCGCCTCCATCACCTGCCCGTCGGTGAGGGCCTCGATGCCCTTGAACGCGGCGGAAAAGGCGCGGTCGAAGCGGTCGATGTGCCGCTCGTCCTTGACCAGGATCGTGCGGGCCAGGACATAGAAGCCGTCGATGTCATAGGTGGCCAGGCCCGCCGCCATCGCCTCCAGAAAGGCCAGGTGCTCGCGCAGCGAGACGGGGACGCCTTCCTTCCGCAAGAGGTGGAAGAAGGGCAGGAACATCGCTCAGCCGCCGGCGCCGCGGCCCAGATAGACCGACAGGAACAGCCCGACCAGCGCCAGAAAGATCGCCAGGACCGTGGCGTAATGCAGCATGTCCACCGCCCCGCCGCCCCGGCGTCTGGCCAGACCGGCGCCGAGCACGGCGCCGAGGGCGGCGCCCACCGCGATGTAGTAAGCCGCCACCACCATGTTCGCCGTCCCTTATCAGATCAGGGCGCCCTCATACCCCGCGCGCCGCGGACTGTCGAGACCGCCGGTCCGCGGCAGGCAGGGGGAAGGGTGCATCATGACCATGGTGCCAGCCTTGGCGGGGGGCGGGCGCCCCGCACGGCCTCGGCTCGTGCCTCGGCCACCTCTGGCCGGGCGGAAAAGGAAAGGCATTGCCTTTCCCCGCCCGTGTGGGAACATGTCCGGGTGACCGGTTCCGCATCAATGACAGAGGCCGGCGCCCGACCCGGGCGGGTGCGGAGCGCCCGCCTGGGGGCGGGGCGGGCGCTGGCCGAGGGCCTTTGGGG
>JBQTIT010000089.1:0-2711 GCA_052387855.1 Paracoccaceae bacterium
GTCGGGGGGGGGCCGCCCCCCGGCCCGCCCGTCTGCGCGCCCCACATTTCGTGGGGGGGCGGCCGCCCCGCGCGGGGGGGGCAACCCCCCCCCCCATCCCGCCCCTTCGGCCCTTGCCGGGCCCGGCCGTTCTGCACTAGCCTGCCGCCAAGCCCAACCGAAAGCCGCCGATGTTCATCCAGACCACGCCCGAATGGGCACGCTTCGGCCAAGACCTGATCCCGCGGATGCTCGGCACGGCCGGACCGGCGGGGCTTGATCCGGACCTGATGGGTCTGGTGGTGATGCGCGCGGGCGGGACCGACCGGGGCGGGGCCGGCACGTCGCGGCCCGAGGGCTTTGTCCATCGCGGCGACTGGCGCTGCTATCCCTGCTCGCTGGTCAAGCCCTTTCATCTGGTCCATGCCATCGCCGCGCTGGAAGAGGGCCGCATCCAGCCGCATTCCGAACTGGACCGCGCGCTGCGCGACATGATCCTTTGGTCCTCGAACACCGCGACCAACTATGTGATCGACCTGATCACCGGCACCACGGGCGACACGCTGCTTTATGGTGCCGACTACATGGACTGGTGCAGCAAGCGCGAGCGGCTGGACCGCTGGTTCGAGACGCTGGGCTGGGCGGAGTGGGCCGGCTGCTCGGTCGTGCAGAAGCTGATGGACGACACCCGCTATGGCCGCGAGGCGCAGTTCGCCGGCGCCGCGGGCGAGCATCTGAACGTGCTGACCCCGCTCGCCGCCGCGCGGCTGATGTGGGAGATGTTCGAGGGCGATCTGCCGCTGTCGCGCCCGGGCCTGGCGCGCGCGCAGGCGATCCTGTCGCGCAATCCCGCCGGACCGGACGCCGGCGATCCGAACTATCAGCTCAGCGAATACCTGGGCGGCGATCTGCCGTCGGGGGTCCGGATCTGGTCAAAGGCGGGGCACAACCTGTGGACCGGGGATGCTCGGACGAGCTGGTACAAGCACGACATGATCCGCATCGCGGTCCCGGACCGGCCCGCGCTGACCGTGGTGCTGATGACCCAGGGCCGCGCCCTTGCCGGCGGCGCGCCCGGGGCCTTTGCCGCGCTCGGGCGGCTGATCTGGGATGCCGCCGCCGGGATGGATCTTGGCTGAGCGCCTGCCGCCCTTTCCGCCCCGCCCGCCGCGCCGCAGCGGGCGCCTGCGCGTCAGCCCGCTGCACGAGATCCATTTCGAAGAGCACGGCCATCCGCAGGGCAAGCCGGTCGTCATCCTGCACGGCGGGCCCGGCGGCGGCATCTCGCCGTTTCTGGCGCAGGCGCATGATCCTGACCGCTACCGGATCATCCTTTTCGACCAGCGCGGCTGCGGCCTGTCGACGCCGCATGCCTGCACGGCGGACAACACCACCTGGGACCTTGTGGCCGACATCGAGGCGCTGCGCGCGCATCTGGGGATCGCGCGCTGGCAGGTGGCGGGCGGCTCCTGGGGCTCGACCCTGGCGCTGGCCTATGCCCTCAGCCACCCCGGGCGGGTGAGCGAGCTGATCCTGCGCGGCATCTTCACCCTGCGCCGGTGGGAGATCGACTGGTTCTACCAGCAGGGCGCGGATGCCTTCTTTCCCGACCTCTGGGCCGATTTCATCGCCCCGATCCCCCCGGCCGAGCGCGGCGATCTGGTGGCCGCCTATCACCGGCGCCTGACCGGTCCGGAGGGGCCGGAAAAGACCGCCTGCGCCCGCGCCTGGAGCCGCTGGGAAGGCGCGACGATCTCGCTCTTGCCGAACCCCGCGCGCGAGGAGGATTTCGGCGATCCCGCCTTTGCCGCCGCCTTTGCCGCCATCGAGTGCCATTATTTCACCCACGGCGGCTTTTTCGCCGAGGATGGCTGGATTCTGAAGAACGCGCACCGGCTGAAGGAGATCCCCGGCACGATCATACAGGGCCGCTATGATGTCTGCACGCCCCCGCGCACCGCCTGGGAGCTGCACCGCGCCTGGCCCGAGGCGCGCTTTGTCCTGGTGCCCGACGCCGGCCATACCGGCACCGAGCCGGGGATCATGGACGCCATGCGCCGCGCGGCGGCGGGCTATGCCGAGCGCTGAACTGGCCGGGCAAGGGCGCGGGTTTTCCACCCCCGGGCGCCTTTGGGCAAAGGCGCCTCCCCCGGAGGATATTTTGCCAAAGTGAATGGGAAGAGGGGGTCTTGAAGCGGTGGAGGTTTTGGCGGGACCGGCATTCGCAGCCCCCGAACCCGATGGCGGGCGGTGGTGGTGGCGTGATGACCCGAGCCGCTTGACGCCCCGGTTGTGGTCCGGGCGCCGCGCGAAGGCTGGGCGGGTCGGTGGCGCCCTTTCGCCCATTGTCCCGCCCCTGGCCTGACCCGGGGCCCCGGATCGGGTCCGGGGCGGGGTCCGGAGGGGGGCTTTCGCTGCGGAGGGGCCCCTGTTGTGGTCCGGGCGCCGCGCGAGGGCTGGCCGGGCTGGTGGCGCCCATTCGCCCTTGTCCCGCCCCGGGCCTGACCCGGGGCCCCGGATCGGGTCCGGGGCGGGGTCCGGAGGGGGGCTTTCGCTGCGGAGGGGGCCCGGTCGTGTTCCGGTCGCCGCGCGAAGGCTGGGCGGGCCGGCGGCGCCCATTCGCCCTTGTCCCGCCCCGGGCCAGACCAGGGGCCCCAGAAAGGTTGGGCAGCGGGGTGAGGAGGGGGCTGCTTTGGAAGCTGAACGGCCCCGGCGGTGGTCAGGGAGCCGCG
>JBQTIT010000090.1:0-10292 GCA_052387855.1 Paracoccaceae bacterium
GGCCTGGGCGGCCGGGGCGGGCTGGGTCTGCGCCCTGCCCTTTTCATGGGCCTCTTGCCCCATCCGCGCCTCCGCGGCTATGGCGGCGTCGCTTTAATCGGAAAGCGGCCGGCGGCCGCGCGCCGAAAGCTCGGCCGCCGCGCGCAGAAAGCCGGCGATCCCCGCCCCCAGCGCAATCTGGCGCAGCGCCGCCTCGCTCTGCGCCGGCGCGCCGAGGCAAAGCGCCGCCAGCCACATCAGATGGCCCGAGGTCTGCCCGACATAGTCCACCAGCCCCCCGACATCGGCAAAAGGCTGGTCCGATATGTCCCAGCGCCGCGCGGCGGCCATCTCGTCCAGCAGCGTCACCGGCAGCCCCGCCCGCGCGATCAGACCATGCAGGGGCCCGGCCACCTCATGCGCCGGCGGCTGCGGCGCCACCAGCACATCGCGCCACCATTGCAGGCGCATCTCGGCAATCAGCGGCGCGCTGGCGACCCAGGGCGCGCGGGCCAGCTCAAGGTTATAGGCGTATAGGGTGAACAGATCGCCGCGCCGCGCCGCCGGAGCCGCCAGCGTGGCGGCAAAGCGGTCCGGATCGCCCCGCTCGACCAGCGCGGCGCAGGCCGCGACGCTCACCCTTCGGCCCCCACATCGCGCACCAGCTTCCAGGTGATGGCATCCAGAAGCGCCTCGAAACTGGCATCCACGATGTTGGCCGAGACCCCGACGGTGGACCAGCGCCGCCCCTCGGCATCCTCGCTGTCGATGATGACGCGGGTGACCGCCTCGGTGCCGCCATTGGTGATGCGCACCTTGAAATCCACCAGCTTCATGTCGTCGATCACCGCCTGATAGGGGCCAAGATCCTTGGCCAACGCCTTGGACAGCGCGTTGACCGGGCCACGGTCCTGCCCGGTCTCGTCCATCGAATCGCTGACCGACATCATCTTTTGCTCGCCGATCTTGACCACCACCACCGCCTCGGACAGCGAGATCATGCGGTCGTACTTGTTCTTGCGCCGCTCGACGGTGACGCGGTAGCGCTTGACCTCGAAGAACTGCGGCAAGAGCCCCAGTTCGCGCCGCGCCAGCACCTCGAAACTGGCCTGCGCGCCGTCATAGGCATAGCCCTGATCCTCGCGCTCCTTGATGATCTCAAGGATCCGCGCCAGG
Organism: Paracoccaceae bacterium; assembly: GCA_052387855.1. Lineage (GTDB taxonomy): Bacteria > Pseudomonadota > Alphaproteobacteria > Rhodobacterales > Rhodobacteraceae > CAIYZT01. The sequence continues at coordinate 1,156 of JBQTIT010000090.1, forward strand.
CGTGTGTCCCTGGCCCCCACCTCGATCCCGGCCGCGGCAAGGCGCGCGCGCAGGTTGGCCTGGCCGGCCTGGTTCGACATCGGAATCACCCGCGCGTTGCCCACGCTTTCGGGCGGGATATGCTCGTAGGTGGCCGGGTCCTTGAGGATGGCGGAGGCGTGCAGCCCGGCCTTGTGCGCAAAGGCCGAGGCGCCGACATAGGGCGCCGCGCGCAGCGGCACGCGGTTGAGGATGTCGTCCAGCATGCGGCTGGTCTTGAGAATGTTCTTTAACGGTGCAGCGGAAACACCCGTTTCCAAACGGCTTTTGAAGGGCTCCTTGAGCAGGAGCGTCGGGATCAGGCTGGTCAGGTTGGCATTGCCGCACCGCTCGCCCAGACCGTTCAGCGTGCCCTGGATCTGCCGCGCCCCGGCCTCGACGGCGGCGAGCGAGCCGGCCACCGCGTTGCCGGTGTCGTCGTGGCAATGGATGCCCAACCGCGCCCCCGGAACGCCGGCCGCGATCACCTCGGCCACCACACGGCCGATCTCGGCCGGCAGGGTGCCGCCGTTGGTGTCGCACAGCACGACCCAGCGCGCGCCGGCATCCAGCGCCGCGTGCAGGCAGTCCAGCGCATAGGCCGGGTTGGCGCGGTAGCCGTCGAAAAAGTGCTCGGCGTCGAACAGCGCCTCACGGCCCTTGGCGCGCAGATGCGCAAAGGTCTCGCGGATCGCGGTCAGGTTTTCCTCAAGCGTGACCCCCAGCGCGGTGGTGACGTGAAATTCATGCGTCTTGCCCACCAGGCAGACGGCGGGGGTCCCGGCGTTCAGCACCGCCGCCAGCACATCGTCATTGTCGGCAGAGCGGCCCACGCGTTTGGTCATGCCAAAGGCGGTCATGGTGGCGCGGGTCGCCGGGGCGGCGGCGAAAAAGTCCGAATCGGTCGGGTTGGCACCGGGCCAGCCGCCCTCGATATAGTCCAGACCCAGGGCATCCAGCGCCTCGGCGATCTGGCGCTTGTCGGCGGTGGAGAACTGCACGCCCTGCGTCTGCTGGCCATCGCGCAGCGTGGTGTCGAAGAGATAGAGGCGCTCGCGGGTCATGGCCTGCCCCCTCGCATCGCGCCCCGGACTTGATCCGGGGCCTCGGGGGGGCGGCAGAGGTCCCGGGTCAGGCCCGGGACGGGATGGAAGGAGGTGGGGACGGAGGAGGAGAACCCGCCCCGGACTTGATCCGGGGCCTCGGGGTGGCGGCAGAGGTCCCGGGTCAGGCCCGGGACGGGGAAATTGGGGGTCATTGCAGCGCCTCCAGCTTTGCCGGGTCAAAGTCGGGGCCGGGGTCCAGGTCCACCCCTGAATTTGACATCCGGACTACGACCCCGGCGGCCAGCAGGGCGGATTTCATCGCATCGACGTTTGTGAAGTTTCTGGTAACCACGGCAACCCTCCGAAGCTCATCCAGTCGCATCGCGAAATTTGCCAAGTTCATCGTCAGTCCTGTGCCGAAGGGTCTCGTCTTCCATTCAGCAAGAAACTCATTGCGCACCGAGTCAGACAGAAATCCGAGGAAGCGAGCATGGTCGAGCAACTTTTGCGGATCAAACTGCATCAAGTTCAGGTAGGTGAGTGCCATGTGCGTGTTCAGGTCATCGGCGAGGGCATTCAAGATATCTTCGTCAATTTTGACCTCACTCGGATCTGACGGGGTCAGATCGACCGTCAGCCGAAGCCAATCGCGGAGAATGCTCTCCGCGTTTCTACCCTTAGCCTCCGTCCAGTCCATCGGCTTGCGGTAGTGGGTCATCAGATAGACATAGCGGATCACCTCACCCGGCACGCCACGGTCCAGCAGATCCCTGACCGTAAAGAAGTTCCCCAGGCTCTTGGACATCTTCTTGCCCTCGACCTGCAACATCTCGTTGTGCATCCAGACCCGGGCAAAGCCGTGGCCCATGCAGGCGCTCTGCGCGATCTCGTTCTCGTGGTGGGGGAATTGCAGGTCCAGCCCGCCGCCGTGGATGTCAAAGGCGGCGCCCAAAAGCTCGTGGCTCATCGCCGAGCATTCGATGTGCCATCCGGGCCGGCCCCGGCCCCAGGGGCTGTCCCAGCCGGGCAGATCGTCGTCCGAGGGCTTCCACAGGACAAAGTCCAGCGGATCCTCCTTGAACGGCGCCACCTCGACCCGGGCCCCGGCGATCATGTCGTCGACCGACCGGCCCGACAAAGCGCCGTAAGACTTATACGAGCGGACGCGGAACAGCACATGACCCTTGACGGCATAGGCATGGCCGCGCGCCACAAGATCCGCGATCATGGCGACCATCGGGCCGATGAATTCGGTCGCGCGCGGCTCGTGCGTGGGGCGCAGCGCGCCAAGCGCGTCCATGTCGGCGTGATACCAGCCGATGGTTTCCTCGGTCCGCTCGCGGATCAGCGCCTCCAGCGGGCGCGGATCGCCGGCGGCCTTGCGGGCCTGGGCGGTGGCGTTGATCTTGTCGTCAACGTCGGTGAAGTTGCGCACATAGGTGACGTGATCCGCGCCGTAAACGTGGCGCAGCAGCCGAAACAGGGTGTCGAACACCACCACCGGGCGCCCGTTGCCCAGGTGCGCGCGGTCATAGACCGTGGGGCCGCAGACGTACATCCGCAGGTTCGTGGGGTCCAGCGGCTCCAGCCTTGCCTTGGCGCGGGTGGCGGTGTTGTAAAGTCTGATCTCGGTCATCTTGAGGTTCCACAAGGGTTCGCACGCGCGCTGCGCGGGGTCTATCGAGTGCTCCTGGTGGGATGAACTGACGGGCCCGCGCGACGAATGTCAGCGGATAATGCAGCAAATGCAGATTTTGGCCTTGGCGTTCATGGCGCCACCCCTAGCGCAGATCGCGCCGCGCGCCAAGCCTTTTTCGCGGGGGCAGCCCAAACGGCCCTGCCCAAGGCGGCCGGAGACCCTAGCCCTGCGCCCGCTCTTCCAGGTCCAGCCATTCGCCCTCGGCCGCCGCCAGCGCCGCCTGCCGCTCGGCGATCGCCTCGGAGGCCTTGCGGAACTTGACCGACTCACGGCTGAACATGGCGGGGTCCGACAGGAAATCGTTCAGCTTGTTGATCTCGGCTTCAAGCCGCTCGATGATGCCAGGAAGCGCGTCGAGCCGCTTTTTCTCGGTAAAGGTAAGCCCTTGCGCGGCTTTTTTCACGTCCTCGCGCAAGCCCGCGTGGGACGAGCCTGCCCGCGTCGGCATCTGCACCGCCTGTGCGCCGCGCTGGGCGGCATAGTCGCTCCAGCCGCCGGGATAGACCGTGGCGCGGCCGCGCCCCTCCATCGCGACGGTAGTGCTGGCCACCCGGTCGATGAAGTCGCGGTCGTGGCTGACCAGCAGCACGGTGCCGTCATATTCGCCCAGCACGTCCTGCAAGAGATCCAGCGTTTCGACGTCCAGATCGTTGGTCGGCTCGTCCAGCACCAAAAGGTTTGACGGCCGCGCCATCAGCTTGGCCAGCAGAAGCCGCGCCTTTTCGCCGCCGGACAGCGATTTGACCGGCGCGCGCGCCTGCCGCTCGTCAAACAGGAAATCCTTGAGATAGGCCACCACATGCCTGGGGGTGCCGCGCACCATCACCTGATCCGAGGCGCCGGAAACGGCCATCAGCGGATCGCCCGTCAGGTTGTCCCAAAGGCTGGCGCCCGGGTCTAGCTGGGCACGGGTCTGGTCAAACACCGCGATGTCAAGGTTGGTGCCGAGCTTGACGCTGCCCTGGTCCGGCGCCACCTGCCCCAGCAAAAGCTTCAGCAGCGTGGTCTTGCCCACCCCGTTCGGCCCCACCAGCGCCAGGCGGTCACCGCGCTGCACGCGCAGGTCCAGATCGCGCAGGATCACCTTGTCGCCAAAGGACTTCGACAGGCCGATCGCCTCGATCACCTTTTTGCCCGACACCGCGCCGCTTTCGATTTCCAACTGCGCCGTGCCCTGCCGGCGGATCTGGGCCGAGCGTTCGGCGCGCAGGGCCTGCAACGCGCGCACCCGACCCTGGTTGCGCTTGCGCCGGGCCGAGATGCCCTCGACCGCCCACTTCGCCTCGGCCTTGATCTTGCGGTCCAGCTTGTGGCGGGCCTCGTCCTCTTCGGCCCAGACCTGCTCGCGCCAGTCTTCAAAGCCCTCGAACCCGGACTCGCGCCGGCGCACGGTGCCCCGATCGATCCAGAGCGTCGCGCGGCTGAGCGTGCGCAGAAAGGCGCGGTCGTGGCTGATCAGTACAAAGGCCTGCCGGGTGGCGGAAAGCTCGGCCTCCAGCCATTCGATGGCCTGAATGTCCAGATGGTTGGTCGGCTCGTCCAGCAGCATCAACTCGGGCGCCTCGGCCATCAGCTTGGCCAGCGCCGCGCGCCGCCGCTCGCCGCCCGAGGCGGTGGCAACCGGCATGTCAGGGCGGAATTTCAGCCCCTCGGCCACGACATCGACCTTGTAGGCCTCATCCTCGGGCAGGCCCGAGGCGGCATAGGCGCCAAGCGTGGCGAAGCCCGAGATGTCGGGGTCCTGCTCCATGTAGCCGACGCTGACGCCGGGCGGCACGGTGCGGCTGCCGTGGTCGGGCAGCACAAGGCCGGCCATCACCTTCATCAGGGTCGACTTGCCCGAGCCGTTGCGCCCGACCAGCGCCACCCGGTCGCCGGGCTGCACCACCAGGTCAAGCCCGTCAAAGACCGGATTGCCGCCAAAGGTCAGCGAGATTTGCGAAAGTTGCAGAAGGGGTGCGCGTGCCATGGGCTGCCCCTAGACGCCCTTGGCCGCGCCGTCAACCGGCGCCGGCAAGCTGGCGCAGGATGCGGGCGCGGGCGGCAGTAAGCGCAAGGATGTCCAGCGCGGTAAAGACGATGGTGGTGCCAAGCTGCGGGTCGCACAGGGCATGATCGCTGACCCAGCCGCCCATCGAGAGGTAAAAGCGCAAGAGCGGCGGCAGGCCGGCCGGATCGGCCTGAACGGGCCCGGCCAGGGGGATCGCGGCGCCGCGCGGGGCCGGGCGCAGCGCCGGCGGCCCCAGCGCCGCCGCCGCCAGATGCGCCAGAGCCGCCGCGTGCCGCCCCGGCTACGCCCCGGCAAGCGAGGAGCAGCCAAAGAGGTGCCGCGCCCCTGCCCCGACGACGATCCGCGCCAGCCCCGCCCAGACCAGGCGCAGCACCTCGGCCTCTTGCGCGGCGGGATGCAGGCACAGGCGCCCGATCTCGGCCTTGGCGCCCGCCTGGGCGGCATAGGCGGTCAGATCGTAAAACCGCGCCGAATAGGCATCCTTAAGCGCATCGCCCGCGTCAAAGAGCCGGATGCGCAGGGTCGCCCGCGCCGCGCCTTCGGGCGTCTCGACGATCAGATGGGTGCTGCTCGCGTCATGCGGGTCGGCGTCGATCCCGGGCGCGCCGCGAAAGGCCAGATGGCGCAGAGCCTGCGCCGCGCACAGGTCCGCCGCGTCCCGGACAAGCCGGAGACGATGATGAGCGGTCTTCACCTCACGCATGCGTCAGCCCGATGAAACCTTTCTTGGCAGCGTTGCCCCTCGGCCCTAGATTTGTACGGTGCCGCACCGGCGCGCAAGCCAAAGGGGACCCTTCATGCAAAAGCTCATCAAGACCGACGAGGAATGGAAGGCCCAGCTTTCGCCCCTGGCCTATGATGTCGCGCGGCGGCACGGCACCGAGCGGGCCTTTACCCATGACGATTTTCCCAAGGACCCGGGCACCTTTCGCTGCCTGTGCTGCGATGCGCGGCTGTTCGACCAGGCGACGAAGTTCGACAGCGGCACCGGCTGGCCGTCTTTCTTTGCGCCGATCGATCCCGAAATGGTGGGCGAAAGCACCGACACCAAATGGTTCATGCGCCGGACCGAAGTGCATTGCAACCGCTGCGACGCCCATCTTGGCCATGTCTTTCCCGACGGCCCGCGTCCGACCGGGCTGCGCTACTGCATCAACGGCGCGGTGCTGAAATTCGAGCCGGCCGGCTGAACCCTATCCGTACAGCGCACCCGCCCGCGTCTCGAAGGCGCGGACGATGCGGGTCATCGCCTCGTGAAACACCAAGCCGATCAGGCCGGACAGGATCGCGCTGCGAAACTCGAAATCGACGGTGAAATGCACCCGGCAGCCCCCCTCGGCCACCTCTTCGAACCGCCATTCCGAATGCAGGTGACGAAAGGGGCCGTCCAGGTAGTCGGTCAGGATGCGCCCCTCGGCCGGGCACAGCGTCACGCGGCTGCCGAACCTTTCGCGAAACACCTTGAAGGAAATCACCAGGTCCGCCTCCATCACCTCGCAATCCGCCTCGGGACGGCGTGTGCGAATGCGGGCCGCCGCGCACCAGGGCAGGAATTCGGGGTAAGAGGCGACATCGGCCACAAGGGCGAACATCTCGTCCGCCCGGTGCGGCAGGATGCGCGACTCCTGGTGCTGCGGCACGGGGGGGATTCCTTCGTCGGTGACTTGGGGGTTTTCATCGGCTAGGAAGGGGGCGGAAATCAAGGGGACAAAGATGCCGGACAGGCCCTATGTGATCGACCAGATGATCTCGGCCAAGGCCATCGCCGCGCGGGTCGAGGCGCTGGCGGCCGAAATCACCGCCCATTATCGGGGATGCGACAAGCTGGTGGTGGTGGGCCTTCTGCGCGGCTCCTTCGTCTTCATCGCCGACCTGGTGCGTGAGATCGACTTGCCGGTCGAGGTCGATTTCCTTGAGGCCTCGTCCTACGGCGATGCGATGCATTCCAGCCGCGAGGTCCGCATTCTCAAGGACCTGCGCGGCGAGATCGCCGGCCGCGATGTGCTGGTGGTCGAGGATATCGTCGACACCGGCTTTACCCTGCACCACGTCAAGAACCTGCTGCTGAGCCGCGAGCCGAACCGTCTGGAGGTCTGCGCGCTTCTGGACAAGCCCTCGCGCCGCGAGGTCGAGATCAAGGCCACCTGGACCGGGTTCGAGATTCCGGACGAATTCGTCGTGGGCTACGGCATCGACTTTGCCCAGCGCAACCGCAACCTGCCCTATATCGGCAAGGTCCGCTTTACCGATCCGGCCCCGGCGTGATCCTGCCCGACCATCTGGCCCCGGGGCTGCGGGTGGTCTTTTGCGGCACGGCGGCGGGGCGCGTCTCGGCCCGGGCGGGGCATTACTATGCCAATCCGGGCAACCGGTTCTGGGCCCTGCTGGCCGAGACCGGGCTGACCCCGCGCCGGCTGGCCCCGGCCGAGGATCACCTGATGCCCGGCCTTGGCCTTGGCCTGACCGACCTGGCCAAGACCGCCTTTGGTCAGGATGCCGAGATTCCGCCCGGGGCCTGGGACCGGCCCGGGTTGATCGCCCGCGTGATGCAGGCCCGCCCTGCCCGGCTGGCCTTTACCAGCCTGACGGCGGCGCGGCTGGCGCTGGGGCGGCCGGGGGTGGGCGCCGGGCGGCTCGCGCCCGACCCGGGCCTGCCCGGCATCACGCTCTGGGCCCTTCCCTCGCCCTCGGGCCTGGCGCGCAGCCATTTCGCGGCCGGGCCCTGGCACGATCTGGCGGCGGAGGCGACGGGATGAACCTGACCTGGCTGATGCGCATGTCGAAATGGGCGCGACGGCCGGCCTCGGCCGGACGGGTCAAGCTGGTCCTCGGGGTCATCGGCATTTCGTTCGCGCTTTGGGGGATCGAAGCGATCTGGGGCTGGCCCGATTTCTTGACCCTTTCGCCGCGCGCCCGCTATGGTGGCCCCTGACGCCGTGTGGTGGCGTGTTGGGTGGGGGCAGGTATGCGGCGGATTGCATTGGTTTTGGCCGGGCTCGGTCTGGTCGGTCTGGGGGTCTTTTTCCTTGTCACCCAGCCCCGCCCGCAGGACACCGCCGTCTTTGCGACGCTGACCGGCGATCCTGTCCGGGGCGAGGTGATCTTTGCCGCCACCGGCTGCGGGTCCTGCCACATGGCCGACAAGGCCACCGGCGCGGCGCAGCTTGTGCTGTCGGGCGGGCAGGCCTTTGCCTCGCCCTTCGGCACCTTTCGCGCCCCAAATATCTCGCCCCATCCGGAGGCCGGCATCGGCGGCTGGACCCTGGCCGCGTTTGCCGTGGCGGTGATGGACGGCATCTCGCCCGAGGGGCAGCACTATTTCCCGGCCATGCCCTACAACGCCTATGGCAAGATGGCGCTGCAGGACGTGGCCGATCTGAAGGCCTATATGGACAGCCTGCCGGCGTCCGACATCGCCTCGCTGCCGCATGAGGTGGGCTTTCCCTTCAACATCCGCCGGGCGGTGGGGGGCTGGAAGCTCTTGTTCCAGAACCGCGATTATGTGCTGACGGGCGATCCGGGCCCGCAGGTGGAGCGCGGGCGTTACATCGCCGAGGCGATGGCGCATTGCGGCGAGTGCCACACGCCGCGCAACGTTCTGGGCGGGTTGAAGCGGTCGAAGTGGTTGGCCGGGGCGCCGAATCCGGCCGGCCAGGGGCAGATTCCGGGGATCGCGCCGGGCGCGCTGGACTGGAGCGAGGATGAGGTCTTTGCCTATCTGACCACCGGCTTCACGCCCGAGTTTGACAGCGTTGGCGGGCATATGGCGCATGTGGTGGACAACATGGCGCGGCTTGATCCGGCCGATGTCCGCGCCGTGGCGGCCTATGTCAAGGCGGTGCCGAGGCAGGGGCCCTGAGGGGCGGGGGGCGGACGCGGACAACTCCTTTTCCGCCCGACTTTGGCCGAGGTCACGCGAAGGCCCGTCAACATCCCCGACCGAGGGCCCCAACGCCCCTCGGTCAGCGCCGGCCCTTCCCCCGGCAGGCGCTGGCCTCTGGCGTGAGGGCGGAACCGGTTTACCTGACATGTTCCCACACGGGCGGAAAAACGCAGTACGTTTTCCTTTTCGCCCGGGCCTGACCGAGGCCATCGCCGAGGTCATGCGGGGACAGTTGCCGCCATCCCCGGCCGAGGGCCCCAACGGCCCTCGGCCAGCGCCTGCCCTTCCCCCGGCAGGCGCTTCGCGCCAGCCAGGTCAGGCGCTGGCCTCTGTCATCTATGCGGAACCGGTCGTGCCGCGCCGTTCCCACACGGGCGGGGAAACGCGGTGCGTTTCCTTTTCCGCCCGACTTTGGCCGAGGCCATCGCCGAGGTCATGCGAAGGCCGGTCAACATCCCCGGCCGAGGGCCCCAAAGGCCC
>JBQTIT010000091.1:0-23376 GCA_052387855.1 Paracoccaceae bacterium
GCTGGCCTCAGCGGTCTCATGCGGAACCGGTTTACCGGACGGGTTCCCACACGGGCGGGGAAACGCAGTGCGTTTCCTTTTCGCCCGACTTTGGCCGAGGCACTCGCCGAGGTCATGCGAGCCGACCGCCCCATCCCCGGCCGAGGGCCCCAAAGGCCCTCGGCCAGCGCCCGACCCCCCCAGGGAGGGCGCTCCACCCCCACCGGGTCGGGCGCGGGCCTCAACGGTCGCATGCGGAACCGGTTGTGCCGCGCCGTTCCCACACGGGCGGGGAAACGCGGTGCGTTTCCTTTTTCGCCCGACTTTGACCGAGGCACTCGCCGAGGTCATGCGGAAACGCCCGCCCCCTCCCCGGCCGATGGCCCCAAAGGCCCGCCGCCAGCGCCCGGCCCGCCGAGGCCCATGCGGCTGCCCTTCAGGCCTCGATCCGCAACACGATCTTGCCGATGTGGCCCTCCGCCTCGATCCGCCAATGCGCGGCGGCGGCCTGGTCCAGGGGAAATTCGCTGTCGATCACGACCCGCAGCGCGCCGCGCGCGATCATCGGCCAGACATGCGCCTCGACCTCGGCGGCGATGCGGGCCTTGGCCAGGTCGGACTGCGGCCGCAGGGTGGACCCCGTGATCGTCAGGCGCCGCGTCATCAAACCGGCAAGGTTCGCCTCGACCTTGGCGCCTTGCAGAAAGGCGATCTGCACCAGGCGCCCGTCATCGGCCAGGGCGGCCAGGTTGCGCGGCAGATAGGGTCCGCCGACCATGTCCAGGATCAGATCGGCACCGCCAGCCTCACCCAGGACCCGGGCAAAATCCTCGCCCCGGTAGTTGATCGCCCGCTCGGCGCCCAGCTCTTCGCAGACCTGGCACTTCTCAGGCGTGCCGGCGGTGGCAAAGACCCGAGCGCCCAGGGCGCGGGCGATCTGGATCGCGGTGGTGCCGATGCCCGATGTGCCGCCATGCACCAAAAACCGCTCACCCGCCCGCAGCCCGCCGCGCATCACCACGTTGGACCAGACGGTAAAGCAGGTCTCGGGCAGGCAGGCGGCCTCGCGCAGGGTCAGTCCGGCCGGCACCGGCAGGGCATGGGCCGCGGGACAGGCGGCGTATTCGGCATAGGCGCCACCAGGAAAGAGCGCGCAAACCCGATCGCCGATCTGCCAGCGCGTGACGCCGGGGCCAAGCGCCACCACCGTCCCCGCCCCTTCAAGCCCCGGAAGCGGCGAGGCAGAGGCCGGCGGCGCATAGGCCCCGGCGCGTTGCAGCGCATCGGGCCGGTTCACCCCGGCAAAGGCCAGGCGCACGATGATCTGCCCATGCCCCGGCACCGGCACCGGGGCCGAGATCGGCCGTAACACATCCGGCCCGCCGGGGGTGCTGATCTCGATGGCGAGCATCGCGTGGGCCAGGGTCATGTCCTTGTCGGCCTTTCGCCTTGTGCGGGCAACTCGGACCGCACGTGTGGCGCGCGCACCCGTTCCAGAACCTTGAGCGGCCCCTTCAGAATCGCCCGCCCCAGCGGATTCTCGGCAAAGGCCGCCTTTGCCTTTTCGAACTGCATCACGTTCTCGATCCGCCGGTCGACAAAGTCCCAGGTGGCCGCCTGTCCCTCGGTCTCGTCCCCGAGCCAGAAGAGCACGCTCGCCCCCCAGACCGCCGACAGCGTGGCGCGCTTGGTGTACCAGTTCACGTCCGCCGAGGTATCGCCCAGCGCGCGCCAGACCGCATCGGCGGTCCCCCAGATCAGCCCGGCGCCCTCGGCCGCATGGGCGGGCAGCGCGAAAAGTGTCGTGCCGCGCCGGACCAGCTCGCGGTCCGCCCCTTCAAGGCGCAGGCGCAGAGCCAACGCCACCCTCTCTCGAAACTTCAGCGCTGCCAGATCGTTGCGCCCGGCCAGCGCCTCGGCCATGGCCCGATCCCCGGCGCGGTGCCATTCGGCGGCAAGGTCAATGCCGCCGCGCGGAAAGAGCGCCAGCGCCAGACCCTCGGGCAGACCCGAATCGGCCAGGGCGGCGCGAAAGGTCGCGTCAGACCAGCCGCCAAACGGCACATGCGGGATCGCGGCCGCCAAAAGCCGCGCTTTTGCCTCTGCCATCGACTTTTCGCCCTGGTTCATGCCCCGCGCCCTTCTGCCGTGGACAAGCGCGCCGGGGTTTGCTAAAGCCCACGCGCCTGCACAATTTGTGCAACTTTAACTTAGAGAGGTGGTGAAAACCACATGCAGGTCAGCGTCCGCGACAATAACGTCGAGCAAGCCCTCCGGGCCCTCAAGAAAAAGCTCCAGCGCGAAGGCGTGTTCCGCGAAATGAAGCTCAAGCAGCATTTCGAGAAACCCTCCGTCAAGAAAGCTCGCGAATCCGCCGAAGCCGTGCGCCGTGCGCGCAAGCTCGCCCGGAAGAAGCTTCAGCGCGAAGGCGGAATGTAGGTCTGGCGCAAGCCGGAACTGCCCGACGACAGCGACTCTGGGGGAGCGATCCCCAACCCGATTGACCCCCGTCCGCAAGGCCGGGGGTTTTTCATTGCGGCGGAACGTGGTTCAAGGGGCCATGCGCGAAGCTGACATGTATCCCGCCCTCAAGGCCTTTCTGGAGGCGCAGGGCTATGAGGTGAAGGCCGAGGTCGGCGCCTGTGACATCCTGGCGCTGCGCGGGGACGGGCCGCCTGTCGTGGTCGAGATGAAGCTGACTTTTTCGCTGGCGCTGGTGATGCAGGGCGTGGCGCGGCAGGCGCTGGTGGAAGATGTCTATCTGGCCGTCCCCGTCTCGGGCGAACGGGGCTGGACGCTGCGGTACCGCGATATCACCGCGCTGTGCCGCCGGCTGGGACTGGGGCTCTTGGCGGTCAAGGGCGACAAGGTAGAGCCGCATCTTGACCCCGGCCCCTATCTGCCGCGCCGGAATGCCCGGCGGCTGGGGGCGCTGCTCAAGGAATTTCACCGCCGGGTGGGCGATCCGAACACCGGGGGCACGACCGGCGTCAAGCGGATGACCGCCTACCGGCAGGACGCTTTGCGCTGCGCGGCGGCGCTGGCGGGCGGAGAGATGAAGGCCTCGGACGTGGCGCGCGCCTCTGGCGTGACCAGCGCCGCGCGGCTGATGCGCGATGACCATTATGGCTGGTTCGAACGGGTCCGGCGCGGGGTCTACGCCCTGACGGCGGCGGGGCGCGCGGCCCTTGCCGATCAGGGTTCCTGACCGGGCCGGGGCGCGGCGAACAGCCAGCGGCCCAGCGCCAAGGCCAGCACCGCGCCCAGGATCTGCGCCGCAAGGTAGGCCGGCAGGTCGGCCGCGCGCAGGCCGGCGCCGGTGCCGGTGGCGGCGCGGGCCAGGGTCATCGCGGGATTGGCAAAGCTGGTCGAGGCGGTGAACCAGTAGCCGGCGGTGATATAGGCGCCGACAAGGGCGGCGACATTCCCCCCCGCGCGGATCCCGCCCAGGATCACGAAGACCAGGCCAAAGGTCGCCACAACCTCTGACAGCCAGAGCCCGCCCGTGGCCCGCTCGATCTGCGAGGCGGTAAAGGCCGGAAGGGCGAACATCAGATGCGCCAGCCCCGCGCCGGCAAAGGCACCGGCCACCTGCGCCAGCGCAAAGGCCAGCGCGCGGCCGGCGGGCAGCGCGCCGTTCAGCGCCATGACCAGCGTCACCGCCGGGTTCAGATGCGCGCCCGACAGGGGCGAAAGGATGGTGATCAGCACGAAGAGCGCAAGCCCCGTGACCAGCGCCGAGGCCAGCAGCCCCAGCGCCGGACCGGCCCCCAGCGCGGCGCCCATGGCGGAGGAGCCGACGACAACGGCCATCAACAGGGCGGTGCCCAGAAACTCGGCCGCCAGGGGGCGGGCAATGGTCGCGGTCATGGTCGGGTCCTTTGCGGTTATTCGCGGCCCTTCGAAGCGCGGGCCGGCGGGCAAGTCAAGCGGGGCGCGGTCAGAGGGCGGGGCGATCGCTGCTGGTGGGGCCCCCTCCCCATCCCTCCCCACGAGGGGGGGGAGGGAGGCGTCTTGGTCGGTCAAAGGCGTTTTCTTCTGGACTTGGGCACTCCCTCCTCCCTTGTAGGGAGGGATAGGGAGCGGGGCCTTTGCGCCCAATGCGATTCTCGCCTGTCAGTCGGGCGCCGCGCCGATGGCGTCCAGATGCGCTTTCAGGGCCGGCGCGTCCAGCGTCTCGAACGGCAGGTCCAGCAAGGCCCTGACGCGCCGCTCCATCGCCGCCCAGGTGCGCGCAAAGGCCCCGGCCCGCGCCGCCTCGGCACCCGTCACGGCGGCAGGGTCCGGCAGGCCCCAATGCGCCCGGACCGGTGCGCCGGGCCAAAAGGGGCAGGTCTCGGCGGCGGCCGAATCGCAGACCGTGATCACCAGATCCATGCGCGGCGCCTGCGGGCCGGCAAACTCGTCCCAGGATTTCGAGCGGGCAAAGCCGGTGTCGATGCCCTTGCCCGCCAGCAGCGCCAAGGCCAGCGGGTGCGGCTGGCCCGTGGGGCGCGAGCCTGCCGAAAAGGCCCGGACCCGGCCCTGACCCAGAAGGTTGAACGCGGCCTCGGCCAGGATCGAGCGGGCCGAATTTCCGGTGCACAGGATCAGGATCTGAAGGGGCTCGGGCAAGGTCGGGTCTCCGGTTGCGGCTGGCCGGCCGATATCGCGCCCGTGTAACGCCTTGGTGACGCTCAGACCGCAAGCGCGGTGGTCTTGACCACGGTGCGCAGCGCAAAGGACGACTGCATCTGCCGCACCCCGGGCAGGCGCGACAGGTGCTGGCGGTGGATGCGGGCGAAATCCTCGGTGTCCTCGGCCATGATCTTGAGCAGATAGTCGGCCGTCCCCGCCATCAGGTGGCATTCCAGGATGTCGGGGATCCGCGCCACCTCGCGCTCGAAGGCGTCCAGAAGATCATCGGCCTGGCCTTGCAGCGTGATCTCGACAAAGACAGTGGTCGGCCGGCCCAGCCTTCGGGCGTCCAGCAGCGCGACATAGGCGGCGATGAAGCCCTCGCTCTCCAGCCGGTCAACGCGGCGGTGGCAGGCCGAGGGCGACAGGTTCACCCTTTCGGACAGCTCGGCATTGGTGATGCGGCCATTCTTTTGCAGAACGCCCAGGATGCGGCGGTCGGTTGCGTCGAGTTCGGAAAGCATGACGGATTCTTCGAAATTTTGGCGGAAACTTCGAAGAAGTTACCACATATCGGCGCGCCGGCCACAGGAATTTCAAAACATCGGCGCCCGATCCGCGCGACAATGGCGGCAGAACATTTTCCACGTCTGGGAGGACGCTATGAAGATCGGTTGCCCCAAGGAAATCAAGCCGCAGGAGTTTCGCGTCGGCATGACTCCGGATGCCGCCCGCGAGGCCGTGAACGCCGGCCATTCGGTGATGATCGAGACCGGGGCGGGCCTGGGCGCCGGCTTTGCCGATGCCGATTATGTGGCGGCCGGTGCCACGATCATCGCCACCGCCGAAGAGGTCTTTGCGGGGGCGGACATGATCGTCAAGGTCAAGGAGCCGCAGGCGGTGGAGCGGGCGCGTCTGCGCCCGGGGCAGATTCTGTTCACCTACCTGCACCTTGCCCCCGATCCGGAGCAGACGGCCGATCTGCTCGCCTCCGGCGCGACCTGCATCGCCTATGAGACGGTGACGGACGAGCGCGGCGGCCTGCCGCTTCTGGCGCCGATGTCCGAGGTGGCCGGGCGGCTGGCGCCGCAGGTCGGGGCCTGGACGCTGCAAAAGGCCAACGGCGGGCGCGGCGTGCTGCTGGGCGGCGTGCCGGGTGTGCTGCCGGCCAAGGTTCTGGTGATCGGCGGCGGCGTCGTCGGCACCCACGCGGCCAAGGTCGCGGCCGGGATGGGCGCGGATGTCACCGTGCTTGACCGCTCGGTGGGTCGGCTGCGCTATCTGGACGATGTGTTCGGCGGGACGTTCAAGAACGGCTATGCCTCGGCCGCCAACACCATCGCGCTGGCGCGCGAGGCCGATCTGATCATCGGCGCGGTGCTGATCCCCGGCGCCGCCGCGCCCAAGCTGATCAGCCGCGCGCAACTGGCCGAGCTGAAGCCCGGCGCGGCGCTGGTGGATGTGGCCATCGATCAGGGCGGCTGCTTTGAAACCTCGCGGGCGACCACGCACCAGGATCCGATCTATGCGGTGGACGGGATCATGCACTATTGCGTCGCCAACATGCCGGGCGCCGTGGCCCGCACCTCGACCCAGGCGCTGGGCAATGCGACCATGCCCTTCATGATGGCGCTGGCCAACAAGGGCTGGAAGCGGGCCTGCGCCGAGGACAAGCACCTGCTGGCGGGGCTGAACGTGCATGCTGGCAAGCTGACCTACGAGGCGGTCGGCAAGGCGCTGGGCCTGCCCACGATCCCCGCCGCCGAGGCGCTGGCACTCTGAGGGGCGCAACGAGGGACAACGGTACCGACGGTCCCGCAGTGCCCTCCCTGTAGCACCCGGGCCTGGCCGAGGCCCCTGCCGAGGCCATGCGAGCCGCCTGCCCCATCCCCGGCCGAGGGCCCCAAAGGCCCTCGGCCAGCGCCTGCCCTTCCCCCGGCAGGCGCTTCGCGCCAGCCAGGTCAGGCGCTGGCCTCTGGATCGTAAGCGGAACCGGTCACCCGGACATGTTCCCACACGGGCGGGGAAAGGCAGTGCGTTTCCTTCTCCGCCCGGCCAGAGGTGGCCGAGGCCATCGCCGAGGTCATGCGGGACGGTTGCCGCAATCCGCCGAGGGCCCCAACGGCCCTCGGCCAGCGCCCGACCCCCGCAGGGAGGGCGCTCCACGCCCTCCGGGTCGGGCGCTGGCCTCTGACATCTATGCGGAACCGGTCACCCGGATGCGTTCTCACACGGGCGGGGAAACGCGGTGCGTTTCCTTTTCCGCCCTCCCTTGCCGGGGCGACTGGGGCCGGCGTGCCCCGCCTTCCGGGTCAGTCCAGAAAGCTGCGCACCGTAGCCAAGGCCCCGTCCAGCGCCTTGCCGGTCTCGTCCTTCAACGCCGCCTCGCGCAGGCGCCTTGCCCAGTCGGCGGCATCCTCGCGGCCGGCGAGCGCGTCCACCGCCCCGATCACGCGGTCGAATTTCGACAGGCCCCGGGCATGGGTGTCCGAATAGCCCTTGACCAGCCGGCGGCAGCGCAGCACCTCGACGCCCAGCGCATAGTCGGCCTTCGACAGGGCCATGGCCCTGTCAAGCCAGCGGGCCAGATGCGCGGTCTCGACCGCATGGCGATAGCTGCGCGGGCGCCAGAACCGCAGCCCGGCCAGAAGGTAGAGCAGCACGAAGGACCCCAGACCGTCGCTGCGCAGGCGCCGCGGCTTGCCAAAGGCGCGGTCGAGCCAGGCCATGCGCCGCGGGTTCGCCGCCCAGCGCGCGCCCATGCGGGCCGGCAGCATCGAGACGATCTCTTCGGCGCGGGGATGCAGGAACTCGGTCAGCCGCATCACCTGATCGGCGCCCGCCCCCATCTCGGCGGCGATGCGCGCGCGGCGGCCGGCCTTTGTCTTGGCGTCGGCCACCGCGATGATGTCGTCATAGGCCATGGCATTGGCCAGGTGCTTTGCCGCCTCCAGCGACAGGGCAAAGGGCGCCCGGTCGATCGCGGCGACCTGGTCCAGCCGGTCCAGATATTGGCCGCCATAGGCCAGGTCCTGAAAGCCCACCACCTTTTGCAGGCCCGCCTGCGCCATCTGCCGTGACGGTTCGGGCAGGCTGCCGATCCGCTTCGCAAGCGCCTGCCAGCCGGCCAGCAGCCGCGCCGGGCCCCGCACCTTCGGTGCGGCCGGCGGGGCAGGCTCGGCCGCCGCCGCCGTGCCCAGAGCCGCCTCGTACCCGGCCGCAAAGGCGCGGAGCGAGCCCTCCACCCCCTTGCCGCCGGCGCGCACGGCGGCCTCAAAGGCCGCGCGGGAAAAGGGCAGCGTGCCCGAGGCCGCCAGCGCGCCAAAGAGGGCGGCCGAGATGACCGAGCCCTCGCGCCGCGCGATCGCGTCGAAATCGGCCCCGATCAGCCGGCGCGCGGCGATCTCGGCCCCCGCCAGGACCTCGGCCGCATCCGCGATGCCGCTGCCCGGCACCATCTTTTCCGACACCGCAAGCGCCCGGTGGGTCGAGGCGATCAGCGTGGTGCGGTCGGGCGTGACAAAGCCGCGCAGGATGGCGCGGCCGGCCTCCATCCATTCGGCCGCGATCAGCACATCGACATCGCCCGCCGCCGGCATCAGCGCAAAGACCGGCAGGCGGGCCGAGGCGGGGGCCATCTCGACGTAATAGACCGTGGCGCCGGTGCGCTGCGCCACCCCCGCGACCGAGGTCGCCTGCACCGCATGGCCGTTCTGGCGGCCGAGATCCTCGATCCAGCCAGTCAGCACGCCGCCGCCCTGCCCGCCCACGGCCAGAACCGCCAGCTTCAGGATGCCGCCCTGCGCGGGGGCCTCTGCGGCGTCGCCGTCGCGCGGGGTCATGCCCGCGCCCCGAAATCAAGCCGCCGCGCCGCGCGCCGGGCGGCCAGCCACCCGGTCAGCGCCCCCCGCACCCCGGCCCACCAGCGTTCAAGCCGCCTGGGGTTGTGCACCACGTCGGCGCGGTAGAACGAGGGGCACAGGACCGCCGCCTCGGCCACCTCGCCGCAATTGCCGCAGCCAACGCAGGACAGGTCGATGCTGGCGACCGGATCGTCGCGCAGCGGATCGTCCAGCACCTTGAGCGACAGCGAGGGGCAGCCCGACAGGCGGATGCAGGCGTGATCGCCGGTGCAAACCTCCTCATCGACGCCAAAGCGGGGAAGGTCCACGCGCCGGCCTTCGCGAATCGCGGCCTGCGTCAGGGGTTTCTCGCGCCGCTGCTTGTTCAGCATGCATTCGGACGAGGCGACGATGACCTTGGGCCCGGGTTCGGACGTGGTCAGCGCCTCGCGGATGGTGTCGCGCATCTTGCCGACGTCATAGGTCCGGTCGATCTGGCGCACCCAGGTGATGCCGACGCCCCTCAGCGCCCGTGCGATCGGGTTCCCGGTGGCCTTGGTGGCGTTTTCGGCGCGCGAGGACATCACATCCTGCCCGCCGGTGGCGGCGGAATAGAAGTTGTCCACCACGATGGCCACCCCGTCGGATCGGTTGAAGGCCATGTTGGTAAAGCTCGAGGACAGCCCGTTGTGCCAGAACCCCCCGTCGCCGATGATCGCGATGGGCCGCCGCGCCCCCCCGCCGTCAAAGGCGCCGTTGGCGGCCGGGCCAAGGCCATAGCCCATGGTCGCGCCGCCGATCTCGAACGGCGGCAGGGCGGCGAAGAGGTGGCAGCCGATGTCGGCGGCGATCTGGTGCTTGCCCAGTTCCTTTTCCACCAGCTTCATCGCGGCAAAGATCGGCCTTTCCGGGCAGCCGGTGCAAAAGCCCGGCGGGCGGATCGGCACGGTTTTCGACAGATCGGGAATCGGGGGCTTGCCTTCGTTCGGCGCGCGAACCGTGGCGGCCAGAAGACCCGGCGCGGCCAACCGGACGAACCCCTCGACCGCCTGCATCATCACCGCGCCGGTGTACTCGCCCGCCTGCGGGAACAGGCCCTTGCCGTGCAACCGGGCCGAAGCGCCGGCGCGGTAAAGGAACGAGCCGATCTGCGTCTCGATGAACTCCGGCTGGCCCTCTTCGACCACCAGCACATGGTCCTTGCCCGCGCAGAACGCCAGAACCTCGGCAGAGATCAGGGGATAGGTCACGTTCAGCACATAGATCGGAACCCGGCTTTCGCCGTAGGGGTCTGCCAGGCCAAGCCGCTGCAAGGCGCGCACCAGACCGTTGTACATCCCGCCCTGAACGACGATGCCAAGCGGGGCATCGGCCGGGCCGAACACCTCGTTCAGCGCGCGCTCGCGGATGAATTTCTCGGCGGCGGGCCAGCGGTTCTTTACCTTGTCCTGCTCGTGGGCATAGGACATCGGCGGCAGCACCACGCGCGAGAAGTCCGAGCGCGGGTTCGACAGCGCCTGACGCACCGTTTCGGTCGGGGGGCGGTTGTCGCGGCAGGTAAAGCTGCCGGTGACATGGCAGGACCGGATGCGCACCATCAGCATGACAGGGGTGTTCGACGCCTCGGACAGATCGAAGCCGTCCGAGACCGCCTTGACGATCGAGGGCAGGTTCGGGCGCGGGTCCAGCAGCCAGAACTGCGATTTCATCGCAAAGGGATGGGTGCGCTCCTGCATGATCGAAGAGCCTTCGCCGTAATCCTCGCCGACGATGACCAGGGCGCCGCCCGTGACCCCCGACGAGGACAGGTTGGCCAGCGCGTCCGAGGCGACGTTGACCCCCACTGCACCCTTGAACGTCACCGCCCCCCGGATCGGGTAATGCACCGAGGCGGCCAGCATGGCGGCGGCGGCGGCCTCGTTGGCATTGGCCTCGAAGCGCACGCCAAGCTCGGCCAACAGGTCCTGCGCGTCGGCCAGAACGTCCATCAGGTGGCTGATCGGCGCGCCCTGGTAGCCGCCGACATAGCCCACGCCCGATTCCAGCAGCGCCTTGGTGATGGCCAGGATGCCCTCGCCGGTAAAGACCTCTCCGGCCCCCAGTTTCAGATGCTCGACCTCGGTCTTGAAGCTGCGCTCGGCCATGTCAGATCTCGTGCTTGCGGATGTTGGCGAGCATCTTGTGCAAGGTGGCGACAAAGGCGCCGCGCTCGGCCTCGGGGATGCCGCGGAACATGCGGGCCTGCGCCTGCGCCATGTGCGGCCAGAGCCGGTCAAAGGCGGCGCGGCCGGCATCGGTGATGGTGCAGCGGGTGGTTCGGCTGTCGTCGGGGTCGGTCTGACGGCGGATCAGTCCGCCGGCCGCGAGCTGGTCCAGCGCGCGCGACAGGGTCGACTGGTCGGTCACGGTATGGACCGCCAGCGCGCCGATCGACGGCGCCTCGATCACCGACAGCACCGCAAGGGCGCGCATCTTGGGCGTGGTCAGGCCCAGCCCGGCCATTTCGGCCCGCAGGCTGGCGTTGTAGCGCCCCATGATGCGGTTCATCAGGTAGGGGGCAAAGCCCGAAAGGCCAAGCTCGGCCAGGCCAGGCTCGGCCAGACCCGGCCCGGTCGGGCCGGCCTTGGCGGGCTGGGGCTGGCCAGGGCTTTCGTCGTTCATCCAGGCCGCTCCGCTGTGCGCGTCAGACCCGGGCGATGGCCTGCGCGGGGCACCGCTAGCCCCGTGGCACCAGCGCCAGCGCCCGGATGGGCGAGCCGGTGCCGTTCTTGATCTTGAGCGGCGCGGCGATCAGGATCGCGCCCCTGGCCGGCAGGCGGTCTAGATTGGCGAGCGAGGCCAGGCCGTAGCGGTTGTTCTTGTGCAACAGGTTGTGGGCGGGAAAGGGCGGGGTCATTCCGCCGGCTTGCCCCGCGTCGGTGCCGATGCACTGGCTGCCCCAGCCGACGATCCCCTTGGCCAAGAGGTATTCGATCACCTCGGCCGTCGGGCCCGGGGTGTGGGGGCCGGTCGCATCGGCGTTCAGGAACAGGTTCTCGTCATGCGCGCGCTTGTCCCAGTCCGAGCGCAGCACGACCCATTCGCCGGCCCCGATGGCGCCGTGGCGCGCCTCCCAGGCCTTGACATGGTCGATCGTCAGCAAAAAGTCGGGGTTGGCGCCGCATTCGGCCGAAAAGTCCAGCACGTTGACCGGCGCCACCAGCCGCTGCACCGGCAGGCTGTCGGTGTAGCCGTCGGCATAATCCTTGCCGGTGATCCAGTGGTGCGGCGCGTCAAAATGGGTGCCGGAATGCTCGCCCAGCTCCAGCCAGTTCCAGGCCCAGAAGGGGCCGTCCTGATCATATTCGGAAATCCGGTGAATTCGGATCGGCGGGGTGTCCTTGGCGAAATCCGGCGGCAGTTTCAGGAGCGGCGTTTCCGGGCCGAGCACGCCCGAGCAGTCGACCACCTCGACCCCGCCCGAGGCGAGCATCATCGCAAGGCTGTTCAGGACATCGGCAGAACCCATGATCTCTCTCCATTGCGCCGGGCCGCACCGGGGCCGGGCCATCGGGGTCAGCCTAGGCGAAATGAGTGCATTTGCAAGTATCTTGCTGCGCCCCGGCGACGCTCTGTCGCTCTTGCGGTCCGCACCCCGGCGGGCCCATGATCAGGACAGCGCCGGGGGTGCCCATGATCATCGAGAACCGTCCCTTTGACCAGCTTGAGATCGGCGATCAGGCCGAGCTGCGCCGATACTGCTCGGAGCAGGATCTTCTGGTCTTTGCCGTCGCGACCGGCAATCACAACCCCATGCACCTGCCCGACGCCGACTTCGACGGCGACGGCGAGCCCGAGGCGATCGCCTCGGGCATCTTCGCCGCCGCGCTGGTGTCAAGCCTGCTGGGCACGGTGCTGCCCGGGCCGGGGACGCTCTACCAAAGCCAGACCCTGACCTTTCACAGCCACGCCCGCGCCGGCGAGACGCTTTGTGCCCGGGTGCGGGTGGTGGAGAAATCTGGCGGCGGGCGGGTGCGGCTGGCGACCAGCGTCGTGCTGGAGGGCACCGAAACCCCGATCCTGAGCGGCGAGGCGGTGGTCCTGGCGCCGCGTGTGGGGCGGTCCTTTGACGGCTCGGGCCTGCCGGGGCTGATCGTGCAGCAACACCGGCAGTTCGATGCGCTGATCCGGCGGGCCGAGGCGCTGCCGGCGCTGGACTGCGCCGTGGTCTGCCCGCACAGCCCCGAGGCGCTGGACGGCGCGCTGGGCGCCATGCGGCGGGGGCTGATCCGGCCGATCCTGCTGGGCGATCCGGCCCGGATCCGGGCGGCGGCCGAGGACCTGGGCCTGGCGCTTGACGGGGTGCGGATCATCGAGGCGGCGGACGACGAAAACGCCGCGCGGGCGGCCTGCGCGCTGGTGCGCGGCGGGCAGGCCGGCGCGCTGATGAAGGGGCATCTGCACACCGACGCCCTGTTGCGGCCCATCCTGGACAAGGCGCTGGGGCTGATGGCGGGCAAGCGCCTGAGCCATGTCTTCGTGATGGATGTGCCGGCGCTGCCGCATCCCTTGCTGATCACCGATGCCGCGATCAACATCGCCCCCGATCTGGCCGCCAAGGCCGCAATCACCCAGAACGCCATCGACCTTGCCCGCACCATCGGCATCCGCCGGCCGCGCGTGGCGATCCTTTCGGCGGTCGAGACGGTCGACCCGGCCATCCCCTCGTCGGTGGATGGCGCGCTTCTGGCCAAGATGGCCGAGCGCGGCCAGATCACCGGCGGGGTGGTGGACGGGCCTTTGGCGCTGGACAACGCGGTTGACGCGGGTGCGGCCCGGGTCAAGGGGATCCGATCCCTGGTGGCCGGACGGGCCGAGGTGCTGGTGGTGCCCGGGCTTGAGGCGGGCAACCTTCTGGCCAAGGAGCTGATCTACCTTTCCGGCGCCGAGGGCGCGGGCGTGGCGCTGGGGGCATCGGTGCCGGTCATCCTGACCTCGCGCGCGGACAGCGCCAAGGCGCGGCTCGCCTCGGCCGCGATCGCCGTGCTTTGGGCGCACCGGGCGGGACAGGACGGCGCGGCGGCCATGCAGGGCAAGAAGGGGCAGAAGGGATGAGCTTGCAGGGGTTCTTCGTGGCCGGCCCGCAGGATGACGGCGATCCCGTGACGGGCCATTACTATGAGACCGCCTCGCTCGATCCGGACCGCGCGCAGGTCTGGGCCTATGCGGATGCGCTGTCCTACCGGCCCGGCGACCGGCTGCGCCTGCACGGCATGGGCAAAAGGGGCATGGCGCGGCTGGTGATCGCGCGCGACGGGCTGTCGGCGCAGGTGGTGGAGGACCGGCAGATCGCGGTCGATTTCGCGCCCACGCCGGCCGACGCTTCGGTGCGGGGCTGCGACTGGCCGGTGGTCTATGAGACGGTGCTGCCGGCCGATTGGCAAAGCGGGGTCTACACGGTGACCCTGACCGTGCCCGGCCATTCGTCGGAAAGCCTGTTCGTGCTGCGCGCGTCCCGCCCCGGGGCGCGCATCGCCCTGGTGCTGGCCAGCGGAACCTGGTGCGCCTACAACGACTGGGGCGGGTCGAACCATTATCAGGGGCTCTGCGGGCCATCGGGGGGCGATTTCGCGCCGCAGGTGTCGATGCTGCGGCCCTGGGCCAGGGGCTTTGTCCGCTGGCCCGAAGGGGCACCGCGCATCCCCCATGCCTCGCCCCTCCTGAGCCGCCCGCGCTATCCGCACATGGACTTTGCCCGCGCCCGGGGAATTTCCAAGAAATACGCCTCGTCGGGATGGGCGGCCTTTGAGCGGCCCTTTGCGCTGTGGTGCGAGGGGCAGGGCATCGGGCTGGACTATGTGACCCAGCATGACCTGCACCGGGATCCGGCGGCGCTGGCGGGGCACGAGCGCGCGCTGATCGTCGGCCATGACGAATACTGGACCTGGGAGATGCGCGATCATCTGGAGGCCTGGATCGACGCCGGCGGCCACCTGGCGCGGTTCGGCGGAAATTTCTACTGGCAGACAAGGCTGTCCGAGGATCTGACGCAGCAGACCTGCTACAAGTCCGAAGCAGAGCATGCCGACCCCATGGCCGGGACGGACCGCATGACCAGCTACTGGGATCATCCCGCCCTCGGCCGCCCCGCCGCCGCGACGCTGGGTCTGACCGGGGCCGCGGGGGTCTATGCCGGGTGGAGCCGCTGCGCCGCCCATGGGTCGGGCGGGTTCACCATCTACCGCCCCGACCATTGGGCCATGGCGGGAACCGGGCTGGGTTATGGAGATGTGCTGGGGGCCGAGGCAAAGGTCTTTGGCTACGAGGTGGACGGGATCGATTACACCATGTCCCACGGCCTGCCCTTTGCCGCCCCCGGGTCTGGGCTGGCGGGCGATCTGACCCTCGTCGGGCTTTCGCCCGCGACGGCGCTGGCCCATTCCACCGGCCCGCAGGACCGCGACCACTTCATCGGCACGCTGGATGCCGAGGATCTGGCGGCCAAGGTCTTTGGCGGGGTTGACGTCGAGACGCTGGCGCGTGCCTCGCGCGGCAATGGCGCCATGGCCGAGTACCGGCGGGGCAGGGGCGCGGTGTTCAACGCCGGGTCCTGCGAGTGGGTGGCCGGGCTGATCGCGCGGGCGCGGCCGGTGGAGCAGGTGACGCGCAACGTGCTCTTGGGGCAATGGGGCGCGGGCTGAGGCCGGCCGGGCAGGGGGGCTTTGCCCCCCTCGCGCGCGGGGCGCGCTCACCCCCCAGGAATATTTGGGCAGAGAAGAACGGGGGTCAGAAGGCGGTCAGCACGGCCGCGAGGTTGTCGCCCAGTTCGGGGCAGAGATAGCCGCCCTCCTGCACGATCAGGGTCGGCAGGCCAAGGCCGGCCACGGCGCGGCCGATCCGGTGAAAGCCGGGGGTCGTGACCGCAAGGCCCGCGAAGGGGTCGCCCTTGTAGGCATCAAGGCCGAGGGCCAGGACCAGCGTGTCGGCGCCCCAGAGGGTGATGGCGTCAAGCGCGCGGGTGAGCGCGGCGAGAAAGCCGGCGTCGGCCGTGCCGCGTTCGAGACAGAGGTTGAGGTTGGCACCGAACCCCTCGCCCCTGCCGCGCTCGTCCGGATAGCCCCAGAAGAACGGGTAGTAGCGTTCGGGATGGGCGTGGATCGAGACGGTCAGAACCTGCGCGCTGTCGTAGAAGATGCCCTGGGTGCCGTTGCCGTGGTGCAGATCGACATCCAGCACCGCGACGCGGCGGCCGGCATCCGACAGGCGCCGGGTGGCGATGGCGGTGTTGTTCAGATAGCAAAAGCCGCCCGCCAGCTCGGCAAAGGCATGGTGGCCGGGCGGGCGGCACAGGGCATAGGCCGCGCGGGCGCCGCCCTGCACCAGATCGGCGCCATGGATCGCGGTCTGCGCCGAGGCCAGCGCCGCGTCCCAGGTCCGGGCCGAGATCGGGCTGGAGGTGTCGGTCATGTGGAACCCCGCCTGACCGACGGCCGAGAGCGGGTAGCCGTCCGTGCGGCTGGCGGGGTGGATGTTGGGGATCACCTCGGCGCTGGCGCCGGGGATGCGGGCCCAGCGGGTGTGGATGGTTTCCAGAAAGGTCAGGTAGCGCTGGGGGTGGACGCGCAGGATGGGGGCGAGCCCGGCGCCGGCGGGCGCGGTCACCGGCAGGCCAAGGCGCCGCACCGCGCCCAGAAGCGCGTCGATCCGGGCAGGCTGTTCCGGGCAGGGCTGGGGCGCGCCGGAGGAAAGGAAGAACTGCGGATCGTGGGCGCGCTGGGCGGGGTCAAAGACGGTGATCATCGGGTCATCAGGGCGGTCAGGCCCTGTCCCTGGAGGATGAGCTGGTCGGCGTCGGCGCGCGGGGTCAGCCCGAGGCTGGCGTAAAAGGCGCGGGCGCCGGCATTCTTGCGCGCGACCATCAGGGTCAGAAAGCGCGGCGACCAGTCGGCATGGGCCAGCGCGGCGGCCATGAGCGCGCGGCCAAGGCCGGCGCCGCGCCCCGCCGGGCAGACGTAGATGTCCTGCACGAACAGCCCCATCTCGCCGCGCCAGGTGGAATATTCGGGGAAGGTGAGGATCATCCCCAGCGGGCCGGTTTCATCCTCGGCCAGCAGGGCATGGAAATGGGGCGTGGCGGCAAAACCGCCGGCGTGCAGGCTGGCCTCGGTCGAGCCGATCTTGGCGCCTTCCTCGGCGGCCATGGCGGTCAGAAGGCGCAGCAGGGTCGGCACATCCTCGGCCCGGGCCGGGCGGATCGCGGTCAAAACCGCACCCCGGCCGCGCCCTTGAGGGCAAGGATCGCGCGCGTCTCGGCCGGGGTGGCGACCTCGCGGCCAAGCCGTTCGGCGATCGTGCGGATCAGGGTGACCTGGGCCGCGTTGCTGGGCGCCAGAACGCCCTTTGACAGGTAGAGGTTATCCTCAAGCCCCACTCTGACATGCCCGCCCATGCTGGCGGCCATCGTGGCCATCGCAATCTGCTGGCGCCCGGCCGCCAGAACCGAAAACTGGGTGTCCTCGCCAAAGAGCCGCTCGGCGGTGCGCCGCAGCAGGACCAGCATGTCGGGGTCCGCCGCCATGCCGCCCAGAACGCCAAAGACGAATTGCAGGAACAGGGGCCCCTTGACCGCGCCGCGATCGACGAAGTGCCTCAGCATGTAAAGATGGCTCATGTCATAGCATTCAAACTCGAACCGAGCGCCGCGTGCGCCCATCTCGGCCAGCACATGGGCGATGTCGCGGGGCGTGTTCTTGAACACCAGATCGTCGGAGTTTTCCAGAAAGGGCCGCTCCCAGGCGTGTTTCCAATCCTTGATGCGCGCGGCCATCGGGTAGAGGGCAAAGTTCATCGTCCCCATGTTCAGGCTGCACATCTCGGGTGCAAAACGGATCGGCGCGGCCAGGCGCTGGTCCAGCGTCATGATGGCCGAGCCGCCCGTGGTCATGTTGACCACGGCGTCACAGCCTTCCTTGATGCGGGGCAGGAAGGCCGCCCAGTGATCGGGATCGGCCGAGGGGCGCCCGTCGGCCGGATCGCGGGCGTGCAGGTGCAGGATGCTCGCCCCGGCGGCGGCCGCGCCGATGGCCGAGGTTGCGATCTCGTCCGCCGTGACCGGCAGGTGGGGCGACATCGAGGGGGTATGGATCGAGCCGGTGATCGCGCAGGAAATGATGATCTTCGACATCAGCCCAGCCCCTCGGCCCGCAGCACCTGCCGGACCGAGGTGGCACATTTGTCCACGATCTCGGTCAGTTCGGCATCGGTTGAGTTGTAGGGCGGCGCCAGGATGACGATGTCGCCGCTTGTCCCGTCGACATTGCCGCCCACGGGGTAGCAGATCAGCCCGTTCGCCATCGCCTGCGCGCGGATCTTGAGGAAAAGCCGCCGCCCGGCGGGAAAGGGGGCCTTGGTGGCGCGGTCCGCCACCAGTTCCAGCGCGATGAAATGGCCCCGGCCCCGGATGTCGCCGATGGCGTCCACGCCGGCGAGCGCGTCGGCCAGCCAGGATTTAAGGCGCGGGCCATTGGCGGCGACCTTTTGCACAAGCCCCTCGCGCGCCACGATCTTTTGCACGGCCACCCCGGCGGCGCAGGCGGTGGTGTGGCCGGTAAAGGTGTGCCCGGTGCCAAAGGCGCCGTCGCGGGCGCGGATCGCCTGCCAGACCGCCGTGGTGCAGACCGCCGCGCCCAGCGGCTGGTAGCCGCCGGCCAGGCCCTTGGCCACGGCCATGATGTCAGGCTCGACCCCGTCATGGGCCAGCGCGCGCCAGGTGCCGCAGCGGCCCGCGCCCGACATCACCTCGTCCGCGATCATCAGAATGCCGTGTCGGGTGCAGATCTCGCGTACGGCGGCGGCATAGCCGGGCGGGGCGGGCACGCAGCCGCCTGCCGCGCCGACCACGGGTTCAAAGACGAAGCCGGCGATGGTTTCGGGCCCATTGGCCAGAATCGCCGCCTCAAGCTCGGCCGCCGCCGCCGCGCCGGCGGTTTCGGCCGTGGCCCCGGCGATGGGGCGGTATGCGTTGGCGGGCGAAAGCTTGATCGAGGGGACAAAGGCGCCCTCATAGGCCGCCGTCCGCTCGGCAAAGCCCGAAAGGCCCAGCGCGCCCAGCGTGTTGCCATGCCAGGACCGCTCGCGGCTGATGAAACGGCGGCGTGACTTCTGGCCGGTGGCGGTCTGGTATTGCAGCGCGATCTTCAGGCAGCTTTCGACCGCCTCTGACCCGCCGGTGACAAAGACCATCTCGCGCAAGGCCCCGCCGGCGCGGTCGCGGACGATCTCGGTCAGCTCTTCCAGCGCGTCGGTGGTGAAATTGTAGCGGTAACCGTGGGCGATGGCGCCAAGCTGCCGGACGATGGCCGCATTCACCTCTTCGTTGCCGTGGCCCAGGCAATAGACCGCCGGCCCGCCCGAGCCGTCGATATACTGCTTGCCCGCAGCGTCCCACAGATAGCTGCCCTTGGCGCGCACCACCTTTGGCAGGGCGTCTGTGGCGGAAATCGAGGCGGGTTCGGGGCGGGACATCGGCTTCTTTCTGGTTTTCGGCCAAGCTGATCCAATCCGGGCCCGAGTTCAATGCCCCTCCTGACCCGTCGTCAGATCGGCCCGAGATGGGCCAGCAGCAGCGCCTCGATCGCGGCGCGGGCCCCCTCGCGGCTCATCGCCTCGGGCGCGATGCAGAACTCGACCCAGATGCCGTCGAGCAGCGCGATCAGCGCGGTGGCCAGCGCCTCGTCCAGCGCCGAGGGGGCGGCGCGCCCGCCCTGCGCGCCGATCGAGGCGGCAATGGCGGCGTGGTACAGCCGATAATGCCGCAGATGTTCGGCCCGCAGCACCGGGTTGACCGCGATTTCGCCCCAGAGCGCCAGCCAGAGATTCAGCCCCTCGGGGCGAAGCTGCCGCTCGCTGAGCAGCTCGTCGATCAGCAGGGGCAGGGGCAGGGGGGCCGCCCCCGCCGCCAGGGCGCGCAAGAGGGGCGCGTAGGCCGCCGCGTAGCAGGCCGCCAACAGCCCGTCCTTGCCGCCGAAATGGTGCCCGACCAGCCCGCGTGAGGCGCCCGAGGCCTTGCAGATGTTGCCAAGGGTAAAGGCGGTGATCCCGCCCCGCGCCAGCACGCGCAGCCCCGCCTCGACCAGTTCGGCCGCACGGGCCTCGGGCGCCAGTCGCTTGTACTTTGGCGCTGTCATGGCTTGTTGAACGCTCCGGTCCCGGTTTCTTGTTGAACGATCATACAACAATGCTAGCCTGCCGCCAAGAAAGGACATGACCGATGATGGATCCCGCCCACGCCATCCTGTTCGAGCCGGTCCGCATTGGCCCGGTCACGGCGCCGAACCGTTTCTACCAGACCCCGCACGCCACCGGCTTTGGCTGGCAGCGCCCGCAGTCCGGCGCCGCCCTGCGCGGCATCAAGGCCGAGGGCGGCTGGGGCGTGGTCTGCACCGAATACTGCTCGATCCACCCCTCGTCGGACGACAGCCCCTATGCCTTTCTGACGCTCTGGGGGGACGATGACATCGCCCCCCTGGCCCTGACGGCCGAGGCGATCCATGCCCACGGATCGCTGGCCGGGATCGAGTTGTGGCACGGCGGCGCCCATGCCTCCAACCGGATGACGCGGGTGCCCACGCTTGCACCTTCCGCGCAGCAGGCGCTGTATCATCTGCCCACAACCGCCCGCGAGATGGACAAATCCGACATTTCCGCCTTTCGCGGCTGGCAGCGCGCGGCGGCGCGGCGGGCCAAGGCGGCGGGCTTCGACATCGTCTATGTCTATGCCGGGCACGACTATCTGCCGTTCCAGTTCCTGTCTCCGCTGACCAACCGGCGCAGCGACGAATACGGCGGCAGGCTTGAAAACCGCGTGCGCCTGTTGCGCGAGATGATCGAAGAGACGCGCGACGCCGTGGGCGATACCTGCGCGGTCGCGGTGCGTCTGGCGGTGGACGAATTGCAGGGCCCGCGCGGCATCACCAGCACCGCCGAGGGGCGCGAGATTGTCGAGATGCTGGCCGAATTGCCCGACCTGTGGGATGTGAACGTCGCCGGCGCGCTGGGCAACGACAGCAAATCCGCCCGCTTTTCGCCCGAGGGGTATCAAGAGGCGCAGGTCGGTTTCGTCAAGGCGCTGACCTCAAAACCCGTGGTCTCGGTCGGCCGCTTCACCTCGCCCGACACCATGGTCAGCCAGATCCGGCGCGGTGTGCAGGACTTCATCGGTGCCGCGCGCCCCTCGATCGCCGATCCCTTTCTGCCGGCCAAGATCCGCGAGGGCCGCGCCGACGAGATCCGCGAATGCATCGGCTGCAACATCTGCCGCGCCGCCAACAACGAGGGCGCCCCGCTGCGCTGCACCCAGAACCCCACGATGGGCGAGGAATGGCGGCGCGGCTGGCACCCCGAACGCATCGCCCCCTATCCCCGGCGCGAAACCGCGCTGGTGGTGGGGGCGGGGCCGGCGGGGCTTGAGGCGGCGCTGACGCTGGCACGGCGGGGGCTTCAGGTGTCCCTGGCCGAGAAATCGCGCGATCTGGGCGGGCGACTGCTGCAAGAGATGACCCTGCCGGGCCTCTCGACCTGGGGCCGCGTGCGCGACTGGCGCCTGACCATGCTGGCCCGGCAGCCGAGCGCCCAGATCTTTCGGCAAAGCGAGATGACCGCCGCCGACATCGCCGACTTTGGCGCCGATCATGTGGTGATCGCCACCGGCAGCCGCTGGCGCCGCGACGGCCTTGGCCTTGGCAACCACGACCCGCTCGACCTGCCGGCGGCTCTGACCCCCGACGACCTTTTCGCCGGGGCAAGGGTCGGTGCCGAGGTGGTGATCCTGGAGGACGAGCAGTATTTCATGGCCGGCGCCTGGGCCGAAAAGCTGGCGTCCGAGGGGCACAAGGTGACGCTGGTCACGCCCTGGGCCACGCCGGCGAGCTTTGCGGTGTCCACCAACGAGCAGGACTTCGTGCTGGAGCGGCTCTTGCACCTGGGGGTCAGGATCGTGCCCCTCACCCACGTAACGGGCCATGAAAACGGCGCCGCACATCTGGCCTGCGCCTATACCACCCGCGCCAGCCAGATCGCCTGCGATACGCTGGTCCTGTGCACCGGGCGCCTGCCGCAGGATGGCCTTTACCACGCGCTCAAGGACCGGCTGCCAGGCCTTGCCCGCGTCGGCGATTGCCTTCAGCCCTCCTCGATTGCCGATGCGGTCTATTCCGCCCACCGTTTCGCCCGGCTTCTGGGGCAGGATGACCCGCCCCCCCGCCGCGAATTTCCACCGCTGAGGTAACCCATGCGCCCCCGCCGTCCCGCCCGCTCGCCCCACGACATCCCCCAGCCGCACTGGGGCCAGGTGCCGCGCGCCTACGACCCGATCCGCGTGATCTCGGACGACCAGGTTGCCGCGATCCACCAGGCCGCGCTGCGGGTGCTGGCCGAACAGGGCATCCGCGTCCTGAACGGCGCGGCGATCGACGCCTACCGGCGCGCCGGCGCACGGGTAGAGGGCGCCATGGTCTTTCTGGACCCGGACATGGTGGCCGAGCGCCTTGCCACCGTGCCCCGCACCTTTGCGATCGCCGCGCGCAACCGGGCGCGCGATCTGCGCTT
The DNA here is from genome assembly GCA_052387855.1 of Paracoccaceae bacterium. Classification (GTDB taxonomy): domain Bacteria; phylum Pseudomonadota; class Alphaproteobacteria; order Rhodobacterales; family Rhodobacteraceae; genus CAIYZT01. Next base: position 22,023 of record JBQTIT010000091.1, read on the forward strand.
TGGCGGCAACGACATGGTGTTTTCCTCGGTCGGCGGCCCGGCCTATGTGATGGACCTCGACCGCGGCCGCCGCGACGGTACGCTGGCCGACATGAACGACTTTCTACGCCTCTGCCAGTCGCTGAACGTCATCCAGCAGGAATCCGGCGGCCCGCTGGAGCCGATGGACCTGCCCGCCGCCACCCGGCATCTGGACCATTACCATTCGGTCATCACGCTGATGGACAAAAGCTGGAACCTCAACGCGCTGGGGCGCGGGCGCACGAAGGACGGGATCAACCTGGCCGCCCTGTCCATGGGCTGGTCGCTGGACGATCTGGCCCGGACGCCGATGATGATGGGCGTGATCAACACCAACTCGCCCCGCCAGCTTGACGATCCGATGAGCCAGGGCCTGATGTGCCTGGCCGAACATGGCCAGGTCGCCATCGTCACCCCCTTCACGCTCGCCGGGGCCATGGCCCCCGTCACCATCGCCGGCGCGCTGGTGCTGCAACATGCCGAGGCGATGTTCGGCATCGTCCTGACCCAGATCGTCCGGCCCGGCGTGCCGGTGATGTACGGCGGCTTCACCTCGAACGTCGACATGAAGACCGGCGCGCCGGCCTTTGGGTCGGCCGAGTACACCAAGGCGGCGCAGGCCTCGGGCCAATTGGCCCGCCACATCGGGGTGCCGTTCCGATCCTCAAGCGTCACGGCCGCCAATGCCGTCGACGCACAGGCCGCCTTCGAATCGCAGATGTCGCTCTGGGGCTGCCTGATGGGCGGGGCGCATCTGGTGATCCACGGCGCGGGCTGGATGCACGGCGGGCTGACCGCCTCCTACGAAAAGCTGATCCTCGACGCCGAGATGCTGGGCGCGATGCAGGCCTATTTCACACCCCTTGAGGTCACGCAGGACGCCCTTGGCCTTGATGCCATCGCCGAGGCCGGGGTGGGCGGGCATTTCTTTGGCACCGGCCACACCATGGCGCGCTACGAGACCGCCTTTCACGCCCCGATGCTGGCAAGCGGCGACAGCTATCCGACCTGGCTCCAGCGCGGCGCCGAGGAGGTGCCGCAGCGCGCCAACCGGATCTGGAAAGAGCTTCTGGCGCGCTACACGCCGCCCCCGCTCGACCCCGCGCGCCGCGAGGCGGTCGAGGATTTCATCGCCCGGCGCAAGGCCGAAGGCGGGGTGGCGACCAACTGACCGCCCTTCTTCTCTGCCCAAATATCCTTGGGGGGACGGCGCCCCGCGCCGTGGGGGGCAAACAGCCCCCCCACCCCCCCCATCGGCCCGTTCCGGGCCCCGCCCGTCTGCACTAGCCTGCCGCCCAGCCCCACCCAAAGCCCCCGCTGTTCAACCACACCC
>JBQTIT010000092.1:0-4226 GCA_052387855.1 Paracoccaceae bacterium
CCTCGCAGGCGTGCTCGGGCGTTCGCACCTCAAGACGCTCCACCGGAGCGTCCTGACCCCGGCAAGCCGGGGTCGGTGCCTGCCGGCCCTCGCAGGCGTGCTCGGGCGTTCGCACCTCAAGACGCTCCACCGGAGCGTCCTGACCCCGGCAAGCCGGGGTCGGTGCTCACCCCACGATATTGAAATCCGGGCCGTAGGGATACTTGGTGATGTCCTCGTTCCCGTCCTCGGTAATCACCAGGATGTCATGCTCGCGGTAACCGCCCGCGCCCGGCTGGCCCTCGGGGATGGTCAGCATCGGCTCCATCGAGATCACCATGCCCGGCTCCAGCACCGTGTCGATGTCCTCGCGCAGCTCCAGCCCGGCCTCGCGGCCATAGTAATGCGACAGGATGCCGAACGAATGACCATAGCCAAAAGTGCGGTACTGCAACACCTGATGTTCCTCGAAGAAGGTGTTCAGCTTCTGCGTCACCTCGGCGCAGGTCGCGCCGGGCTTGAGCAGGCTCATCCCGTATTCATGCGCCGCCACGTTGATGTCCCAGATCCGGCGGCTGGCGGCATCGCAGTCCTGCACGAACATCGTCCGCTCCAGCGCCGTGTAATAGCCCGAGATCATCGGGAAGGTGTTCAGCGACAGGATATCCCCCCGCTGCAGCTTGCGCGCGGTCACAGGGTTGTGGGCGCCGTCGGTGTTGATGCCGGACTGGAACCAGACCCAGGTGTCGCGGTATTCGGCGTCCGGAAAGCGCTTGGCGATCTCCAGTTCCATCGCATCGCGCCCCGCCATGGCGATGTCGATCTCGCGCGCGCCGGCCTTGACCGCCTCGCGGATGGCAAAGCCGCCGACATCGGCCACGTTGGCCCCGTGGCGGATCAGCGCGATCTCGGCCTCGGACTTGTGCATGCGCTGCTGCATCACCGCGACCGAGATGTCGACACCCTTTTTCGGCCTCAGGAAGGCATTCAGCTTTTCCGACTGCACCAGCGTCAGATGGTCGGCCTCGCAGCCGATGACCTGGCCCTCGCCCGTGACCGACAGCACCGCGCGCCAGTAATTGTCGCGCTGCCAGTCGGTGTAGGTGATGCTGTCGCCATGGCTGCGCCGCCAGGGCTGGGCGGCGTCGATCCCCGCGCTGATGGTCACGCATTCGGATGCCGTGACGACCAGCCCGTAGGGCCGGCCGAACGAGCAATAGAGAAAGCCCGAGTAATAGGCGATCGAGTGCATCGAGGTGAAGACGCAGGCGTCAACGCCGTGCACCTGCATGATCTCGCGCAGGCCCGCGATGCGGGCGTCATATTCGCTGGCGGCAAAGGGCAGAACCCGGTCGCCTTGGTGAAAACGGTATTGCTGTGGGCGTTCAATGGGCATCATCAGACCTCATTCAAGGGGTCCGGATGGGGACCCCGAAAGGTCCCGGCGTACAGGACGACATGAGCGTTCATCGGGGCGACGCCATCGCCCCGGCTCGGGCGGCAAAATAGCGGGGTTTGTCGCGGCTGTCTACTGGTCCCGGGGCAGGCCACAGGGCCCATCGCATTTGGCCCTGTGGCCCCCCAAGCCCGTCCTTCCCACAAAGGGGGCGAGGGATGGAGGTCCCTGGTCGGTCAAGGGCGATGTCTTCTAAAAGTGGGCACCCCCTCCCCCTCGTGGGGAGGGGCAGGGGTGGGGGGCCGGTCAAACGCGGTGGCCCGCCCGATCAGGCCGGGACATAGGTCAGGCGGATCACCTCGGGGCCGATCCTGTCGCTGGCGGTCAGGCGCAGGGGCGGGCGGGGACCGGCGAAAAACGGCTTGCCACTTCCCAGAACGACAGGGTGATAATAAAGCCGGTATTCGTCGATCAGCCCCATCTGGCCCAGATCATGGGCCAGGACGGTGCCCGAGACATCCACCTCGCCCGGAAGCTGGGCCTTGAGCCCGCGCAAGGCGCTCTCGACATCGCCCGCCACCAGCGTCGCGCCGGGGCCGACGCTGGACAGGGTGCGCGAGACGACCCATTTCCGCTGTGCCCGCCAGGCGGCGGCAAAGGCCCGCTCTGCCGCGTCCCAGCCGGGCTGATCCTCTTCCCAGTAGCGCATGATCTCATAGATCTTGCGGCCATAGATGCTGGCCTTGACCTGGCGCACGGCGTCTATCCAGTGCTGGAACAGCGCGGCATCGGGCGCAAAGCGCTCGTGATCGACATAGCCGTCAAGCGAGACGTTCATCGCAAAGACGAATTTCGCCAAGGTTCCCTCCATCAGCCGTCAAGGCCCCGGCCGGCGCGGCAGGGATCAGCCCAGCTTCTTGCCGGCGAAATCCGCCGCCGAATGCCGCTCGTCCAGCCGCTCATCCTCTGGCCCCCAGGTCCTGTTGACCATCCGCCCGCGCCGGACCGCCGGGCGCGCGTCGATCCTTTGGGCCCAGGCCAGCAGGCTCCGGTAGCTTGTGACATCCAGAAACTCGGCCGCATCATAGGACCGGCCCAGCACCATGCCGCCATACCAGGGCCAGATTGCCATGTCGGCAATGGAATAGTCCTGCCCGGCGACATAGGGCACCTCGGCCAGACGCCGGTCAAGCACGTCAAGCTGGCGCTTGGTCTCCATCGCGTAGCGGTTTATGGCATATTCGAATTTCTCGGGGGCATAGGCGTAGAAATGGCCAAAGCCGCCGCCCACGAAGGGGGCAGAGCCCATCTGCCACATCAGCCAGTTCAGCACCTCGGTCCTTGCGGGCCCGCTGGCGGGCAGGAAGGCGCCGAACTTTTCCGCCAGATGAATCAGGATCGATCCGCTTTCGAACAGCCGCAAGGGCTCGGGCCCGGTCAGATCCAGCAGCGCCGGGATCTTGGAATTCGGATTGACCGCGACAAAGCCCGAGCCGAACTGGTCGCCCTTGCCGATGTCGATCGGCCAGGCGTCATAGTCGGCGCCCGCGTGGCCGGCCTCCAGCAGTTCCTCGAACATCACGGTGACCTTGACCCCGTTGGGCGTGGCCATCGAGTAAAGTTGAAAGCCGTGGCGCCCGCGCGGCAGGACGGCCTCGTGCGTGGCCCCGGCGATGGGGCGGTTGATGCTGGCAAAGGTGCCGCCGCTGGGCTTCTCCCAGGTCCAGACCCTTGGCGGAACATAAACGGCGTCTTTCGGCATCTCGGCATTCCTTGGCTGCACCCCTGGCGCCAAAGCTAAGCTCGGCGGCACCGGTCGGCAATGGGCGGGCGGCACCTTGCGCGGGCGGGGCGCGCACTTATCTGTGACAGCGAAGAGGATCCCGAGCGAAAATCATTGGAGTGACCCATGCGCTGCCCCGTCGACAACGAAACCCTGGTGATGGCCGATCGCGGCGGTGTCGAGATCGACTATTGCCCGAAATGCCGCGGTGTCTGGCTGGACCGGGGCGAGCTCGACAAGATCATCGAGCGCTCGGGCGCCGTCGCCCCGCCGCCCGCCGCCGCGCCTGTCTACCAGCCCGAACCCGGCCGCGAGCGCCCGCGCGCCGAATCGCCCCGCCGCCGCGAGGATGAGGACGACGACGACCATCGCTTTGGCAAGAGAACCCGGCGGCGGGAAAGCTTTCTGTCCGATCTCTTCGATTTTTAGCGAACTGGGGGGTTCGGGCTGACCGTTGGTCACGGGGCCGACGTCGCCAGGCCGGCCCCCGGTGAAAGCCAGGCAGAGCGGCGCCTTACCCGATCCGCCCGTGCCTGACCTGGCCGAGGCCATCGCCGAGGTCATGCGGGACGGTTGCTGCAATCCCGCCGAGGGCCCCAAAGGCCCTCGGCCAGCGCCCGCCCCCCCAGGGAGGGCGCTCCACGCCCTCCGGGTCGGGCGCCGGCCTCTTTCAACTATGCGGAACCGGTCGTGCCGCACCGTTCCCACACGGGCGGGAAAACGCAGTGCGTTTCCCTTTTCGCCCGACTTTGGCCGAGGCCATCGCCGAGATCATGCGAAGGCCCGTCAACATTCCCGGCCGAAGGCCCCAAAGGCCTTCGGCCAGCGCCTGCCCTTCCCCCGGCAGGCGCTTTGCGCCAGCCAGGTCAGGCGCTGGCCTCAGTCGCGAGCGCGCAACCCCTCTCCCCGACACGTTCCCACACGGGCGGTAAAACGCAGTGCGTTTTCCTTTTCGCCCGGCTTTGGCCGAGGCACTCGCCTCGGTCATGCGACGGCCCGACACCCTCCCGGCCGAGGGCCCCAACGGCCCTCGGCCAGCGCCCGCCCCGCCCCCAGGCGGGCGCTGGC
>JBQTIT010000093.1:0-3334 GCA_052387855.1 Paracoccaceae bacterium
GCGTCCCGCGGCCCGCGGCGCGCGCCAGCCAGGTCAGGAGCTGGCCTCTGTCAGTTATCCGGAACCGGTCAACCGGACCTGTTCCCACACGGGCGGAAAAACGCGGTGCGTTTTCCTTTTCGCCCGACCTTGGCCGAGGCCCCCGCCGAGGTCATGCGATGCCGCCCGCCCCATCCCCGCCGAGGGCCCCAAAGGCCCTCGGCCAGCGCCCGCCCCGCCACCGGCGGGCGATCCGCACCCGCCGGGTCGGGCGCTTGCCTCTGGTGTGAAGGCGGAACCGGTTGTGCCGCGACGTTCCCACACGGGCGGGGAAACGCGGTGCGTTTCCTTTTCTGCCCGGACGAACCCGCATCCTCGCGCGCCCTACCCCCGCGCCGCCGCCCTTGCGCGGACCCGGGCGCGCCAGAGGGTGAACAGGCCCGCCGCCACCACCAGCGCGCAACCGATCACCACGTTCAGGCGCAGCGTCTCGCCAAAGACGGCCAGGCCGATGATCGAGACCAGGACCAGTTGCAGATAGGCAAAGGGCTGCACGGCCGAGGCCTCGGCCGCCTCATATGCCTTGATCAGCGACCAGTGCCCGGCCGCCGCCGAGACGCAGAGCACCGCCATCCAGGCCCAGTCGCCCCGGCTCATCGGCTCCCAGAACCAGATGCCGACCAGGCTGATCGCCACCGCCCCGACAACGCCGGTGTACAGAAAGCTGACCGCGGCCGCATCGCCGCGCGCCACATAGCGCGTCAGCAGCGAATAGACCGCGAACATCAGCGCGGCGGCAAAGGGCACCAGCGCATAGGGCGAAAACACCCCCGATCCGGGTTGCAGGATGATCAGCACGCCGACGAACCCGACGCCGATCGCGCTCCACCTGCGCCAGCCGACCTGCTCGCCCAGGATCGGGCCCGACAGGGCGGCCACCAGCAGCGGATAGGCGGTAAAGATGGCGTTGCTCTCGATCAGCCCCAGCGTGACGAAGCCGACGAACATCACCGCCACCTCGGCCGCAAGGATCACCCCGCGCAGCACCTGCAAGGCCGGGTAGCGCGTGCGCAGCGCCCCGCGCAGCCCACCCGGCGCGCGCGCGGCAAGGGCGCAGACAAAGGCGGCAAAGAACCAGTAGCGGATCATCACGATCATCAGCACGTTGTACTCGGCCGCGAGATGGCGCGAGATGCCGTCCTGCGCCGCAAAGATCAGCGCCGCCGCGCTCATGAACCCGATGCCCCGGGCGGTGTTCTGCCCGGTCATGCCAGGCGCCCCAGGCTCATGTGGCGCTTGGTGCCGTGGCCGGGCGCGCGGGTCACCGCAAAGCCCGCCTCGGCCAGACTGCGCCGGACGTGGCCGGCAGCGGTATAGGTGGCAAAGCTGCCCCCCGGCGCGGTGTGACGGGCGACCTCGGCCATCAGCTCGGCCGACCACAGTTCGGGATTTCTGGCGGGCGAGAAGCCGTCGAGAAACCAGGCATCCGCCCGCCCCTGCCAGGGCGGCAGGGTCTGGCGCGCATCGCCCAGGATCACCTCGGCCTCGATCGGTCCCAGGGAAAAGCGCCGCGCGCCCCCGCGCCAGAGGTCCACAAACGGCCCGGCCACGGCGCGGGCGGGCGGGAAATGGTCCAGCGCCCGGGCGATCTGGTCCGCAGACAGCGGATAGGCCTCGAAACTGGTGTAGCGGATCGGGCCGGGGCACCCCTGCGCCGCGATCAGGCAGGCCATCAGGTTCAGCCCGGTGCCAAAGCCGAGCTCGGCGATGTGAAAGCCGGGGCGAAAGCGGCCCGGCAGGCCGTTGCCGGCCAGAAAGACATGGCCTGTCTCGGCCAGCCCGTCGTTCAGGCTGAAATAGGGATCATCGAAGCGCTGCGACACCGGAATCACCCCGTCCTTCCAGCTTATCCCGCCCTGTTCCATGCCCGCCGTTCGCGCTAGTGATGTGCCGGGCGGACCATGGGGAAGGCGGGCAGGATTGGCAAGTCCGGGCGGCGGAAAGTTCGAGGTGACGGTGCGCGGCGGCGGCATCCTGGGCCTGTCGGTGGCCTGGGCGCTGGTGCGGCGCGGCCTGCGCGTTCGGCTGGTGGAGGCCGAGCGTCTGGGCGCCGGCGCCTCGGGCGGGCTGGTCGGCGCGCTGGTGCCGCATGTCCCCGAGGGCTGGAACGAGAAGAAGGCGTTTCAGCTTTCCTCGCTCCTGATGGCGCAGGACTGGTGGGCCGCGGTCGGCGACGCCGCCGGCCTGCCCACCGGCTATGCGCGCATCGGCCGGCTGCAACCGCTGGCCGATGCCGACAGCCTGGCGCTCGCCCGGACCCGGGCCGAGCGCGCGCGCGTCCTCTGGCGCGGTCTGGCCGACTGGCAGGTGCGGCCCGCCACCGGCGCGCCCTGGGAGCCGGACAGCCCGTCGGGCCATCTCGTCCACGACAGCCTGTCGGCCCGCATCACCCCGCGCCTGGCGCTGGCGGCGCTGGCCGGCGCGATCCGTGCCGGCGGCGGCGAGGTGATCCTGGGCGAGGCCGAGGATCGCGGGGCGGTGATCTGGGCCACCGGCACCCGGGGGCTTGAGGCGCTGGCCGCGCGCGAGGGCCGCGCCGTCGCGGGGGCGGTCAAGGGGCAGGCGGCGCTCTTGCAGGCCGGGCGGGAGGACCTGGCGCAGATCTCGGCCGAGGGGCTGCACATCGTGCCGCATGACGGCGGGCTGATCGCCATCGGCTCGACCTCGGAGCATCACTGGACAGACCCCACCGGCACCGACGCCGCGCTGGAGGCGGTGATCGCCCGCGCCCGCGCCACCCTGCCGGCCCTGCGCGGCGCCCCGGTGGTCGAGCGCTGGGCCGCCCTGCGCCCGCGCGCCGCCAGCCGCGCGCCGGTTGCTGGCGCCTGGCCGGGCCGGCCGGGGCATTACATCCTGAACGGCGGCTTCAAGATCGGCTTTGGCATGGCGCCGCTGCTGGCCGAGCGGCTGGCCGATCTGGTCCTGACCGGACAGGCCGACCTGCCGCCGGGCTTTGCGCCCGAGGCGGCGCTGGCAAAGGCGAAGGCCTTGGCGTGAAGGCCGGGGGGTCTGGCGGAGCGGATCAGGCGGGGGTCGCGCTTGCCCGCCCGTGGTGAGGCCTGTCCGGCAGACCTGTTCCGCCCTCACACCAGAGGCCAGCGCCCGACCCAAAGACCCGCGGAGGGGATGGGGCAGGCGGCATCGCGTGAGATCGGCCATAGCCTCGGTCAATTCGGGCTAAAAGGAAAACGCAATGCTTTTTCCCGCCCGTGTGGGAACAGTGGCGGGTATACCGGTTCCGAATAGCTGACAGAGGCCAGCGCCCGCCGGGGGCGGGGCGGGCGCTGGCCGAGGG
>JBQTIT010000094.1:0-43032 GCA_052387855.1 Paracoccaceae bacterium
CCGAGGGCCCCAAAGGCCCTCGGCCAGCGCCTGCCCTTCCCCCGGCAGGCGCTTCGCGCCAGCCAGGTCAGGCGCTGGCCTCTGGTGTGAAGGCGGAACCGGTCTACCGGACATGTTCCCACACGGGCGGGGAAAGGCGGTGCCTTTCCTTCTCCGCCCGACTTTGGTCGTGGTCATGCGGAACGGGTCCACCCTCGCCGCTCCCACACGGGCAGCGAAAGCGCGTGTCCTTGTCCGCGCGACGGCGCCGCTGCGCCTGCGTCGGGCTGCCCCTACCCCACTTCCGGGACGGCATCCCTGGGCAGGCGCGCGCCGTAGTGTTTCAGCACCTCGGCCGCGAAGCGCTGCCCGGCTTCCGCCGCCGCCAGGGGCCCCTGCCCCGTCAGGCGGGCGGCAAGATAGCCGGCGTTGAAGCCGTCCCCCGCGCCGGTGGTATCGCGGATGCCCGTCACCGCCGGCGTCGGTACCGAGGCCTCCGCGCCATCCGCCCGCAGCCAGACCGGCCGCGCACCATCCTTGACCGCGATCTCGGCGACACCGGCCGCCGCGAGCCGCCCAAGCGTGGCGCTTGGGTCGGCGTCGCCCCAGACGGCGGCCTCGTCGTCAAAGCTGGGCAGGGCGATGTCGGTCAGCGCCAGCACCCGCGGGATCACCTGCCGCACCTCGTCAAGCGAGGACCAGAGCCGCGGCCGGATGTTGGGGTCGAACGACACCACCGCGCCCGCGGCCCGCGCCCGGGCCAGGGCGCCCAGCAGGGTCTCGCGGCCGGCGGCCGGCAGAATGGCCAGCGTGATGCCCGACAGATGGATCAGCCCCGCCCCGGCAAAGCCCCGGTCCAGCGCCAGGGGATCGGCCGCCAGCCCGCGCGCGGCCGATGTGTCGCGCCAGTAGTGAAAGCTGCGCTCGACCCCGGAAAGCTCGATCAGGTACAGCCCCATGCCCCGCCCCGGATCGCGCTGGATCGCCGAGATGTCCAGACCGTCCGCCTGCGCCTCGGCGACGAAGTCGTCGGAAATCCGGTCGCTGCCCACGCGGCTGACAAAGCCGACCTGTGCCCGCCCCCGCAGCGCCCGCGCCATGTGCCAGGCGGTGTTGAAGGTGTCGCCGGCAAAGCCCCGCCGGTACTGGCCGCCGCCGAGCGGGGCCATCTCGACCATCGCCTCGCCCACCGCGAGCGCCTTGCGGCTCTTGAACTCAAGCATCCCGCGCGCCCCCGCCGTCCAGGTCATAGACCGCGCCGGTCAGCCAGGCGGGCCAGTCACGTTCGAAAAAGGCCTTGGCAGCCGCGTCAAACCGCCGGTTGGGGCGGGTGGAAAGGTGCAAGGCCCCGTCCACCAGACGCACCACGATCTGCGCGTCGCGGTCCTGGGGGCGTTCCTTGCGGAACCGGAACGCAGGCAGGGGTCCGTGCCGCGTGGCGGGCACCGACTCGCCCGCCGGATCGCAGATCGCCCGCGCCCCCCGGCTGCCGCCGCCCATCGCGATGTAATGGTCCAGCGCCGCCAGCACGGCCTCTGACGCCAGGGCCATCTGCTGCCATTGCAGCGCCCGCGCCACCTCGGCCCCCCGGAGCGCCGCGATGCCGGCGTCGGCGATCCTGCGGTTCAGGGCCCGCGCCGCCCGCAGGGCCGCCGCCACGTCCTGCGCGTTGCACAGAATGCCGGCGTGATCGCTCATGCGGGCCTGCACCTCATCCCTGACCTCGCGCAGGCTGAGCGGGCTGCCGGGGCGAAGTACCGCCTCGATCCGCCGCAGCGCGCCGGAAAGCTGCGCGGGGCCGGCGCCCTGCGCCGGCTGCCGCGCCCGACCGCTGGCGGCGATGTGTTCGGCCGCGCGCGTGCCCATCACCTGCCCGGCGTTCAGCGCCGCCCCGCCCGGCCGCGTCGCGCCATGCGTGCCCGCCGCCTCGCCCACGGCGTAAAGCCCGGCCAGGCTGCTGCGGCCCCAGGTGTCCACCGCGATGCCGCCGTTCATGTGCTGGTTGTTGACGGCGAATTCCAGCGGCTCGCGCCGGATGTCGACCTTGTAGCGCAGATAAAGCTCGATCGAGAGCGGGTTCATGTGGGCCAGCCGCTCGATCGGCAGCGCCTGCACCGCGCCCGCCTTGCCCAGATAGGCGGCCACGTCGGCATCAAGCCGCTCAAGGCTGAATGGCTGATCGCCGGGCACGGGCAGGGGATTGCGGTTGAAGTCCATGAACACCCGCCGCCCCGCCCGGTTCTCGCGCGCGATGGCCAGATCGACCAGGCTTGATCCGAAATCGAGCATCCGCGTGGCATGAAAGGGCCACTGATAGCCCTTGCGAAAGATGTTTGAGGCCAGTTCCTGCGTCGTTCGGTAGGTGTCGGCCAGAAAGTTGTGCTCGGTGCCGCCTTCGTCCAGCGAATAGATATGGGGCATCGCCTGCACATAGGTGCCCGACAGGTTCCACGGGAACCCCTCGCGCCGGGTGCCGATGCCGAACTGGCTTTCGGTGAGGTTGACCAGATCGGCCCCCGCCGCAAGCGCAAGGCCGAGCGCGCCGAAGCAGCCGTTCGGATAGACCGAATCGCGGTACATCTCGCCCGGGCCGCCGGCCGCGATCACCAGCGCCGCGCAGCGAAACAGCGTCAGGCCCAGCGGGTTTTCGGCGCACTGCGCCTTGGGCCGCACGGCAAGGATGCCGGTGACGCGGCGCACATCGCCGTCGCCCTCGGTCAGAATCTGCACGCCGGTCGTGTGGTTGAAAAAGGGTATGCCCAGCCGCAGCGCCTCGCTCGCCAGCACCTGGACCATCAGGCGCGAGGTGCGCGGCCCGCAACTTGTGGCGCGGCCCACCTCGTCGTGGTCGGTCTGATAGCGCAGCGTGCCGCCAAGCCCGTCCTGCGGCAGCGGCAGGCCAAGGTATTGCAGCGAGGCCATGGCCCGGACCGAACCGACCGCCTCGACATAGGCCGTGTCCTCGTCCATCGCGCCGCCGGCGCGGATGGCCTGGGCCATGTCCTGGAAATTGTCGCCCCGGTCGGCGGTGTTGGCCGTGTGCAGCGTCTGCTTGTCCGACCCCGAGCAGGCCGAGGTGCCGCCCCAGGCGCTTTGGCTGATGATCACCACATCCGCGCCGCGCCGCTTGAGCTCCACCGCCGCGCGCAGGCCCGCCGCGCCGCTGCCCATGACCAGGGCGCCGCAGGCGCGGACCGGCAGCAGGCGGCCGTCAACGGCGATGCTGTCGGCAAACTCCGGCTCGGGGGCGAGGCGGGGCATGGCCACGTCGGTCAACGCGTTCAGGATGTCCTGGGGAACGGTCTGGGCCAAGACGATAACCTCCGCTCGCGGCGCCGGGACGACTGAATGCCGCCAAGGGCGAAACGGGCGGTTTTTGCGTCATGGAACGTTCCATAACGCGTATCCCACGGCCCCGGCGCTGTCAATGGGCGGCGTGGGGCCAGCGGCGGTGCAGATCGTCGATGACGACGGGATGGGCGTGGCGGGCCCCGTGCGCGGCCAGATGCGGGTGATCGGGGGGCAGGTCGGGGTGGTGGTGGTCAAGCGCGGTTTCCTCTTGCGCGGGCCAGATCCGCAAGACTGCGACCAGCCCCGCCGCGCCGGATGCGGCCAGCACCAGGGCGGCGACGCTCATCCCCGCAGCGGCGCCGACCCAGCCGGCAAGCGGATAGCTGACCAGCCAGCAGGCATGGCTGAGCGCGAACTGCGCGGCAAAGACCGCGCCCCGGTCGGCCTCGTGCGCCGAGCGGTTGATGATGCGACCGATGGGCGTCTGGGTCAGGGAAAAGCCGAAGCCGATCACGGCCCACAGAGCGATCAGCGCGGCCAGGCTGCCCACCAGCGGCACCAGCGCCACGCCGGCCACCATCAGCGCCGCGCCGCCGATCATCACGGGCCGGTCTGCCAGCCGCAGCAGCAGGCGTGGCAGGATCAGCGCCGCCAGGATCGAGCCGGCGCCAAAGCCCGCAAAGGCCAGCGCCACCGCCTCTTCGCCAAGACCCAGACGCGCCTGCACCATGACCACGGTGTTGACATAGACCATGGCGCCGGCGGCGGCGACGGCGGCCTCCATCACCATCAACCCGCGCAGGCGCGGGGTGGCCAGGTAGATCCGCACACCCTTGGTCACGTCGGCCCAGAATCGGCCGCCCTCGCCGCGCGCCCGGTCCGGCAGGCGGGCGGTCACGACCAAGAGGGCAGAGCCGACAAACCCCGCCACGGTGCCCGCGAACAGCACGGGAAAGCTGACCACGGTCAGCAGCAGCGCGGCGATGACGGGCGAGGCGAGTTGCTCCAGATCCTCGGCCAGGCGCAGCAGGGACAGCGCGCGCGTGTAATCCTCTTCGTTCCTCAGGACGTCGGGGATCACGGCCTGGAACGCCGGTGTGAACCCGGCCGAGGCCGCCTGAAGCGCAAAGATCAGGGCATAGACCTGCCAGACCTCGGTCACGAAGGGCAAGCAGGCGATCACGCCGGCGCGGATCAGGTCCAGCGCCACCAGAAAGGCCCGGCGGGGCAGCCGCTCGGCCACGGCGGCGGCAAGCGGGGCGAGCGTGACATAGGCCACCATCTTGATCGCCAGCGCCGTGCCCAGCACCGCGCCCGCATCCTCGCCCGCAAGGCGCCAGGCCAAGAGGCCAAGCGCCACGGTGGCCAGGCCGGTCCCCAAAAGCGCCACGATCTGCGCGGCAAAGAGGTGGCGAAAGGTCGGGTTGGTCAGGGTCGACAGCATGGCGGCTCGGTGTTCGGGAGGATGGCGTCACCATAGCCCGGCTGGCGCCGTCATGCCACCGGCGAAAGACCGGCCAGCGAGGCGGCGCCCTCTTTCATCAGGGGCAGCATCAGCCCGAAAAGCTCTGCCTGCGAGGAGATGCCGCACCGCGCGTAAAGCTGCCGGCGAAAGACCTTGATCGTCTGTGCCGACAGGCCCAGGCGCAGGCCGATCGACACCGTCGAATGGCCGCGCAGGATCATGAGCGCCACCTCGGCCTGACGGGGCGACAGATGGATGCCCAGCCGCGACCGGGCCCTGCCCGCCAAAAAGGCGGCGGTGTCCTCGGCCGGGCCGCTGGTGCGCGCCAGCGTGGCCCACCGCGCCTCGGCCAGGGCGGCGATGACCGGAGCGATCCTTTGGCAGCTTTCGATGTCGCGCGGGCCAAAGCCGCGCGCCGAGGTGCTGTCGCGGCCGATGCAGATGTTCAGGCTGGCCCCGGTCGAGGGATAGGCGACAAAGGTGATCTCGTCGATCAGGCCGGTCTGGTCGTAGTAGTCCAGAAAGTAGCGGCTGCGCTGAAAGGCGTCGGGCGCGATGTCCGACAGGCGGTAGGCGCCGGCCGGCACGCGGCGCAGGTGCAGATCATAGAACGGGTCCAGCCGGTAGGCGCCGGCCAGATAGGTTGCCTCAAGCTGGGCAAAGACCTGGGCGCTGCCGGTGCGCCGGTGCAGCACCTGCGGCGGTCCGGCCGTGGGATAGGCCAGGATGATCAGATTGTCCGGCGCGCAGAGCACATCAAGGAAAGACCAGAGCGCATCCTCGAACCCCCCGGCCCCGATCCCGCGCAGGACCTCGGCCAGGTGGGATTCGACGGCATCGGCCACCCCTGACATGCTCGCCATACCTCGTTTGGGGTATATACCCCGGAAATCCGCCGCTTTAGCCTCTGTATCACAGTCCGGGGGGTATGGGCCAGCCGATGAGCGTTGCAGTCGACATTCGCGGGGTCACCAAGGACTTTGGCACCTTCACGGCGCTGCACGGCGTTTCGCTGACCATTCAGGACAACGCCTTTTTCACCCTGCTTGGCCCCTCGGGCTGCGGCAAGACCACCCTTTTGCGCCTGATCGCGGGGTTCGAGGATCTGACGCAGGGCGAGATCCTGCTCTTTGGCCAGAACATCGCCGGTCTGGAGCCGAACCAGCGCCCGGTCAACACGGTGTTCCAGCACTACGCCCTCTTTCCGCACATGTCGGTGCTGGACAACGTCGCCTTCGGGCTCAGGATGAAGGGGATGGACCGGGCGGCCCGGACCCGCCGTGCCGGCGAGATGCTGGAGATGGTGCATCTGTCCGATTTCGCCAGCCGCGCGCCGGCGCAGCTTTCCGGCGGCCAGCAGCAGCGCGTGGCGCTGGCCCGGGCGCTGGCGCCGCAGCCCAAGGTGCTGTTGCTGGACGAGCCGCTGTCGGCGCTTGACCTCAAGCTGCGGCAGGCGATGCGGATGGAGCTGAAGCAGCTTCAGCAAGAGACCGGCATCACCTTTGTCTTTGTCACCCATGATCAGGAAGAGGCCCTGACCATGTCGGACAGCATCGCGGTGATGAGCGCGGGGCGCGTGCAGCAGATCGGCCCGCCCCGCGAGATCTACGAGGCGCCGGTCAACCGCTTTGTGGCCGCGTTCATCGGCCAGACCAACCTTCTGGAGGTCGAGGCGCTTGGCCCCGAGGCCGGGCAGACGCGGGTGGTCCTGCCCGGCGGGCAGCAGGTCCTGTGCGCCGGCGCGGCGGCCGGAACGGGCCGGCGGCACCTGTCGATCCGGCCCGAGCGGCTGACCCTGCTGCCCGAGGGCAGCGGCCTGGCCGCCACGGTGCGCCAGATCGTCTATCTGGGCACCGATCTGCACCTTGTGGTGCGGCTGGATGGCGGGGCCGAGATGCAGCTTCGTCTGCAAAACGCCGCCAGAACCGTGCTGCCCGAACCCGGCGCGCGGGTGGGCCTGCACCTGGAGGAAGGCGCCGCGCGCCTTCTGGACGACTGATGGCGGGTCCTGCCTCCCTTTCCGGGCCCGGTTCGGCCAGCTATCGCGGTATCCGCCTGCCGCTGTTGCTGCCGACCTGGGTCATGGTGGGGGTGTTCCTGCTGCTGCCCGTCCTCTTGATGGCGGTCTATTCCTTTCTGACCAAGGAAATGCGCGGCGGGGTGATCTGGGAGTTCTCGCTGGCGGCCTATGACCAGTTCTTTGTCAACCGGGGCCTGTTCGGGGACGAGCCTGCGCGGCTGGAATGGACCTATCTGACGGTGTTCTGGCGCTCGATCGTGCAGGCGCTGGTGGCCACGGCGCTGTGCCTGGCCATCGGCTTTCCGGCCGCCTTTTTCATCGCCACGCGCCCCGCCAGCAGCCGGGGCGTCTGGCTGTTCCTGATCACGGTGCCCTATTGGGTGAACCTTCTGATCCGCACGGTGTCCTTGCGCTTTCTGATCCGCGAGAACGGCCCGCTGAACGAGGCGCTTCTGGGCCTGGGCCTGATCGACGCGCCGCTGGCGCTGATCAACACCAATCTGGCGGTGCAACTGGGGCTTTTCTACAGCTACCTGCCCTTCATGGTGCTGCCGATCTATGCCGCCGTCGAGCGCTACGACTTTGCCCTGTCCGAGGCGGCGGCCGATCTTTACGCCGGCCGCTGGACCATCCTGCGCAAGATCGTGCTGCCGAACGTGCGGCCGGGCATCATCGCCGGCTGTCTTCTGGTGTTCATCCCCTCTCTGGGGGCGTTCCTGGCGCCCAACCTTCTGGGCGGGGCCAAGAATTTCATGATCGGCTCGCTGATCGAGGAGCAGTTCAAGAAATCGCTCGGCAACTGGCCCTTTGGCGCGGCGGCCTCGATGATCCTGATGAGCATGGTTCTGGTCCTGCTGCTGATCTACGCCCGCAGCGCCAGCCGGGCCGAGGTGCGCTGATGGCCCTGCGTCCCGTTCGCCACTATCCGGGCTTTCGCGGGCTGACGCTGCTGTGCCTGACCGTGCTTTATGCGCCGCTGATCGTGGTCATGGTCTATTCGTTCAACGCATCCACCTCGATCACAACCTGGGGCGGATTTTCCTGGCGCTGGTATGGCGAGGTCTTTACCGGCCCCGAGGCGCCCCGGTACAAGGCGGCGGCGTGGAATTCGCTGACCATCGCCGTGCTGGCGGCCAGCGTCTCGACCGTGATCGCGACGGCGGCGGCGCTGGGGATGCTGCGTGCCGGGGCCTTTCGCACCCGTTCGCTGACCTTTGCGCTGATCAACCTGCCGCTGATGGTGCCCGAGATCGTGACCGCCGTGGCCAGCCTGATCTTTTTCACCATGATCGGTTTTACCCCCGGCTACATGACGATCCTGGTCGCGCATGTCACCTTTTGCATTCCCTTTGCCTATCTGCCCATCGCCGCGCGGCTACAGGGCATCGACGGCAGCTATGAGACGGCGGCGCGCGATCTTTACGCCAGCCGCGCGCAGGCTTTCTTTCTGGTGCTTCTGCCGCTGATGGCGCCGGGCGTCGTCTCGGGGTACCTTCTGGCCTTCATCATCAGCCTTGACGATTTCATCATCACCAATTTCGTCAAGGGCGCCGGAATGGAGACCTTGCCGACCGCGATCTATGGATCGGTCAAGCAGGGGATCAAGCCCGGCATCATGGCGATATCCACCATGATGCTGGCCCTGTCGATCCTGATCGTCACCCTCTCTTATCTCATCAACCGCAAGGGCCGCCCGACCGCATCGGTCTAGAGCCCGCTCAACAAGGAGACCGCCATGAGACGTTTTCTGACCGCCACCTCCGCCCTCTGCCTGCTGGCCGGGGCCGCACAGGCCGAAGGCTCGCTTTCGGTCTATCACTGGTTCGAATACATCCCGCAGGAGCTGGTCGACAAGTTCACCGCCGAGACCGGCATCGCGGTGACGATCGACACCTATGACAGCAACGAGGCGATGCTGGCCAGCCTGAAGGCGGGCAAGATGGGCCAGTACGACGTGGCCGTGCCGACCGACTACATGGTTCAGATCATGGCCGGCGAGGGGCTTCTGGATACCTTCGCGCCCGCCGACATCCCGAACTTCGGCAACATCGCGCCGCAGTGGCTGGATGTGCCCTTTGATCCGGGCCGCATGTCCTCGATCCCTTATCAGTGGGGCTCGACCTCTTTCTCGGTCAACCGTGATGTCTATGCCGGCGACATCCGCACCCTGGCGATGATCTTTGATCCGCCCGAAGAGCTGAAGGGCAGGATCAACGTGCTGGACAGCCAGGGCGAGGTGCTGGCGCTGGGCTCGATCTATCTTGGTATTCCGCAGTGCAGCACCGACAGGGACCAGCTTCGCGCCCTCTCTGACATGCTGGTTGCGGCCAAGGCGAGTTGGGCCAGCTTCGGATCGGACACGGCCAAGGATGTGCTGGTGTCGGGCGACGCGGCGGCGGGGATGATCTTTAACGGCTTTTCCGCCAAGGCGCGGGCCGAGGGCGCCAATGTCGAATATGCCTATCCCAAAGAGGGCTATGTGGTCTGGATGGACAACGTGGTGCTGCTGAAGGATGCGCCCAACCGCGACAACGCGCTGAAGTTCATGAACTTCCTGCTCGATCCCGAAAACGCGGCCGCCGTGACCAACTACGCCGCCTATACCTCGGGCGTGACGGGGGTAGAGCCTTTCCTGCTGGACGAGATCAAGAGCAGCCCGGAAAACAACCCGCCGGCCGATGCCGCGCCCGGCAGCTTTGTCGCGGTCTGCGATGCCGAGACCCAGGCGCTGTACGACGCGATCTGGACCAACCTGAAAAAGTGACCCCGGCAGGGGCCGCCCTGCGCGGCGGCCCCGCCTTTGACGCACCGACCCAGCCGAAAGCCCCGATCATGCCCAAGGACGGCGGCGCCAGCCGCACCGACATCCTGTTCGAGCCGGTCCGCATCGGCCCCAAGATCGCCCCGAACCGGTTCTACCAGGTGCCCCATTGCAACGGCGGCGGCTACCGCGACCCCTCGGCCGTGGCCGAGATGCGCCGCACCAAGGCCGAGGGCGGCTGGGGCGTGATCTTTACCGAACAGACCGAGATTCACCCCTCCAGCGAGATCACCCCCTTCATCGAGCAGCACCTGTGGGAGGACAAGGACATTCCCGCGCTGGCCGCCATGGCCGAGGCGATGAAATCGGGCGGCGCGCTGGCGGGCATCCAGTTGGCCTATTCCGGCATCAACGGGCCCAACCTCTACAGCCGCGAGGTGCCGCTGGCGGTGACGGGTGGGCCGATCCTGACCTTTACCTCGGACCCGGTGCAGGCCCGCACCATGGACCGCCAGGACATCCGCGACCTGCGCCGCTGGTTCCGCCATGCGTTTCGGCGCAGCCAGAGCGCGGGATTTGACATCGTCTGCCTTTACGGCGCGCATGGCTTCGGCATCCTGCAACATTTTCTCAGCCGGGCGACGAACCAGCGCAGCGACGAATACGGCGGCTCTCTGGAAAACCGTGGACGTTTTCTGCGCGAGGTGGTGGACGAGGCGCGCGAAGAGACCAGGGGTGAGATCGCCATCTCCTTGCGCTTGTCGCTGCACGAGCAGGGCGCGCTGGGCTTTTCCAATGCCGAGCTGCGCGACTTCATCGAGATGCACGGCGATCTGCCGGACATCTGGGACCTGGCGCAGGGCACCTGGGCGGAGTGTTCGGGCACCTCGCGCTTTGTGCCCGAGGGCGCGCAAGAGGACCTGGTGCGCGGCATCCGGGCGCTGACCTCGAAACCTGTCGTCGGTGTGGGGCGCTTTACCAGTGCCGATGCGATGGTGCGGCAGGTCCGGTCCGGCATCCTTGATTTCATCGGCGCGGCGCGCCCCTCGATCGCCGATCCCTTTCTGCCGAAAAAGATCGCCGAGGGCAGGTTCGAGGACATCCGCGAGTGCATCGGCTGCAACATCTGCGTCTCGGGCGACATGACCGGGGCGATCAGCCGCTGCACGCAGAACACCGCCTTCATGGAAGAGTGGCGCAAGGGATGGCACCCCGAGCGTGCACGCCCCAAGGGCCCGTCCCAGACGGTGCTGGTGGTCGGCGCCGGGCCGGCCGGGCTTGAGGCGGCCCTTCAGGCGGCGCGGCGGGGCTACAAGGTGACGCTGGCCGAGGCGGGGCAGGTCCTGGGCGGGCGCGTGGCGCGCGAGCGGGCGCTGCCGGGCCTGTCGGCCTGGGGGCGCGTGGCCGACTACCGCACCGGTCAGCTTGCCCCGATGACCAACGCGGAAATCTACCGCGACAGCCGCCTGAACGCCCAGGATGTCCTGTCGCTCGGGGCCGAGCATGTGGCCATCGCCACGGGCGCGGTCTGGCGCCGTGACGCGGTGGCGCGGCTGCGCCTGCGCCCGATCCCGACCGATGCCGCCATGCCGGTCTGGACGCCCGACGATCTGATGGAGGGCCTTGGCCCCACGGGCGGGCGGGTGATGCTGTATGACGATGACCATTTCTACATGGGCTCGGTCCTGGCCGAGCTGCTGGTGACGCGGGGCTGCCGGGTGGATTTCGTCACCCCGGCGACCAAGGTGGCCGAATGGACCGAAAACACGCTGGAGCAAGCGGTGATCATGCGCCGGCTGCTGGGCCTGGGGGTGACGGTTCACACCAGCAAGGCGCCGCAGGCGGTCGGCCGGGGCGAGGTCACGCTGGGCTGCACCTGGACCGGGGCCGAAACCGCGCTGCCGGCCGATGCGGTGGTGATGGTCACCTCGCGCCTGCCCAGCGACAGCCTGTTTCACGACCTGCGCGCCCGGCAGTCCGAATGGGCCGATGCCGGCCTCCGCTCGGTCCGGCTGATCGGCGACGCCGCCGCGCCCGGCCCCATCGCCTGGGCCACCTACGCCGGCCGCCGCTTTGCCGAAGAGATCGACACGCCCGATGATCGCGGCGATACCCCTTCGTTCCGGCGCGAGGTGGCGGGGCTGGAGCCCGGCCCCTCGCGCCTGCCCTGACTTGACCCGAAAGGAAACACCATGGCCCATCTACGGCACCGCAAGTTCAACACCAAGGTCACCTACCCTGAGCAGAAGCTGGACAACGACCTGTGCCAGGCCGTGGTGACGCGGGGCGGGCGCACGGTCTATCTGCGTGGCCAATGCCCGCAGAACCTGGACGATGCCAAGGACATCGGCAGCCACGATCCGGTGGAGCAGACCCACAAGGTGATGCAGAACATCCGCCAGTTGATCGAGGAATGCGGCGGCACGATGGAGCATCTGGTCAAGGTGGTGGTCTACATCACCGATGTGCGCCACCGCGAGGCGGTTTACCGGACCATGGGCGAGTATATCCGGGGCGTGCATCCGGTTTCCACGGGGCTGGTGGTCTCGGCGCTGGCGCGGCCGAACTGGCTGGTGGAAATCGACGGCACCGCCGTCATTCCGGACTAGGGCGATGACCTTTTCGCTCATCGCGCGCTGCGCGCGGACCGGTCAGTTCGGCATGGTCATCTCTTCCTCCTCGCCGGCGGTGGCGGCGCGCTGCGCGCACGTGCGGGCGGGGGTGGGCGCCGTGGCCAGCCAGAACGTCACCGATCCGGCCTTGGGCCCCCTGATCCTGGACGCGATGGAGGCGGGGCTGGGCGCGGCCGAGGCGCTGGCGCGGGTCACGGCGGGGCGGGCGCATATCGGCTATCGCCAGCTTCTGGTGGTGGACCGCGCGGGCGCCACAGCGATCCATTCCGGCACACAGGTCCTGGGGGTCTGGGGGCAGGCAGCGGGCCGCGATTGCGCGGCGGGGGGAAACCTGTTGGCCGACTCCGGCATTCCTGCCGCCATGGTCGCCGCCTTCGAGGCCGCCAGCGGCCATCTGGGGGACCGGTTGATGCTGGCGCTTGAGGCCGGTCTTGCGGCGGGGGGCGAGGCGGGGCCGGTCCGCTCGGCCGGGCTCAAGATCGCGGACCGCCTCTCCTGGCCGCTGGCCGATTTGCGCATCGACTGGGCGGAAGAGCCCATAGCCATGCTGCGCAGCGCCTGGGAGGTCTACCGCCCGCAGATGGCCGCCTATGTCCAGCGCGCCGAAGACCCGACCGAGGCGCCCTCATACGGGGTGCCCGGCGATGAATGAAGCCACAGGAGCCCGAAGATGAACGCGGAACACATCGACACTCTGGTCATCGGCGCCGGGCAGGCCGGGCTGGCCACCAGCCGCCATCTTGGCGCGCTGGGCGTGCCACATCTGGTGCTGGAGCGCGCCCGCATCGCCGAGCGCTGGCGGTCTGAGCGGTGGGATTCGCTGGTGGCCAATGGTCCGGCCTGGCATGACCGCTTTCCCGATCTGACCTTTGACGATCTGGGCCCGGACGAATTTCCGCCCAAGGAACGCATCGCCGCCTACTTTGAGACCTACGCCCGCCAGATCGACGCGCCGCTGCGCCTTGGCGTCGAGGTCAAGGCGCTGACGCGCACGGCCGCAGGGCGCTTTGTCGCCGAAACGCCGGGGGGAATGATCGAGGCGCGCGCCGTCGTCGTGGCCACTGGGCCGTTCCAGAAGCCGCTGATCCCGGTGATGGTGCCGGCTGCGGCGGGGATCATGCAGATCCACTCCTCTGGCTACAAGAACCCCGGCCAGTTGCCGCCGGGCGGGGTCCTGGTGGTGGGCGCCGGATCGTCCGGGGCGCAGATCGCCGAAGAGCTTCGGCGCGCGGGGCGCGAGGTCTGGCTGTCGGTCGGCCCGCACGACCGCCCGCCGCGCCGCTACCGGGGCAAGGATTTTGTCTGGTGGCTGGGCGTGCTGGGCAAATGGGACGTCAAGACCCGCGATCCGGCGACCGAGCATGTGACCATCGCCGTCAGCGGCGCCTACGGCGGCCAGACGATGGATTTTCGCCGGCTGGCCGCGCAGGGCATCATGCTTCTGGGCCGCGCGGGCGGCTTTCAGGATGGGGCACTGCTGCTGCAAGGCGATCTGGCCCGCGACATCGCGCGCGGCGATGCCGATTACCTGTCGGTCCTGCGCGAGGCCGATGCCTTTGCCGCCGCGCAGGGCCTTGACCTGCCGCCCGAGCCGGAGGCGCATGTGCTGGGTCCGCTGCCGGACAGCGTGACCGACCCGATCCGGCGCCTTGATCTGGCCAAGGCCGGGATCGCCAGCATCATCTGGGCCACCGGCTTTGCCAATGACTTCGGCTGGATCGGGATCGACGTCTTTGACGCCAAGGGACGCCCACGCCACCAGGATGGCGTGTCAGAGGTGCCCGGCCTCTACTTCGTCGGCCTGCCCTGGCTGTCCTGCCGCGGCTCGGCCTTTATCTGGGGCGCCTGGCGCGATGCCGAGCGTCTGGCGGGCGTGATCGCGGCGGGGCGCCCCGATCACTCGCCGTAGGGAACCCAGACGGTTTTCACATCGGTTGCCTGACGCAGGAACGCGCGCCCCTCGCCCTCGGCCGCGAACCAGTTGCGCGCGCGGCCGTGGTTGACCCAGGTCCGTTTCAGGTTCCCGGCGCTTTCCGCCTCGATCATCTGCGACAGCGGCTGGCTGGAAAAGCTCCACATCGCATCGACATCCAGATGCCCGGCCAGGGGCTTGGCCAGTTCGCGGTGCGCGCCGGTGACGATGTTGACCACGCCGCCCGGCAGGTCCGAGGTTTCCAGCACCTGATAAAGGTCGGTGGCCGAAAGCGGCGCCGATTCCGAGGGCACCAGAACGCAGGTGTTGCCCATCGCAATCGCCGGCGCCATGACCGACACAAGGCCCAGCAGCGGCGCCTCGTCGGGGCAAAGCGCGGCGATGACGCCCCGCGCCTCGTTCATCGCGATGGCGACGCCGCGGATCGGCACCGACTTGACCGCGCCGTCGAACTTGTCGGCCCAGGCGGCATAGGTGAAGAGGCGCTCGATCGCGGCCTCCACCTCTTCGGTGCCGGGCTTGCCGGTCTGCTCCTTGATCCGCGCCGCGAATTCGGCCTCGCGGGCGGACAGATTCTCGGCGATGTAAAACAACACCTGCGCGCGGTTGTGGGCCGTGGTCCGGGCCCAGCCCCGGGCCGCATGGGCCGCCTCGACCGCGTTGCGGATGTCCTTGCGGTTGCCAATGCCGACGTGCCCCAGAAGCTTGCCGCGCGGCGAGATCACCGCCCGCGAATAGCCCCCGTCGGGCCGCGCCTGCTTGCCGCCGATGAAAAGCTTGGCGGTGCGGTCCAAGCCCTCGACCGACTGCACCGCCAGCGTCGGTGCCGCCTTGGGAGCAGGCAGGGCGCGGGACGCGCGCGCGGGTTTGAGATAGGCGAGCAAGCCCTCCCAGCCGCCCTCGCGGCCAAAGCCGCTTTCGCGAACCCCGCCGAAACCGGCGGCCGCGTCAAACAGGTTGGTGGCGTTGACCCAGACCACGCCGGCCTTGAGCTTGGGCGCGATGTCGAGCGCAAGGTTGACGTTCTCGGTCCAGACCGTGGCGGCGAGGCCATAGCGGGTGTTGTTGGCCAGCGCGACCGCCTCTTCGGGGGTGCGAAAGGTCATCGACACCAGCACCGGGCCAAAGATCTCTTCCTGCATCAGGGTCGATGCGGCCGAGAGACCCGTGATCAGCGTCGGCGGATAGTAGCAGCCCGCCGGCACGGCGCAGGCGGCGTGATAGACCTGCCCGTCGGTGCAGCCCTCGACCAGCCCCTTGATCGTGGCCAGTTGCACCGGGTCCACGATGGCGCCGACGTCGATGCACTTGTCCAGGGGATCGCCCAGGCGCAGCCCGTCCATCCGCCGCTTGAGCTTGCTGTGGAACCGCTCGGCCACACCCTCCTGCACCAAGAGGCGCGAGCCGGCGCAGCAGACCTGGCCCTGGTTGAACCAGATCGCATCGACCAGCCCCTCGATGGCGCTGTCGATGTCGGCGTCCTCAAAGACCATGTAGGGCGACTTGCCGCCCAGCTCCAGCGTCAGCGCCTTGCCGGTGCCGGCCGTGGCGGTGCGGATCTTGCGCCCGACCGAGGTGGAGCCGGTAAAGGCGATCTTGTTCACGTCCGGATGCGCCACCAGCGCCGCCCCGGTCTCGCCATCGCCGGTGACGATGTTCAGAACGCCCCTGGGCAGGCCCGCCTCGCGGCTGATCTCGGCGAACAGAAGGGCGGTCAGCGGGGTGTACTCGGCCGGCTTCAGCACCACGGTATTGCCGGCGGCCAGAGCCGGTGCCACCTTCCAGGCCAGCATCAGCAGCGGAAAGTTCCAGGGGATGACCGCGCCGCAGACGCCCAAGGGCTCCATCCCCGGCTGCTCGGCCGCCAGTAGCTGGGCCAGGCCGGCGTGATAATAAAAATGCCGCGCCACCAGCGGCACGTCGATGTCGCGGCTCTCGCGGATCGGCTTGCCGTTGTCCATCGTCTCCAGCACCGCGAACAGCCGCGACTGCTTCTGTACCAGCCGGGCCAGGGCATAGAGGATCCGCGCGCGCCGATGCCCCGAAAGCCGCGCCCATTTCGGCTGGGCGCGGCGGGCGGCGGCGACGGCGGCGTCAAGATCGGCGCTGCTGCCCTGGGTCACCTCGGCCAGAACGGCGCCGGTGGCGGGGTTGCGGGTGGCGAAGGTCTGGCCGGGCGCCGTGAAAGCGCCGTCGATCCAGTGGCCGAAGCGCTGCCCATGCCCCGCCAACCAGGCCAGCGCCTCGGCATTGCTTTCGGGGGCGGGACCATAGGCCATGCTGTCAAAAATCTCGCGGACGGTGGGCGTGTTCATGACGTTTTCCCTGAAAAGTGGATCGTCCGAGGCTGGCCTGAGCCTCCGGCGGGGATATTTTTTCCAAAGTGAAACCCGAAGAGCCATTCACTTTGGCCAAAATATCCCGGGGTGAGCGACCTTGTCGCGAGGGGCAGCGCCCCTCTTGCGCGCAGTGCATTCATTTCTCAGCCCATCGCATGACGGTTGGCGGCCGAGTAGTGGCCGGTCAGGTGGTGTTCAAGCTGCCGCTCGATGTCGCCCAGCAGCGAGGAGGCGCCAAAGCGGAAGAGGTCCGGCTGCAGCCAGGGATGGCCCAGCTCGTCCTTCATTAGCGCCATATAGGTCAGCGCGTCCTTGGCCTTGGCGATGCCGCCCGCCGGCTTGTAGCCGACCTTGAAGCCGGTGCGCGCCTCATAGTCGCGGATGGCGCGGATCATGGTCAGCGTCACCGGCAGCGTGGCGTTGACGCCCTCCTTGCCGGTCGAGGTCTTGATGAAATCGGCGCCGCCCATCATGCAGACCAGCGAGGCGCGGGCGACATTGCGCAGGGTGCCAAGCTCACCCGTCGCCAGGATCGCCTTGACATGGGCCTCGCCGCAGGCCGCGCGCATGTCGCGCATCTCGTCATAAAGCGCCTGCCAGTTGCCGGTCAGCACATGGCGGCGCGAGATCACGATGTCGATCTCTTGCGCCCCGGCGCGGACGCTCTCGCCGATTTCGGCGATGCGCAGGTGATAGGGCGACAGGCCCGCCGGAAAGCCGGTCGAGACGGCCGCAACCGGAATGCCGGAGCCTTCAAGCGCGCGGACGGCGGTTTCGACCATGTCGTGATAGACGCAGACCGCGCCCACGGTCAGGCCCGGCAGGCCAAGCCGGTCAAGCATCTCTTGCCGCACCGGCTGGCGGGCCTTGGCGCAGAGCCGCTGGACCCGGCCGGCGGTGTCATCGCCTGAAAGCGTGGTCAGGTCGATCAGCGAGATGGCTTTCAAGAGCCAGGCGGCCTGATAGTCCTTCTTGACCGAGCGGCGTCCGCCGATCGTGGCCGCGCGCCGCTCGATGGCCGAGGTGTTGGCCTGCACGGCCGCCACCCAGTCAAGATCAAGCGCCATGCCGGGATTGCGGGCATGGGCGGCGAGCGGCAGGTGGCTGGTGCGGGTCAGGGTTTCGGTTTGCATCTGGCGGCCTTGGCTTGCGGACAGGGGGCGGGGGCAGGTTCGCATGGGTTTGGCCCCTGCGGCAAGGAATGTTCGGGCGGGCAGGGCAGGGGGCAGCATATTTTGACCAGACAGTCAGGTTTCGTGGCTCCGGCGCATCGGACCGAATTCATACCAAGGCAATACCAGGCGCCCCCCTTGACCTGAGGTCCTGCCGGGTGCCTTCTCGGCAGGGAGGAGCGGCAGAGGCAGGGCGGGCAAGATGAAAGAGACGACGCTCGGGGAACTGGCCGACGCGCTTCATGCGCGTGCCCCGCTCGGGGGACGGCTGCTGGTCGCGTTGGCCGGTCCCCCGGGGGCGGGCAAATCCACCGCTGCGGCCGCGCTCGTGTCCCTGCTGGGGGATGGCGCCAGGGCGGTGCCGATGGACGGCTTTCACTATGACGACGCGGTGCTTGCCGCGCGGGGCCTGTCCGCGCGCAAGGGCGCGCCGGACACCTTTGACGTGGCGGGCTTTGTGCACCTGCTTGGCCGCCTGCGCGCCGAGGGCGAGGTGGCGATCCCGGTCTTTGACCGTGCGCTGGAGCTGTCGCGCGGCGCGGCCGAGGTCGTGGGCCCCGCCGACCGCATCCTGGTGGTCGAGGGCAATTATCTCTTGCTGCAAGAGCCGCCCTGGGACCGGATTGCCGGCCTTGTCGATGCGAGCGTCTGGCTTGACGTGCCCGAGGCCGAGCTTGACCGGCGCCTGCTGGCGCGCTGGGCGCATTACGGCAAGACGCCGGCGGCGGCGCGGGCCTGGATCGACGGCAATGACATGCCCAACATCCGGCGCACGCGGGCCGGCTCTGCCCCGGCGGATTTCGTGATCCGCTGGCGCGGCTGATCAGCCCTGCGGCGTCATCGACTTGCGCTGCGCCGCGCGCTCAAGGCCAAGCTGGCGCTCGCGCCAGATGATCAGGCAGCCGGCCAGGATCACCAGGGCCGCGCCGCCCAGCATGGTCCAGGTCGGCACCTCGGCAAAGACGAAGTAGCCGATCGCGATGGCAAAGATCATCGAGGCGTAGTCGAAGGGCGCCACCAGCGAGGCGTCGGCCTCGCGGTAGCTTGAGGTCAGGAAGATCTGGCCAAGCCCGCCCAGCACCCCGGCCCCGACCAGGGTGGCCGCCTGCACCGGCGTCGGCACCACCCAGCCGAAGGGCAGCGTCAACAGCGCCAGCCCCGACCCGGTCAGCGAGAACCAGAACACGATGGCGGCGGTCTTTTCGGTCTGCACCAGCCGGCGGATGAACACCTGTGCCAGCGCGGCAAAGACCGCCCCGCCCAGCACCAGCATGGCGCCAAAGGCCTCGCGGTGGCCCGCCGCCTCGGCCGACAGCACGGACAGGCGCGTCGACAGCACGATCATGACCCCGGTCATGCCCAGGGCCACGGCGCCGATGCGAAACAGGCGCACCTTTTCGCCCAGGAACATCGCGGCAAAGATCACGGTCAGGATCGGCGCGGCATAGCCGATGGCGGTGACCTCGGGCAGGGGCAGATAGCCGAGGCCGGCAAAGCCGAGCCCCATGGCCGTGGTTCCGATCACGCCGCGCCACAGATGATCCATCGGCGAGACGACGGACAGCCCGGTTGAAAGCTCGCGCCGCATGGCCAGCCAGACCACGATCACCGGCATGGCAAAGAACGAGCGGAAGAACACCGTCTGCCCGGCCGGGACCGAGCCTGCGGTGGTCTTGATCATCGACGCCATGACGATGAAGATCAGCACCGATATCAGCTTCAGCAGTATTCCGCGCAGGGGTCGCATCCTGGCCCTCCCATGCCCCCTTGCAGCACCTTGGACGCGCGGGTGCAAGGGGGGACGGACATAGCCCCTTTACGCCCCCGGCCCTTTGCTGTTCCCCTAGGATCAAAGGAGACCGCCATGACCCGCGCCCCCCTGTCCGCCCGAATCGCCCAAGGCCGCGGGATCGAACCCGCCGATCTGGTGCTGCGCGGCGGGCGGGTGCTGGACCTGATCACCGGCGATCTGGTGGTCACCGATGTCGCGATCTGCGGCGACACCATTGTCGGGGTCTTTGGCGATTATGACGGCAGGCGCGTGATCGACGTGACGGGCCAGATTCTGGTGCCCGGATTCATCGACACCCACCTGCACATCGAATCCTCGCTGGTCACCCCCTTTGAATTCGACCGCTGCGTCGGCCCGCATGGCGTGACCACGGCGATTTGCGACCCGCACGAGATCGCCAATGTCTGCGGCCTGACCGGCATCCACTATTTCCTTGAGGCGTCGGCCCTGACGCTGATGGACATCCGCGTGCAGCTTTCCTCTTGCGTGCCCTCGACCCACATGGAAACCACCGGCGCCCGGCTGGAGGCGGCGGACCTGATCCCGCTGATGGACCATCCGCGCGTGATCGGCCTTGCGGAATTCATGAACTATCCCGGGGTTCTGGCCCAGGACCCCGGCTGCATGGCCAAGCTGGAGGCTTGGGCCGGCCGGCACATCGACGGCCATTCCCCCCTGCTGCGTGGCCGCGATCTGAACGGCTACATCGCCGCCGGCATCCGCACCGAGCATGAGGCGACCACGGCCGAGGAGGGGCTGGAAAAGCTGCGCAAGGGGATGCGGGTGCTGATCCGCGAGGGGTCGGTGTCCAAGGACCTGCACGCGCTGGCGCCCCTGATCACCGAGCGGCACGCGCCCTATCTGTGCCTTTGCACCGACGACCGCAACCCGCTCGACATCGGCGAGCATGGGCATCTGGACTATCTGATCCGTACCGCCATCGGCCTTGGCGCGCCCGCGCTTGCCGTCTACCGCGCCGCCTCGCTTTCGGCGGCCGAGGCCTTTGGCCTCAAGGATCGCGGGCTGATCGCGCCCGGAAAGCGGGCCGACATCGTGGTGCTGGGGGACCTTGCGGCTTGCGATGTGGCGCGGGTCTTTGCCGGCGGGGTCGAGATGACGGCGGAAAACTTTGCCGCCCGGCGCGTGATCCCGCCGGTCGCGCGCCATTCGGTCAAGGCGCCGCGGATCGAGCCGCGTGATTTCCGCACCGGCGGCAACCGCGTGGAAACCCCGGTGATCGGCATCGTGCCGGGCAAGATCATCACCCCGCACCTGACCCACGACATCGCGCCCGAGGATGGCGACAAGCGCCCGGACCCTTCGCGCGATCTGGTCAAGATCGCGGTGATCGAGCGGCACGGCAAGAACGGCAACCGCGCCACCGGCTTTGTGCAGGGCTTCGGGTTGCAGCGCGGCGCCATCGGCTCGACCGTCTGCCATGACCATCACAACATCGCCGTGGTTGGGGTGGATTACGACGACATGGCGCTGGCTGCGAACCGGCTGGGAGAAATCGAGGGCGGGTTCGTCGTGGTGGCGGGGGGGCGCGTGCTGGCCGAACTGGCGCTGCCGGTGGCCGGGCTGATGAGCCTGAAAAGCTTTGAAGAGGTCCGCACAGAGCTGGAGGCGCTGCGGGCGGCGGCCAAGGGGCTGGGCGTGGTGCTGGAGGAACCCTTTCTGCAACTGGCCTTCCTCGCCCTGCCGGTGATCCCGCATCTGAAGATCACGGATCATGGCATGGTGGATGTGGACCGGTTCGAGTTGATGCCGTAGGGGGGGGGCTTGCCAAATTTGATTTCAATTGAATTTGGCCGCGCCTGCCGCCTTCAGCCAACGGACCGCAAACGCTCCGCCGGAGCGTTTCAAGGTCGGTCCGGAAGGGGGCAGCGTTCAGAGTAACTTTTCGAGAATGGTCAACAGTCGTGTCGCGGTCGGGCTATTTCCCAGAACGTAGACCGATCCGGCAATCAGACCGCCCTTGCCGGCCCAGACCGTTAGCTCCGCAAGGCCAGAGCCCAGCGATTCTTTGTATTTCTGCCAGATAATCGGCCTTCCTTCGGCGGTCTCCGCACGTTTGAGAGCGTCCGCAAGTTCGGTCTTCAGGTTGGCGTTCTCAGCCAAGGCAGCATCGAGTTTTGACACCAGCCGTTCGATCGCGCCCTCATAGGCAGCGACCTTGTCGGCCATTCTGGCGCGTTTATCGGCTTCGCTGTGACCCCGAGCGGCTGCTACCGCAGCAATGCCGTTCAGTGCATCTTGCAAGTCCACAAATATCTGGAGGTCTGCCAGAATATGGTTGGTTCCGGGTTCGCTCGGCGCGTCACGAAGCAGCAGACCGATTTGACCGGCGAGGGTAGAGGCGGACACACGGGTCGCCGCAGAGAAACGCAGAAGCAATGCGATCTGGTCTGCGGTCGTGTGGCGGGGCTGGCGGGGCGACGGGGGCGGAACTTGGTCTCCGGGCGCGGGGTCGTAAGGATTCGCCCCCGGCGGCACCCAATCCTCCAGATAGGCAAAAAGCTCCCGCGCGCGGGTGGCGGGGTCTCTGATCCCGGCGATCTCGGCGATGCGGGGGTCGGCCTTGGCGGCGGCGCAATCGGTGAAGGTGAGGCCGCCGTATTCCGGGTTCGTCACCAGTGCATGCAAACCGCGCAGGGGGCGCAGGTCCAGAACCTGCGTGTGGTCCAGGTCAAGCCTGGTCAGCGCCGTCAGCCCCGCCAGTGCCGGGATGTCGCTGACCTGGGTGTCCCCCAGGTACAGCGATGTCAGCGCCCCTAGCCCCGCCAGCGCCGTGATGTCGCTGACCTGCGTGCCCCCCTCGGCCCGCGCCTTGGCGATGCGGGACTTGGCTTTCTCAAAGTCCTCTGCCGCGCTCATGCCCATCCCCCTTTCCGGCCACTCTGCCGCCCCGCCCACTGTCCCGCAAGAGGCCTCGGGTCGCAAGCGGGGCCGACGACTTGCGACGCCCCCCACCCCTGCCCCTCCCCACGAGGGGGAGGGGGTGCCGCATTCCGAAAGGCATCGCCCCTGACCGACCCAGCGCCTCCCTCCCCCCCTCGTGGGGGAGGGATGGGGTGGGTGGCCTTTGGTCAGATGCGATGGCCCGAGGTCGCAAGTGACGCGGGCGCCGTCCCGCAAGGGGCGCCGAGGGCGCAGGCCAAGGCTATCGCCTTTGGCAGGCCCCCCACCCCTGCCCCTCCCCACGAGGGGGAGGCGTGCCACATTCCGAAAGGCATCGCCCCTGACCGACCCGGCGCCTCCCTCCCCCCCTCGTGGGGGAGGGATGGGGTGGGTGGCCTTTGGTCAGATGCGATGGCCCGAGGTCGCAAGTGACGCGGGCGCCGTCCCGCAAGGGGCACCGAGGGTGCAGGCCAAGGCTATCGCCTTTGGCGGGCCCCCGCCCCTGCCCCTCCCCACGCGGGGGAGGGGGTGCCGCATCCCAGAGGATACCGCCCTTGGCCAACTCAAGAGCCTCCCTCCCCGCAAGGGGGAGGGAGCGCCACATTCCAGAAGGTCCCGCTCCTGACCGACCCAGCGCCACCCTCCCCCCCCCCCCCGTGGGGGCGGGGGGGAGGGGGGGGGGCCGTTGGTCAGATGCGATGGCCCGAGGTCGCAAGTGACGCGGGCGCTGTCGCGGGCAGTGCAGCGGCGGGGGTGGGGGCGGGGCAGGGTGCGGGCATGGCCTTGCGTTACATCCCGACCCATCTGCGCCACGCCTCGACGCCGAAGCTGCAGCATTTCGCCATCCTTGCCGGGCTTGAGGCGGCGGTGCGCGGCACGCTGATCTCGACCATTCCCATCGCGGTCTATGACGCCTTCGGCTCGGCCAAGAACCTCTCGACCGTCTATTTCATCGCGGGCCTCGTCACGCTCTTCTGGGGCCTGATGGTGCCGCGCCTGACGCAGATCTGGCCGCGCCGCTGGGTCTATTCGGCGGGCTGCGGGATGTATCTGGTGGCGATGGCGCTGTTCGTCACCGGCACCCCGCTGTCGGTGCAGATTGCCATTCTGGTGATGGGGATGGCCACGGTCACCTGCTTTGTCTGCTTCAACGCCTATGTGCTCGACTATGTCGCGCGGGCCGATCTGGGGCGCACGCAGAGCCTGCAGACGGTCTATGCCGCCGCGCCCTGGGCGATCGGGCCCCTGGCCGGGATCTGGATGCGCGGGCAGTGGGGGCCGCTGCCCTTCCTCGTCGCCGGCGGCTTTGCCGTGCTGCAACTGGCGGTCTTCTTGTACCTGCGCCTGGGCAACGGCAAGCAGATCACCCGCGCCAAGGGCCCGGCGGTCAACCCGCTGGCCTATCTGGGGCGCTTCTTTGCCCAGCCCCGGCTGATCACCGGCTGGCTTTACGCTGTGATCCGAAGCTGCGGCTGGTGGGTCTATGTGGTCTATGTGCCGGTCTTCTGCATCGAGAACGGCCTGGGCGAGACGCTGGGAGGCGTGATGCTGTCGGTCTCGAACGCGACGCTGCTCTTGTCGCCCATGATGGCGGCCTGGGTGCGGCGCGTCTCGGTCCGGCTGGCGATGCGCGGGGCGCTGGCCTATTGCGGGGTGCTCTTTTGCGCGGCGACGCTGTTCAGCCCCTGGCCCATCGTCTCGGCCGGGATGCTGTTTCTGGGCTCGTTCGGGCTGGTGATGCTGGACGTGGTGGGGGGGCTGCCCTTCATGATGGCGGTCAAGCCTTCGGAGCGGGCAGAGATGGCAGCGGTCTATTCCAGCTTTCGCGACGTCTCTGGCATCGCGACGCCGGGGCTGGCCTGGGCGGTGCTGTGGGTGGCGCCGGTGGGGGCGATCTTTGCCGTCTCGGGGGCGGCCTTTGGCGCGGCCTATGTCATGGCCGGCGCGCTGCACGAGCGGCTGGGCACCGCGCGCCCCTCGCGCGGGGGGGCTAGGTCAGACCTTGCCACCCGGCGCTGACCCAGGGCGCCGGGGTTTCTGACTCACTCCAGAAGGCGCCGCGCGATGACCTGGGCCTGGATCTCTGCCGCGCCCTCGAAAATGTTCAGGATGCGCGCGTCGCACAGCACCCGGCTGATCGCAAACTCCAGCGCAAAGCCGTTGCCGCCATGGATCTGCAACGCGTTGTCCGCCGCCGCCCAGGCCACCCGCGCGCCCAGAAGCTTGGCCATCCCCGCCTCAAGATCGCAGCGCAGGCCTTTGTCCTTTTGCCTGGCCGCGTGATAGGTCAGTTGCCGCGCCACCGTGATCTCGACCGCCATCATCGCCAGCTTGGAGGCGATGCGCGGGAAATCGGCCAGCGGCTTGCCGAACTGCTTGCGCTCCATCGCGTAGCGCAGCCCCAGGTCCAGCGCCGCCTGCGCCACGCCGATGGCGCGGGCCCCGGTCTGGATGCGGGCGGATTCAAAGGTCTGCATGAGCTGCTTGAACCCCTGTCCCGGCACCCCGCCCAAGAGGTTCTCGCCCCTGACCGCAAAGCCGTCAAAGGCCAGCTCATATTCCTTCATGCCGCGATAGCCCAGCACGCCAATCTCGGTCCCGGTCATGCCCGGGGTCGGAAAGGGCGCCGCGTCGGTGCCGGGGATCTTTTCGGCCAGGAACATCGACAGGCCGCGATAATCGGTGCTGGCGGGATCGGTCCGCGCCAAAA
Organism: Paracoccaceae bacterium; assembly: GCA_052387855.1. Classification (GTDB taxonomy): domain Bacteria; phylum Pseudomonadota; class Alphaproteobacteria; order Rhodobacterales; family Rhodobacteraceae; genus CAIYZT01. The sequence goes on from JBQTIT010000094.1 coordinate 24,997, forward strand.
GCGTCATGACATGGGTGCGCGCGGCATGGGTGATCCAGGTCTTGTTGCCGCTGACCACCCAGTCATCGCCCTCTTTCACGGCGCGGGTGCGCAGGCTGCCCAGGTCGGACCCGGTGTTCGGCTCGGTAAACACGGCCGTGGGCAGGATCTCGCCCGAGGCGATGCGGGGCAGCCAGGCAGCCTTTTGCGCCTCGGTGCCGCCGCAAAGGATCAGCTCCGCCGCGATCTCGCTGCGCGTGCCGAGCGAGCCGACGCCGATATACCCGCGCGAGAGCTCTTCGGAGACCACCACCATCGAGGCCTTTGACAGGCCGAAGCCGCCGAATTCCTCGGGGATGGTCAGACCGAACACTCCCATGCCGGCAAGCTCGGTGATGATCTCTATCGGGATCAGTTCATCGCGCAGATGCCAGCCGTGGGCATGGGGCGCGACCTTGTCGGCCACAAAGCGGCGAAACTGGTCGCGGATCATCTCAAGCTCGTCCTCAAGCCCGCTGGCGCCAAAGGTCGCGCTGGCCGGCGCCTGCCGCATCAGCGCCACAAGCCGGCGCCGCGCGGCCTCGGTATTGCCCTGTTCCATCAGACGGGTCGCGGCCGGGCCCGGCCCTGGCAGGGCCAGACCCAGATCGCCGGGCCGCGCCACCTCGCCCTGCGACATCGCGATGCCGCTGCGCATCTGCGTCAGATACTCGCCAAAGCCGATCTGAAGCTGGAGCGCCTCGATCTCGCCGAACCGGCCAGAGGCGACCAGCCCATCGGCCCAGGACTGGAGCTGGCGCAGGCTCTCGACGACGGTCGCCAGCCAGGAAAGGCCGTGGGCGGCATATTGGTGCTCTTCAAGGGCGGCGGCGCTGATCTTTCCCCCTTCGACCACGCGGGCCCGAAGCGTCCCCAGCGCCAGGGCCAGATGCGCCTCGGCCTCGGGCAGGGCGGCCCCGGTCAGGGCGGTGAGGTCGGCAAGAAGGGCGGCCTCTGGCCGAGAGGTGTCTAGCGCCATGTCTGTTTCCGTGGCCGTTGATGCTGCAACTGCGAAATCCCTAACCCGCCCCGCCCCGGTGCGCAACATAGTTTCGCAGAAATCCACAAGGACGTAGCATTATGTCGCGCTGATTTGGGGTGCGCCGCAATCCGCAGGCGTGTATCACCACGGCATGGACTGGCTCTCCGGCGAGATCTCGGCCCCCGCCTTCTGGGCGGCGATGGCCATCGCGACCTTTGCCGGCTTCGTCAAGGGCGCGGTCGGCTTTGCCATGCCGATGATCATGATCGCGGCCTTTTCAAGCTTTCTGTCCCCCGAACAGGCGCTTGCCGGGCTGATCCTGCCGACGCTGGTGACCAACCTGACCCAGGCCTTCCGGCAGGGCCTTGGCGCCGCGCTTGGGACGGCGGCGACGCTCTGGCGTTTTCTGGCCGCGACGCTTGTGCTGCTGGTGGTCTCGGCGCAATTCGCGCAAGTCCTGCCGCAGGCGCTGTTTCTGGCGCTGCTCGGTCTGCCCATTTCGGGTTTTGCGCTCTTGCAACTCAGCGGCCGCGACCTGGCGTTGCGCCTGGACCATCGCGGCCGCGCCGAATGGGTACTGGGCGCGATCGGCGGGCTTTACGGCGGGGTTTCGGGGGTCTGGGGCCCGCCGCTGCTGGTCTACCTGCTGTCCATCCGCGCGCCCAAGGACGAGACCCTGCGCGCGCAGGGCGTGGTGTTTCTACTGGGCGCGGTGGCGCTCCTGGGCGCGCACCTGGGCACCGGGGTCATGAACGGCCCGAACCTGACCTTTTCGGCGCTTCTGGTCCTGCCGGCCCTGGCGGGCCAGACCCTGGGACTGGTGCTGCAAGGGCGGCTCGACCAGAGGCGGTTCCGGACCTGGACCCAGGTCCTGCTGGCCCTGACCGGCGCCAACCTGGTGGCCCGCGCGATCCTTGGGTAAAGGCAGGAGCCTCCGGCGGGGATATTTTTTTCCAAAGTGAAATGTGCATTCACTTCGAACAAATATCCTCGGGAGGGGTCCGGGGAGGGCAGACAGCCCGCCCCGGGGGTCAGCCCAGGGCGGCCGCCTTGACCTCGGCGTCGATGAACGGCAGGTACTGGGCAAAATTGTCCGAGAACATGCCGACCAGCCGCGCCGCCTGCGCGTCATAGGCCGCCTTGTCCGCCCAGGTCTCGCGCGGGTCAAGCAGGCGGGCCTCGACGCCGGGCAGGCTGACGGGCACGTCAAAGCCGAAATTCGGGTCCTTGCGGAACCGCGCCCGCGACAGGCTGCCGTCCAGCGCCGCCGCAAGCAGCCGCCGCGTCGCCTTGATCGGCATGCGCTGGCCGGTGCCATGGGCGCCGCCGGTCCAGCCGGTGTTGACCAGCCAGCAGGCCGCGCCGGTCCGGGCGATCCGGTCTTGCAGCAGCTTGCCGTAGACCTCGGGCCGGCGGGGCATGAAGGGCGCGCCGAAGCAGGTGGAAAAGGTCGGCGACGGCGCGCTGATGCCCCGTTCGGTTCCGGGGGTCTTGGAGGTGAAGCCGGACAGGAAATGGTACATCGCCTGCGCCGGGGTCAGCCGCGCGATCGGCGGCAGCACGCCGAAGGCATCGCAGGTCAAGAGGACCACGTTCCTGGGCTGCCCGCCCCGGCCGGTGCCTGAGGCGTTCGAGATATAGTCGAGCGGATAGGCGCAGCGGATGTTCTCGGTCAGCGACTTGTCCGCGAAATCCAGCTCGAAGGTGGCCGGATCGTAGACCATGTTCTCGATCACGGTGCCGAACCGCGAGGTGGTGGCATAGATTTCCGGCTCCGCCTCGGCCGAGAGATTGTAGGTCTTGGCGTAGCAGCCGCCCTCGAAGTTGAAGGTGCCGCTGTCGGACCAGCCATGTTCGTCATCACCGATCAGGATGCGGTCGGGCGCGGCAGAGAGCGTGGTCTTGCCGGTGCCCGACAGGCCGAAGAACAGCGCGGTCTGATCCGCATCGCCCGGCGCGTGGTTGGCCGAGCAGTGCATCGGCAGCACGCCCTTTTCGGGCAGCAGGTAGTTCAGCAGGGTAAAGACCGACTTCTTGTTTTCGCCGGCATAGGCGGTGTTGGCGATCAGCACCAGCCTGCGGTCGAAGTTCAGCGCGATGACCGTCTCGCTGCGGCAGCCGTGACGGGCGGAGTCGGCCTTGAACGAGGGGACGTTGACGATGGTCCAGGCCGGAGAAAAGCCTTCCACCTCGGCAGCGGAGGGGCGGCGCAGCAGGTGGCGGATGAAAAGCCCGTGCCAGGCCAGTTCGGTGACCATGCGCACGTCAAGCCGGTGCGCGGGATCGGCGCCGGCAAACAGGTCCTGCACGAAAAAGTCGCGCCCGCGCATGTGGGCCATCATGTCGGCATGCAGCCGGTCAAAGGCCTCGGGCGCCATGGGGGCGTTGTTTTCCCACCAGATGGTGTTTTCGACCGACGGGGTGCGGACGACGAACTTGTCCTTTGGCGAGCGGCCGGTGAACTGGCCGGTCTTGCACAGAAGCGCGCCGCCACGGCCCAGATGCCCCTCGCCGCGCGAGATGGCCGCCTCGACCAGAGCCGGCTCGGACAGGTTGTAAAAGACGCGCCCAAGCCCGGTGATGCCCTGATGATCCAGTGTGGCGGCCGGGTTCACGCGTCCATCGGGCATCCTTGAACTCCTTGTGCGGCCCGATCGTTGCGGGCGGTGGGGCCAGGGGCCGGCGTAAAAACCGGAGCTGCTGGCGCGACTGTTAGAGGTTACATGGGTCGTCCTATAACATGTCTGTTTTCAGGACCATAGCGGGCAGTCGCACTGTTAGCGCAACCAGACGAAGGTTAGCGCAACCATGTTCCAGAATTTGCCGGGTGCGGCAAATTAGTCATTCCTTGGGAATATCCGTGCCCTGATCGCGGGCGGTCCGGGGTGATTCGCACATAGGTGTTGATTCTGTGGGTCGAAAACCCGACAATGTGGAAAATCAAAAAGATCAACCGGGCAGAACAGGAATCCAACCATGGCAAGGATCGCCCTTGTGGACGATGACAGGAACATCCTGACATCGGTCTCGATGACGCTTGAGGCTGAAGGCTTTGACGTCGAGACCTACAACGACGGCCAGAGCGCGCTGGACGCCTTCAACCGGCGGATGCCGGACATGGCGGTGCTGGACATCAAGATGCCCCGCATGGACGGGATGGATCTCTTGCAGCGCCTGCGCCAGAAGACCACGATGCCGGTGATCTTCCTGACCTCCAAGGACGATGAGATCGACGAGGTGTTGGGCCTGCGCATGGGGGCGGACGACTATGTCAAGAAGCCCTTCAGCCAGCGCCTGCTGGTCGAGCCGATCCGCTCGCTTCTGCGCCGACAGGATGCCATCGCCAGCGGCGAGGTCGCGTCGAGCGAAGAGACCAGGATCATCGAGCGGGGGCACCTGCGGATGGACCCCTTGCGCCATTCGGTGAGCTGGAAGGGACAGGATGTGTCGCTGACGGTGACCGAGTTCATGCTGCTTCAGGCGCTGGCCGTCCGGCCCGGCTTTGTGAAGTCGCGCGATCAGTTGATGGACGTGGCCTATGACGACCAGGTCTATGTTGACGACAGGACCATCGACAGCCACATCAAGCGCCTGCGCAAGAAGATGCGGTCGGTCGATGACGATTTCTCGGCCATCGAAACCCTTTACGGGATCGGTTATCGCTACAACGAAGAATGACTTCGGTGCCCCAATCCGTCCGCAACCAGACCAGTTCCGGCCGTCCTGGCGATGTCTTGCTGGGCGAGGACTGGGTTTCGCCCGACGCGATGGCCGAGGCGCCCCTGGCGCGCCGGCGCCGGCGTGGCTGGTTCACGGTGATCGAAGGCTCGCCCCTGGCCCGCAAGATCGTGCTGTTCAACATGATGGCCCTGGTGGTTCTGGCCTCGGGGCTGCTGATCTTTGACCAGTTCCGCGATTCACTGATCGTGCAGCACGAAAAGGCCCTGATCACCGAGGCCAATCTGGTCGCGCGGGCAGTGGAAACGGCGATCGACACGGCGGCCGCGGCGTCGGGCGCGGTGCGGCTGGAATCGGCCGCCGCCAACATCACGGAGTTGCCACTTGGCCTTGGGGTCGAGATCTTTTTGCTGGACGCTTCGGGCGCGGTGGTCACCTCGTCGGTCGGCGTGGGGCCAAGGCCGTCGGGCAGCATCGAGCGGACGACGCTGATCAGCGACATTCTTGCCCTGCCCCTGGGCTTTGTGCCCTCGATCCTTGGCGGGCAGGGCGAGGGGACCTGGCCCAGCAAGACTGACCTTGTCGGCGATCTGTCCCGCTTGGCCATCGCGCGGGGTGCCAGCCTCACCTCGGGGCTCGGCGGGCAGACCGGGCTGCTGTTTGCCGTCACGGCGCCGGTGCAGCACGCCGGAAAGGCGGTTGGCGCGGTGGCCCTGACCTCGGCCGAGGGCGATCTGGCGCTTTTGGTGCGGTATGAGCGCGAGCAGATCCTGCAGATGTTCCTTGTCGCGCTGATCGTCTCGGTCGGCCTGTCGCTGCTCCTGGCCTCGACCATCGCCAATCCGCTGGCCGATCTGGCCGCGGCGGCCGAGATGGGGCAGAACCCCGACGCCCGGCGCATGTCACCCGGCCGCATCCGCATTCCCGACCTTGCCGCGCGCCCGGACGAGATCGGCCGCCTGTCGGTCGCCATGCGGGGCATGGTGGCGGCGCTTTATGACCGGATCGAAAGCAACGAGCAGTTCGCCGCCGATGTCAGCCACGAGATCAAGAACCCGCTGGCCAGCCTGTCGTCGGCGGTCGGCTCGCTCCGGATGGTCAAGAAAGAGGACCACCGCGACAAGCTCTTGGACGTGATCGAGCACGACGTGCGGCGGCTGGACCGGCTGGTCAGCGACATCTCCAACGCCTCGCGCCTTGACGCTGAGCTGGTGATGGAAGAGGAAGAGCCGTTCAACCTTTTGACCACGCTGACAAATCTGGCCAACCACATGGGGGCGCAGGCGCGCGAGAGGGGGGTGGAGTTCATCACCGACTTTCCCGCAGAGCCGATCGTGATCACCGGGCTTGAGGCGCGGCTGGCGCAGGTCTTTGTCAATCTCATCGCCAATGCGGTCTCTTTCTGCGAGGATGGCGACGCGGTGCGCCTTTGGGTCCGCAAGCGCGAAAACCGGGTGCTGGTGGTGGTCGAGGATACCGGCCCGGGCATTCCGGAGGCGGCCCTGACCAAGGTCTTCAAGCGCTTTTACTCGGACCGTCCGGTGGGGCACTTCGGCAACAATTCTGGCCTTGGGCTGTCGATTTCCAAGCAGATCGTCGAGGCGCATGGCGGCGTGATCTGGGCCGAGAACATCCGCCCGACCGCCGCCGACATCACCTCTGACCCCTTGGGCGCGCGGTTCGTCGTGGGCCTGCCGGTTTGAGCGGTCACGGCGGGGCGTTGATCCTGCATGCCAGTTGTGTCGCGCATGGGGGGCGCGGTCTGCTGATCCTGGGGCCTTCGGGCGCGGGCAAGTCGGGCCTTGCGCTGCAATTGATGGCGCTGGGCGCCGCGCTGGTCGCCGATGACCGGACAAGCCTGTGGTTGGGGCCGGACAATGCGCTGTGGGCCGGCGCGCCGCCCGGCCTTCCGCCGCTGATCGAGGCGCGGTTTGTCGGGCTCTTGCGCGTGCCGGAGCCCAGCCCGCCGGTTCCGCTGGCGCTGGCCGCCGATCTGGGCCAGACCGAGACCCAGCGCCTGCCGCCCGAGCGCAGGCTTTCCTTGCTCGGCCAATCATTGCCGCTTGTCTTTCACGCCGCCGGCGCCCATTTTCCCAGCGCATTGCTTCATTATCTGACCCATGGGCGCGAGTCCTGACGGGGGGCCATGAGCCAGTCCAACCCTGCTATCGCCGAGCATCGGATGGTCTTTGTGACCGGCCCGTCGGGCGCCGGCCGCGCGACCGCGATCCACGCGCTTGAGGATCTGGGCTATGAGGTGATCGACAATCTGCCGCTGTCGCTGATCCCCCGCCTGATCGAGGGCGCGCCGCTGAGCCGTCCGGTCGCGCTGGGTGTCGATCCGCGCAACCGCGACTTTGCGGCGACCACGCTGATCGAGCTGATCGACCGGCTTGGTCAGGACCCGCGGGTGCATCTGCGCACGCTCTATCTGGACTGCGCGCCATCGGTGCTGATTCGCAGGTTTTCCGAGTCCCGGCGGCGCCATCCCCTGGCCGGCGACGAGACCCCGGACGAAGGCATCGCGCGCGAGATCGATCTTTTGGCGCCGATCCGCACGCGGGCGGATCACCTGATCGACACGACCGAGCTTTCGGTCCACGAGCTGAAAGCAGAGGTCGGACGCTGGTTTGCCCTGGCCAAGCTAGGCGGGCTTGCGGTGTCGATCCAGTCGTTCAGCTACAGGCGCGGCCTGCCGCGCGGGGTGGACATGGTGTTTGACTGCCGGTTCCTGGCCAATCCCCATTGGGTGCCCGACCTGCGCGCCCAGGACGGGCGCGCGCCCCCCGTCCAGGCCTTTGTCGAGGCGGACCCCCGTTTTGCCGAATTCTTCGCGCGAATGCACGGCCTGGTTGAAATGTTGCTGCCCGCCCAGATCGACGAGGGCAAGAGCCACGTCGCCATCGCCTTTGGCTGCACCGGGGGGCAACACCGCTCTGTTGCAGTTGCAGAAAAAATGGCCAAGGTCCTTGCAGAAGCCGGTTGGGCAGTGTCAAAACGTCATCGGGAATTGGAACGCCGGGTGGGGATCGAACCATCTGCGCATGCGGGGTGAAGAGCGCGTGATCGGCATCGTGATCGTGGCCCATGGCGGGCTTGCCCGCGAGTATCTTGCTGCGGTGGAACATGTGGTCGGGCCGCAACCGGCCATGGTCGCCATCGCCATCGAGGACAATCACGACCGCTCTGGCAAGCAGACCGAAATCTGCGAGGCCGCCGACGCCGTTGACAGCGGCGACGGGGTTGTGGTGGTGACCGACATGTTCGGCGGCTCGCCGTCGAACCTGTCGCTGCTGGCCTGCGCCATCGGGTCGGGGCGGCGCATCGTCTATGGGGCCAACCTGCCGATGCTGGTCAAGCTGACCAAGAGCCGCGATCTGCCGGTGCCCGAGGCCGTGGCCGCCGCGCTTGACGCGGGGCGCAAATACATCGACAGCCTCGATCTGGGCGAGGGGGCATGACCATGGTCGCGACGGTGTTGGACATCATCAACGAAAAGGGTTTGCACGCCCGCGCCTCGGCCAAGTTCGTCGAGGTGGTCGAACGTTTTGACGCCAGCGCCGAAGTGACCAAGGATGGCGAGACGGTTTCGGGCGATTCGATCATGGGCCTGCTGATGCTTGGCGCCTCGCGCGGGACCCGAATCGAGGTCAAGGCCGAGGGGACCGAGGCCGAGCCGCTGCTTCAGGCGCTCAAGGCACTTGTCGCCGACCGCTTTGGCGAAGATTATTGAGCCGCGGCAATGAAGGCGGATGAAGCGTGACAGAGGTTGAAACCCAGGCAAGCGGACGCCCACAGGACGCGGCCCTGATCGCCGCCGCCGCGCGCAGATACGACATGCGCCGCCTGTCCTATGCCGGCACCTTTACCAACCCGTTCAAGAGCACGACCATCCGCACCATCGAATGGGCCACGGCAAAGCTGCGCCTGCTGATCCTGATCCGCCGGTTCGAGCGGCAGGGCGCACCGATCGGGCTGCCGTTCTGGTCCAAGGCGGTCCGGCACATGGGCATCGCGGTCCAGACCCCGGACCACGAGATCGCCCGCATTCCCGCGACCGGCCCCGTGGTCGTGGTGGCCAACCACCCGCACGGGCTGGTCGATGGCATGATCATGGGCGAGATGGTCTCGCGCGTGCGGCCCGATTTCAAGATCCTGACCCGCTCGCTCTTGACCGGCATTCCCGAGATCGAGCAGTTCATGATCCCGGTGCCCTTTCCGCATGAGGAAAACAGCCGCGAGCTTGGGCTTGAGATGCGCGAATTGACCATGGCCCATCTCAGGGCCGGCGGGCTGGTCATCGTGTTCCCGGCCGGCAAGGTGGCCACCTCGGCGGGCTGGTTCGGCCCCGCGGTCGAGGCGGAGTGGAACGTCTTTACCCACAAGATGATCCACCGCAGCGGCGCCATGATCGTGCCGATCCGCTTTACCGGGCAGAACAGCCGCATGTTCCAGATCGCCCACCATCTGGGCGACACCCTGCGGCAGGGCCTGCTGCTGTACGAGATCAAGCGCGCGCTGAACAAGCCGCAGCGGCCCATCATCGGCGCGCCGATTCCGGCGGACGAGCTGAAGAAGTGGGAAGGCAACCCGCGCGGCTTTCTGGCCTGGCTGCGTCAGCACACGCTGGACCTGCGCGCCTGACCGGCGCGGGCGGTCAGCGCGTGGGCACCGGCACCTCGCCGCGATAGTCGTAAAAGCCGCGCTGGGTCTTGCGACCCAGCCAGCCGGCCTCGACATATTTGGTCAAGAGCGGGCAGGGCCGGTACTTGGTATCGGCCAGCCCCTCGTGCAGCACGTTCATGATCGCAAGACAGGTGTCCAGCCCGATGAAATCGGCCAGTTCCAGAGGCCCCATCGGGTGGTTGGCGCCCAGCTTCAGCGACTGGTCGATGGACTGCACGTTCCCGACCCCCTCGTACAGGGTATAGACCGCCTCGTTGATCATCGGCATCAGGATGCGGTTGACGATGAAGGCGGGGAAATCCTCGGCGCTGGCGGCGATCTTGCCCAGCCGCCGCACCACGCCGTGCAGGGTGTCATAGGTGGCCGCATCGGTCGCGATGCCGCGGATCAGTTCGACCAGTTGCATCACGGGAACCGGGTTCATGAAGTGAAAGCCCATGAACTTTTCCGGCCGGTCGGTGCGGCTGGCCAGCCGCGTGATCGAGATCGACGAGGTGTTGGACGACAGGATCGTGTGCGGCTGCAGGTGCGGCAGCAGCGTCTCGAAGATGGCGTTCTTGACCGCTTCCTTTTCCGTGGCGGCCTCGATCACCAGATCGGTGGCGCCAAGATCGGGCAGCGACAGCGTGGTCGAAATCCGGGCCATCGCGGCGGCCTTGTCCGCTTCGGTGATCCTGGCAGAGCGGATCTGCCGATCCATGTTCCGCCCGATGGTCGCCAGCGCCCGGCCAAGGCTGTCTTCGCTCACATCGTTGAGCAGGACCCGGTAGCCGGCCAGCGCAAAGACATGGGCGATGCCATTGCCCATCTGGCCGGCCCCCACGACGCCAACGAATTCAACCTGCATGGACCGCTCCTTCTTTGATCCCGACATAACCAGCCGGCGCCCCCGCGTGCAAGTGGCGAAGGTTTTCGGCAAATCCGCATCTTAGCGGTTTGGAAACCTGGCTGCGGCAGGCTTGTTCCCGGGTGTGAAGATCTGGGGTGAGACATGGCATTCGCTTTTCCGGGCGCGGGGGCGCTCGACTATTTCCCGTGCCAGTACGATGGCTCACGGTTGCTTTTCCGTGGGCCGGCGCGAAGTCTGGACCGGCCCTTTGTCGCGGTTCTGGGCGCCACCGAATCCTATGGCAAATATGTCGAACGGCCCTTCAGCGATCTGGTGCAGGACCGGCTGGGGCTGAGCGTGGTCAATCTGGCCTGTGTCAACGCCGGCGTGGATGTCTACCTCAGCGAAGAGCCGGTGACCCGCATCGCCGCCCGGGCAGAGGTGGCGGTGGTGCAGGTGATGGGCGCGCAGAACATCTCGAACCGCTATTACGCGGTGCATCCGCGCCGAAACGACCGTTTTCTGGGCGCAACGCCCCTGCTGCGGTCGATCTACGGCAACGTGGATTTCACCGAATTCGCCTTTACCCGCCACATGCTGGGGGTGCTGCACGCCAGTTCGGCAGAGCGGTTTGCAAAGGTGGCGGCCGAGCTTCGGCAGGCCTGGCTGTCACGGATGAAGCTGCTGATCAACCGGCTTCCGCCGCAGCGGGTGCTGCTCTGGATGGCCGACCGGCCGCCGGCACAGGGGCCGGCGCTGAACCTGTCGCAGGATCCGCTCTTTGTGGATGCGCGGATGGTGGACGAAATGCGGCCGCATTTTTCCGCCTATGTCGAGGTCACGCCCTCGGCCGAGGCGCGGGCCGAGGGGGAGGCGGGCCACCTGTGCAGCGAGATGGAGCGTCTGGCGGCGCGCGCGCTTCCCGGGCAGCGGTTTCACCAGGAGGTGGCCGACCGGCTGGCGGGGGTTCTGGAAAACATGATCTGACACGAAAAAAGGGGCGCCCGTTCGGGGCGCCCCCTTTGGATTGCTCGGTCCGGATCAGAGCGTTTCGATCATCTCGGGCACGGCGGCAAAGAGGTCTGCCACCAGGCCATAATCGGCGACCTGAAAGATCGGCGCCTCTTCGTCCTTGTTGATCGCGACGATGATCTTGCTGTCCTTCATGCCGGCCAGGTGCTGGATCGCGCCGGAAATGCCGACCGCCACATAAAGCTTGGGCGCCACGACCTTGCCGGTCTGCCCGACCTGCCAGTCGTTCGGCGCATAGCCCGAATCGACCGCCGCGCGGCTGGCGCCGACGGCGGCGCCCAGCTTGTCGGCCAGCCGCTCGATCAGGTCAAAGCTTTCCTTGGACCCCACGCCGCGCCCGCCCGAAACCACGACCCCGGCCGAGGTCAGCTCTGGCCGGTCCGAGGAGGCGACCTTGTCGGCCACCCAGGCCGACAGGCCGGCCTCGCCGGGACCGGCGATCTTTTCGACCGTGGCCGCGCCGGTGGCCGCAGCGGCCGTGAAAGAGGCGGTGCGCACCGTGAACACCTTTTTGGCGTCCGAGGATTTCACCGTCTGGATCGCGTTGCCGGCATAGATCGGCCGCTCGAAGGTGTCGGCGTCCACGACCTGCGTTGCGTCCGAGATCACCATCACGTCAAGCAGAGCCGCAACGCGGGGCATCACGTTCTTGTTGAACGCCGTGGCCGCGCCGCAGATGTGGCTGTAGCCCCCGGCAAGCGCGACGACCAGCGCGGCGGTCGATTCGGCCATGCCGTGGCAATAGGCGTGATCGTCGGCGAACAGGACCTTGGACACGCCCGCCAGCCTGGCCGCCTCGGCAGCGGCGGCATCGCCGCCCGTGCCCGCGACCAGCACATGCACCTCGCCCAGACCGGCGACGGCGGCAAGGGTCTTGCCCACCGCGTCGGCGGCAAGCTGGCCCTCGTTCACATCGGCAAGAAGTAGAACGGCCATCAGATCACCCCCGCTTCGTCTTTGAGTTTGGCAACAAGTTCGGCGACCGAGGCCACCCTGACGCCCGCCTTGCGCCCCGCAGGCTCGACCGTTTTCAGCACCGTCAGGCGCGGCGCCACGTCGACCCCGTAATCGGCCGGGGTCTTGATCGCCAGCGGCTTGGCCTTGGCCTTCATGATGTTCGGCAGGGACGCATAGCGCGGCTCGTTCAGGCGCAGGTCCACCGTGACGATGGTCGGCATCTTGACCGAGATGGTTTGCAGACCGCCGTCAACCTCGCGCGTCAGCACGGCCTTGTCGCCGTCGATGGCCAGTTCCGAGGCAAAGGTACCCTGCGACCAGCCCAGCAGCGCCGCCAGCATCTGGCCGGTGGCGTTCATGTCGTTGTCGATGGCCTGCTTGCCGGCCAGCACAAGGCCCGGCGCCTCTTCGCGCACCACGGCGGCCAGCAGCTTGGCCACGGCCAGCGGCTCGATGTCAACCTGCACGTTGTCGGTGGCCTCGATCAGGATGGCGCGGTCGGCCCCCATGGCCAGCGCGGTGCGCAGGGTTTCCTGCGCTTGGCGGACGCCGATGGACACCACCACAACCTCGGTCGCGATGCCCTTCTCCTTAAGCCGGATCGCCTCTTCGACGGCAATCTCGTCAAAGGGGTTCATCGACATCTTCACGTTGGCCAGATCGACGCCGGTGCCGTCCGCCTTGACGCGAACCTTCACGTTGTAGTCGATCACGCGCTTGACAGGTACCAAGACCTTCATCGGCTGACATCTCCTATCCATCGGCCCCACAGGGGGCGTCCCATTCTCTGGCGCGGTCCATAACGTGGAAAACGCCGGATGGACAGTGCAAACCCGACTGATTCCCGGCGTTTTCGGTCAGGTAGAGCGCCGCTTTTCGCCGCAGGGCACGCCGACCTGCTCAGCGGTTGGCGCCGGGAACCCACAGCACATCTGCCTTGCCGTCGGCATTGGCGATGCGGCCGGCGACAAAGAACCAGTCCGACAGCCGGTTGAGGTACTTGATCGCCTCGGGATTGACCGGCTCGGCTTCGGCAAGCTCGGTGGCCAGCCGCTCGGCCCGCCGGCAGACGGTGCGGCACAGGTGCAAATGCGCCGCCAGCGCCGTCCCGCCCGGCAGGATGAAGCTGCGCAGCGGGGTCAGACGGTCGTTCATCGCGTCGATTTCGGATTCCAGCCGGTCCACCTGCGCCGTCACCATGCGCAGGCGCGGATAGGGGGCGGATGCGTCATTTTCCTGATCCGGCGTGCAAAGATCGGCGCCAAGGTCGAACAGATCGTTCTGGATGCGCGCCAGGGCCGCGTCCATCTCGGCCCCGGCATGCAGGCGCGCAAGGCCGATCGTGGCGTTCGTTTCATCCACCGTGCCATAGGCGGCAACGCGGGGGGAATGCTTGGCCACGCGGCTGCCATCGCCAAGGCCGGTCTGCCCGGCGTCGCCCGTCCGCGTGTAGATCTTGTTCAGGACCACCATCAGCCGCGCGCCCGCAGCCAGGCAAAGCCGACGATCAGCGCCACGGCGACGGCCTGCGCGGCCAGCCGGTAGCGCATCAGCCGGTTGGCGTTGCGCCGGTTGTACTCGCCGCCCCGCCCGAAGCTGCCGATGCCAAGCGCCAGGATCGCCACCACGACAAGGCAGGCGATCGCGGCGAGGATAAAAAGGGGATCGTTGATCATGTGGGTCTCCGCATTGCCCCTGATGTAGGGGATCGGCGCGAAAAAGCGAACAGGGAATTCCGCGCCGGCCGCCTTGGCGCCTAATACCGCAAGAGCAGCCAGTCGATTGCCCGGGTCGGCAAGAGGCGCCGCAACAGGGCCGCGACATGGGTGGGCTTGGTCACGAAATAGCGCGCGCGGGGCCTGCGGCTTTCCAGCGCCTCGATCAGCCGGGCGGTCACGGCCGAAGCAGGCAGCTCGAAGCGGTCAGGACCCTGGTCGGGGCCATGCAGCCTTTGGACCAGGGGGGCGTATTCGTCGCGCCGGGCCGAGGATTTCCAGTCGATCCAGCGGTCGAAATGCGCCGCCGCATTGGCGCGGATGCGCGAGGTGATCGGTCCCGGCTCGATCAGGATCGGGTGGATGCCGGTGCCCGCCATCTCGATCCGCAGCACGTCCGTCAGCCCCTCCATCGCGAATTTTGTGGCGACATAGGCCCCCCGCCATTTCATGCCCACCAGCCCCAGGACCGACGAGCAATTGACGATCCGCCCGCCACCCTGCGCCCGCATCAGCGGGATCACCCGGCGCGTCAGGTCATGATAGCCGAACAGGTTGGTCTCAAAGATCGCGCGCAGGGCGCCGCGCGGCAGATCCTCGACCGCGCCGGGGCAGGCAAAGGCGCCGTTGTTGAACAGGGCATCCAGCGTGCCGCCGGTGCGGGCCACGACCTCGGCCACCGCCTCGGCGATGGAGGCCTCGTCGTCGTAATCCAGACGGAAACTTTCCAGCCCCTCGCCGCGCAGGCGGGCGCAATCGGCCTCAGACCGGCAGGTGGCAAAGACGCGCCATCCCCGCGCCGCCAGCCCATGCGCCGCGTCATGGCCGATGCCCGAAGAGCAGCCGGTGATCAGGATGCTGCGGGCCATGGGGCGCTCCTCTGTCTCTCGCGGCACCCTAGAAATCCGCGTCCGGTCCGACAAGCGCCAATCTCTGGCCCGGCATTTTTCGTCTGGACCGTGAAAATTCTGGCGACTACACAACATCCATGTCCCAAACGCCCGACGAGCCCAAGATAGAGCCCATGACCCTGGCCGAGCCGCTGAGCCGCGCCATCGGCGAGCGTTATCTGACCTATGCGCTGTCCACCATCATGCACCGCGCGCTGCCCGATGCGCGCGACGGGCTGAAGCCGGTGCACCGGCGCATCCTTTATGCGATGCGCGAGTTGCGGCTTTCGGCGACGGGGGGCTTTCGCAAGTCGGCCAAGATCTCGGGCGATGTGATGGGCAACTATCACCCGCATGGCGATGCCGCGATCTATGACGCGATGGCCCGGCTCGCGCAGGATTTCAACCTGCGCTATCCGCTGGTCGACGGGCAGGGCAATTTCGGCAACATCGACGGCGACAATCCGGCCGCCAGCCGCTACACCGAGGCCCGCCTGACCGCCATCGCCGAGACCATGATGGAAGGTCTGGCAGAAAACGCCGTCGACTTCCGCCCCAACTATGACGGCACGCTCGAAGAGCCGGTGGTCATGCCGGCGGCCTTTCCGAACCTTCTGGCGAACGGATCAAGCGGCATCGCGGTGGGTATGGCCACCAACATTCCGCCGCACAATCTTGATGAACTCATCCAGGGCTGCCATGCGCTGCTGAAGGACCCCGGTCTGCCGGACGAGGCGCTGGTCGCGCTGATCCCCGGCCCCGACTTCCCGACCGGCGGCATCATCGTCGAGCCGCGCGCGGCGATCCTAGAGGCCTACCGCACCGGCAGGGGCAGCTTTCGCACCCGCGCCAGGTGGCAGATCGAGGATTTGGGCCGGGGCACCTGGCAGATCGTGGTCACCGAGATTCCTTTCCAGGTCGCCAAGTCCAAGCTGATCGAAAAGCTGGCCGAGATCATCCAGACCAAGAAGGTGCCGCTTCTGGCCGATGTGCGCGACGAAAGCGCCGAGGATGTCCGCATTGTGCTGGAGCCGCGCGTGCGCACGGTGGACCCCGACATGCTGATGGGGATGCTGTTCAAGAACTCCGAACTCGAAAGCCGGTTTTCGCTGAACATGAACGTGCTGATCGACGGGCGCGTGCCACGGGTCTGCAGCCTCAAGGAGGTGCTCCGCGCCTTTCTGGACCATCGCCGCGACGTGCTGCGGCGTCGGTCCGAGCATCGTGTGGAAAAGATCGACCACCGGCTTGAGGTGCTCGAAGGCTTCATCATCACCTATCTGAACCTTGACCGGGTGATCGACATCATCCGCTATGACGCCGACCCCAAGGCCGCGCTGATGGCCGAGGTCTGGGGCATCCCCCATCCCCGCGCCCTGAGCGAGCGGGACTATGTCCCGCCCCGCCCCGGCGAGGGCGAACTGACCGAGGTTCAGGCCGAGGCGATCCTGAACATGCGTCTGCGCTCGCTTCGCCGGCTTGAGGAGCTGGAGCTGCGGGCAGAGCGTGACGCGCTGATGAAAGAGCGGGCGGGTCTGGCCGACCTTCTGGAAAGCGAGCGGCTGCAATGGAAGCAGGTGGGCGCCGAGCTTGAGGCGATCCGCAAGGCCTTTGGCAAGGACACCGCCGCCGGCCGCCGCCGCACCCTCTTTGCCGAGGCCGGCGAGGCCGAAGAGCTGCCCATGGAAGCGATGATCGAGCGCGAGCCGATCACGGTCATCTGCAGCGCCATGGGCTGGATTCGCGCGCTGCGTGGCCATGCCGACCTTGCCGCCGAGCTGAAATTCAAGGACGGCGATCAGGCCCGCTTTGCCTTTCACGCCGAGACGACGGACAAGATCCTCTTGGTGGCGGGCAACGGGCGGTTCTACACGCTTCTGGGGGCCAACCTGCCCGGCGGTCGCGGCATGGGCGAGCCGGTGCGCCTGATGGTCGATCTGCCGAACGATGCCGAGATCGTGGACCTGATCATCTGGCGCGGCGGCGAGCGGTTTCTGGTCGCCTCGTCCGCCGGGGATGGCTTTGTGGTGCCCGCCGAAGAGCTTCTGGCGCAGACGCGGGCCGGCAAGCAGGTGATGTCCCTGTCGGGCGGCGCCCGCACGGCACTGTGCCGCAAGGTGGCGGGCGATGCCGTGGCCGTGGTCGGCGACAACCGCAAATTGCTGGTTTTTGCCCTGTCCGAACTGCCGGAAATGGCCAGGGGCAAGGGCGTGCGGCTGCAAAAGTACAAGGACGGCGGGCTGTCGGATGCCACGACCTTCACCCTTGCCGCCGGGCTGAGCTGGAAGGACCCCGCCGGCCGCACCCGGCTTGAGACCGACCTTTCCGAATGGCAGGCGGCGCGCGCCGGCGCCGGCCGCATGGCCCCTCGCGGCTTTCCGCGCGACAACCGGTTCAACGGCTAGGCGCCCGCGATGGGTGCGGGGCGTTGCTTTAGCCTTCGCAGGGGGCTATCCCGTCAGGGCAGGCTGCTGGCCCAGAGGATTTCCGATGCGCGTTCTCGCCCCCCTTGTCGCGGCCTTGTCGCTGATGGTCCTGACCGCTTGCGCGGAAAAAAGTCTTGATGAGCCGCCGGCGGCGCTGGGCAACTTTGGCCTGGGCCTCAACATCGTGGTGGCCGACACGGTCCAGATGGTGCCGATCTCGCGCCCGGCCACGGTCGAGGAACTGGAGACGGCGCTGATCAAGGCCGTGGATGACCGCTTTGGCCGCTACGTTGGCACCAAGGCCTATAACATCGGCATCGTCATCGAGGCCTATGCCCTGGCCCCGCCCGGCATTCCGGTGGTCGCCTCGCCGCGCTCGATCCTT
Source organism: Paracoccaceae bacterium (assembly GCA_052387855.1). GTDB lineage: Bacteria > Pseudomonadota > Alphaproteobacteria > Rhodobacterales > Rhodobacteraceae > CAIYZT01. Next base: position 42,595 of record JBQTIT010000094.1, read on the forward strand.
GTGATCACGGCCAATATCTGGGACGACGCCGCCCAGAGGAAGCTGAACGAGGAGGGCAAGCAGATGATGATCTTCGAGACCGCCTCGGCCGAGGGGGTGATCGGCTCTGGCCTGACCAAGAGCCGCGAAGAGCAGCTCGCCGCGCTGGCCTTCAACGCCGCCTATGCGGTCGAGCAATGGTTTCTGGAGCACCCCGAGTGGTTCGCGGACGTGGCCAACTGATGCTTGATTTTCCCCGCCCAAGCCTTTAAGCCGCCGCGCGTAGACCACGCGGGGCCACTCCGGCCCCCCCATACCCAAGGGCGCCCGAACATGGCAAAGGCAAAGTTTGAACGGACGAAACCGCACGTGAACATCGGGACCATTGGTCACGTTGACCACGGCAAGACGACGCTGACGGCGGCGATCACGAAGTATTTTGGCGAGTTTCGCGCCTAT
>JBQTIT010000095.1:0-12221 GCA_052387855.1 Paracoccaceae bacterium
GTCGCTCCGCACCCGCCGGGTCGGGCGCTAGCCTCTGGTGTGAAGGCTGAACCGGTCTACCGGACATGTTCCCACTCGGGTCGGGAAAGGCAATGCCTTTCCTTTTCCGCCCGAAGTGGCCGAGGCCATCGCCGAGGTCATGCGGGACGGTTGCCGCAATCCGCCGAGGGCCCCAATGGCCCTCGGCCAGCGCCTGCCCTTCCCCCGGCAGGCGCTTCGCGCCAGCCAGGTCAGGCGCTGGCCTCTGTGGTGAGGGCGGAACCGGTCTACCGGACACGCCTCAACACGGTCGGGAAAACGCAGTGCGTTTTCCTTTTCGCCCGACTTTGGCCGATGCCATCGCCGAGGTCATATGGGACCTCTTCCGCAGTCCGCCAAAGGACCATCGGCCAGCGTCCAGCGCCGCCCGCTCAGATCAGGCCCAGCTCGTCCCACGACTTCTCGGGCGCCATCGACCGTTCGGCCACCCGCAGAAGCCGCGCCCAGACCGCTGAAAATGCGGTGGCATCGCCGCCGCCCAGACATTCGCGCACATCGGTGCAGACCTGCGCAAAGCTGAGCATGCCCAGATTGTCGGCCATGCGCTGCAGGCGCCGCACCTTGCGGTCAAGATCGCCCAGATCCTGCCCGCGCACCTGATCGGCCAGCCCGGCCATCGACAGCGCCAACTCGCCCAGCGCCCGCGTGACCACCTGATCGGCCGAGGCGGTGTCGAGGTTCCGATAGATCGTGGAAATCGGTCCGGCATCATGCCGGATCTTGTCCTTCAAGCGAAGGACAACCACATTGCTGCAAGTCATTGCACACACCCTTTCGTCACACCCGACCCCAGAGTGCCGCGCCATGCTGAAGAAATCGTTTCGCAGCGGGCGCAAAACCACTCGAGATTTCCGCAAATGCGCCCTAAAGACAGCACCACAGGACGACCGGAGGACCATCCATGCAGCACGCGCGCGCGCTTCCCGCCTATCTCGTTCAGCGGTTTCACGGATGGCGGGCGACGGCCTACCAGGACAACAAGGCCTGGTACCGCCGCCTGGCGGAGAGCGGCCAGCATCCGCGCGCCATGGTGATTTCCTGCTGTGACAGCCGGGTGCATGTCACCTCGATCTTTGGCGCGGACGAGGGAGAGTTCTTTATCCATCGCAACATCGCCAACCTGGTGCCGCCCTACAACCCCGACGGCGAGCGTCACGGCACCTCGGCGGCGGTGGAATATGCGGTCACCTCGCTGGGGGTGGCGCATATCGTGGTGCTGGGCCATTCCAACTGCGGCGGGGTCAAGGGCTGCCATGACATGTGCTCGGGCCTGGCGCCGCATCTGGAGGAAAAGACCAGCTTCGTCGGCCGCTGGATGGATATCCTCAAGCCCGGGTTCGAACGGGTCGCGGGCCAGCCAAAGGACAAGATCCTGCGGGCGCTGGAAAAAGAGGCGGTTCTGGTCAGCCTGGAAAACCTGATGACCTTTCCCTTCGTGCGCGCGGCGGTCGAGGATGACCGCCTGACGCTGCACGGGCTGTGGAACAACACCGGCGAGGGCGAACTTGAACAGTTCGACCCCGCGAGCGGCGGGTTCGTTCCGGTCTGAGGGTGGGGGCGCGGCCCTGAAACCGCTTGCAATCCGGCCCGCCCCGCTGGCAGGTTTGCACCAGCTTTCCGGGGGCCGCCATGTCCGCCAAGATCACCGCCATCCGCCCGATGGACATCCGCTTTCCCACCTCGCGCAGCCTTGACGGCTCGGACGCGATGAACCTCGCGCCCGACTATTCGGCGGCCTATGTGGTGATCGAGACGGACGGGCCGCACCAGGGCCACGGGCTGACCTTTACCATCGGGCGGGGGAACGATCTGTGCGTGGCCGCCATCGCCGCGCTTGCCCCGATGCTGCTGGGGCGCGAGGTTGACGGAATCTTTGCCGACATGGGCGCTTTCTGGAAACGGCTGACCGGCGACAGCCAGTTGCGCTGGGTCGGTCCGGACAAGGGCGTGATCCATCTGGCCACCGCCGCACTGGTCAGCGCGGTCTGGGATCTTTACGCCAGGACGCTTGGCCAGCCGCTCTGGCAGGTCCTGTCCGCGATGGACCCGGCCGAGATCGTGGCCCTGGTCGACTGGACCTATCTGCGCGACGCGCTGGACCCCGGCGAGGCCGCTGAGCGGCTGGCCGAAAAGCAGCCCGGCCGCGCCGCGCGCATCGCCGAAATGCAGGCATCGGGCTATCCGGCCTACACCACCTCGGCCGGCTGGCTGGGCTATTCGGACGAAAAGGTGCGCGCCCTGTGCCGGCAGGCGATTGCCGAGGGCTGGAGCCATTTCAAGATGAAGGTCGGCGGCAATCTGGCCGACGATCTGCGCCGCGCCGCCCTGCTGCGCCAGGAAATCGGCCCGGACCGCAAGCTGATGATGGATGCCAACCAGGTCTGGGGCGTGGACGAGGCCATCGCCAACATGCGCGCCCTGGCGGTCCACGATCCCTGGTGGATCGAAGAGCCGACCTCGCCCGACGATATCCTGGGCCATGCCCGCATCGCGCGCGGGATTGCCCCGATCCGGGTGGCCACGGGCGAGCATTGCGCCAACGCGGTGATGTTCAAGCAATTCATGCAGGCCGGGGCGCTGTCCTTTGTCCAGCTTGACGCCGCCCGCCTTGCCGGTCCGAACGAGGCCATCGCCGTGATGCTGCTGGCCGAGAAGTTCGGCCTGCCGGTCTGTCCCCATGCCGGGGGTGTGGGCCTGTGCGAGATCGTGCAGCACCTGTCGATCTTTGATTATGTCGCGGTCTCGGGCAGCCTTGAAAACCGCGTGCTGGAATATGTCGACCACCTGCACGAGCATTTCCTTGACCCCGTCGCGATGCGCGCCGGCCGCTACATGCCGCCCCGCGCGCCCGGCTATTCGACCCGGATGAAACCGCAAAGCCTGGCCGATCACGCCTATCCGGGCGGCGCGGCCTGGGCGCGGGGCTAGGGCCTTGGCGGTCACGCTGGGCATGGTGGCCGAACGGGCGGGGGTGTCACGCTCGGCCGTCTCGCGCGCCTTCACGCCGGGGGCCTCGGTGGCGCCCGCGACCCGCGCGCGGGTGATGCAGGCGGCCGAGGCGCTGGGCTATTCCCCCAACCTTCTGGCCCGCAGCCTGACGACGCGGCAGACCGGCATGGTGGGGCTGGTGCTGAACAATTTTCACAATCCGGTCTTTCTTCAGATCTTCGATCTGTTCACGCGGGGCCTGCAGGACCGTGGCCTGCGCCCGCTTCTGGTGAACCTCTCGGGCGAGACGGACCCGGCGCGGTCCGTCCGGCTGTTGCGGCAGTATTCGGCCGACGGGGTGATCGTTGCCTCGTCCGAGTTGCCCAACACCTTTGCCGAAAGTTTCAAGGCGGCGGGCATTCCGACCGTGCTGGCCTTTGGCCGGGGCGGCGCCAGCCCGCGCGTCGATGTCGTCAGCATCGACAATGTCGAGGCGGGGCGGATGGCGGCGCGGGCGCTTCTGGCGCGCGGGTACAAGGATGCCGGGTTCATCGGCGGCCCCGAGGGTGCCACCACCACACAGGACCGCCGGGCGGGCTTTGCCGAGCTGGCCGGCGGGCGGGCGCGGTTCGCGGGCGATTACACCTATGAGGCCGGCCACCGCGCCATGCAGGCAGAGCTTGCCGCCGGCCGCCCGGCGCAGGCCTATTTCTGCGCCGATGACGTGCTGTCGATGGGTGCGTTGGCCGCGCTGGCCGAAGCGGGGCTGACCGTGCCGCGCGACGTCGGCATCATCGGGCTGAACGACATGGAGATGGCCGGCTGGGCGCAGGCCCGGCTGACCACGATCCGCCAGCCCTTTGCCGAGATGGTAGCGGCGGCGCTCGACCGGCTGGGCGCCCTGATGGCCGACCCGGCCCTGCCCCCCGCCGTGCGGCTTTTGCCCTGTGAGTTGGTGGTAAGGGGAACGCTGCGGGGGTGAATTCTTTTCTGGCAGATATGCCCCAAGCATATCTGCCCGCGCCTGCCTGGGCAGGGGCGGGCAGATAGGAGCCGTCCGGTTTGCGGCACAACGCCCCTTGCCGTCGCCTTGCGGCTCTCGGCAACGAAACCGATGGGCCTTCCACTGGAAGGCCCATCAGACGGTTTCGAAGCGCCCCTGCCGGAACATCGGCGGCCTTGCGTCCACCCAGGTCCCCTTGCTGGCGGCCGAGGCGACGGCGGCATGGATCGCGGCGATGGATCGCAGCCCGTCCTCGGCCTTGGGGTACAGCCCGGCCACCGGATCGGGTGCGCGCCCCGCCTTGATCGCGCCGATCGTGTCGCCCAGATCGCGGTAGATGTTGGCAAAGGCCTCGGGCATGCCCTCGGCATGGCCCACGGTCACCCGGCTGGCGCGGTCCGCCTCGGGCGACAGGTTCCCCTCGCCGCGCTCGATCACCGTCGCCCTGCCGCCCAGCGCCATGTACCGCAACTGGTTCGGCGCCTCCTGCGCCCAAGCCAGGCCGCCCGTCTCGCCAAAGACCTGCAAGGTCAGGCCGTGCTGGCGCCCGATGGCCACGGACGAGGTCCACAGCCGCCCCACGGTGCCGCGCGAAAACCGCAGGTTGACCATGGCGTCATCCTCAAGCACCCGCTGCGGCAGGCAGGATGCGAAATCGGCCGAAAGCCTTTCCACCTCGTCGCCGGTCACGAAGCTGGCCATGTGCAGCGCGTGGATGCCGCAATCGGCGAACTGGGCCGAGACGCCGGCCAGCTTGGGGTCATAGCGCCAGCGCACGCGCGGGTTGTCCAGATCGGCGGCGTTGGCGTGGTGGCCATGGGCAAACTCGGCCACCACCAGACGCACGCGCCCGATGTCGCCGCGCGCCACCATCGCCTTCATGTGCCGCACCAGCGCATAGCCGGTATAGCCGTAGTTGACCGCGCAGACCTTGCCTGCCTTCGCCGCCGTGCGCACCAGATCCTCGGCCTCTTCGACAGAGACGGTCATCGGCTTTTCGACCAGCACGTTGAACCCGGCCTCAAGAAACGCCTTTGAGATCTCATAATGCGTCGAATTCGGCGTCGCGACCGTGACCAGATCGACCCGGTCCGCCCGCCCCCGCTCACCCGCCAGCATCTCGCGCCAGTCGCCATAGGCTCGGTCGGCGGCCACGCCAAGACGGCGGGCGAAATCGCGGCCGCGCGCGGCGTCGATGTCAAGCGCGCCGGCGGCAAAGGTGAAAAGCCCGTCCATTCCGGCCGCGATCCGGTGCGCCGGACCGATCTGGCTGCCCTCGCCGCCGCCGATCATTCCCCAGTTCAAACGCATGATGTTCCCTCAGAATCCGATGGTGGAAAGATAATCGCGGTTGGCGCGCGCATCATCGACCGGCTTTGTCGGGCCGGCGGGATCGCAGTCCTGCTCGACCGTGCACCAGCCAGAGAATCCCGCCTCCAGCAGCACCTGCCGCACCCCGGCGAAATCGACATCGCCCTTGCCGAGATTGCAAAAGATGCCCTGCCCGCAGGCGTCGTAAAACCCCGTGCGGTTCGCGATCGCCCGCGCTTTGACCGCCGGGTCTATGTCCTTGAAGTGCATGTAGCTGATGCGCCCGATGTGTCGGCGCATGAAGGCGACGGGGTCAAAGCCGGCATAGGAATGGTGCCCGGTGTCAAAGCAGATCTTCAAAAGGCTCTCGTCCACCTCGCCCAGCAGGCGCTCAAGCTCCGGCTCGAAATCCATGAAGCCGGCGGCATGGGCGTGAACCCCCACCGTCAGCCCGTGGTCGGCGCCCATCCTGGCGATGTCGCGGAACCGCTGCACGAAGCCGGCCCATTCGGCCGGCCCCATTCTTTCTGCCTCGCCCGCCCGCCCCGCCGTCGGCGCGCGCCGGGCCGAGATGCTGTCGATCAGCACCAGATGGCGCGCGCCGTGGCTGACCAGCGCCCGGCAGGTCCGCCGCGCGGCGTCCTGCAATTCGTCCCAGGCGGCAGGGTCGTGAAAGGGGCGAAACACCACACCGCCGATCAGCGTCAGCCCATGCTCGGCCAGCCCCTCGCCCAGGATCGCGGGGTCTTCGGGCATGAAGCCGATGGGACCCAGCTCGATCCCCCGGTACCCGGCCGCCGCACAGTCTGCCAGCACCTGCCGCCAGGACGGATTGCGCGGATCGTCCGCGAATTCCACGCCCCACGAACAGGGCGCATTGCCGATCTCGATCATTCGGGAACCTCCACCCAAGCCCTTGTCTGATGCGAGCGCATCGCCGCATCCACCACCTGCATCACCGCCAGCCCGTCGCGAAAGGTCGGCCAGACCGGCTGGCCGGTCTCGATCGCACGCAGGAAATCGCGCGCCTCGATGATGATCTGGTCCTGATAGCCGGTGCCATGCCCCGGCCCCTGACAGAAGGGCAGATAGTCAGGGTGCAGGGGCCCGGTCAGGACCTTGCGAAAGCCGCGCTCGGACTCCGGCCCCTCGGCCTTGTACAGCCACAGCGCATTCTGGTCCTCCTGATCGAACCGGATCGCGCCCGTGCTGCCGGTGATCTCATAGGCATAGCCCATCTTGCGGCCATGCGCGACGCGGGAGAACATCAGGTGCCCCATCGCCCCGCCGGCAAAGCGGCAGAGAAATTGCGCCTGATCGTCGTTGGTCACCTGGACCGGGCCGCCCGGGCCGGGGCGGGTCTTGTTGACCGTCTCGACATCCGCCACCAGCGCGGCAATCGGCCCGATCAGCGCCAGCGCCGCGTTGATCATGTGCGGCGAGAGGTCCCCCATGGTCCCATTCGCCGCACCAAAGCTGCGCCAGTTGGCAGGCGCGGCGCCGTCGGCGTCGAAATCCTCGGTATGCTCGCCGCGAAACCAGACCACGCGGCCAATGGCGCCCGAGGCGACAAGCTGCCGCGCGAACTGGCTGGCCGGAGTGCGGATGTAGTTGAAGCCGACCATGTTCACCGCGCCGGATGCCTCTGCCGCCGCCGTCATCGCCTGGGCATCGGCCAGGCTGGCCCCCAGCGGCTTTTCGCACAGCACCGGCTTGCCCAGGGCAAAGGCCGCCAGCGCAATCTCGCGGTGCGTTTCCTGCGGCGAGGCGATGACCACGGCCCCGACCAGGGGATCGCTCACCAGGTCGCGCCAGTCCGTCGTCGCGCGGGCAAAGCCATAGCCGGCCCGATACCGCTCGGCGCTGGCCGGGCTGGTGGCGCAGACCATTTCCAGCCTTGGGCGCAGGGCGGTGTCAAACACCGCGCCCACCGCCTGCATGGCCACGGCATGGGCCTTGCCCATATAGCCGCCCCCGACAATTCCGATCCCGATCTGTCGCATGCGGGGACCCTTCCAAAAAGGTTTGCAACCGGTTGCAAAAGGAGTAACCTGCGCCGGGTGACCGGTCAATGGGAAACGGGGGCGCTGGGTGCAAAGATTGTGGGATCGCATGCGCCTGAACCGCTTCGTGGTGCTGGGCCGCGTCGGGATGGACCTATACGCCGATCCGGTCGGCGCGAGGGTGCAAGAGGCCGGCCTTTTCCGCGCCGCCATCGGCGGCTCGGCCGGCAATATCGCCGTGGCGCTGGCCCGTCAGGGGGCTGGCGCCGCGCTGCTGACGCGCGTTTCGGCCGATGCGGTCGGCCAGTACTGCCGGGCAGAGCTGGCGCGCTACGGCGTGGACTGCGCCCTGATCGCGGATGAGCAGGGCGAGGCGCGCACCTCGCTTGCCGTGACCGAGACCACGCGCACGGATACCCAGGTTGTCCTGTACCGCAACGGCGCCGCCGACTTTACCCTGGCCCCCGCCGATGTGGCACGCGCCGATTTTTCAGGCGTCGCGGCGCTGATCGTCACCGGAACCGCCCTGGACAAAGAGCCCTCGCGCAGCGCAAGCTGGGCGGCGCTGCGTGCGGCGCGTGCGGCCGGGGCGATCGTCGCGCTTGACATCGACCACCGCGCCTATTCCTGGGCTGGCGCGGATGAGGCGCGCAGCGTCTGCACCGATTTTGCCCGCGCCTGCGACATCGTGATCGGCAACGATGACGAATTCGGCCTTTTGGCCGGCCGGCAGGACCAGGGCGAGGGGTTTGCCCGCGCCCTGGCCTCGGGCGCGCTTTTCGCCGTCTACAAGCGCGGCGCGCGCGGCAGCCGCACCTTTACCCCCGACTACAGCTTTGCTAGCGGCATCTTTCCGGTCGATGCGCTGAAACCGATGGGCGCGGGCGATGGTTTCATGGGCGGGCTGATGGCGGGGCTGGCGCTGGGCCTGCCGCTGGAAACCGCCGTGCGGCGCGGCGCCGCCACCGCCGCGATCATCGTCGCGGGGTTCGGCTGCGCCCCCGCCTCGCCCAGCCGGGCGGAGCTGGAATCCTTCATGTCAAGAACGCGGGAAAGCCCATGCACATAGCGCCCTACGACAACCGGAACCGCGCCATCGTCGGCGCGGGCGACCCGCTCGTGCCCCTGTGCTACTTCAACATCGTCAAACTGCAAGCCGGCGCCAGCTTTGTCAGTCAGGTGCCGGGGTACGAGACCTGCATCGTGCCCGCTACCGGCACGGTCGATGTCGCGGTCATGGGGCAGAACTATGCCGCCATCGGCCAGCGCCGCGCCAATGTCTGGGACGCCGAGCCCGAGGGGGTCTATATCCCCACCGCCGCCGCCGCCACCATCACCGCCCGGACCGAGACCGAGGTTTTCATCGCCGGCGCGGCCTTTGATCAGGTGCTGACCCCCTTTGCCATCCGCGCCGCCGACATCGACCCGGTGCAATACGGCAGCGACGAGACCAAGACCCATCGCAAGATCAAGCACATCCTGGGGTCAAAGTACCACGGGCGGGTGGGGCGGCTTCTGGTGTCGGAGCTCTTTACCGTCGGCGCCGGCGGCTGGTCGGGCTTTCCCAGCCACAAGCACGACACCGACCGCCTGCCGATCGAATCGCACCATGACGAGGTTTACAATTTCCGGTTCAACCCGCCGCACGGCTCGGGCTTGCAAATGCTTCAGCGCGAGGATGGGAGGCCGGGCGATGCCTATCACATCGTCGATGGCTCGACGATCTGTCTTGACCGGGGCTATCATCCGGTCGCGGTGCTGCCGGGCTATCACATGTATTACTTCACCATCCTTGCCGGCAAATCGCAGCGTTCGCTGGTGCAGTACTTCCAACCCTCGCACGCCGGTCAGATCGAGACGATCCCCGGCATCAAGGACATGATCGCCAAGTTCAAATGACCCGCGCCAGGCTTTGTGATGTCCTTGACCTCCAGTCCGGCCGCGCGGTCGCCGGTCTGGTGGTGCTGGGCTGGGAAGAGGCCCGCGCCTTTGCCGAGGCGGCCGAGGCGGCGGGGCGGCCGGTGATCCTGCAATGCGGCCCCGGCGCGCGGCGCTACACGCCCCTGCCGGTGATGGCCGCCATGCTGAACACCCTGGCCGAGGCGGCCACCGTGCCCGTCGTCACCCACCTTGACCACGGCGAAAGCGCCGAGGTCTGCGCGCAGGCGCTGGGCCTTGGCTTTACCTCGGTCATGTACGACGGCTCGGCCCTGCCGCTGGCGGAAAACATCCGCGAAACCCAGCGGGTGGTTGCCCTGGCCCGCGCCGCCGGCGCCTCGGTCGAGGCAGAACTGGGAATGGTCGGCTATGCCGCCGGCAAGCCCTCGACCCCGACCGATCCGGCAGAGGCGGCGGCGCTGGCGGCGACCGGGATCGACGCGCTGGCCATTTCCATCGGAAATGTCCACCTGATGCAGGCGCAGGATGCGGTGATCGACTGGGCCGCCCTGCGCGCCATCGAGGCCGCCGTGCCGGGCCTGCCGCTGGTGCTGCACGGCGGCTCTGGCATCTCGGCCGCTGACCGGCGCCTGCTGGCCCGCACCTCGCAGGTCTGCAAGTTCAACATCGGCACCGAACTGCGCCAGACATTCGGCGCGGCGCTGCGGGCGGCGGTGCTGAAAGAGCCGCAGCGCTTTGACCGCATCGCCCTTTTGTCCGAGACGATCCCGCCGCTGCGCGAGGCCGCCAGGGCGCTGATCGAGGCGCTCTGAACGGCGCCGGCAATCTTCTCTTTTCGGGGTGGCTTCGGGCCGCTAGGAAGGGGCATGTCCGGCGCGCTGACAGAGATCTACCTTGCCCTTGTGCGGTCTGGCACGCTTCGCCCGGACCCCGGGCAGATGGCCGTCCTGCCGCAGTTCCAGACCCTCAAGGACTGGCTTGAGGCGAACGCCACCCGGCGGATCGGCCTGTTCGCGGGGCTCTTCGCGCGGCCCCTGCCCTCGCCAAAGGGGATCTACCTGCATGGCGGGGTCGGGCGGGGCAAGTCGATGGTGATGGACCTTTTCTGCGCCCATCTGGCCATCGCGCAAAAGCGCCGCGTTCATTTTCACGCCTTCATGCAAGAGGTCCACACCGCGCTGCACGAGGCGCGCAAGACCGGCGCCGAGGACGCGATCCTGCCCGTGGCCGAGGCGCTGGCGCAGGACCTGCGCCTGCTGGCGCTGGACGAGATGCAGATTACCGACATCACCGATGCGATGATCGTCGGGCGCTTATTTGAAAGGCTCATGGCGGCCGGCGTCGTCATCGTCACCACCTCGAACCGCCCGCCGCAGGACCTGTACCTCAACGGGCTGAACCGCGCCCTCTTCCTGCCCTTCATCGCGCTTCTGGCCGAGCGGATGGAGGTGCTGGCGCTGGAAAGCCCCACCGACTATCGCCAGCACCGCCTGGCCGGGGCGCAGCGCTACTTTCACCCGGCGGGCAAGGCGAGGGCGGCCATCGACGCGATCTGGCGCGACCTGACCGGCGGGGCAGAGCCGCAGCCGCTGGCGCTGTCGGTCAACGGGCGCGGCCTGACCCTGCCCGCCCATGCCGGCGGCATCGCCCGCGCCTCGTTCTGGGACCTCTGCGCCAAGCCCCTGGGCCCAGCCGATTTCCTGGCCATCGCCGCGGCGGTCAAGGTCCTGATTCTTGAAGATATCCCCCAGCTTTCCGCCTCGAACTACAACGAGGCCAAGCGCTTTGTCACCCTGATCGACGCGCTTTATGAGGCGCGGGTGCGCCTGATCGCCTCGGCCGCCGACACGCCAGAGCGGCTTTACATCGAAGGCACCGGCAGCTTTGAGTTCGAGCGCACCGCCTCGCGCCTGCGCGAGATGCAGGCGGCGGACTGGGGGGCGGGCGATTGACCGGGGGGCTGGGCTGCTTCAAGGCATATGACATCCGGGGCCGCCTAGGCACCGAACTGGACGCGGCCATCGCCTATCGCATCGGTCGCGGATTTGCCCGGGCGCTGGGCGCGCGGCGGGTGGTGGTGGGGCGCGACGCCCGCGCCTCTTCGCCCGGCCTGTCCAAGGCGGTGACCGCCGCGCTGATCGCCGAGGGGGCCGAGGTGCTGGACATCGGCCTTGCCGGCACCGAAGAGATGTACTGGGCCACCGCGCATTTCGGCACGGACGGCGGCATCGTGGTGACGGCCAGCCACAACCCGGTCGAATACAACGGCATGAAGCTGGTCGGCGCCGGGGCCGCGCCGCTTGATGCCGGGCGGGGGTGGGCGCGGATCGGGGCACTGGCCGAGCAGGACGATTTCGGCCCGGACAGGCCCGGGGGCGGGCGGCGCGACGTTGCGGGCGCCGCAAGAGCCGCCTATGTCGCCGCTGTCCTGACCCTCTGTGACCCCACCGCGCTGCGGCCCCTGTCGATCGTGGTCAACTGCGGCAACGGCGCTGGCGGCCCCACCTTTGACGCCATCGCGGCGGCCCTGGCGGCGCGCGGCGCGCCTTTGACCTTTCACCGGATGCACCACGACCCCGACGGCAGCTTTCCAAACGGCATCCCGAACCCCCTTTTGCCGGAAAACCGCCCCGCCACCGCCGCCCGCGTTCGCGCCCTGGGTGCCGACCTTGGCATCGCCTTTGACGGCGATTTCGACCGCTGCTTTTTCTTTGACGCGAACGGCGACTTTGTGGATGGCGAATACATCGTCGGCCTTCTGGCGCAGGTCTTTCTGGCCAAAGAGCCTGGGGCGCGCATCGTCCATGATCCGCGCGTGATCTGGAACACCCGCGACGTGATTGCCCGCGCCGGCGGCACCGCGGTCCCGTGCCGCACGGGTCACGCCCACATGAAGCAGGCGATGCGCGATCTGTCCGTCGTCGAATGCTTTGGAACGGGTGGCCTGATTTTGGAGCGGAGAGCTCGGGCTCATCGGGTTCAGGTTATGCTGCTTGACGCTGATGGTTCAAGCGGCGGTTTTGGATGGTCTGCTGTTT
>JBQTIT010000096.1:0-8872 GCA_052387855.1 Paracoccaceae bacterium
TGGCCTTGGCGATGCCCGGTCTCCGGAGCTCCCCGCCCCGGACTTGATCCGGGGCCCCGGGTCAGGCCCGGGGCGGGGATAGGGCATTGGGCGATGCCGGCGAGGGCAGGGTCGCGGGGCAATGGCGCCAGAGCCGGTGCTGGGCTGGCACTTGCGATGCCCGGTCTGCGATAGTCCCCGCCCCGGACTTGATCCGGGGCCCCGGGTCAGGCCCGGGGCGGGTCTTTGGAAAACGGCGTTGCCGATCCGGGGCTGGCCGCCCCGCAGCGGTTCAGGCGTCATGGAAACGTCTAAATCCGACATCGCGGTCGCGCGCGGCGCGCGGCGGCGCATCCCCGCCCCGCATCCCTGACCCGCACTATTCCCCGCCCACCGCCTCGCGCCAGTGGCGACGGCAGAGCGAGACATAGGTCTCGTTTCCGCCGATCTGCACCTGCTCGCCGGTCTTCAGCGCCCGCCCGTCCGGGCCGCGCCGGATCACCATCGTCGCCTTCTTGCCGCAATGGCAGATGGTGCGCACCTCGCGCATCTCGTCGGCCCAGGCCAGAAGCGCGGCCGAGCCTGGAAAGAGATTGCCCTGGAAATCCACCCGCAGCCCGTAGCACATCACCGGCACGCCAAGATCATCCACCGCCCGCGCCAACTGCCAGACCTGGTCCTTTTGCAAGAACTGCGCTTCGTCGATGAAGACGCAGGCGAGCGTGCCCTGCGCAAGACGCGCCTGAATCTTGGCGAACAGGTCCTCGCCGGGTTCAAAGGTGTCGGCCGGCTCGCCGATGCCGATGCGGCTGGCGATCTGGCCCTGCCCGGCGCGATTGTCGAGCCGCGCCGTGATCAGATAGGTCTGCATGCCCCCTTCGCGGTAGTTGTGCGAGGCTTGCAGCAGCAAGGTCGACTTGCCCGCGTTCATGGTCGAAAAGTGGAAATAAAGCTTGGCCATGCCCGGCAATTAGCCCGGATTCGCGCCGGGCCGCAAGGCGGCCGGATCGAGGGGCGGCAAAACCAGGGGGCGCTGAACGCGCCCCTTGTGACACGCATATCCTTTACCGATGGACAGGACCCACCGCGCGCTTCGATGCAGAACCACTGCGCGGGGTTGATCCCGGCCCCCTTAGCCGCGCGAAAAGCGTCCCGGCACCGGGCGCGACGCGCCGGCCGGGCGGGCCGGCGACTGGCCGCCGCCCATCGGCTTGGCACCCTGCGGCTTGGACGAGCCGGGGCGTGCGCCCTGGCCCGGCTTGCCGGGCGCGCGCTGCGCCGGCGGCTGCGCGCCGCGCTTTTGCCCGCCCTGGCCGCCGCCCGGGCGCTGCCCGCGATTCTGCCCCGGCTTCGGTGCCGCCGCGACCATCTCGGCCGACCAGGGCGCGCCGCCGATCACCGGAAGCTGCTTTTTCAGCAGCTTCTCGATCGCCAGAAGCTCGCCCATCTCGGCCGGCGCGCAGAAGCTGACCGAGGTCCCCTCGGCCCCCGCCCGCGCCGTCCGTCCGATGCGGTGAACATAGTTTTCCGGCACGTTCGGCATGTCGAAGTTGTAGACGTGGCGCACCGTCGGAATGTCGATGCCGCGCGCCGCGACGTCGGTGGCGACCAGAACGTCAAGCTGCCCGGCGCGGAATTCGGCAAGGGTACGCTCGCGCTGGCCCTGGCTCTTGTTGCCGTGGATCGAGCCGGCGTTGAAGCCCCAGCTCACCAAAAGCTTCATCAGCTTTTCGCTGCCGTGCTTGGTGCGGCCAAAGACCAGCGCCTGCTCGCCGGGATGCTTTTTCAGGAATTCCTCGAGCAGCCGCGCCTTGTCGCCGTTCGGGATGTAATAGACCCCCTGCACGATCTTTTCGACCGGTTTGCCGGGCGGGGCGACCTGCACGCGCACCGGATCGCGCAGGTAGGTGTCGGCGATTTCCTCGATGTCCTTGGGCATGGTGGCCGAAAACAGCATGGTCTGACGCTTGAGCGGGATGTGCTTGGCGATGCGGCGCAGCGAGTGGATAAAGCCCATGTCGAGCATGTGGTCGGCCTCGTCCAGCACCAGATAGGCGCACTTTTCCAGGCTGACATCGCCGCGCTCCAAAAGGTCGATCAGGCGGCCGGGGGTGGCCACCAGCACATCGGCCCCGCGCAAGAGCGCCGCCGCTTGCCGGTTCAGCGACGCGCCGCCGACCACCATGACGACCCGCACGGCGGTGCCCTTGGTAAAGACTTCAAGGTTGTCCTTGATCTGCTGCGCAAGCTCGCGCGTTGGCGCCAGGATCAGGGCGCGCACATTCTTGGGGCCCGGCGGATGGCCAAGGTCCAGGATGCGGTGCAGAAGCGGCAGGCCAAAGGCCGCCGTCTTGCCGGTGCCGGTCTGCGCCAGGCCCATCAGGTCGCGACCGGCCATGATGTGGGGAATGGCCTGGGCCTGAATCGGCGTCGGCGTTTGCAGATTGGTCAGCTTGAGCGCGGCGACGAGTTTGGGCGAAAGCCCGAGGGAGTCAAAGGTGGTGGTCATCTCTTGGTCCAAAACGAAAGGGCACGCGGCGCTCGCCCCGGGGGGACCCCCCCGTGACCGAACCGCGAGCGGCACCCCTGCGTGATGGTGGGAACCTTTGGTCCGGGTCTTTCGGTGCTCACGCGGCACGGACATCGGACTGGGTGGCACATGGGGGATAACCGGGCTCCTGTCAAGCCCGGCCCGTCCGGGCCGCGTCAGCGGGCGCCTCAAAGGCCGTTGACCGGAACCTTGAGCATCGGCCGGCCGGCCGCGTCCTTGGGGATCTCGCCGGCCCGCATGTTGACCTGAAGCGAGGGGATGATCAGCCTGGGCACCGCCAGGGTCGCGTCGCGCTCGGTACGGAACTTGATGAAGTCCTCGCGGCTCGCCCCCGCCCCGACATGGATGTTCTGCGCCTTTTCCGCCGCGACCGTGGTCTCCCACTGGATCTCGCGCCCGCCGGGGCCGTAGTCGTGGCACATGAAGAGCCGCGTCGCGTCCGGCAGGGTCAGGACGCGCTGGATCGAATCGTAAAGCTGCCCCGCATCCCCACCCGGAAAGTCGGCCCGGGCCGAGCCGCCGTCCGGCATGAACAGCGTATCGCCGACAAAGGCGGCATCGCCGATCACATGGGTCATGCAGGCTGGCGTATGGCCGGGCGTGTGCCATGCGACGGCGGTCATCGACCCGATGCGCCAGGTGTCGCCTTCGCGGAAAAGCTGGTCGAACTGGCTGCCGTCGCGCTGAAACTCGGTGCCTTCGTTGAAGATCTTGCCAAAGGTGTCCTGCACGACGGTGATCTTGTCGCCGATCCCGATCTTGCCGCCCAGCCTTTGCTGGATATAGGGCGCGGCCGACAGGTGGTCGGCATGGACATGGGTCTCGATCAGCCATTCGAGGGTCAGGCCGCGCTCCTGGACATGGGCGATCATCCGGTCGGCGTGGTCATGCGTGATCCGGCCGGCGGCATAGTCGATGTCCATCACCGAATCGATGATGGCGCATGAGGGGCTGGCCGGATCCTTGACCACATAAGAGATGGTGTTTGTCTGCGGGTCAAAGAACCCGGTGACTTCGGGCGTGACCATCGGGTCCGGGGTGGGGTGCGTCATGGTTCAGACCTTTCCAGGCTGGCTGCGGCGGAGCGTGGCAAGATTTGCATCGTTCTGGCCGTGAGGATGCCGATCAGCCTTGCCGCTGTAAAGACGAAGAGCGGGGCGCCGAAGCCGCCCGTCCCGCTCCGGCGCCCGTCAACCCGTTCACATTCATAATATTGAATTCGAACGGGTTCAAGTCATGATCCGGGAAAAGTGGCGGGATTTTCGGCAGGATGTGCGGTCCGGGGCCGGCGCGCCCCTGTTCCGGCAGGCGGACGCGGGTGCGCCGGGAACCTGCCCGGCGCGGTGGGCCATCGCTGCGCAGGGGCAATGTGGCATTCACGCTGCCAATGCAGAACATCACCCGCTTCAATGCCGGGTCGGGCTTAGTGGGGGGCAGAGGGCGGATCGCCCGGGGCATGGGCGCCTGCGGCTGCCCAAAGGGGGCCGGATGGCCAGACAGAAGGCGTTGATCGATCTGCATGCGGTGGCCGCCGCCGACCAGGACGGCGAGCCTGCCGGATCGGTGGCGGAACTCTTTGGCGCGCAAAGGCCGGGGGCCGAGGTCACGCTGCGGCGCCTGCGCATCTTCTGGGCCGTGGCGCATTCCTCGTCCTTGACCCGTGCGGCCAAGCTGCTGAACGTCTCGCAGCCCACGCTTTCGCAGCAACTGACCGGGTTCGAGACCGCCATCGGCACCCCGCTGTTCGAGCGCAGGTCAAACCGCATGGTGTTGACCGAGACGGGCGAGATCCTGCTGCGCAAGACCGAGCAGGTGCTGCGCTCGGCCCAGGAGCTTGAGGACAGCCTGCCGACCCTGGGCAGGCAGTCGCGCCAGACGCTGCGCATCGCCGGCATCTCGTCGGTCATGCGGGTGATTCTGCCTCTGGCGATGCAGGACCTGGCCTCTGGCGCGGCGGATGTCGATCTGG
Organism: Paracoccaceae bacterium; assembly: GCA_052387855.1. Lineage (GTDB taxonomy): Bacteria > Pseudomonadota > Alphaproteobacteria > Rhodobacterales > Rhodobacteraceae > CAIYZT01. Next base: position 4,500 of record JBQTIT010000096.1, read on the forward strand.
ACGTGCACGAGAATTCGCCGGGTGAGATCATCGACCTGCTCTATGCCCGGCGCGTCAATGTCGGGCTGATGGCCGCCAATTCGGTGGCCGAGGTCAGTGCGGGGTTCCAGCAGATCCCGATCCTGACCGACCCTTTCGTTTTGGCCGTGCCCGAGGGCATCGACCTTTCCGGGGTGAGCGATTTGAACCGCGACCTGCCGGCCTCTGACCGGCTGGTGCTGAACCGCGCCATCCAGTTCGTCTTTGGCACCCAGCATTCCAGCCGGATCCAGAGCTGGCTCGACGCCGCCTTTCCGAACAATCAGCTCAGCGTCCGCGTGCGCAGCTTCGAGCTGGCACTGGATCTGGTCGCCTCCGGCGCAGGGATCTGCGTTCTGCCTGCCCTGACGGCGCTGGTCGGCGGCCCGCCCCGGGCCGGGGTCCGGCTTTACAGCATCGGTCTGGAAGAGCGGCGCATCGTGGCCATGGTGCCATCGCATTACCTGCGCGTGCCGCATTACGGCGCCTTTCTTGCGGCGCTGCAATCGGCGGGCCAGCGCATCGCGCTGCCGCCCGTGGCGCCGACGCCCGCCTTTCTGCAAGGTCTGGCCCGCGAGGGGTGATGGGGCAGACCTATGGCAAGGATAGATGGCGACCTTTCGTCGCAGCAGGTAGCTTTTCACATGCACACCACTGTCCGTGCACGGCATGGCGCCTGCTTTCGGCGCCGAACAAGATCAGAAGGAGACTATCATGGCCTGGAAAACCCCGAAGATCGCCGAAGTCGCAGTCGGCATGGAAATCAACATGTACGCCTGCGCCAAGCAGAAGTAAGACCACAGCCTGCTGCGGATGAAGGGGGGCGCCCATGTTGAAGGTCGTCATCCTTGGCTCTGCAGCAGGCGGCGGTGTTCCGCAATGGAACTGCAATTGCACGGTATGCGCTGCGGCCTGGGCCGACCCTTCGCTGCGCAACACCCAGGTTTCGGCGGCCGTCAGCGCCGATGACGGGCGGCACTGGTTCTTGATCAACGCCTCGCCCGACATTCGCCAGCAAATCCTCGACACACAAGCGCTGCATCCCGCCAGGGGAAGCCTGCGCCATTCGCCCATTGCCGGGGTGATCCTGACCAATGGCGAGATCGACGCCATCGCGGGCCTTCTGTCCTTGCGCGAAAGCAGCCCCTTTGCCCTGCACGCCCACCCGCGCGTGCTGTCCACCCTGGCAGAGAATTCGGTGTTCGGCGTGCTGAACCCCGCGCTGGTGCCGCGCATCCCCATGTACCTGGACCAGCCGTTCGAGCCCCTGCTGACCGATGGCACCCCCTCGGGCCTGGTGGTGGAGGCTTTCGCGGTCCCCGGCAAGCCCGCCTGGTACATGGAGGGCGCGGCGGCCGATCCCGGCGATACCATCGGGCTGCGCCTGCAGGCGCGGGCAGGGGGCGGGGCGGTCTATTTCATCGCCGCCTGCGCCGAGGTGACGCCGGATCTGGCGGCCCGGCTGAGCGGCGCGGCGCTGGTCCTGTTCGACGGCACGCTCTGGCAGGATGACGAGATGATCCGCGCCGGCCTGGGCCACAAGACCGGTCAGCGCATGGGGCATCTGTCGATGACCGATACCCTTGCCGCACTGGAGGGTCTGGACATCGGCCAGCGCGTCTTTGTCCATATCAACAACACCAACCCGGCCCTGCTGCCCGGGACCCCCGAACGCAGCATCGCGACATCGGCCGGATGGCACATCCCGTTTGCAGGAGAGGAGTTCAGCGCATGACTGCCCATCAACCGGACCCCCTGATGAACGAACCCCTCATGTCACCCGAGGCGATGGAGCGGCGCCTGCGCCACATCGGCGCCACGCGCTACCACTCGCTGCATCCGTTTCACCACATGCTGCACGGCGGCAAGCTGACCCGTGGGCAGGTGCAGGCCTGGGCGCTGAACCGCTACTATTATCAAAGCTCGATCCCCATAAAGGACGCGGTTGTCCTGTCGCGGTTCCGCGACCGCGAGACGCGGCTGGAATGGCGTCACCGGATCGAGGATCACGACGGTCATGTCGGCGGCGAGGGCGGGATCGAGCGCTGGCTGATCCTGACCGACGGGCTGGGGCTTGACCGCGCCTATGTCGAAAGCACCGCCGGCATCCTGCCCGCGACCCGCTTTGCGGGGGACGCCTATGTCAATTTCGTTGGCCAGAAATCACCGCTTGAGGCGATCGCCTCATCCCTGACCGAACTGTTCGCGCCGAACCTGCACGAAGAGCGCATCGCCGGGATGCTGAAGCACTATGACTTCATCAACCCCTCGGTCATGACCTATTTCCAGCGCCGCCTGACCCAGGCCCCGCGCGATGCCGGCTTTGCGCTGGACTATGTCAAGCATCATGCCCGCACCCCCGAGGAACGCCAGCAGGTCTGCGATGCCCTGACCTTCAAGACCCAGGTCCTGTGGGTGCAGCTTGACGCGCTCTATCACGCCTATGTGACCGGCAACCCGCCCCCCGGCGTCTTTCTTCCCGAGGCCGCCTGATGGACCAGGGGCCCCGCCGGCTGCGCCCGGTTCTGGTGCCGGCCAGCAAGCCGGCGCTGCCGCGTCATGTGCGCCTGCGCTTTGACGCAACGCGCGAGCGCTGGGTGATCCTGGCGCCGGAGCGGGTTCTGGTGCCGGACGAGATCTCGGTCGAGGTGTTGCAGCTTTGCGACGGGCAGCGCAGCATCGAGGAGGTCGTGGCCGTGCTGGCCGCCAAGTTCGCAGCCCCGCCCGAGATGATCCAGACGGACTGCATCGCCCTGCTGCAGGACCTTGCCGACAAGGGCTATCTTCTGGACAAGGCGGAGACGCAGACATGACCGACCAGACCCAACCGGTTGCCGATTTCCAGCTTGTCACCAAGGCCGGGCAGGACGCGGACCAGCGCAGCGCTTACGGCATCCCGCTGGCCGTGCTGGCCGAGCTGACCCACCGCTGCCCGCTGCAATGCCCCTATTGCTCGAACCCGCTTGAGCTGGAAGCCGCGTCAAAGGAGCTGACCACCGAGGAATGGTTCAGGATCATGGACGAGCTGGCCGAGATCGGCGTGCTTCAGATCCATTTCTCGGGCGGCGAGCCTTCGGTGCGCAAGGACCTGACCGCGCTGGTCGCGCATGCCACCAAGGTCGGGCTTTATTCCAACCTCATCACCTCGGCCGTGATGCTGACGAAAGAGCGGATGCAGGAGTTGGCCGATGCCGGCCTGTGCCATGTCCAGATCTCGGTTCAGGGAGCAGAGCCGGTGGTGGCCGACCGGGTCGGCGGGTACAAGAACGGCCACACCAAGAAACTTGAGGCCGCACGCTGGACGCGCGAGGTCGGCCTGCCCTTGACCATCAACGCCGTCATGCACCGCCAGAACCTGCACCAGTTGCCGCAGATCATCGATCTGGCGGTGGCGCTGGACGCCGACCGGCTGGAGGTGGCGAATGTGCAATACTACGGCTGGGCGCTGAAAAACCGGCATTCGCTGATCCCGACCTTTGCGCAACTGGAGGAAACCAACCGCATCGTGGACGATGCGCGCGAGCGTCTGGCCGGGGTGCTGGACATCGACTATGTCATCCCCGACTACTACGCGCAGCGGCCCAAGCAGTGCATGGGCGGCTGGGGGCGGCAGTTCTTCAACATCTCGCCCGCCGGCAAGGTCCTGCCCTGCCACGCCGCCGAAAGCATCACGGGGATGGAGTTCGACTCGGTCCGCTCGAACAAGTCGATTCGCTGGATCTGGGACAATTCCGAGGCCTTCAACCGCTATCGGGGCACCGGCTGGATGCCCGAGCCCTGCAAGTCCTGCGAGTTCAAGGAGGTCGACTACGGCGGCTGCCGCTGTCAGGCCCATGCCCTGACCGGATCGGCCGGCAATACCGATCCGGCCTGCGCCAAGTCGCCGCTGCATGCCGGCATCTTCCAGCAGGCGGCGTCAGAGGCGGCTGACGCGCAGAACCGCTTTGTCTACCGCAACTTCTCGGGCGGGACGCCGGAGCCGGAGGCATCTTGACCGCCGAGGCGGCTGCCGAAGCGCCGGGGTTCCATCTGGAGGTCGGTGACGGCCACCGCCTTTGGGTCGAGGCGCGCGGCGCGCCGGGCGGCATTCCGGCGGTGTTCCTGCATGGGGGTCCGGGCGGCGGGTTTCAGCCCGGCAACACTGGCCTGTTCGATCCGGCCCGCTTTCGCGCCATCTTCTTTGATCAGCGGGGGGCCGGCCGCAGCCTGCCCAAGGGCGGCCTCGTGGCCATGTCCGTCGTCGAATGCTTTGGAACGGGTGGCCTGATTTTGGAGCGGAGAGCTCGGGCTCATCGGGTTCAGGTTATGCTGCTTGACGCTGATGGTTCAAGCGGCGGTTTTGGATGGTCTGCTGT
>JBQTIT010000097.1:0-26506 GCA_052387855.1 Paracoccaceae bacterium
GGGGGGTGTTTTTCTCGCTGTGTGGCCCCTGGGCGCCCTTCAACCCGCCCCGCCGGTCCGCTGATGGGACCCTTGGTCGGGGCGCGGCCTGTGGCCGCGCCCGGTTCGATCCGCAGACCAAGTGACCGCATCGGAAAGTCCCGGGACAGACCGCCATGAGAGCGGCCCGGCGGTCAGCACCCAGGGGGATGCCATGACGCTTGCCGTCGACGCGCCGAACGCCGGCTTTCGGCTCAGCCAGCTTATCTATGACACGCGCTATCGCAGCTACACGATTCAGGTGATCGTGCTTTTGCTGGTTTTCGCGTCGCTGATCTGGCTTTTGAACAACACGGTGCAGAATCTGGCCGAACGGGACAAGGACATCAACTTTGCCTTTCTGTTCAGCCGCGCCGGCTATGACATCGACCAGCAACTGATCCCCTATACCAACGACAGCACCCACCTGCGCGCGCTGTTCGTCGGGCTCTTGAACACCCTGGTCGTCGCCTTTTTTGCCTGCATCTTCGCGACCGTCCTGGGCGTGATCGTCGGCGTGCTGCGCCTGTCGCGCAACTGGCTGGTGGCGCGAATGATGACGGTCTATGTCGAGGTCTTTCGCAACGTTCCGATCCTGCTCTGGATCATCCTGACCTTTGTCGTCCTGGGCGAGACGCGCCCGGCGCCCAAGGATTTCAGGGTCACCGACGAGATGGCCGCCGCCGGACAGGAACCCGCCGCGACCATGTGGCTGTGGGACAGCGTGGCGGTCACCAACCGGGGCACCAACCTGCCCGGCCCGCTGCTGGAGCGGCCACTGGGCACGCTCGATCTGGGCAGCATTCCCATCAACCTCTCGGCCCTGGCCGCCATCGCGCTGATCATCGCCTCGGTCATGGCCAACCGCGCCCTGCTGGCCCGCGTCAAGGCGGTGCAGGAAGCCACCGGGGTCAGGCCGACAACCTGGTGGAAATCCCTGCTGATCCTCTTTGGCCCCTTCGTGCTCTTGATGGCCGCGCTGGGCCTGCATTTCGAATATCCGGCGCTCAAGGGGTTCAACTTTCAGGGCGGCATCGCCCTGGCGCACAGCTTCATGGCGCTGCTGATCGCGCTGACGGTCTATTCGGCAACCTATGTCGCCGAGATCGTCCGCTCGGGCATCCTTGCGATCAGCCGGGGCCAGACCGAGGCCGCCTATGCCCTTGGCCTGCAACCCGGCCGCACGCTGAGCCTGGTGATCCTGCCGCAGGCGCTGCGCGTGATCATCCCGCCGCTCATCAGCCAGTTCCTGAACATCACCAAGAACACCACGCTGGGCATGGCGATCAGCTATCTTGACCTCAAGGGCACGCTGGGCGGCATCACGCTGAACCAGACCGGCCGCGAGCTGGAGTGCATGCTTCTGATGATGCTGATCTACCTTTCGCTTAGCCTGATGATCTCGACGGTGATGAACATCTACAACCGCTCCGTCAAACTGAAGGAGCGTTGAGATGTCCGACTATTCCTTTGTCCGCCACCAGATGCTGCCGCAGCAGACCCCGCCGGTCACCGAACGCGGCGTGGTCAAGTGGCTGCGCGAGAACCTGTTCGCCGGCTGGCTGAATTCGGTGCTGACCGTGCTGGCGCTGGTCGCGCTCTATTACCTGATCCGGGGCTTCTGGCCGTGGATCTCCAACTCTGTCTGGACCGCGGAAAGCTACCGCGAGTGCCGCGACATCGTGATCGCGCAGGCCGGCGAGGGCGCGACCGGCGCCTGCTGGGCCATGGTGCGTGTGCGCTGGAACCAGTTCCTGTTCGGCCTCTATCCGGTGCAGGAATACTGGCGCCCGACGATGGCGCTGGCGTTGATGATCGTCTCGCTGGCGCCGGTGCTGTATTACGGGCTGAGCCGCGCCAACGCGATCATGGCCGGCACGGTGACGCTCGCGCTGGCCCTGGCGCTCTATGGGCTGGGCACCGACGCCGGCCATCTGGCCCTGGCGATCGGCATCCATCTGGCGCTGACGGCGGTTGCCTGGGTTGCGCCGCGCCGGCTTGTCTGGCTGACGGTGCTGTTTCCGGCCATCGCCTATTACCTTCTGTGGGGCGGGTCGGTCTGGGGGCCGGTCGGGGTGCTGATCGGCTTTGGCATCGGCTATGCGGTCTGGCGGGCGCTTCAGGGCCGGCTGGGCGTGGTCGTCGCGGCGGGGGTGGCGCTTGTGGTGGCCTTTGTCTGGTGGACGACGCTGCAATCGTCCGTGACCGGCCCGTTGCACGCCGCGCTGCCGATCGAGCTGCGCTATATCCGGTCGGACGACTTCGGCGGCTTCCTTCTGGCCTTTGTCATCGGCATCACGGCGATCAGCGCCTCCTTGCCAGTCGGGATCCTGCTGGCCCTGGGGCGGCAGTCGAACATGCTGCTGGTCAAGACGCTTTCGGTCGGCTTCATCGAGTTCTTTCGCGGCGTGCCGCTGATCACGGTCCTGTTCAGCGCCAACTTCCTGCTGCTTTACTTCCTGCCGCCGCGCACCAACTTTGACCTGATCCTTCGCGTGATCATCGTCGTCATCATCTTTGCCTCGGCCTACATCGCCGAGGTGATCCGGGGTGGGCTGGCGGCCCTGCCGCGCGGCCAGTACGAGGCGGCCGACGCGCTGGGCCTGGACTACTGGCAGGCGCAGCGGCTGATCATCATGCCGCAGGCGCTGAAAATCTCGATCCCCGGCATCGTTTCGTCCTTTATCGGGCTCTTCAAGGACACCACGCTGGTCGCGCTGGTCGGCCTGATGGACCCCTTGCAGGGCGTCACCAAGATCGTCCGCGCCGACTCTGCCTGGAAGGGCATCTACTGGGAGCCCTACATCTTTGTCGGGGCAATCTTTTTCATCGTCTGCTTCGGCATGTCCCGGTACTCGATGTACCTTGAGGGCAAGCTCAAGACAGATCACCGCTAATCAGGGGGCAGAGCATGGCACAGGCAAAAGGCGCGATGACGGTTTCGGCGGAAGAAGTCGCCATCCAGATCGCCGGCATGAACAAGTGGTATGGCACCTTCCACGTTCTGCGCGACATCGACATGACGGTGATGCGGGGCGAGCGGATCGTGATCTGCGGGCCCTCGGGGTCGGGCAAATCCACGCTGATCCGCTGCATCAACCGGCTTGAAGAGCATCAGCAGGGCCAGATCATCGTCGACGGCACCGAGCTGACATCCGACCTCAAGAACATCGACAAGGTGCGGTCAGAGGTCGGGATGGTGTTCCAGCACTTCAACCTCTTTCCGCATCTGACCATTCTGGAAAACCTGACGCTGGCCCCGATCTGGGTGCGCAAGGTTCCCAAGAAAGAGGCCGAGGAAACGGCGATGTATTTCCTGCAAAAGGTCAAGATCCCCGAGCAGGCGCTGAAATACCCCGGCCAGCTTTCGGGCGGCCAGCAGCAGCGCGTGGCCATCGCCCGATCGCTGTGCATGAAGCCGCGCATCATGCTCTTTGACGAGCCGACCTCGGCCCTTGACCCCGAGATGATCAAGGAGGTGCTCGACACCATGATCCAGCTTGCCGAAGAGGGCATGACGATGATCTGCGTCACCCACGAGATGGGCTTTGCCCAGGCGGTGGCGAACCGGGTGATCTTCATGGATCAGGGCCAGATCGTCGAACAGAACGCGCCGAAAGAGTTCTTCAACAACCCGCAGTCGGACCGCACCAAGCTGTTCCTAAGCCAGATCCTGGGGCACTGAGGCTAAGGGCGGTTCAGGTTTTCACGGAAAACTCAGGATCGGAAATCGCGTTCGAGCGCAGCGAGAGGCAGCGAATTCCGATTCCGACAAAACCTGAACCGCCTATGGCTCAGACCACCATTTCGCGCGGGACGATGAAATCGTCGACGATTCCGCTGCCCCAGGTCAGGTCCGACCAGCGGTCGATCACGAAATCGGCGACCAGCGTCGCGCCCGTGGGGTAGCGGGCGAACTCGGGGTTCACCGGGGGGTGGGCGACCAGCCGGGCGGCAAATTCCGCGATGCCGGGGTTGTGGCCGATCATCATCACGCAGTCCTCGGCGGCGTTCTGCAACACCGCCAGCATCACGTCGGGCCCGGCGTGATAGAGCGCCGGCTTCAGCTCCAGCACCGTGGTGGCGGGCAGGGCGGGGGCGATGCCGGAATAGGTCGCCCGCGTGCGCAGCGCGTCCGAGCAGAGCACGGTCCCGGGCACATAGCCGCGCGAGGCGAGCCACTGGCCAAGGTCCGCCGCCGCCGCCTTGCCGCGCTCGTTCAGCGGGCGGTCGTGGTCGGGCGTCAAGGGATCGTCCCAGCTTGATTTGGCGTGGCGCGTCAGGATCAGACGTTTCATGTTTCAACCTGCCCTATGAAACTGCCGCATGTGATAGGCGGAGTGTCCGGGCATCCTTGCATAGGTTGCCGACACCGGGCAAGCGCGCCGCGCCAGGCAGCCGCCGCTCATGCAGTCTGCGCCAGCGGGCTCGTCCAGATGACCGTGGCAGGCCGCCAGATCGTAGCCCCCGGGTCCAAGCGCGCCGACCGGGCAGGCCGAAAGGCAGGGCCGCGCGCAGCCCGCGCAGGGGCTGCGCGCAGGGTCGGGCAGGTCCAGCCCCTCGCGCAGCGCCAGCGCGCCGCGAAAGCTGACCAGCAGACCCTGCCGGGCATGAACCAAGAGCTTGACCGGGCTTTCCCAGACCTGCCCGGACCGCAGCGCCCATTGATAGAACGGATGCCAGGGCGGCCCGCCAAAGGGAAACAGCGCCTTTCCCCCCAGATCGCAGGCCAGCGTACCGATCACCCGGCGCGACCAGCGGTCGACCGGGTCGGGCCCGGACCATTCGGGCTGGGCGCGCAGGTGATCCCAATAGCCCGGCTCCTTTGGACCGATCAGCAACAGCGTCCGGGTGCCCGGCGGCAGACCGGGGTCGTCCGAGCAGGCAAAGCCGCCCAGGGCCTCAAGGAAATGCGGGTCAAGCCGCGCCTGCAGGCTCTCTAGCGAAAGGGCAGCCACAGGCTCCACCCCAGCTTTGACGGCCGCTCGTCCTGCCATTGCAGGCCGGTCACCAGCCCGGCCCTTGGCGCGGCCACATAGGTGCGAAACAGCCGGTCCCAGATCGACAGGGCAAAGCCGTAATTGCTGTCATGCTCTTCGCGTCTGGTGGAATGGTGGATCTGGTGCATGTCCGGCGTGACCAGCACCAGGCGCAGCACGCGGTCCAGCCCGCGCGGCAAGGCAAGATTGGCATGGTTGAACAGCGCTGTGCCGTTCAGCAGGATCTCGAACAGCACGACCGCGAGGGCGGCGGGCCCCAGAGCATAGACCAGCGCGATCTTGAGCCCCATAGAGGCCAGAATCTCCACCGGGTGAAAGCGCAGCGCCGTGGTCACGTCCATGTCGCGGTCGGCGTGGTGCATGCGGTGGAACCGCCACAGGATCGGCACCTTGTGCGTCACCAGGTGCTGCGTCCAGATCGCCAGATCAAAGAGCAGGATCGCCAGTATCACCTCGGCCCAGAGCGGCCAGTCCACCTGGTTCAACAGCCCCCAGCCCATCGCCCCGGCATCCAGCGCCGCCCCCACCGCCAAGAGCGGCACCACCAGCGCCATCGCGCGCAGGGCCAGCGTGTTCAGCACCGTGATCGACAGGTTGGTGCGCCAGCGGCCCTGCCGCGGCTGCACCCGCGCCCGGCGCGGCAAGACCGCTTCGAGCAGCGCGAAAAGCGCCAGCAGGATCAGGAATACGCCGAGACGGATCGTGGCTTCGTTCTGCATCGCCGTGCTTTCATTCAAACTACGGAATACATAAGAGGCGACAGGGTGAATTGCCAGAGCCCCCGCAGATTTCCCGCGGGGCCCCGGACCAGGAATCAGCGCCGGACATGCGGCTTGACGCGCGGCTCGGTCGCGCGGATCTGGCTGCCGGCGCCGTGATCCGTGAACAGCTCGAGCAGGCAGGCGTTGGGAATGCGCCCGTCCAGGATCGTGACCGCCCTGGTGCCGGCGTCGATTGCGGCCAGCGCGGTTTCGGTCTTGGGAATCATGCCGCCCGAGATCACCCCGTCCCGGGTCATCTGCCTGATCTCGTCCGGCGTGATCTGGGTCATCACCTCGCCGGCGGCGTTCTTGACGCCGGGCACGTCGGTCAGCAGCAAGAGCCGGTCCGCCTTGAGCGCGCCGGCAATGGCCCCGGCGGCGGTGTCGCCGTTGACGTTGAAGGTCTCGTTGTCGGCCATGCCGGTGGCGACGGGCGCCACCACGGGGATGATCCCGGCCTTGTAGAGGTCGCGCAGCACCTGCACGTTCATCTCGACCGGGCGGCCGACGAACCCAAGCTCGGGATCATCCGCGACGCAGACCATCAGGTCGTCATCCTTGCCAGAGATGCCAACGGCGCGGCCGCCGGCATCCATGATCGCCTGCACGATGCGCTTGTTCACCAGGCCCGACAGGATCATCTCGACCACCTCGACCGTGGCCTTGTCGGTCACCCGCTTGCCGCGCACGAATTCGGACTTGATGCCAAGCTTGGTCAGCATCTCGTTGATCATCGGCCCGCCGCCGTGCACCACCACCGGGTTGACCCCGACCTGGCGCATCAGCACGATGTCGCGGGCGAATTCCGCCATGGCGGCATCGTCGCCCATGGCGTTGCCGCCGAATTTCACCACCACCACCGCATCTTCGTAGCGTTGCAGATAGGGCAGCGCCTCGGACAGCATGCGGGCGGTTGAAATGGCATCGGACATGGTCAGGGTCTGCTGCTTCATGGGGCCTCCGGGCAGGGGGTGCGATCCGAATAAGACCTTTGCTTGCCCCTGCCAAGCGGCAATCTTGGCTATTCCAGCGTCGCGATGACCGCCCGCAGGGTTTCGATCCCGTCGCCCTTTTCCGAGGAGGTGACGATGATCTCGGGATAGGCCGCCGGATGCTTGGCCAGCGCGCCGCGCACCTGGTCGAAATTGGCGTGGCGCGTGGCCCAGCTCACCTTGTCTGCCTTGGTCATCACCACCTGAAAGGTGACGGCGGCGCGGTCGAGCAGGGTCATGATCTCTTCGTCGACCGCCTTGACGCCGTGGCGCGTGTCGATCAGCACAAAGGCGCGGCGCAGGGTCTGGCGGCCTTGCAGGTACTGCTTGAGCAGCGCCTGCCACTTGGCCACCACCGCGACCGGCGCCTCGGCATAGCCATAGCCCGGCAGGTCGACCAGAAAGCGCGTCTCGCCCAGTGCGAAGTAGTTGATTTCCTGCGTCCGCCCCGGCGTGTTCGAGGCGCGGGCCAGCGTCTTGCGCCCGGTCAGCGCGTTGATCAGGCTGGACTTGCCGACGTTCGAGCGGCCGGCAAAGCACACCTCCAGCCGGTCGGCGGGCGGCAGGCCGGACATGGCGACCACGCCTTTGACGAAATCGACCGGACCGGCGAACATCAGCCGCCCCGTCTCGCGCGCGGCATCGTCGGGCTCAGGGGCGTGGGTGAATTGCAGGCTCATATCAGGCTCCAGCCGTCACCCACGGCGATGGGGCCCGCCTGAACGACGCGGGCGTAGACGCCGAAATCCTGATGGCCATAAGCGGCCGCAAGCCCCTTCAGCGTGTCGCCCGAAACCGCGCCCGTTGTCGGGTCGACCGTTGTGGCCGTGCAGCGCGTGATCCGCTCTTCGATGCGCAGCACCGCGCCGCCGATGGCGATCTGCCGCCCGATCCAGTCCCATTCGGCAAAGGGCGCGGCCCCGTCGAGCCACAGATTGCCGCGCCAGCGGTGGACCGACAGGTCCTGCCCCATCCGCGCCGACAGGTCCGCCAGCGAGGCCAGGTTCAGGATCGAGACCGAGGGATAATCGCTGTCGGTCATCCCCCGCCCTGCGCTGACGATGCCCACGGGCTGGGCGCGGCTGGCGGGGTTCAGCGGGCTGACCCAGTCAAGGAAGCGGGGCAGATCGGCCGGATCGTCCGGCTGAAAGGTGATCTCGCCGCGCGCGGGGTGGCGCAGGGTGATGCGGCGGCGGTCTTCGTCCAGCGCGCAGTCGATGGCCATCAGAAGCGGCGCCTTGGCGCCCCGGGCAAAGTTGGTGCAGCGGTTCCAGCCGGGGACCAGCCGCGCCGCCTCGTGCGCCACGGCCCAATGGCGGTCAAAGGGCAGACATTCGCCCGCAGAAAGACGAACGGACGCGAGCATCTCGCGTCCGTGTCCCTTGATCGGGTGCCGGCAGATCAGTGCCAGCCGGCCGGTCATTTCCGCGGCGCCTTGGCGGGCGGTTTCGCGGCCGGTTTGGCGGGGGCCTTGTTGGCATTGGCCACCGGCGCGGGGGACCTGCGAAAGCTCTTGCGGATGTTGTCGAAAATCTCGGGCTTGTGGCCGTGGCTGCGCATGATCAGGTACTGCTGCACGATGGTGATCGTGTTGTTCGCGATCCAATAGACCACCAGACCGCTGGCAAAGCTGCCCAGCATGAACATGAAGATCCAGGGCATCCAGGCAAAGATCTGCGCCTGCACCGGATCGGTCGGCGCCGGGTTCAGCTTTTGCTGCAGCCACATGGTGATGCCCAGCAGGATCGGCAGCACGCCGATGAAGATCAGGTGCGTGATGGTGCCAGCCGCCGGCCCGTCCCAGGGGAAAAGCCCAAAGAGGTTGTACAGCGACGACGGGTCCGGCGCGCCCAGATCGTTCAGCCAGCCGAAGAACGGCGCATGGCGCAGCTCGATCGTGACGAAGATCACCTTGTAGAGCGCGAAGAAGATCGGAATCTGAATCAGGATCGGCAGGCAGCCGGCGGCCGGATTCACCTTCTTTTCCTTGTAGAGCTGCATCATTTCCTTTTGCAGCCGCTGCTTGTCCTCGCCCGCGCGCTCTTTCAGCGCCTCGATCTCGGGTTGCAGCTCTTTCATCCGCGCCATCGAGACATAGGACTTGTACGCCAGCGGCAGCACCAGCACCTTGAGGAACAGCGTCAGCCCGATGATCGCCAGGCCCATGTTGCCGATCTGCCCGTTCAGCCAGTGAAGCACGGCAAAGATCGGCTTGGTCAGGAAGTAGAACCAGCCCCAGTCGATCGAATCGATGAAGCCGGCGATCCCCGCCGCCTGGTACTCGCGGATCGTCGCCCATTCCTTGGCGCCGGCAAAGACGCGGTTCGACACCTCGTCAGAGCCGCCCGGCGCGATGGTCAGGACCGGCCGGCGGACCTCGGCCTGGTAAATGTCGGCGCCGGGGACGTATTTGGTCACGGCGGTCCAGGGCTTGCCCTGTTCGGGGACCAGCGTGGTCATCCAGAAATGGTCGGTAAAGCCGATCCAGCCGTCGGTGGTGGCCTCGACCACCTCGGCCGGGGCGCCCTCGGCCGGCAGGATCGACAGATCGGCCACGTCGCTGTAATCGGTTTCCTCATAGGTGCCGTCGGTGCGGCGGATCGCGCCTTCGTGGACGACGTAGATGTTCTGCAACGTGGGCAGGCCGTGGCGCGCCACGATGCCGTAGGGGTACAGGCTGGCGGCGGCGCTGCCGGTGTTCTCGACCCGGTCGGTGACGGTGAACATGAAGTCTTCGTCGACCGCGATCACGCGGACAAAGTTCAGCCCCTTGCCGTTGGTCCAGGTCAGGCTGACCGGGGTTTCCGGCGTCAGCGCGGCGCCGGCGGGGGCCTGCCACAGCGTCTTGGCGCCCGGCACATCCTCGGCGCCAAGGCCGGCGCCCGGGGCCCAGCCAAAGAGCGCGTAATAGGGCAAGGCCTCGCCCACCGGGGCAAGCAGGCGGACCGTCGCGGCGCCGGGCTCCAGCGTTTCGCGGTAGCCGGTCAGCGACAGATCGTCGATGCGCCCGCCCAGAAGCGACAGCGAGCCTTCAAGCTTGGGCGTGCGGATCGTCAGGCGCGGCGCGGCGGCCAGCGCCTCGGGCGCCGGCGCGGCGGTTTCCGTCACGGCGGCGGCCGGGGCTGCCGGGGCGGCGGGCTCGGCGTCGACGGCTTCGGCCGCGACCGGCTCGGGGGCAAAGGTTTCGGGGAACAGCCAGGAGCCGCCCACATACCAGGTCACGATGACAAAGAAGCTGAGCACCGTCGCCAGAAGCAGATTTCTGTTCTGATCGTCCATCTGGACCACCGCCAATTCCTGAATTTCGTCAGGGGCCCTTCAACGATAGGGGGCGCGAAAGGTCAAGCGGAATCCCCCGGCACCGGCGCCAAACCGGCATCGGGCCGGCCCGATCCGCCCTGTCCGCGCCCGATCCGCAAGGCGCGCGGCGGATCGCCGGGGTGCGGTGCGTCAGCGCGCACGGGCGCCGATCGTCGGCAGCCGGCCACGGCGCGCGCGAAAGGTGGCGATCCAGCCGACGGTTTCGTCAAAGGGCATCGGCCTGGCGATGCCAAAGCCCTGGACATGCCCGCAGCCCAGTTGGGCCAGCATCGAATGCTCGGCGCTCGTCTCGACCCCCTCGGCAAGGGTATCAAGGCCCAGTTGCTCGGCCATCGAAAGGATTGCCGCCACCAGCTTTTGCTGCTCGCGGTCCTCGTTGACGCGGGTGACAAAGCTGCGGTCGATCTTCAGGCGGCGCACGGAAAAGCGCCGCACCGAGGTGATCGAGGCATGGCCGGTGCCGAAATCGTCCAGATCGATGCCGCATCCCAGCGCCGACAGCGCCGAGATGTTGCGCGCGATCACGTCGTTGTCGGTGTTGGCCACCACGGTTTCAAGGATTTCGACGGTCAACCGCTGCGGGGTGAGTTGAAAGCGGTCCAGCTCCCATTTCAGCCGCTCGACCAGCTTGGGGTCGCGCAGTTCGGTCTCGGAAAAGTTGACCGCGACCGTGCCGATGTGCAGGCCCGCCTCGTCCCAGGCGCGCAGGGCGCGCAGGGCGTTGCGCAGCATCACCTCGCCCAAGAGGTCCGACAGGCCAAGCTCGTGCACCAGGGGCAGGAATTCCGACGGAGGGATCGGCCCGCGCGTGGGGTGAATCCATCGGGCCAGCGATTCAAAGCCGGAGATCGCCGCGGTGTCGGTCGAGATCTGCGGCTGGAAATAGGCCTGAATCTGGCCCTCTTCCAGCGCGCGCGCCAGCTCATCGCGCGAGGCGTCGCGGTCGGCCTTGTGGCGTGCCATGTCCGGCTGGTAGGACCGGATCGAGCCCGCCCCATGCCGCGCCGCGACATCCGCCGCGATCTGCGCGGCCTCCAGCAGGGCCCTGCCGCTGGCCTGCGGCGCGCGCGGGGCGATGCAGAAGCCGACCGAGGCGGTAAGATAGATCCGCGTGGCGTCAAGCGCGAAGGGCGCGGCGATGACCGACTGCATCCGGCCGGCAAGCTGGATTGCCATTTCGATGTCCATCCGCCGGGCCGCGCCCATGGCCACGGCAAAGCCGCCGCCTTCAAGCCGGGCGATCAGATCGCCCTCGCGCAGCGCCGTGGCCAGCCGCTGCGCCAGCCTTTCCAGCACCTCGGTCTGCGCGCCGCGACCGTGGATGTCGACCAGCGGCGCCTCATTGTCGAGCGTGACCACGAAACAGGCCGCGCTGCGCCGGCCCATCGCGGGGTCGCGAAGGATGGTGTCAAGGTGACTGATGATCTGGCCGCGCCGCGCCAGACCGTCCAGGCCAGAGTGGCCATGGCTGGCGGCAGCGGCGTCGG
Organism: Paracoccaceae bacterium; assembly: GCA_052387855.1. Taxonomy (GTDB): domain Bacteria; phylum Pseudomonadota; class Alphaproteobacteria; order Rhodobacterales; family Rhodobacteraceae; genus CAIYZT01. The sequence goes on from JBQTIT010000097.1 coordinate 11,580, forward strand.
CGCGGTGCGAGGCAAGCGCCAGGGCGACCTGGGCCGGCATGGCCAACGACAGCGCGATCAGCCAGAACTCCCCGCCCAGCCAGTAGGCGGCCAGGGGAACCGCCGGCAGGATCAGCAGCCATTCCGGCCTCTGGAACCGGCGGAACGTCCTGCGAAGCGACGCGAAAAGCTGCTGCGTTGCGCCAATGGTCATCTTGAATTCCCTGACGAGGGCGCAAGGACGCGCGATGCCGTCAGGGTAGAAACCCTTTCTGACCTGCCCGTTAATCGGCTGGATCGAGATGATTAAAATTTGTCCGTTCGGGCACGGGGACCCGCCCCGGCCCCCCCCGGGCAGCACCTTGCCTCAGCCGCGTCCGATCGACCGGTCGTGCTCGGGGTCGGCGCCGGGGACCGGATCGTAGCCGTGCCCGCCCCAGGGGTGGCAGCGGCACAGGCGCGAGACCGTCAGCGCACCACCCTTGAGGGCGCCGTGCCGGTCAAGCGCCTCAAGCGCATAGGCCGAGCAGGTCGGCTGATAGCGGCAGCCGTGCCCGACCCAGGGCGACAGCAGCAGCCGATAGGCGCGCACCGGCAGCGCAAGGACATAGGCGCCGGGCTTCATCGCGGCCCCTTGCCGGCGCCCGGCCGGTGGACGGCGCGCAGCGCGTCCTCAAGATCGGCCCGCAGCAGGGCATAGTCGCGCGTCACCGTGGCGCCGGGCCTGGCCACCAGGACATAGTCCCATCCCGGCACGGCCAGTGCGAGCAGCACCTCGCGCGCCAGGGCGCGCAGGCGCCGCTTGGCGCGGTTGCGGTCCACCGCGCCGCCGACCTTTTTCGAGGCGGTATAGCCGACGCGGATCGCCGCCGCCCCGTCCGCCCGGGCGCGCGCCTGAAGCAGAAAGCCGTCCGTCGCCTGCCGCCGCGCCGAGGCGGCGCGCAGAAAGTCGGGGCGGTTCAGCAGCGTGGTGAAACCGGCAGGCGGGCAAAGCGAAACCGCCGCAGGCGCTTCGGACGCTTCGGCGGTCATGCCTTGGTCCGGGTCCTGCGGCGGGGTCATGTCTTGCTCCGATCAGAGGCCCCGGCGGGGCCCGTCACGAAAAATCAGGCCGACAGTTTCTTGCGGCCCTTGGCGCGGCGCGCGGACAGCACAAGACGGCCGCCCTTGGTGGCCATGCGGGCGCGGAAGCCGTGGCGGCGGGCGCGAACCAGGTTCGACGGTTGAAAGGTGCGCTTCATCGCGGTCTCCATCAGACGGGTGCCCCGAGCCCGAAGGATTCGGTGGCGCAAACTTGAAGCCCGTCCTTTACGGAGCCTTTGCCGCCCTGTCAACGCGCCCCGGCCGGGATTTCTGCAACATTTGCCCCCCGGGCGCACCGAAAAGGGCGCGCCGGGTGAAACATGGCCTCGCGCTTGCGGGCCTGCCGTGCACGTCCGATCAACCCGGCGTGAACCGGCTGGTCTTTGCGCGCCGACATCGACATCATGAAGCCTCCCTTCCGGAGCCATCCCTTGCGCAAGACCACCCTTGGACGACTTCCGCTGATCGCGGTTCTGCTGGGCTTTGTCGTGGGGGCCTACCTCTTGCGCGATCAGTTGACCTTTGCGGCGCTGGAGCGGAACCGCGAGGCGCTGATGGCGCTTCGCGACGCCCATCCGCTGCGCATGGCGGCGATCTTTGCGCTGGCCTATGTCGCCGTGGTCGCCCTGTCGCTGCCTGGCGCCACGGTGATGACGCTGGCGGGCGGCTACCTGTTCGGCTTTCTGCCCGGCACGGTGCTGAATGTGCTGTCCTCGGGCACCGGCGCGGTGCTGGTTTTTCTGGCGGCACGGGCCGGGATCGGGGCCGACGTCTCGGCCCGGATCGAGGCGGGCGGAGGGGCCGCCGCGCGCCTTCTGGCCGGGCTGCAACGCAATGTCTGGTCGGCGCTGTTCACCATGCGCCTGATCCCGGCGATCCCGTTCTTTCTGTGCAACCTGCTGCCGGCCTTTGCCGGCGTCCGCCTGCTGCCGTTTGCGGTGACAACCTACATCGGCATCATTCCCGGGGCGCTGGTCTATACCTCGGTCGGGGCGGGTTTGGGCGCGGTCTTTGCGGCCGGGCAAAGCCCTGACCTTGGCATCATCTTTACCCCGGCGGTCCTGTTGCCGCTCTTGGGCCTTGCGGCGCTGTCGGCGCTGCCGGCCATCGCGGGCGCGCTGCGCCGGAAGGAGGGCTGAATGGAGACGATCAGGACGGACCTCTGCATCATCGGCGCCGGGTCGGGCGGGCTGGCGCTGGCGGCGGGGGCGGCGCAGATGGGCGCGCGCGTCGTGCTGATCGAGGGCGCCGCGATGGGGGGCGACTGCCTGAACACCGGCTGCGTTCCGTCCAAGGCGCTGCTGGCGGCGGCCAAGGCGGCCGAAGCGGCGCGCCACGCCGGCCGCTTTGGCGTGCGCACCGGGCCGGTCGGCGTCGACTTCGCCGCCGCCAAGGACCATGTGCTGGGCACCATCGCCGCCATCGCGCCGCACGACAGCCAAGAGCGGTTCGAGGGGCTTGGCGTCACCGTGATCCGCGCCTTTGCCCGCTTCACCGGCCCGGCCGAGGTCGAGGCCGGCGGCCAGCGCATCCGCGCCCGCCGGTTCGTCATCGCCACCGGCAGCCATGCCGCCATTCCGCCGGTCCCGGGCATCGAAGAGGTGCCCCATCTCACCAACGAGACGATCTTTGCCCTGCGCGAAGCGCCGGCCCATCTGATCATCCTTGGCGGCGGGCCGATCGGGCTGGAAATGGCGCAGGCGCACCGGCGGCTTGGCTGCGAGGTGACGGTGATCGAGGCCGCTCGGGCGCTGGGCCGCGACGATCCAGAGGCGGCGGCGGTGGTGATCACGGCGCTGCGGGCCGAGGGCGTCCGCGTGATGGAGGGCCAGCCCGTGGTGCGCCTGACCGCCAAAGAGCCGGGCGGCCAGATCGAGGCGGTGCTGGGCGACGGCGAGGTGGTGCGGGGCAGCCACCTGCTGGTGGCGGCGGGGCGGGCGCCGGCGCTGGCCCGGCTTGATCTGGACCGGGGCGGCGTCGCCTTTGACGCGCGCGGTGTCAAGGTCGGTGCCAACCTGCGCTCGGTCAGCAACCGGCGGGTCTATGCGGTGGGCGATGCGGCCGGCGGGGCGCAGTTCACCCATGTCGCCGGCGCCCATGCGGGCGTGGTGATCCGCCAGATCCTGCTGGGCCTGCCGGCCAAGGCGGCGGCCGTTGTTCCATGGGTCAGCTATACCGATCCAGAGCTGGCGCAGGCCGGCCTGACCGAGGCCGCCGCGCGCGAGATCCACGGCGCGCGCCTGCGCATCCTGCGCGCCGAGCTTGCCGCGAATGACCGCGCCGTGGCCGAGGGCAAGGCGCTTGGCTTTGTCAAGGTGATGGCCGTCGCGGGCCGCCCGGTCGGCGCGACGATCGTCGGCGCGCAGGCGGGTGAGTTGATCGCCTTCTGGGCGCTGGCCATCGCGCAGCGCACGCGCCTTACGGCCATTGCCGGCGTCATCCTGCCCTATCCGACGCTGTCCGAAAGCGCCAAGCGCGCCGCCGGGGCCTATTTTTCGGATCAGTTGTTTGCTAATCCCAGACTGAAGGCCCTTGTGCGGCTGGTTCAACGGTTTGTGCCCTGAAGGTGCGCCGGCAAGGGCCGGGCCAAAGGGGCCAAGGGGGGCAGGGTGGCGACGGGACCGGGCAGTTTTCTGAATTCGCTCTCGGGGCGGTTCCTGCTCTTGACGATCGGTTTCGTCATGCTGGCCGAAGTGCTGATCTTCGTGCCCTCGATCGCGCGCTTTCGCGCCGAATACCTGATGGCGCGGCTGGAAAAGGCGCAGATCGCCTCGCTGGCCCAGATCGCGGCCGAGGACATGATCACGGCCGAGCTTGAGGCCGAACTGCTGGCCAATGCGCAGGTCTTCAACATCGTGCTGCGCCGGGACGCGGCGCGCCAGCTTGTCCTGTCCTCGCCCACGCCGGGACCGGTGGCGCAGGATTTCGATCTGCGCATGGCCGGGCCGGCGGTTCTGATCATGGATGCCTTTGCCGCGCTTGTGGACGCGGAAAACCGGGTGATCAGGGTGATCGGCCATCCGGTGCTGGACGCCGGCAGCCTGATCGAGATCACGCTGGAAACCGCCCCGCTGCGCGCCGCGATGATCGACTACGGCCTGCGGATTCTCGCCCTGTCGGCGTTGATCTCGGCCGTGACGGCGGCGATGCTGTTTGTCGCGGTGCGCCGGCTGCTGGTCTTGCCGATCCGGCGGGTGGTGCGCCACATGCAGGCCTACGCCGTCGCGCCCGAGGATGCGCGCATGGTGATCGAGCCCACGGCGGGCGTGACGGAACTGCGGCAGGCCGAAGAGGCGCTGCAAAGCCTTCAGACCCAGTTGACCGGCGCCCTGCGCCAGCGCGAACGGCTGGCCCAGCTTGGCACGGCGGTGGCCAAGATCAGCCACGATCTGCGCAACATCCTGACCTCGGCCCAGCTTTTCGCCGACCGGCTGGAGGGCAGCACCGATCCGACCGTGGCGCGCTTTGTGCCCAAGCTGGTCGGCTCGATCACCCGTGCCGCCAACCTGACCGAGGCGACGCTGGCCTTTGGCAAGGCCGAAGAGCCGCCGCCGCGCCTGCTGCGCCTGGCGCTGCGCGCCCTGGCCGAAGAGGTGACCGAGGCCGAGGGGCTGGGCGGACAGGGACCGGTCCAGTGCCTGCTGGACATCGACCCCGCCCTGATGATCCGAGCGGACCACGAACAGATGTTCCGCGTCCTGTCCAACCTGGTGCGCAACGCCCGCCAGGCGATCGAGGCGCAGGGCAGCGGCGGCACCATCGAGATCTCGGGCGGCGAAAGCGCGCAGGAATGGTGGCTGCGGGTGGGCGACACCGGCCCCGGCCTGCCGGCCAAGGCGCGCGAGCATCTCTTTGCCGCCTTTCAGGGCGGCGCGCGGCGCGGCGGCGCCGGGCTGGGCCTTGCCATCGCGGCCGAACTGGTGCGCGGCCATGGCGGCCGGCTGGACCTGGCCCGCAGCGACGCCGAGGGCACCGAATTCATCATCCATCTGCCCAAGGGCGGCACGGCGGCGGACCGGGGACCGGACGGGGCGCAGAGCTGACCTTGGCATCGCGCGGCGGCTTTTCCGCCGTTTCGCGCTTGCATTGCCCCGAAGGGGGCGCTAAACGCGCCGCAAGACGGACCCGTAGCTCAGCTGGATAGAGCATCAGACTACGAATCTGAGGGTCGGGCGTTCGAATCGCTCCGGGTCCGCCATTTCCCGCCAGAACCAATGCCGCGCCGGCCCGTTCGGCCGTCGGGGCGGATTGCATGGCGCCGCGCTTTCGGCAATCCTTGGGCGCAGCGGGTGGCGGCTGCCGCCCTTTCCCCTTGAGCGGACCTGATCCATGCGCCTGAGCCAGTGCCACAACTTTCACGACTTTCGCGAACTGGCCCGGCGCCGGCTGCCGGGGCCGATCTTTGACTACATCGACGGCGGCGCGGATGACGAGACCACCCTGCGCCGCAACACCGCCAGCTTCGAGGCGGTTGACCTGGTACCCCAGGTGCTGCGCGGTGTCGGCCGGGTAGATCTTTCAACCACCGTCATGGGCCAGAAACTCGCCCTGCCGTTCTATCTCTCGCCCACGGCCCTGCAGCGGCTGTTCCACCATCAGGGCGAACGCGCGACCGCCGCCGCCGCCGCCCGCTATGGCACGATGTTCGGCGTCTCCTCGCTGGGCACGGTCAGTCTCGAAGAGCTTCGCCGCGCCCACCAGACGCCGCAGGTCTATCAGTTCTACTTTCACAAGGACCGCGGGCTGAACCGCGCGATGATGCGCCGCGCCAAGGAAGCGGGGGTCGAAGTGATGATGCTGACGGTCGACAGCATCACCGGCGGCAACCGCGAGCGCGACAAGCGCACGGGCTTTTCGATCCCGTTCCGGCTGACGGTGCGGGGGATGGTGCAGTTCGCCATCAAGCCGCGCTGGGCGCTGAACTATCTGACGCACGAGAAATTCGCCCTGCCGCAGCTTGATGCCCATGTCGACATGGGCGGCGGCACCATGTCGATCGCGCGCTACTTTACCGAGATGCTCGATCCGGCGATGGATTGGGACGATCTGGCCGAAATGGTGCAGGACTGGGGCGGCAAGTTCTGTCTCAAGGGCATCATCCACCCCGATGACGCCCGCCGCGCCGCCGAGGTGGGGTGCGATGCCGTCATCCTGTCGAACCACGGCGGGCGGCAGCTTGACGGCTCGCGCAGCCCCTTTGACGGTCTGGCCGAGGTGGTGGACGCCGTGGGCGACCGGCTGGACGTGATCATGGATTCGGGCATCCAGCGCGGCAGCCACATCGTCAAGGCGCTGGCGATGGGGGCCAAGGCGGTGGGGCTGGGACGGGCCTATCTTTTCCCGCTCGCGGCCGCCGGGCAGGCGGGGGTCGAACGGATGCTGGGGCTGATGAAGGACGAGGTCGAGCGCGACATGCGCCTGATGGGGGCCAGCAGCCTTGCGGACCTGACGCGCGACAAGCTGCGGTTCCGGTAGGGGCGGCGCTGCCCTTCAGGCGCGGGCGGCGGCGTTCCAGTCGATCAGGTATCGCTGGCTTAGCGGAATGGCGGCGGCCCCGAGCGAGCGGGCCTGCGCGCCGACGGTGCCCTCGCGCACCTGCGGCGTCGCGATCCCGGCCAGATCGAGCCGCAGCAGCGCCGCCTGCGTGGCGGCGGTGATGCGCGCGCGCACCTCGGCCGGCATCCAGCCGTCGATCAGCACCGCCTCAAGCTCCAGCAGGGCGGCGGCGGACAGCGTCGCGGCGGCAAGGCCCGTCGCCGCCGTTTCGATCCAGTCGGCCAGCAGCGCCTCGCTGACCTGCCAGCGGTCGGGCTGTTCCCAGATGTGGTCCGACGCCTCGCCCGCCAGCCTCATGCGCCCGGCAAGCACCGAGATCGAGGCCATGTCGAACAACCTGACCCCGCCCCCGACCTCGGAGGGGATCAGCATCGGCCCGACCCCCGCCGCGTTGCCGGTGCGGCCCAGAAAGAGTTGCCCGTTCAGCACCAGCCCGCCCCCGATGAAGGTGCCAAAGTAGAAATAGAGAAAATCCTTGGGCCGCTCGCCGGTGCCAAAGACCAGTTCGGCCCCGCAGGCCGAGGTGGCGTCATTTTGCAGATAGACCGGCATCCCGGTGATGGCGGCCAGCTCGGCCTGCATGTCAAGGTCGCGCCAGGCGTCCATTTCGGACTGCGGCGCGCCCAGCGCCTGCACCCAGTTCCAAAGCTGGAACGGCATGGCAACGCCCAACCCGCCGACCCGGCCGCGCGCGGCGTCCGGAAGGGTGGCAAGAACGCGCGGCAGCGCCTCGGCCACAAAGCCCAGGATCCGATCGGGGGTGGGATAGGGATAGACCTGCCGCCGGCTGCTTCGCACCTGGCCCAGAAAGTCGATCAGGGTCAGATCGGTGGACCGCCGGCCGATCTTGAGCCCCAGGAAAAAGGCCCCGTCGGCGGCCAGCGACATCGGCACCAGCGGCTGGCCGATCCGGCCGCGCACCGGCTCTTCGCGCTTGAGAAGCCCGTCCTGTTCCAGCGCGCGCATGATCACGCTGGTGGTCTGGGCCGAAAGACCGGTGATGCGCGCGATGTCGGCCTTGGCAAGCGGCCCTTGCCGACGGATCAGCGACAGGACCAGCCTCTCGTTGTGGTCACGCATCCCCGACTGGTTCGAGCCGCGCAGAGGGGCCAGATCCTTGGGCGTGCGGTCGGGCGAGATGTCCTGCATCGTTGTGTCGGTCCTTGTCGTCGTCAGCCTGCCTGGACAACACCCTTGCGCAAAATGAGGTTCGCGAAAAGCTCCGTTTCCGAGGTCGCCACGATGGCATGGGCCGCGCGGATGCGCGGGTACAGCGCATCGCCGTCCAGCGGCACCACCGCGACCCCCGGCACCATTCGGGCGCAAAGCGCGTCGATCCGGCGGTGAATCGCGCCCGTCTGCGCCGGATCGTTGCCCAGGCAGGCGCGGAACATGGCCTGCGGCACGTCGCGGTCGATCGGCAACACCGAAAGGATCGCCTCGGCCACGGCAAGCACCCCGTGGCCGTCGGCGCGCACCAGCCGGCGGGCATGTTCCGCCGCAGGATAATTGCCGTCGACGATAGCGATCTCGTCGCCGTGCCCCATGGCGCGCAGGCAGGCCAGAAGCTCGGGGCCGAGCAGGGCGGGTATTCCGATCAGCATCGACGTCATCCCAGGTTGGGTTCCTTGCTCCGGCGGGGCCGGCCAAGACAGGTTCCCTTCCATAACTGATGCGGGAATCGGCCTCTGTCAATATTAAATCACAGTGATTTATTTATCTTGACGCAGGGCCGGGAATCGGTCAAACCTTGCCTTGACGCTGGAAAAGTGACGGCGCCGCTCAACTAAATTCGGGGGCCGCAGGCCCTTCCTTGGGAGGATACCATGAAATTCAAGACCACCGCGCTTCTGGGTGCTGCGGCTCTGGCGATGATGGCCGGTTCGGCCTCGGCTGCCGATCTGGCCTGCCTGATCACCAAGAACAACACCAACCCCTTCTTCGTGAAGATGAAAGAGGGTGCCGAGGCTGCCGCCACCGCCGCCGGGCTGGATTTTCAGGCCTATGCAGGTGAAGTCGACGGCGACGCCGCCCCGCAGATCACCGCCATCGAGAACTGCGTCACCGCTGGCGCCAAGGGCATCCTGATCACGCCCTCGAACGACTCTGTCGGCCCGGCCCTCAAGGCCGCCCGCGAAGCCGGTATCCTGGTGATCTCGCTCGACACCCCCCTGGCGGACGCCGATGCCCAGGACATCACCTTTGCGACCGACAACTTTGAAGCGGGCCTGCTGATCGGCAAATGGGCCGCCGCCACGATGGGCGACACCTCGGGCGCCAAGATCGCGATGCTGGACATCAACAAGGACAACATCTCGGTCGACGTTCTGCGCGACACCGGCTTCCTGGTCGGCTTCGGCATCGAAGTGCCGGACCTGTCCGTCATGGGCTCGGAAACCGATGCGCGCGTGATCGGTCACGAATCCTCGGGCGCCAACCCCGAGGGTGGCCAGAAGGCCATGGAAACCCTGCTGGCAAAGGACCCCGACATCAACGTGGTCTACACCATCAACGAGCCGGCCGCCGAGGGTGCCTATCAGGCGCTGAAGGCTGCGGGCAAGGAAGGCCAGGCGATCATCGTCTCGGTTGACGGCGGTTGCCCGGGCGTTGCCTCGGTCGCTTCGGGCGTCATCGGCGCCACCTCGCAGCAATATCCGCTGCTGATGGCCTCCAAGGGCATCGAGGCGATCGTTGCCTTCGCTGCCGACGGCACCAAGCCCACGGTTTCGGAAGGCCTGTCCTTCTTCAACACCGGCGTGAACCTGATCACCGACAAGCCCGCCGAAGGCGTGCCGTCGCTGGACAGCGCCAAGGGCACCGAGCTCTGCTGGGGCTGATCGGCCCGCAGAGCTGACTTGATTAATGGAAGGGCGGGGTTACTCTCGCCCTTCTGCACACCAGCGGCCCGGTGGGCACCGACAGAGCGGGGACAAACGCGCCATGAGCACGCCAGACACACCGACCAAGACGATCCCCGACTTTGAAGCGCGCCTTGGCGCCGCCGACAAGACGGTCGCCCAGTTCGAGGCCGACGACAGGAACCTGTTCAACGTCGTCAAGGGCACCTTGCGCCGCTACCCCACGCTCATTCCGGCGGCCGTGCTGATCCTGTCCTACCTCGCCTTCGGTCTGGTCGCCTTCCTGATGGACCACGGCAACTTTTTCCGCGGGGTCGTCCTGTCGACCATCCTGCAACAGATGACCATCGTCGGCTTCATCGCCCTGGCGCAGACCATCGTCATCCTGACCGCCGGCATCGAGCTGTCGGTGGGCGAGATCCTGATCCTGTCGGCCCTTGTCATGGCCAATCTTGCGGTCAACCCGGGCGAGCCCGAGGTGCCAGGCATGGCCGCGCCGCTGGCGATCCTGATCGGCGTCGGGCTGGGCGGATTGATGGGCTTTTTCAACGGGGTCCTGGTAACCAAGGTGCGATTGCCGCCCTTCATCGTGACGCTGGGCACGCTGTCGATCTTTCGCGCGCTGAAGCTGGCCTATTCGGGGTCGGAATCGGTGCGCAACGTCGACATCGAGGCCAAGGCGCCGGACCTGTTGTTCTTTGGCCAGGGGTTCAAGGTTGGCACCTTCACCGTGACCTTTGGCATGATCTGCCTTGTGCTGCTGGCCGCGCTGGTGTGGTTCGCGCTGAACCGCACCGCCTGGGGCCGGCATGTCCATGCCATCGGCGACGATCCGGATGCGGCGATGCTGTCGGGCATCAAGGTGGACCGGACGCTGATCTCGGTCTACACCGCCGCCGGGGCGATCTGCGGTTTCGCCGCCTGGGTGGCCATCGGCCGCGTCGGCTCGGTCTCGCCCATCGCCTTTGGCGACATCAACCTGGCCTCGATCACCGCCGTCGTGATCGGCGGCACCTCGCTGTTCGGCGGGCGCGGCTCGGTCGTGGGCGCGGTGCTCGGCGCCATCATCGTGCAGCTTTTCACCACCGGCCTGTCGGTCGCCGCCCGGGTTGACGATTATTGGCAGACCTTTGCCGCCGGGTGCCTGGTGATCATCGCCGTCTCGCTTGACCAGTACCTGCGGAGGACCACGAAGTGAGCCAGACCCAAAGCCCCATCCTGCGCGCGCGCGGCCTGATGAAGCGTTACGGCACCGTCGTGGCCATGAACGGCGCCGACTTCGACCTTTACCCCGGCGAGATCCTGGGCGTGATCGGCGACAACGGCGCGGGCAAGTCAACGTTGATCAAGGCCCTGTCGGGCGCGGTGACGCCCGACCATGGCACCATCGAGCTTGACGGCAGGCCGGTGCATTTCCGCGGCCCGCAAGAGGCGCGCGAAGCCGGGATCGAGACGGTCTACCAGACCCTGGCCATGTCGCCGGCCCTGTCAATCGCCGACAACATGTTCTTGGGCCGCGAGTGGCGCCGGCCCGGCGTTCTGGGGTCGGTCTTTCGGATGACAGACCGGGCCAGGATGCAGGCCTTTGCCCGCCAGAAACTGTCGGACCTGGGGCTGATGACCATCCAGGACATCACCCAGGCGGTCGAGACCCTGTCCGGCGGCCAGCGTCAGGGCGTGGCCGTGGCCCGCGCCGCCGCCTTTGGGTCAAAGGTCGTGATCCTGGACGAGCCGACAGCGGCGCTGGGCGTCAAGGAAAGCCGCCGGGTGCTGGAGCTGATCAAGGACGTGCGCGCGCGCGGCATTCCGATCATCCTGATCAGCCACAACATGCCGCATGTGTTCGAGGTCGCCGACCGCATCCACATCCACCGGCTGGGCCGGCGCCTCTGCGTGATCGAGCCCAAGGACCACAGCATGTCGGACGCGGTTGCCTTCATGACCGGCGCCAAGGTGCCCGAGGGCGTGGCCGAACAGGCCTGACCCGGGTCCAATTCTGGCCCAATCCTGGCGGTGCCTGCGCGCCTCAGGGCCGGCCCGGGGGGCTGCGCTGCCCCGCCGGCGGGTCTTCGCGCAGCAGCAGGGTCAGCGCGGCGCCCGTCAGGGCCACCCCGACCAGCACCAGCGGCCGCGGCCCGCCGTATCCCAGCGCCAGCTCCCACAGGATCACCCAGCTTGGCACCAGATAGGTATAGGCCATGACCTTGGCCGCCGGCAGGCGCAGGCTGGCGAACTGCAAAAGGACAAAGGTCGCCCCGGTGGCGGCAAGGGCCACATAGATCAGGCAGATCCAGACGATGGCGGGCAGCGCGGCCCAATCGGTCGCCCAGATCTCGCGCCAGCCCCAGAGCCCGACCACCAGGGCCCCGCCGGCCATGGTGCCGGCGGAAAAGACGGTGGCGCTTTCGCCCCGGTTCAGCCGGCGCACCAGGGGCGCATAAAGGGCATGGGCGACGCAGCCAAGGAAAAAGAGCCGCTCGCCCCGGCCGATGTCCATCGCCAGAAGGGCGGCAAGGTCGGCGCGAAAGATCACCCACAGCGCCCCGGCCGCGCCGACCCCAAGCGCCAGCGCCATGCGCCCGGTCAGGACCTGGCGCATCAAGACCCAGCCAAAGCCCGCCGCCATCACCGGCGTCAGGGTAAAGACCGCCGCCATCGGCACCGCGCCGGCGGTCTTGAGCCCCTCGAACATCAGCACGAAATACAGGCCCATCAGCCCGCCCAGAACGCCGTAGCGCCAGGGCGCGGCCAGCGCGGCGCGCGGGATGCCGCGCCCCGTCGCCGCGGCCGCCGCCCCGACCAGAAGGGCCGACAGCACGAAGCGGCCGGCGGTCATCGCCTCGGGTGCGATGTGGGGGCTGGCCAGATGGCCAAGCGAAAAGGACCCCGCCACCAGCGCCGAAAAGGCCAGCATCGCCAGATGCCCCTGCCGGGCGCCAGTCATTCCGCGCACAGGCTCCACTCGTTCGAAGCGGCCTTGAGCATCGCCACAAAGCTCTGCACCTTGAGCGTGCGGTGCAGATCGACATGGGTGACGATCCAGACCGGCGACTGCCATTCTTCAAGGGCCGGCATGACCTCGACCAGATCGGGATAGTCGAGAGCGGCGCGACGCGGCAGAAAGCCGATCCCCAGACCGGCGCGGATCATCGAGACCGTCGCGCTCATCTCGTTGATACGAAAGCGGATCGACCCTTCGGGGACATTGGCGCGCAGCCATTTGCTCATCGGCCCCCTGGCCTGAAGATCGTCGGCGTCGATGAAGCGGTGCGCGGCCAGGTCGCTGTCGGCCGAAAGCGTTCCGTGCGCTTCGACATAGGCCCGGCTGGCGTAAAGGCCGGCCTGAATCCGGACCAGCGGCTGCACCACGTTGTCAGGCTCGCCCGGCGCGGCGCCGGCGCGGAGGGCGACGTGGGCCTCGCCGTAGTCCAGACGAAAAAGGCGCAGGTCGGTCAGGTAGCGAATGGACACGGCCGGATGGGCGGTCTGATAGCGGGCGAAGACCGGCGCCAGCATCCCGGAAATGCCCGGGACCGAGGTGACGATCAACTCGCCCGCCACCACCTCGCCCTGACCCTTGATGCGGCTGGAAAGCTGCGCGAGGTGCTCTTCGGTGGTCTTGGCCACGGACATGAGGTCACGCCCCGCCTCGGTCGGGGTATAGCCGCGCGCATGTCTTTGAAAAAGCTTGGTTCCAAGGCGCCGCTCAAGCGCGTCGATGTGGCGGATCACCGTGGCATGATGCACGCCCAGCACATCCGCCGCGCCCGAGACGGTTCCCACCCGGGCCACCTGATAGGCTGTGCGGACCTCGTCCCAATTGTCCATGACCCGCCCCCCTCATGTGCGCCGCTGCACATGAAGAAAACCCGCCACGCCGCAAGTTGCAAGGGGCAAATGCCCGTATGGCCGGCGCATGGCCCCCGTCCCGACAGACCTGCGCCCGGCCAAGGCCAAGGTGACGGGACGGCGCAGGCGGCGAAGTACTTCTCGAGCCTGCGGGCGCTGAAGCCGCTGTGGGAGCAGAAGACGGGGGGTGAGAGAGGAGAAACTTTATCGTAGGGTCGTCGGAAATCGACGGAGAAACTATAGGAAAGCGACAGGCAGGACAACATCATAATTGAATTTCTGAAATGGGTCATCTTGTTCGCGTAAATCTTCCCAGTCAAAGGCATAGCGCTCATCTTCGCGCCAATCTCTCGGATGATCGACTCGCCAAATGCCACCTATGGCGGGCTCCCATTTGTGAATAGACGAACCTTCGACCAACAATGTGCCGGGGGAGCCAGAGAAGTCTTCCTCCGAGAACTGCGCAGTCAAAAGCACCACAAGCCCTCCGATCGCTTGAACAAGCATCCGAAGATTTGCGTTAATTAGGCTTTCATGGCGGTCATGTTTGGAAGCATTATAAGCATCATACCAAGGCAACGGTTTGCTTTCGCTCCAAGCACCAAAGGGGCGAAACTCCCCCACTGACCCCCGCCAGGTAGGTAAGAGAACTTGGTAGCCGGACAATCGGTGACTATTTTCCACTCTAGAATAATCATCCATCGTCCAACGGCGGGTGCATGTGAACAAGTTCTCCCTTAATATTGCCTTAAAATTAGCTTCGACCTCCACAAAAGTTCGCATAAGTAGTTCGTGGATTCGGTAGCCAAAAGTGTTCGCATTCTGATCGTCTGCCTCAACGTATTCCAAGATATCTGCAAAATCTCTCTGGATCATCGAATAACCCTGCACAAAGCGAATGGGCGACTTCGCATAAGACGGATGACGCATGAATTGCCCTGCTGACCAACCACTGTTGTTCGCTTCGACTAAGGGTCTGATAGTTCGGTAATAAGGTCGATCTAGTGGCATAATTCGTAAACCGTGTGTTGGATGAGCAAGTGTAAACCACATTCGGAAGAGGTCAAGCTTCGCAATTTCCGAGTGTACTGTCGCTGATATTTTGCAAACGGCAGTTTCGTTCGCCAAGCTGGCGCCTGTGTGCGGTGGTCCCCCCAGCCCCATCCCCTCCCCACGAGGGGGAGGGGAGCGCAGGATCCCCAAGTAACCGCCCTTTGCCGACCATGGCGCCTCCCTCCCCCCGTGGGGAGGGATGTGGTGGGGGCGCGGCAAGCGCGATCCGCTGCGGGGGAGGGGCCCGTCAGGGGCGAAGGGTGGGGTGTGTGGTTCCCCCCCCACCCCCTGCCCCTCCCCACGAGGGGGAGGGGAGGCGCGGCGATCAGAGGGGGGTGCTGGAGGTGCGGGGACCGAATACCTCCCTCAAAGGGGGCAGCGCCAGGAGTTCCCGAGGTAAGCGCCCTTTGCCGACCATGGCGCCTCCCTCCCCCCCGTGGGGAGGGATGGGGTGGGGGCAAGCGCGTTCCGCTGGGGGGGTGGGGCCCGTCAGGGGCGATGGGTGGGGTGTGTGGTTCCCCCCCCCACCCCCTGCCCCTCCCCACGAAG
>JBQTIT010000098.1:0-2613 GCA_052387855.1 Paracoccaceae bacterium
TCGGGGCCTGTCCTGTTTCGCCCGGGCACGCCCGACTTGGCCGAGGCCTTCGCCGAGGTCATGCGAAGGCCCGTCAACATCCCCGGCCGAGGGCCCCAAAGGCCCTCGGCCAGCGCCCGCCCCGCCCCCAGGCGGGCGCTGGCCTCTGGTGTGAGGGCGGAACCGGTCACCCGGACATGTTTCCACACAGGCGGGGAAACGCAGAGCGTTTCCTTTTCCGCCCGACTGAGGTCATGCGCGCCGCACGGCCCATCCCCCGAAAAACGCCCGGGCAGGCACTGGCCCCTGTGGTGATGGCGGAACCGGTCACCTCGCCCGGGACCGCGCGCTGTCGGAGGCCCCGGCCCCCAAGGCCTCAGGCCAGCGACGGATCAATCGCCTTGCAGGCCGCAACCAGGCCCTTCACCGCATCGACCGACTTCTGGAACATCGCCTGCTCGGCTTCGTCCATCTGGATCTCGACCAACCGCTCGACCCCGCCGGCGCCGATGATCACCGGAACGCCGACATACATCCCGTCCAGCCCGAAGGCGCCCTTGACATGGGCGGCCACCGGCAACAGGCGCTTTTGGTCCTTCAGATAAGCCTCTGCCATCTCGATGGCCGAGGCGGCGGGGGCGTAAAAGGCCGAGCCGGTCTTCAAGAGGCCGACGATCTCGGCCCCGCCGTCGCGGGTGCGCTGGATGATGCCGTCAAGCCGGTCCTGCGTGGTCCAGCCCATCCTGACCAGATCCGGCAGGGGAATGCCCGCGACGGTGGAATAGCGCGCCAACGGCACCATGGTATCGCCATGCCCGCCCAGCACAAAGGCGGTGACATCCTTCATCGAGACGCCGAACTCGACGCTCAGGAAATGCCGGAACCGACCGGAATCGAGCACCCCGGCCATGCCGACGACCATGTGATGCGGCAGGCCGGAAAATTCGCGCAGCGCCCAGACCATGGCGTCAAGCGGGTTGGTGATGCAGATGACAAAGGCGCCCGGCGCATGGTCGCGGATCCCCTCGCCGACCAACTTCATCACCTTGAGGTTGATGCCCAAAAGGTCATCGCGGCTCATCTCAGGCTTGCGCGGCACGCCGGCGGTGACGATGCAGACATCGGCCCCCGCGATGTCGGCATAGGAATTGGCGCCCTTGAGCGCGGCGTCGAACCCCTCGACCGGGCCGGACTGCGCGATGTCCAGCGCCTTGCCTTGCGGCGTGCCTTCGGCGATGTCGAACAGGATGACGTCGCCAAGTTCCTTGATGGCGGCCAGATGGGCGAGCGTTCCGCCGATCTGGCCCGCGCCGATGAGAGCAATCCGGGGTCTGGCCATGAGGATCTCCGATGGATGGGCAGTTTGGTATGCAACGGTATGCTAAACCCGACGGCGCCGATTGACAACCCGCTGCGCCGCAGCATCGTCCCGATCGTTCAAGCCACTGGCCCGCAAGGACTGTTTGCGCTAAAGGCGTAAACAGGGCCTTAGCGGGGCCATTTCCGCTGGCAAAGCATCGCACGGATCATCCCTGATTCCGGTGGCGGGGGAAAGGGGCGACGTGCAGGGCTGGGAATTCTGGGCGGCGTGCATCCTGGGCGCGGTGCTGACCGGCCTTGGCAAGGGCGGCATCCCCGTGGTCGGGGCGGTGACCGTGCCGATGATGGCGCTGGCGATGCCGGCGCCGCTGGCCGCCGGGCTGATGCTGCCGGTCTACATCGTGTCGGACTGGTTCGGGCTCTGGGCCTACCGCAAGCACTTTGACGCGCGCGTGCTGGTCATCGGCTTTGCCGGCATGACCATCGGCGTGGTGCTGGGCTATTTCACCTTTGCCCTGGTGCCCGAGAGTTGGATCAACGGGCTGATCGGCCTGGTCGGCGCCGTCTTTGCGCTGAACATGCTGGTCCGGCGCAATCTGACCCCCAGCCCCCGGCCCGCGCGCGTCGGCCCCGGCGTGTTCTGGACGGCGCTTGCCGGCTACACCAGTTTCATCAGCCACACCGGCGCGCCGCCCTATCAGGTCTGGACCCTGCCGCTCGGCCTGCGTAAGGAGGTCTATGCCGGCACGTCCACCATCGCCTTTGCCTATGTGAACATGCTGAAACTGCCGTTCTACTGGCACCTGGGGCAGGTCAACCCGGCCAATCTGACGGTCGCGCTCGTGCTGGCGCCGGTGGCTGTGGGGGCGGTCTTTGCCGGGGTGCGGCTGGTCAGGATCCTGCCCGAGCGGCTGTTCTTTCAGCTTGTCACCTGGGCGCTGCTGGCCATCTCGCTGCGGCTGATCTGGGGCGCGCTGGTCGCCGCCTAGGCTGGCCTCTGTCATGAGGGAGGAGCGGGTCTAGCAGAGCCCCGCCCGAAGTGACCGAGCCACTCGCCGAGGTCATGCGAGGCGCCATCCACATCCCCGGCCGAGGGCCCCAAAGGCCCTCGGCCAGCGCCTGCCCTTCCCCCGGCAGGCGCTTCGCGCCAGCCAGGTCAGGCGCTGGCCTCTGTGGTGAAGGCGGAACCGGTTTACCCACCTCCGTTCCTACACGGGCGGGAAAACGCAGTGCGTTTCCTTTTTCGCCCGACTTTGACCGAGGCTATCGCCGAGGTCATGCGGTACCGCCCGCCCCAGTCCGGCCGAGGGCCCC
>JBQTIT010000099.1:0-21238 GCA_052387855.1 Paracoccaceae bacterium
CAACGATCGCCTGCTCGCGCAGGTCGACAAAGGCGGGGCTGTTCAGGAACTGCTGGACGTGGCGCAGACGGGCCTGACGCTCGCCCTGCTCGGCCAGCATCTCCTTGAATTCCTCAAAGGGATCGACTGGCCTTGCCGCCGAACCGGCGCCTTCGCCGAGCGGCGGCGAATCCCCCCCCGCATCGCCCCCGGAAGACCGCGCGGCACCCTTGGCGAACGCGGCCCCCGCCGCGTCCTGCAAGGCGCCTGCTTCTGTGTCTTCCGCCATCCGGGACCCTTCCCCCATCACAACAATCGACCCTGGCCCCGCGGTCGTCGTTCAGCCCGGCCGAACGATGGCCAGGGCCAGCACCGCCCCGTCGCCTTCGGCCAGGGACACCGTCATTTCCTGGCCGCCGGGGGCGCGGACCCGGGCCCGGCCCGGCGCGAAAGCGGTCAGGGCATAGGCCTTTGGCCGACCGTTCAGACCCTGGCCCAGCGCCTTGGCCACCGCCTCTTTGGCGCACCAGCCGGCCAGCGGATCGGCCCCGTTCATCAGCGCCAGCTCCTCGGGGGCAAAGGCCCCGTCCCGAAGCAGGGCGTCATCGGCCCGCCCGACGGTCTCGATGTCGATCCCTGCCGCATGGCCGGGCGGCGCGGCCACCGCCACGGCGCGGCCCTGCGCATGGCTGAGCGAGACCTCGGGCACCGCCAGGCCAAGCCCAGTGCCATCCACATAGGGCTTGCCTGCCTCGGACACGCGGATCGCGAGGTCGGCCGGCAGCAGCAAAGGCCCGCCCTGCGCCGCGATCCAGGCGCGGGCCACCTCTTTCAGTGCGATCCGCCCGACGATCCAGTCGCGCCGGCGTTTGCCGGCGGCCGGCAGCGCCGCCCATTCGGCCCGCTCGGCGCCCGAAAGCACGGTGCTGGCCAGCACCCGCATCCAGATGCCGCCCGCATCCTCAAGAAACCCCGGCGGAAAGGCCGGGACCTGCCAAAGCGTCACGCCCGGCTCTGGCGCAAGGGCCCCCAGCGGCGTGCCATACCAGGCCTCGCGCGGGCGAAAACGCGCCTCGTAGAATTCATGCGGCACGCGAAAGAACCGGTCGCGCCAGCCGGTGGCCCGCATCAGGAGCGTCCCGTCCGGCAGGCGCGCCTCGAAATCCCCCTGAAGGAACCGCGCCTCGGCCGGGCCGCTGACCGGGGCATCCTGGGCGTCGCGAAAGCTGATCCGCCCCGCGATCATCGCCCCGCCCGTGGCCTCGCTGCGCGCCGCGCCAAGGTCGATCCGCGCGATCGACGAGGGGAACGAGGAAAAGTCGGTCCCGGCGCCCTGCGCGATCCAGAAGGCGGTGACATGGCCAAGCTGGTCCAGCAGCGCCGGGTTCAGCAGCAATCCCCCCGCATCCTCGCCATGACCAAAGAAGCCATCCAGCGGCAGGTCGGCCAGTCTTGCGTCAAGCCCGCCGTCGTCGAACGCGGTCAGGCTGGCCACCCCGCGAAACAGCGGCCCGTGGAACATGCCGGTGCTGTAAAGCTGATCGTCGCGCCAGCGCGGGGCCTGCGGCGCGGCAAGCGGCGCCAGCGGCGGCAGGTCGGGGCCCGGCTCGATCACCGCCTCGGCCTCGAACAGCAGGGCCTGCCCGCGCAGGATCTGGACGGCAACGCGCGTCTCGTCGCCCGGCACGATCCGCGCCGTGGTGGTCAGCGTGGCCGGGCCGCCGTCAAAGGCCACCCAGTCGCGCGCGGCGACGTTTTCCAGCCGCGCCGCCAGATGCCCGGTCAGCACGGCGGCCGCCTCGACCACCATTTCCATCGACACCGCCAGCGGCAGCACCGGCAGGGCCTGAAGGCCGGCGTCGATGTCGGAAACCCTGTCGGCATAAAGCACATGCTGCGCGATGAAGGGGTCGGCGAGCGGGTCAAAATCCGACGTGGCGGTCAGCCCGCCTTCGGTCATGGCGACGCGGTGCAAGAGCGGCGGCTGCCAGTCGGCGGGGCCCGCCTCGGCACCTGCGATGGCCGCTTCCATCACCGCGCCCTGCATGTCGAGAAACTGCTGCATGACGCCGAAATAGCCGCCGAGGTCGGCCGTCACGTCGGCTGGGGCGGGGCCCTGGTCAAGGAGCGCATCCTCGGGCAAGGCGGGTTCTGGCGCGGCGGGGGCGGCGGCGGTCTCTTGCGCGGCGCCGCTGCGGCCGAGCGAGGCCAGCAGGTCGGCGGAAAGCTGGGCAGCAAGCTCTTGCGGCAGGCGGACATAGGCCAGCGTGTTGGTGATCGGCCGCTTGCGGTCGCGCGGCGGCGGGGCGGAAAGATCAAGCGGCGCCAGGCCCCGCCCGTCGAACAGCGCGGCCGCGTCAAGATCGCGCCCGGCGACCCAGAGCCGGCCCAGATTTTGCAGGAAGTGCGCCAGACCGCCCTGCCGGCGGCTGTCCAGCGGCAGGACCTGCGCCTGCCAGCCCTTGAGCACGTCATCGGCGAATCCGGTCAGATTGGCCGAGGGGCCAACCTCAAGGAACAGCCGCACGCCGTCGTCGTGCAGCGCCTTGACCGTTTCGGTAAACCTCACGCGTGAGGCCCATTGCCCGGCGGCCAGCGCGCGGACCCCGTCCGCATCGGCCGGCATCGGCGCCGCCGTGGCGCAGGACCAGATCGGCAGGACGGGCGGGCGGAAATCCATGCCCGCGTAGACCTGCGCCACCTGCGCCGCGACATCGGCGAACAGCGGAGTGTGATAGGGCCGGTCGAACGGCAGAAAGGCGCACATCCCGCCCTCGGGGCGCAGGGATTGGGCGATCTCTTCCATCTTGGGGCGGGGGCCGTACAGAACCGTCTGATGTTCGCAATTGTCCAGCGCCAGATGCACCTCGGGGTCGGCCTGGGCCAGGTCCAGGATGCGCGCGCGCGGCACGCCCCCCACGGTCAAGAGCGCCCCGCCCGCGATGCCGCCGGCCGCCTCGATGGCCTGGTACAGATCGTTCAGGCTGCGGATGCGCGTGGCAAAGGCGTCACGCTCTTGCAGGCCCATCCCGCCCAGAACCCCGGCGGCGGCCAGCGCCGAATGCTCGCCCGAGGAATGTCCGACCACGACATCGGGCGTGATGCCCAGACGGGTCAGCACCGCCATCAGCGCCTGGGCGGCGATGAAGACGGATTCAGAGCCCAGCTCCAGCCCAAAGAGCCGCTCGCCAACCGCCTTTGAGACCTCCGCGCCCAGCGTGGTGGGTGGCGGAAAGACCACGGCCGAGGGCGGAATGGCGCGGCCCGGAAACAGCCCGTCCCAAAAGTCGAACCAGGCCCGCGCCTGGGGAAAGACGGTCAGGATCTCGGCCAGCATGCCCTGATACTGCGCGCCCTCGCCGGGGAACATGAAGGCCAGCTTGCCCCCCGTCGGCGCCGCCGCCGCCACCACGCCCGAGCGCAGGCGAAAGCTGGGCTTGTCGCTGGTCAGACGCTCGGCGGCCTTGGCCAGCTTTTCGGCCAGATCCTCGCGGCTGGAGGCGGTCAGGGCCAGCCGCGCCGGGCCGGTGCCAGCGTTGCGCGCGGCCCAATGGGCAAGGGCGGCCAGCGGCGCCCGAGCGTGGCGTTCGGCACCCGCCGCCAGCGCGCGGGCCTTGTCCGCCAGCGCCGCCGGGGTTTCGGCGGACAAAAGGAACAACTCGTGCGGCCAGTGGGCCGGCGCGGCCTCGGCCCCGCCGGGGGCCTCTTCCAGCACCGCATGGGCGTTGATCCCGCCAAAGCCGAAGGCGTTGACCGAGGCGCGGCGCGGCGCGCCGGGGGCAGCGATCCAGGGGCGGGCTTCGGTGTTCAGGTAAAGGCCGGTCTCGTCGATCGGCAGGCCGGTGCGGACCGCGTCCGACAGGGTCGGCGGCAGGGTCTTGTGATAAAGCGCCAGCGAGGCCTTGATCAGGCCGGCGGCGCCTGCGGCCGGGATGCAGTGGCCGATCATCGACTTGACCGAGCCGATGGCGGTGCGCGGCAGGCCATCGGCGGCGCGCGGGCCGAACATGCCCTTCAACGCGCCGATCTCGGTCTTGTCGCCCAGCGGGATGCCGGTGCCGTGGCATTCGATCAGCCCGGGAATGTCGGGCGCGCGCGGGTCCTGCCCCGCGTCGATCAGCGCGCGCTCGATGGCCAGCATCTCGCCTTCCATCCGTGGGGCAAGGATGCCCGAGCCCTTGCCGTCCGACGACTGGCCCATGCCCTTGAGCACGGCATAGATCCGGTCGCCGTTCGCAACGGCATCCTCGACGCGCTTCAGCGCCAGTATGCCCAGACCCTCGCCCATCAGCGTGCCGTCGCCGCCCTCGCTGAAGGGGCGCACCCGTCCAGAGCCGGCCAGCGCGCCAAGCTGGTTGAAGACCATGTAGACCTCGGCCGAGATCGAGGCGTTGACCCCCCCGGCAAGCATCATGTCCGACCGGCCCGCGCGCAGCTCGATCATCGCGGCCTGCACCGACAGATGCGCAGACGAACAGGCGGCATCGACAATGTAGTTGGGCCCGCGCAGGTCAAGCCGGTTGGCGATACGGCCGGTCATCACGTTCGGCACCAGACCCGGCGCCATGTCGGCGGTAAAGGGCGGCAACTGGTCCAGCATGGCGGCGCGGATGCGGTCAAGCACGGCGCCATCGGCCCCCGGCAAAAGCTGCGCCAAAAGCTCGCGCGTCTGGTCCAGCACCACGCCGTGCTGCACCATCGCCGCATTGCCCCGGTGCAGATAGGACGAATGGCCAAGGATCACGCCGGTGCGGCTGTGGTCCGCGCCCAGCGCGCCGGCATCCTCCAGCGCGGCCTGCGCGATGGCGAGCGCCAGAAAGTGATCGGGCTCGGACCCGTCCACCGACGAGGGCATGACGCCCAGGCCGATGGTGTCGGCGGCATAGGCCTCGCCCAGATAGCCGCCGCGGACGGTGGGCAGCAAGGTGCCGCCGATGCCGTTCAGATAGCGCGGCGCCCCCCACGAGGCGACGGGACCGCGAATGAACTCCAGCTTGGCGCAGATGTTGGCAAAGAACCGCTGAGGGCTGTCGGCCCCCGGAAAGAGGCAGGCCATGCCGACAATGGCGATGTCGCCCGTCTCGGTCGCGCGGGTGTGCCTCATGCCGGCCTCACTCTGCCGCGGCCTGCGCGGCGGCGGTGCGGGTCACGTCGGCAAGGATCTCGCCCTCCCAGCCGCAGAACCGCGCGAGCCCGGCGTCCGAGGTGCTTTCAAGCCCCTCGATCAGCACAAGCGGGGTGCCATCGGCATCTGCGATGGCGACGTCGGCCAGAACTTGCGGCGGCGCAAGGCCGGGGCGCAGGCGCAAGGCCATGCTGTGGGCGGCCCCGGGCGCCAGCCGCGTCGCGCGGCCGATGGCATTGGGCAGCGCCGGCGCACCGCGAACCGCGTTCGACCAGACCCAGGCAAGCTGCGCCGCCGCGTCCAGAAGGCCGGGGTCAAAGAGCCAGCCGTTGCCCGCGCCGAAATCCCCCGCGCGTGACGGTGCGACCCGCGCCAGTGCGCCGCGCTCGTCCAGCCCGGTCAGCGTCTTGACCACCTGATAGGCCGGGCCGTGAAACAGCACGCGGCGATAGGCCTCGGCCGCGCTCAGCGGCGGCGGGCCGGCGCGCAGGGCCAGGATGTCCTGCGCCAGCTCGATCAGCGCGGGGTCGGGCGCGGGCTGCGGGCCGCGCGGCGCCATGACGGCCGAGGCGCGGTAATGCGCCCGCGCGACCTTGGCGCCCGTGCTGCGCAGCTCGACCCGGGCGGCAAAGCCGGCGGCATCGCCATGTTCGGCCCCGGTGCCGACGATGTCGACCTCGCAGGGCGCGTCCCCCTCAAGCCGCAGGCCGGACAGCAGGCGCAGGTCCGACAGCGCCGTGACCTGCCAGTCCGGCCAGATCTCGGCCGCCGCCTCGGCCGCCATTTCGGCGGCGACAGCCAGCGGCAGGACCGGCACCCCGCCGATCCGGTGCTGGCCGATCCAGCCATCGCCCGGCAGCGCGATGCGCCGGCGAATGGCGGTGCCGCCCCGGTCGGCGGGGGTCTGCACCGGCGATGGCAGCAGCGGCGAGCGGGCGGCGGGCGCGCTTGGCATCCCCTCGACCGCGCGGTCATTCTCGTGCCGCTCCCAAGGGCCGGCGCCAAAAACCACCTCGCTGACGCCCTCGGGGCCGCGCGTCAGTTCCTGATACAGCGCCAGCGCGCCGCCGTCCGGATCGACCAGCGTCACGCCCTGTGCCTCGAACTTCTGGCGGACCCCGTCCGAAACCATGCCCGCGCCATGGCGGGTGCTGTCCCAGGGCCCCCAGTTGGCGGCAAACACCCGGGCCTGCGGCCAGCGGGCCGACAGTTGCGAGGCGAGGCGGTTCAGCCCTTCGTTGGCGCTGGCATAGTCGGTCTGGCCGGAATTGCCGTAGCGCCCCGCGACCGAGGCGAAGAGCACGAAGAACGCCGGCGGCGCCGCGTCAAGCGCCGAGGCGAGCGCCAGCGCCCCGATCAGCTTTGGCTCGACCACGCGGTCCCAGCTTTCGGGGGTCTTGTCGGTGATCTTGCGGTCCTCGATCACGCCGGCGCCGTGCAGGACGCCGTGGATGGGGCCGAGCCGCGCGGCGATACCGCTGACAAGGGCGCGCACCGCCTCGGCATCGGCCATGTCGGCGGCGTGGTATTCCACCGCCGCGCCGGCGGCCCGCAGATCGGCCAGATTGGCGCGGATCTCGCGGTCGCGCAGGACCGCCGACAGACGCCGCTCGATGATCGCGGGGGTCACGGTTTCACCCGCCTGCCGCGCGGCGGCGGCGAGATGCCTGCGCAGATCGCCCGGGCTGGTCAGGTCCGCCAGGTCGGGCGCCTCGGGCGGCGGCAATTCGGCGCGGCCGATCAGCACCAGATGCGCCCCGGTCGCGGCCAGCGGGCGCAGGCATTCGGCGGTGATTCCGCGCGCCCCGCCGGTTGCCAGGATCACGGCGCCCGGCGGAATCGGCCGGGACTCGGCCGGCAGGGCCAGCGCCTGCGAGCGCCAGAGCGTCCGCACGCCGCCCGGATAGCCCACCTCGATGCGGCCATGCGGCGTGCAAAGCTCATCCAGCAGGATCCGCGCCAGGGCCTGGGGCGGCAGGGCGGGGTCAAGGTCAACCGCCTTGGCGCGGCAGTCGGGCCATTCCTCGCGCAGCGACTTGGCCAGGCCGGGCGCCCCGCCGGCAAGGGTGATCCCGCCCGGGCCTCCGCCGCCGCTGCGGGCAAAGCTGCCGCCAAGGGCGCTGGCCAGGATCACGCGCCCGCCGCGCAGACCTTCGGCATGGGCCCTGACGGCAAGATAGGCGGACTTTTCGCTGACCGCGATCGCGGCGCGCCAGGCTTTGGCCGAGCCGTCAAGCGCGATCGGTGCCACGCCGAGCGGGGCAAGGTGGACGAGCGCGGCAAAGGGCCCCTCGGCCTCGGCGGCCGTTTCCGCCGGCGCGATCACCGCCGCACCGCCAGCGGCTGCGATCCCGGCCGCCAGAGCCTCGGCCAACGCGCCCTGTCCGGCGATCAGCACCCGGCCCGGGGGCAGGGCCGCACCGGGATGGGGCAGCGGCTCGGCCTCGGGGACCATGACATGGCGCGGAACCGCGACGGCGCCGGCCTCCTGTTGCCGGGGCGGTCGGACAGAGGTCTTGGCCTCTGCCGCATTCTCCGCCCCGGCACGATCAAAAGGGCCCGCAGCCGCCAGATGGCCGTGCAGGCGGACCACGACGGCGCCAAGGGTCTTTTGCGCGTTCAACTCTTCGCCCAGCGGCGCCGCCGCCGCCGACTGCGCCGCCGGCAGGCTCTTGATCAGCGCGCCGACGATCTCAAGCCGCTTGATGCTGTCGATGCCAAGGTCGGATTCAATGCCCTGGTCCATGCCCAGCATGTCGGCCGGATAGCCGGTGCGGTCCTCGACGATTTCCAGCAGCAGGGCCTCGATGCCGGCCTTGTCCAGTCCGGTGCCGGCCGCCGCCGGAGCGGCAGCAACCGGAGCGGCAGCAACCGGCGCGGGGGCGGCCGGGGCGGCTGCCACGGGGGCCGGGGCCGGTGCAGCCACGGGGGCCTGTGCAGCCACGGGGGCCGGGGCGGCGACGGGCGCGGCCCGGGGTGCGGCAGGCGCAAGCTGAACCGGCATCGGGGCCGCAGGGCGCGGCGCGGGGCGCTGGACGCGCGGTGCGGCGCTGGCGCGCGCGATGCCGCCCGCGCCTAGCATGGCGAGCATCACGCGCTCTTGCGTTTCCAGAAAGCGGGCCATCGTGGCCTGGAAATCGGCCAGGATGGCCTCGGTCGGGGTGGCCATGGGCAGAGGGCTGGCGGCGTCAAAGCCGGCGTCTCCGGTCCCGGTGTCGTCCACCCCCGGAAAATCGGGGCGGCTGTTCATCGGTCGCGTCTCCTGTGGTTGTGGGGTGGCAATGGGTCTGGTGTCAGCGCGGGCCGGGGCGGCCAGCGCCCCGGTCGCGGGTGTGTCGGCCTTGCGCGCCGCGATCGCTTCGACCGTAAGCACGGGCAGGGGCGGGCTGCCGACCGGGCGGCTGCCCGAGCCGTTGAGCAGCCACATGTGCCTTGGCAGGACCGCTTTGGCCGGAAGCTCGCCCTTGAGCTCGACCAATGCGCAGCCGCGCCCGGCCCAGAGGCCGGAAAGGTCAAGGCTGGCGCCCTCGGCCACAAGCGCGCCGATGGCGCCAAGCAGGCCCCTCAGCCCGCCCGCCTCGTCATCGGTGGCGATGGCGCGGTGCGGCCTGTCGCCCAGGATCTGCCGCACCAGCCCGACGTGGCTGGCTTTCGGGCCGAGCGAGAGAAAGACGCGGGCGCCGTCGGCATGCATGCGCTCGATCTCGGCGACGAATTCGACCGGGGCGGCAAGCTGGCGGGCCAGCGTGGCTGCCGCGGCCTCGGGCGCGTCGGGATAGGGCTGGCCGGTGGTGTTGGAATAGACGGCGAATGCGGCCCGGCCCAGCGGCATCTGTCCGATGAAGGCCGCCAGCCGCTCGGCCGCAGGGGCGATGATGGGCGAGTGGAACGCCGCCCCGACCGAGATCGGCGTCAGCTTGAGCCCCTGCGCCTCGGCCCGGCGCGCGGCCTCGTCCAGCCCGGCGCGGCTGCCCGACAGGATCGACTGCTCGGGCGCGTTGTGGTTGGCCACGACGACCCCCTCGATGCCCGACACCAGCGCGTCAAGCTGCGCGCGCGTGGCGCGGGCAGCCATCATGGACCCCAGATCGCCCCCCTGGGCGGCCTCGATCATGAAGCGCCCGCGTGCGCGGGAGACGCGGAACAGATCGGCCCGGTCAAAGACGCCGGCGGCGTGCAGCGCCACGAACTCGCCATAGCTGTGGCCGCAGGCCATGTCGGGGGTCAGACCCATGTCGCGCAGCACCTGCCAAAGGCCGGCCTCGACCGCGCCCAGGGCGGGCTGGGCGATGTCGGTGCGGGTCAGGTCGGCGGCTGCGGCCCTTTGCGCCGCCTCGTCATAGGCGCCGGCGGGCAGGATCATGCGGCTCAGCGGCAGGTCCAGCACGGCATCCGCCTCGGCCAGGCTGGCGGCGAATGCGGGGAAGAGCGCGGCGACCTCGGCGTGCATCTCGGGGTAGGGCGAGCCCTGGCCGGGAAAGATCAGCGCCAGCTTGCCCGCATCCAGCAGCGGCGCCTCGGAAAAGGCGGCGCCGGGCGGGCAAGGCTTGCCGGCGTCGGCCAGATGCGCGGCCAGCGGCGCAAGCCGCGCGGCCAGATCGTCGCCGGCGGCCACGACGATGGCGGCGGTCAGCCCCTTGGCCGGTGCCTTGGCGTGAAGCGTAAAGGCCAGATCGGCCAGCGCCGGGGCCCAGCCCTGCGCCAGCCGGTCCGCCAGGGCCTGCACCTGCCGGGCGAGCGCGCCCCGGCTGGGCGCACGCCAGATCAAAAGCTCTTGCGCCCAGCGGCGGCGCGGCACCGGCGCGAGCGAGGGGATATCCGCCTTGGCGCCATATTCTTCAAGCGTGACGTGGAAATTGGTGCCGCCAAAACCAAAGGCCGACACACCGGCGCGGCGCGGCGCGCCCGGCCGGGCGATCCAGGGACGCGGACGGTCGATCAGGTACAGCGGCATGTCCGCCTCGGTCAGCTTGGCGTTGGGCGCGCCCCTGCGGCCGTGCGGCGGCAGCACGCCGTGGTGCAGGGCCAGCGTTGCCTTGATCATCCCCGCCAGTCCCGCCGCCGCCTTGGTATGGCCGATCTGTGTCTTGACCGAGCCGATGGCGGCCGAGCGCGGCGCCACGCCCGCCTCGTTCAGCAGGCGCGTGACCGTCGCCATTTCCGCCGTGTCGCCCACGACGGTGCCGGTGCCATGCGCCTCGAACAGGCCGACCGTGGCGGGGCTGTAGCCGGCCATCTCATAGGCGCGGTTCAGAGCGCGGATCTGCCCGTCCGGGTGCGGCGCGGTCATCGACTTGGCCTTGCCATCGGACGAGCCGCCCACCCCCTTGATCACCGCATAGACCTTGTCGCCATCCCGCTCGGCATCCGACAGACGCTTGAGCGCCACCATGGCGAGCCCTTCGGAGATGACGATGCCGTCGGCATCCGCCTCGAAGGACGAGCAGCGCCCGCGCGGGCTGAGCGCGCGGGTCTTGGAAAAGCACAGATAGCCGAATGGGCCCTGCACGGTGTCGATTCCGCCGGCAAGCACCATGTCCGACCGGCCCGATTCAAGCTCCAGCACCGCCTGATAGACCGCCGTCAGCGACGAGGCGCAGGCGGCGTCGACGGTGTAGTTGACCCCGCCGAAATCAAGCCGGTTGGCGGTGCGCCCGGCTGCGACGTTCAAAAGGATGCCGGCAAAGCTGTCTTCGGTCCAGTTCGGCAACATGCGGGCGGCGTCCGGGTCGACCGCGCCCAGAAAGCGCGGCATCTCGGACCTTACGGCGTATTGCGCCCCCACATCCCCCGCCCCGCCCGAGGCGCCAAGGATGACAGAGGTGCGCAGGCGCGGCCCCTCCATCGCCGTCTCGCCAGCATAGCCGGCATCGGTCAGGCAGCGGTGCGTCAGTTCCAGCGTCATCAGTTGCAGCGGGTCGATGGCCTTGATCGAGCGCGGAGGCATGCCGAATTTCAGCGGGTCAAACACCATGTCGGGCAGAAAGCCGCCCCATTTGGAATAGATCTTGTCCTCGGCCGTCGGATCGGGGTCGAAATAGATGCGGTGGTCCCAGCGGTGGCGGGGGATCTCGGTCACCGCGTTGCGGCTGTCCAGCAGGTTTTCCCAGTAGTCCTCGACGCTTTCGGCGCCGGGCAGAAAGGTGGACATCCCGACGATGGCGATATCGGCCGGCTTTGGCGCGGCGGGCCTTGGGGGCAGAACCTCGACCGGGGTTTCAAGCGCGCGCAGATAGGCGGTGCCCCCCTCGCCCACGTCGCGGTGCAGCGCATCGATGGTGGTGACGGCCGAGCGAAGCTGCGCGGCCTGGCCGATCATGTACATCCCCTCGGCGCGCTGCCGGACAGGATCGACCGACAGCAGCGCATCGCCCTGCCGCTCGGTCGCCTTGGAGGCGATTCGCAGCCGGCCAAGCGTGAGCGATTCCAGCTCTTCGCGCATCTCTTCGGCGCCCATGCCCCGGGCTTCAAGCGCGCGGCGGGCGGCGTTGAACTCTTCGGCAAAGGGCGACATGGCGGCGCGGCTGGCGTGGCCCGCGCCGGTTTCCAACGTCACCGTCTCGGTGCAGGTCAACAGGATGTCCTGGAATTCCTGCACGATGCCGCCGCCGGTCACGCTTTCGCGGGTAAAGAGATAGGCCGTGCCCATCAGCACGCCGACCTTGACCCCCAGCGCCGCCAGCGGGGCGGCAAAGGCCGCGACCATGGCGGCAGAGCGGGCATCATGGATGCCGCCGGCGAAAAGCACGCTGATCTGGCTGGCCAGGCCTGGATCGCTCACCTCGTCCAGCAGGGTGCGCACCATGTTGTCCCACAGCACGAGCGAGGACATCGGCCCGACATGCCCGCCGCATTCGCGCCCCTCGAACACAAAGCGCCGGGCGCCCTGTTCGAGGAACATCTTCAAGAGCGTGGGCGAGGGGACATGCAGATAGCTCGGGATTCCGTCGGCTTCCAGCGCGACGGCCTGATCGGGGCGGCCCCCGGCGATCAACGCGAAGGATGGCCCGTGCTTCAGCGCGACCGCGACCTGCTCTTTCACCAGCGCCGAGGGCGCAAAGCCCAAAAGCCCCACGCCCCAGGGCTTGCCCGCCAGCTTTTGCGCGACCTCGGCCAGCAGGGTGTCGGCCTGGGCGGGGCGCATCAGTGCCAGCGCGATCATCGGCAGCGCGCCGCCGGCGCTGACGCCCCTGGCAAAGTCGGCGGTGTCCGACACGCGGGTCATCGGGCCCTGCACGATGGGCCATTCGGTGCCATGCGAAGCGGCCACGCCCTGACCGCGGCCCAGAACCTCGGCACGCGCGGCCTGCGCCACGGTGGCGCGCGATTGCTCCATCAGCGCGCGGATCAGGCGGCCAAGGCTTTGATAGCGCTGGCCAAAGAGGGGGGCAAAGGCTGCCGCCTGACCCATGGGCGCGATCTGGCCGGCCGCCATGTCCCAGCCAAGGGCGGCCTGCGCAAGCGGCGCCTGCGCTGCGGTGTCGTGGGGGGCCAGCGCGGTGCGCAGCGCGGCGGCGGCCCTTTGCCCCGGCCGCTCGACGCCGCGCCAATGCACGCCGCCTGCGCCCTCGACCAGTTGCGTCTCGCCGCCCGTCATCCGGGCCAGGACCGGGGCCACCCGGTCGGCCAGGGCGGATTCGCGCAAGGAAAGGCATTGATCGTCCAGCACGACGCCCGCCGCACCCCCGGCCCGCACCGCGCCTGCGGAATGCAGCCCGATGCCGCCGCGCACCAAGACCCGCGCCGCGCCGCCCGAAAGCGCCTGCTGCAAAAGGATGAAGGCGGTGGTTTCGCCGACGCGCCCGCCAGCCTCGTGACCCTTGACGATGATGCCGTCCTGCGCCAGCGGACCGGCAAGCCGCGCATCCCAGCGGATGCATTCCAGCAGCACCTCAAGCCCCGCCGCCCGGATCGCCGCCACCGCCTCGGGCGCCGCAAGCGCCGCCTCGGCGCCCAGGATCACCTGCCGCAGCCCCTGCGCGCCATGGCTGCCGGCAAGCGCGGTCGCGGCCGCGACATCATCCGTCCGCAGGCCAAAGCCGCCCGGGGCGGACCGCGCGAGCGCCGCCAGAGCAGCATCGACCACAGCGGCAGGCAGGGGCAGTTCCGCATTCAGGACACCACCGTGACCGGCACGCGCCGCGGCGATGGCCAAGGCCGGATCGCCGGTGCCCGCGGGGGTGAACACCAGAACCTGAAAGGTCTCTTTGGAATGCTCGGTCATATCCCCTGTCCGTTCCTGATCTCCTGGCCTGCCCGTCGCCGCATCGCCCTTAGCCGGCCTTTGCGAAAACAATGTGGCGCCAAGGTGGTCGCCCGGCCCCGGTGCCGGGCCATTCATCCTGCCAGCCTGCCGCAGCCTAGCACGTTCCGGGCCCGGCGCCTAACGGCGGGCCGTTCATATCAGTCGCGCCTTGCGCGGGCGCAATCCCTCGACAAAGGGCACCTCGAACACCTTTTCGTGCATCACCGGGCCATGGCCGAAATAGCCGCCCTCGCCAAAGGCCTCGCCATGGTCGCCCATGATCATGAACCAGGTGTCCGCCGGCGCCTTGTCGTAAAGCGCGCCAAGCAACCCGTCGAGATATTCCACGCATCTGATCTGCTGGGCATGCAGCTCGCGCATGATGTCGCTGGAAAAGAACTCTTCAATGCCCATCTCGCCGGCCTGCTGGACATGCCCGCCCGCATCCCCCCCCTGCGAGAGAGTCTTGGCCACCCCGTGCAGCCCCGAGATGTGCGGCAGCGCGGCATCGTCAAGCATATAGGGGTAATGCGTCTCGCCCAGGTTGAAGAAATGAAAGCTGGGCTGATCGCGGCTGAACTGCACCTCGTCCACCATGCCCTTGAAATCGTTGTGGTTCGACATCAGCTTGTAATCGTCGAACCCGGCGTTGATGATCGTGTGGGCGTTCAGCACCGGCATCGAGACCCGCCCGACCGTGCGATAGCCGTAGCGGCGCAGCATGCCCGGCAGCGACAGTTGCGGCAGGAAGGTGCCAAAGCTGAGATCGGGAATGTCGAGCCGCTCGCTCCACTTGCGGAAATCCTCCTTGTAGACCTCCGAGGCGTAGACCCTTGGCGGCGAGGTGTGCGGCACCAGCCCCATCATGAAGGTGTAATGCGACGGCGCGGTCCAGGAGGCATAGGAATAGCGCGCCTCGATCTGGCCCAGGCGGGCCAGATTCGGCGCCCTGGCGCTGCGGGCAGAATCCAGCCGGCAGCTGTCATAGGTGATGAGGATCAGGTTGCGGGGCATGACGGCGCCTGTATTCAACGTAGCAAAATGCGGCACCCCAAGGCGTACCCAACTCGAACAATCAAGCCGTCCGGCCATCTGGTCTGCCCGGGCGCCCCGGGGGCGTGTCAGACAAAGCGGCTCGCCAGGGCCTGGGCTCTTTATAGTGATCCGGCCAATGGCCTGTCTAGGGCAAGACCATGAAAAACCGCGCAACATTGGGAAAAAGGCGCAAGCTGCGGGCCCGGGGCGCGGCGCCGTTGCCCTTTCCGGCCCCGCGCTCGCCCGGGTGACGTTGCGACACAATGACCCGTATGCCGCGTTTGATCTTGGTTTTGTCCATGCAATTGCCATGTTTGCGGGGGATGGTCCGCCCCGGATTGGGCAGGGCCGCGCCGACAACCGGCAAAGCCCTGTCGGGAACGGGGGTGCTGCGTGACGCAACGCGTATTGATGATAGGATTGGACGGGGCGACGTTTGGATTGTTGGGTCCATTGTCGCGTTCTGGGGATTTGCCGTTTTTGACGGGGTTGATTGAGGGGGGATGTTCTGCGGTATTGCGGAGCACGCGGAACCCTTTGACGCCGCCTGCGTGGACGTCGATGATGACGGGG
The DNA here is from genome assembly GCA_052387855.1 of Paracoccaceae bacterium. GTDB lineage: Bacteria > Pseudomonadota > Alphaproteobacteria > Rhodobacterales > Rhodobacteraceae > CAIYZT01. Next base: position 14,958 of record JBQTIT010000099.1, read on the forward strand.
GTGAGCCCTGAGGTTCACGGGATCTACGATTTTCTGCGTCCTGCGTATCTGGCGGACGGGGGGGTTTACCTGAAGGTGAACGACGGCCGCGCGCGGCGGGCGGAGACGATTTTTGCGATGCTTGACCGTCATGGGTTGCGGGGGACGTCGCTGAACTTTTACGGCTATTCCCCTGCGCCTGTGACGGGGGGGTACACGGTTTCGGGGTTTGTGCCGTGGAAGCATCTTCGGCACGGGATCCACCCGCCGGAGCTGTTCGGGTTCCTGAAGGAGAGCGCGGGGTTTGACTACCGCGACCTCGGGATGGACATCGGCGAGGAGAAGAAGGTCGTCCAGGGGCTTGACGCCTCCGAGAACGAGGAATGGATCGCGCTTCAGAACGTGCGCGACGCGGCCTGGACGGAGGTGACGTGCCGGCTGATGGCGCGGGACCGGACGGATCTGACGGCGGTTGTCCTGGACGGGCCCGACAAGATCCAGCACCTGTTCTGGCGCTATGTGGACCCCGAGGGCTACGCGGGGGAGCCGGGGGCCGAGACGGACCGGATCCGTTCGCTGGTGGTGGATTTCTACCGGCGGATGGACGGGAACATCCGGCGGATGGTCGAGGCGGCGGGCCCCGAGACGAACGTGATCCTGACCTCGGATCACGGCTTTGGGCCGACGGTCGAGATTTTCTACATCAACCAGTGGCTTGCGGACCACGGCTATCTGGTGTGGGACAAGAGCGCGACGGTGGATGCGCGGGGCCAGCTGACCTCGGACAAGATCCGGGACCATCTGGGGATGATCGACTGGCGGCGGACGCGGGCGTTCTGCGCGACGCCGTCGTCGAACGGGATCTACATCAAGCCCTGGCTGAACGGGAACGGGGTTCATCCGGACGATTACATGGAGTTTGCGCTGAAGCTGCGGGGGGAGCTTTTGTCGTGGAAGGACCCTGCGACGGGCACGCCGGTGGTGGTGGACGCGGAGATGAACAAGATGCGTGGGGTGAGCTATGTGGAGCCCTGCCCGGACATCACGCTGCACCTGCGGGACGGGGGGTTCGTGTCGATCCTGAGCGCGCCGTCCTGCGTTGTGCCGCGGGCGCTGGCGGATGGCACGCACCGGCCGGAGGGGATCTTTGTCGGCCATGGGCCGGCGTTCCGGCGCGACGAGACGCTGGATCCCTTGAGCCTTCTGGACATGACGCCCCTGATGCTGACGCTTCTGGGGGTTCCGGTTCCGGCCAATCTGGAGGGGCGGGTTCCGCTGGAGGCGCTGGAGGCGGGGTTTGCGGCGGCGGGGTCCGGCGCGGGTCGCGGGCCCGCGTCGCGGATTTCGGCGGGGTCCGGGTCTGAAGCGCCCGGGCCTGAGGGGTCCGGGCCTGAGGAGGAGGATCGGCAGATCCTGCTGCGGCAGATGCAGAAGCTGGGGTATATGGATTGAACCGGGTGGCCGGCGGTTGCCGGGCTGCGGGAGCGAAGCGATGCCGATCTTGATCCATGCCGATCTGCGGCAGTTCTACCATCTGGTCGGCCCCGCGCTGTCGCCGGGGCGTGTTCCCGTGGCGCTGATCCACGGGCTTGGGGCGAACCTGGCCTTCTGGTATCTCGGGGCGCTGCGGCACATGGGGTCTGACCGGACGGTTCTGCTGCATGACCTTCGCGGGCACGGGGCCAGCTCGATGCCGGATCGGGGCTATGGGCTGGGGCAGATGGTGGAGGATTTCCGGGGGCTTCTGGACCATCTGGGGATCGCGCGGGCGGATGTGGTGGGGCACAGCCACGGGGCGCGCGTGGCGCTTCTGTTCGCGCTGAGCTACCCTGAGCGTGTGGCGAGCCTGACGCTGGCGGACACGCAGCTTCGGGCGCTGCAGGCGCCGATGACGCTGGGGGAATGGCCGCACTGGCCGGCGTGGAAGAGCGATCTTGGCCAGCGCGGGGTGACGCGGTTTCCGCCGGACGAGGCGGTGATCGACTTCAAGCTTCTGGCGGAACTGGGCCCGCGGTCTGCGGGGGGTCGCGGCGGGCGCAGCGTGGTCGACCTTTCGCCGGACGGGGTGAAGGGGCGGATGGGCGGCGGCTTTTCGGGCGGATTTGCGGGGGGCCTGGCGGGGGGCCTGGCGGGGGGCTTTTCGGGGGGGTCTGGCGCGGCGCGGCGGCTTGGCGGCGCGGGTGCGGGGCTTGCGGGGGGTCCCGGGCCGGGCCGGCGCGGCGCGGTCGGCGACGGGGTGGGCGGGGGCCAGCGGCGGATCGACCTGCAATCGCGGCAGATGGGGGCGCACGGGGCCGAGCGGTGGGCCGCGCTTCTGGAGCGGACCGAGGCCTCGGCCGAGTTGCAGGACGAGAGCGCGATCGATCTGGCGGCGCTTTCGGGGCTGACGATGCCGGTGCTCTTGCTCTACGGGGCGCTGAGCCACTGCCTGCCGACCTCGGACCGGCTGCTGGAGCGGATGCCGCAGGCGCGGCGTCTTCTGATCCCGGGGGGCGGGCATTTCTTTCCGATCGTCAAGCCGCAGGCCTTTGCGCGGGCGCTGAGCGTGTTTCTGTCGGGGGCGGGGCGGGGCGAGACGGGGCGGGGCGGGCGCGGCGCCTCGGGCGCGGCGGCGGCGCCCCGGCCGGCGCCGGCGGGCGGGCTTCTGGCGGGGCGGGGGGCGCGGGCGGCGCACCTGGCGCGGCGGGACGGCTGAGCGGGATGGCGCTGCCCTCCCCCACCTGTTCCGGCAGGGTCTGCGTCGTCACCGGCGCCTCGAGCGGGATCGGGCAGTCGCTGGCGCTGGCGATGGCGCGGCGGGGCGATCTGGTGGTGGCGATCGGGCGCAGCGCGGAGCGGCTGGCGGCGACCGCGGCGCTTCTGGCGGCGGCGGGGCCGGGGGCGCACCGGACCCTGCGGCTCGATGTGGCCAGCGCGGCGGAGATGGCGGTGCTGCGGGCCGAGGTGGAGGCCCTGGGCCGGGTGGATGTGCTGATCGCCTCGGCGGCGGTGGGGCGCGGGCTGGGGGGGCGTGCGCTGCCCTGGCCGACGGCGGAGCTGCCGCTGGCGGACTGGCAGGCGATGGTGGATGTGAACCTGCACGGGGTTTTTCTGGCGAACATGGCGGTCCTGCCGCTGATGCGGGCGCGGGGGGCGGGGGAAATCGTGAACATCTGCTCCTCGACGACGCCGCGGGGCCTGCGCGGGACGGCGCTGGCGCCGGGCTATGCGGCCACGAAGTTCGCGCTGGCCGAGATGGGGCGCGTCCTGGCCGAGGAGCTGGGCCCCGAGGGGGTGCGGGTGCGGACGATCTTTCCGGGCCCGGTGGAGACGCCGCTGATCCGGGACACCTTGCTTGACGGACCTTTCGGGGGCCGTATAAGCGATGCCAGCTTTGCCACGGCGCTGCTGGGGCTGCTCGATCTGGGCCGCGGGGAGCGGGACGGCGAGGAGCGGGACGGCGGGGGGATGCTGGTCGACCCGCATGTGCTGCCGGTTCCGACGCGGGGCCGGGGCGGGCGTCGCGGCGGGCACCGCGCCGGGACGCCGCAGGAGGAACGATGAGCCACGAGGATCTGGACGGCAGGGTGGTGATCATCACCGGGGCGGCGGGGGGCATCGGCGCGGCGCTGGCGCGGGCGCTGGCGGGGCGCGGGGCGCGGCTGGTGCTGCTGGACCGCGCGGCCGAGCCGCTGGCGGCGCTGGCGGCGGAGCTGGGGGCAGATCCGGGCGCAGATTCGGGCGCTGGCGGCGTGCCGGCGGCGGTGCTGCCGATCGTCTGCGATGTCTGCGCCGAGGACGAGATGGCGGAGATGGCCCGCCGGACGCTGGAGGTCTTTGGCCGGATCGACGCGCTGGTGACGGCGGCGGCGATCCTGCGGGCCGGCAGCGGGATGCGCACGCTGGCGCAGACCGGCTTTGCCGAATGGCGGCGGATCATCGATGTGAACCTGACGGGGGTGTTTCTGGCCAACCGGGCGGTCCTGCCGGCGATGCTGGCGGCGCGGCGGGGCGACATCATCAACCTCTCGTCGACCTCGGGGCGCCAGGGGCGGGCCTTTGACGGGCCCTATTCGGCGTCCAAGGCGGGGATCATCGGCCTGTCCGAGGCGCTGTCCGAAGAGGTCGCGCGCGAGGGGATCCGGGTGCAGACGCTGCTGCCGGACGCGGTGGACACCGGGCTGTGGGACCAGGCGGGGGGCTCGGCGCTGAAGCCGCGGCACATGCTGAGCCCGGCACGGGTGGCCGAAGTGATCGTCTATCTTCTGACGCTGCCTCGCGACACTTACCTGTTGAACAGCGTGCTGTCGCCCTCGCCGATCCGGAAGCGGCGGGAATGAGCCCGGACGGCGGCCCTGCGGTGCTGCCGCCTGCGGTGCCCCATCCGGCCCCGCATCCTGGCCCGCATCCGCCTGCGGGCCTGCGCCGGTCGGACTTCCGGCAGGTGGCGCGGGGGGGGCTGGGGGACGGGCACAACAGCTTTGCCCATTCGATGGCCTGGTTCGAGGGCAAGCTCTACGTCGGCTCGACGCGGTCGAACCTGTGCATGCTCAAGCACCAGACGGCCTATACCGACCCCGCGCTGGAGGTCTGGCCGGTGGACTGCCCGGACACGCGCGACCAGCTTTACGCCCATGTCGACCGGCGCAGCCAGATCTGGGCCTATGACCCGGCGGCGGGGAGCTGGGAGAACGTGTTCCGCGCGCCGATCGTGACCGGGACGGACGGGACCGAGGTGGCGCGGGACATCGGCTATCGCTCGATGGAGGTGTTCCACGGCAGCGCGACCGAGAAGCCCGCGCTTTACGTCTCGACCTGGGCGCCGGGGCGGGCGCCGGGCGGGGCGCTGATCCTGCGCAGCACCGACGGGCGCAGCTTTGTGCCGGTGACGCCACACGGGATCACCGATGCCTCGTTCTCGACGACGCGCAGCCTGACCTCGTTCCGGGGGCGGATGCACTTTGCCCCGACGGGGCAGCGCGACACGCAAGGCAAGGGGGACGGGGCGCAGCAGAACTTTGCGCGCCCGCAGATCTATGCCAGCGCGACGCCCGAGGCGGGCGACTGGGAGGTGGTGAACGAGCCGGCCTTTGGCGATCCGGGCAATCTGGGGATCTTTACCCTGGCGGTTGCCAATGGCCAGCTTTACGCCGGCACGCTGAACAAGGCGGGCCTGCAGATCTGGGCCAGCGACGGGTCGCCCTCGGGGCGGGGGGACGGCACCTACCGCTGGCGCAAGATCTGCGAGCGCGGGGCGGGGCGGGGCCCGCTGAACCAGGCGGTGGCCAGCATGGTGGAGTTCAAGGGCGCGCTCTATGTCGGCACCGGGATCCAGGGCGGGGGCAACGACCGGGTCAACAAGGTGGGGCCGGCGGCGGCCGAGATCCTGCGGGTGAACGCGGACGACAGCGTCGATGTGATCGTGGGGGACCGCGACGACGCGGCGCCGGACGGGCGCGAGCCGCTGTCGGGGCTGAGCTCGGGCTTCGGGCATTTCTTCAACGGCTACATGTGGACCATGGCCGAGCACGAGGGCTGGCTCTATGTCGGCACCTACGACTGGTCGGTGACGCTGCGGTGGGCCAAGCTGGAGCGGATGCCCGACAAGGTGCGCGCGCTGATGGGGCGGGTGGGTCTTGAGCAGGTGGTCGCGGCCGACGGCGGGGCGGACCTGTGGCGCAGCGCCGATGGCGAGAACTGGGTGCCGGTGTGCCGGCAGGGCTTTCGCAACCCCTACAACTGGGGCATCCGCAACCTGGTCTCGACCCCGGCCGGCCTGTTCGTCGGCACCGCCAATGTCTTTGGCCCGACCGTGGCCGTCAGGACCAGCGCCGGATGGGAATACCGCGACAACCCCGACGGCGGGCTCGAGGTCTGGCTGGGCGCGGCGCCAGGCCAGACCCCGGGCAAGGCGGGCTGAGGGGGCCATGCACCGCCCGTGTTGAAACGGTGGCGGGCAGACCGGTTCCACCCTCACACCAGAGGCCGGCGCCCGACCCGGCGGGTGCGGAGCGCCCGCCATGGGCGGGTCGGGCGCTGGCCGAGGGCCTCTGGGGCCCTCGGCCGGGAAGGGAGCGGGCGGCTCGCATGACCTCGGCCAATGCCTCGGCCAAAGTCGGGCGGAGAAGGAAAGGCATGCCTTTCCCCGCCCATGTGGGAGCGCATCTGTATGACCGGTTCCGCTTTCACACCAGAGGCCAGCGCCTGACCTGGCTGGCGCGAAGCGCCTGCCAGGTCAGGCGCTGGCCTCTGGTGTGAAAGCGGAACCGGTCATACAGATGCGCTCCCACATGGGCGGGGAAAGGCATGCCTTTCCTTCTCCG
>JBQTIT010000100.1:0-31273 GCA_052387855.1 Paracoccaceae bacterium
GACAGAGGCCAGCGCCTGACCTGGCTGGCGCGAAGCGCCTGCCGGGGGGTGATGAGGGATCAGAAAAGGTCCAGTGGACCTTTTCCCCGAAGAACGCCCGCCCCGTGGGCGGGCCGGGTGGGCAGGCGCTGGCCGAGGGCCTTTGGGGCCCTCGGCCGGTTTGCCGCAACCGTCCCGCATGGCCTCGGCGATGGCCTCGGCCACTTCTGGCCGGGCGGGGATAGGTCCTGTAAACCGGTTCCGCGACACCGACAGAGGCTGGCGCCTGACCTGGCGGGCGCTGGCGACGGGCCTTTGAGGCCCTCGACCGGCGGGACGGACAAGCCTTCGCATGACCTCGGCAAAAGCCTCGGCCACAGCGCCCAGCCTCGGGACGGGTCAGCCTGGCCGGCGCCGGGCCAGCATGTCGCGCGCCATCGGAATCACCACCTCGCCATAAAGCCGGATCGACTCCATCACCTCGCCCTTCTGCATCGGCCCCGTCGCCATCTTCAGGCTGAACCGCTGGATTCCCAGATCGCCCACCGTTGCCGCCAGCTTGCGGGCCACCGTCTCTGGCGCGCCGACGTAAAGCGAGCCGTGGTCGATCTCTTGCTCAAAGCGCTCGCGGGTGACGGGGGGCCAGCCGCGCTCGGCCCCGATGCGGCTGAACATCTGCTGGTAATGCGGCCACAGCCCCTCGCGCGCGGCGGTGTCTGTGGCGGCGATGTGGCCGGGCGAGTGCACCCCCACGGGGCGCGCCGGCCGGCCGATCTGGGCGCAGGCGCGCGCATAAAGATCAAGGTAGGGCAGAAAGCGGCGCGGATCGCCGCCGATGATCGCCAGCATCAGGCGCAGGTCCTGACGCACCACGCGCACCACCGATTCGGGGCTGCCGCCGACGCCGACCCAGGTGACCATGCCCTCGGGCGCCAGCGGCGGATAAACGGCCTGACCCGTCAGCCCGGCCCTTGTCTTGCCGCTCCAGGTCACCGAGGGCTCGCGCAGGAGCCTGGTGAAAAGGTCAAGCTTTTCCTCGAAAAGCTGATCATAGTCGCGCAGATCGTAGCCAAAGAGCGGATAGCTTTCAGTGAAGGAACCACGGCCTAGGATCGGCTCCGCCCGCCCCCCCGACAGCGCGTTGAGCGTCGAGAAGCGCTGGAACACCCGCACCGGATCGTCCGAGGACAGCACGGTCACGGCGGTGGCCAGCTTGATGCGGCTGGTCCTGGCGGCGATCGCGGCCAGCACGACCTCGGGCGCGGTGATGGCGAAATCGGGGCGGTGATGCTCGCCCAGCCCGATGGCGTCGATGCCGACCTGATCGGCCAGCACACCTTCGTCCACCACCTCCTGGAGCACCAGATGCATCGGCTGCGGCCGCCCGTCCGGCCCGTTTGAGACGTCGCCAAAGGTGTCGATGCCGAATTCCACCATGCTCATCTGTGCTCTCCCCGCTGTCGACAGATGCATAGTCCCAAGCGGTGCCTCTGAAAACGGCGGAAATGCACAGAGCGGCGACGGAAATGCGCAGCCGGCGCGTCGCGGGTCCGGCCCGCCCCTGTCGAGGCTTGGAAAATCGCCCGATAGACTGTAGCGAAGGGCGATGGATACCGCTAACAGGCGCGCCCGACACGCGGCGCGCCCTTCAAAGGACCGCGCATATGGCAAAGCCCGTCATCACCTTCATCGGCGCGGGATCGACCGTGTTCACCAAGAACATCGCGGGCGATATCCTGTCGCGCCCGGCCCTTGCGCAGGCCGAGATCCGGCTGATGGACATCAACCCCGAGCGGCTGATGGAATCCGACGTCATCGTCGGCAAGATGGCGCAGACGCTGGGCGGCAAGGCCACGGTCAAGACCTATACCAGCCAGCGCCGCGCGCTGGAGGGGGCCGACTTCGTGGTCTGCTGCTTTCAGGTCGGCGGCTATGACCCCTGCACCATCACCGATTTCGAGGTGCCCAAGGCCTATGGCCTGCGCCAGACCATCGCCGACACGCTGGGCATCGGCGGCATCATGCGCGGCCTGCGCACCGTGCCCGTGCTGTGGAGCATCTGCGAGGACATGGCCGAGGTCGCGCCGAACGCGATCATGCTGCAATACGTCAACCCCATGGCGATCAACACATGGGCCATGGCGGCCAGGTACCCCGCCATCCGGCAGGTCGGCCTGTGCCATTCGGTGCAGGGCACCGCGTGGGAGCTGGCCCGCGATCTGGACATTCCGGTTGAAGACATCCGCTATCGCGCCGGCGGCATCAACCACATGGCGTTTTACCTGTCCTTCGAGCATCGGCAGGCCGACGGGTCGTACAAGGACCTTTATCCGGCGCTGAAGCGCGGCTATGCCGAGGGGCGCTTTCCCAAGCCCAGCCACTGGAACCCGCGCTGCCCCAACAAGGTGCGCTACGAGATGCTCAAGCGGCTGGGTTACTTCGTCACCGAAAGCTCGGAACATTTCGCGGAGTACACCCCCTGGTTCATCAAGCGCGACAGGCCCGACCTGATCGAGAAATTCGGCATTCCGCTGGACGAGTATCCCCAGCGCTGCGTCGAGCAGATCGCGCGGTGGAAGAAAGAGGCCGAAAGCCTGAAATCGGCCGACCGGATCGAGATCAAGGAAAGCCACGAATACGCCAGCCAGATCGTCAATTCGGTGGTCACGGGCGAGCCGAGCGTCATCTACGGCAACCACGGCAATCGGGGCTATATTCCGCAGTTGCCGACGGGCTGCGCGGTCGAGGTGCCGACGCTGGTCGATCACATGGGCCTGCAGCCCACCGTGGTGCAGGACATCCCGCCGCAATTGATCGCGCTGATGCGCACCAACATCAACGTGCAGGACCTGACGGTTCAGGCGCTCTTGACCCAGAACCCCGAGCACATCTACCACGCCGCGATGCTGGACCCGCACACGGGGGCAGAGCTGGACCTGCAGCAGATCTGGGATCTGACGCATGATCTTTTGGCGGCGCATGGGGATTGGCTGCCCGAATGGGCCCGCGTCCCGGCGCGCAAGGCGGGTTAGAGCGGTTCAGGTTTTGACGGAAACAAGCCCATCGGAAACCGCGTTCGAGTGAAACGAGAGGCAGCGATTTCCGATTCCATCGAAACCTGAACCGCTTCAATCAGCCGCCCTCGGCGGCCCGGGGCGGGGCGGGTAGCCCACCGCTGCGCAGGATGTCCGAAAGCGTCAGGCTGTCGATCATCACCAGATAGGACCAGAACACCTCGGCAAAGATGCGCCGGATGCGGCAGGTGTCTTCGTCCGCGCAGTCGTCGCAGCGCTGATAGGCCTTGCGCGACAGGCATTGCAGCGGCGCCATCGGCCCGTCGATCAGCCGCAAAAGCTCGGACACCGAGACCTGCGAGGGCTCGCGGGCGAGCGCATAGCCGCCCGAGCGGCCCCGGGTCGAGGCGATGATGCCGGCGTTGCGGATGTCAAGCAGGATATGCTCCAGAAACCGCTTGGGCGCGCCCGAGAGGCGCGCGATCTCTTCGATGCGCAGCGGCGGGCCGCCCAGGGCGCGCTGGTCACCCAGCACCATCAGCGCCTTGAGAGCGTATTTTGTCTTTTGCGAAATCATGCGGCATCCTATGGCGCGCAGGGCCCGTTTCGCAAGAAGCGCCGAAGCGCGGGAAAGGCGCCAGTTTCCGCCCGGCCAGAGGGGGCCGTGGTCATGCGAAGGCCCGTCAACTTCCCCGGCCGAGGGCCCCAAAGGCCCTTCGCCAGCGCCCGCCCCGCCCCCAGGCGGGCGCTGGCCTCTGGTGTGAGAGCGGAACCGGTTGGGCTGCACCGTTCCCACACGGGCGGGAAAACGCAGTGCGTTTTCCTTTTCGCCCGAATTGGCCGAGGCTATCGCCGAGGTCATGCCGGACGGTTGCCGCAATCCGCCGAGGGCCCCAAAGGCCCTCGGCCAGCGCCCGACCCACCCAGGGAGGGCGCTGGCCTCTGGTGTGAGGGCGGAACCGGTCTACCGGAGACGTTCCCACACGGGCGGGGAAACGCCGTGCGCTTCCCTTTTCGCCCGAATTGGCCGAGGCCATCGCCGAGGTCATGCAATGCCGCCCGACCCTCCCTCGGCGGGCGCTGGCCCCTGTCACCGATGCGGAACCGGTCTACCGGACACCTTCCCACACGGTCGGGGAAAGGCCGGCCAAGCCGGGCCCAAGCCGCCCGGATCCCACTCTACTCTCGCGCGATCACGACCCTGGTCCCGGCGGCAACCCTGACCCATTCGCCGACTTCGCCGTCGGGCCAGATCGCCCGGACCTCGGCGCTCTCTGCCGTGCCCAGGCCAAAGTGCAACGGCCCGATCTGCCCGCCGGCATGGCCGCCGCCGATGGTGACTTCCTGACGCTGCGGCGCGGGTGTGCGAAGCTCGACCCAGGCGCCCACCGCCTGACGGTTCGCGCCGCCCGGGCGCATCTCGACCGTCAGCCAGTTGCCTGCGGGCCCCAGGTTGCGCCAGATCTGCGGCCCCTCCCAGCGGTTGGTGACCAGAATGTCAAGCCGCCCGTCGGCGTTGAAATCGGCCAGAGCCCCGCCGCGACCGGTCTTCATGCTGGCCACCCCTGCCGCGACCGAGCCCTCGGCAAAGCTGCCGTCGGGGCGGGCCAGCAGCAGGTTGTTCGGATCCTCCTGCGCGAAATCCGGCATCGCCTCGACATTGCCCTTGACGATCAAGAGATCGGCCAGGCCGTCGTTGTTCACATCGCCAAACTCGGCGTGCCAGGCGGTCGAGGGGCGTGTGTCCGCCCCCGTGTGCGGCTGGTGCGCGGTGGCGCCGCGGGCGAAGGCCTCGTCCTTGTACTGCGGCAGCACCGGCGCGCCGGGGGCGGGCGCCTTCAGCACTTGCAGCTTGTTGTCGGCCATCGAGGTCAGGAAAAGTTCGGTGTCGCCATCGGCGTCCAGATCGCGGCTGGCAATGCCCATGCCCCAGATCCGCAGCCGCTGCCAGCCCTCGGCCTCGGAATAAAGCCGGGGCGAGGCGGCCGGCTCGACGTGCCAAAGCTGCTCTTGCCCGCCCTTGTAATACTGCCGGTCGTTCGACACCCGCAGATCGCGCCGGCCAAGGCCGCCCCAGTCGGAAAACAGCATCGAGAGCGTGCAATAGGCCGGGGTCAGCGGCAGCGGCGCGGCAAAGCCGGTGCCGGCGGGGTCTGGCCGGTACAGCAGATTGTCGGTGCAGGTCCCCCAGGGAAACGCCTCTTCGCGGCGGTCGACATAGGTGCCAAAGGCCAGCGTCGGCCAGGTGGCCCCCGGTTCCCATGTGGCGGAAAAGGCGGTGGTCCAGGCATCTGCGCCGTCAAAGCCCCAGAGCCGGTTCGCCGGTTCGAACCGGCAGTCGCCCAGACCGCGCAAAAGCTGGTCCTCGCCCACCCGAAGCAAGGCCAGATCGATCAGCCCGTCACCGTCGATGTCGATCGGATAGGCGCCGACGACTTCGGTGATGTCCAGCCCCGCCACGGAGGCAAAGCGAAGGGGCCCGCCCGGCGCCGAGAGGTTGCGGTACAGCCCCGAGGGCCCCTCGCCGCCGGACAGAAAGATGTCGGGCGCCGCGTTGCCGTCACAGTCGAACACCGCCGCGCCGCCGCCGACCATGTATTGCCAGCCGCCCAGATAGGGCGTGGACAGCCCCGCCCCGGCGCTGTCCTCGGCAAAGGTGGGCACCTGCGGCTCTTGCGCCAGGCTCAGCGCCGGGAGGAGGGCGAGCGCCAGGCCCAGCGCCCTATGCACGGGTTCTGATCCGCAGCACATGATCGGCCACGCAGGCCCCCTGCTCCAGCCCGCGGCGGACGGCGGGCATGAAATGGATGCCGCCGTACAGCCGCGAGATGGCGGCCTCTTCGGCGGCCGCTTGAAAGCTGGCAAAGTGGCGCGGGGCCAGACCGTCGTCCTGATGCGTCGCGTCGTCAAAGGCGAATTCCGCCCCGAAAAGCGCCGTCATCACCCCCGCTGCCGCCCCCGACTGCGTGGAATGCCCCGAGGGGTATTCGGGAAACGGCGGGGTGATCAGCAAGGGCTCCCAGCCCGCGTCGATCAGGCGCCGGACATAGGTGACCGGGCGCAAGAGGTTGTCCTGGTACTTGGTGCGCCAGCAGGCGATGAACCCGTCGGAAATCGCGATGCCCACAAGCGCCAGCGTCTCGGCCCGGGCGGCCAGGGGCACGCCGTCACGCTCGAATATCTGCATCGCGATCGACACCCAATGCCCCGGCGGCGTGGGCGAGAGCATCGGATCGTCCGACCAGAACCGCGCGATGACCTTTTGCTCGTCGGTCAGGGATTTCGAGACGGCGTAGACCTCCATCGCCTCGGCGTAAAAGGCCGAGGCGGGATCCTCGCTGTAGGGCGTGGGCGGGGGCAGACCGCACAGCGCGCCGGCGGGCAGCGCCATGGGGCGGACCGCGCCCCAGCCGGGCAGAAGCGGGCGCTGCTGCAACCCGATGGTCGAGGTCGGCACCCAGCCGGCCGGGCCGGCGGGCGGTGCGGCCTCGTCCGGAAAGCCGAGGTTTTCGATCACGGCACCGCCGTCGGTGGCCGACCAGTCCAGGACATGCTGCGACAGCGCCTGCCCGTGGTCCAGACTGCGGCGCGCCAGATCGGCGGACAGGCCGGCGGTGGCCAAAGCCTCCAGCCGCGCGCCCATCGCCTGCATCGCGCGCTGGCCGGTGGGGCCGGTGTTGCCGAAATGGGCCGCCATCGCATGGGCCAGCGCGCCGTGCAGGACGGCGGCCTGATCCACCTCGCCCGGGGGCGTGGGCGGGGCGGTCAGACCGTTCACCTGCCCCGCAAGCGAGCGCAGGGACGGGTCATGCTGCGCCACCGCCTCGAACAGGGTCACGCCCAGATAGGCAAAGGCGCGTGCGGCGACGGGCGGGGAATAGGTGGCCGTGCCCCGGATCAGTTCCAGCAGCAGCCGATACCAGGACGAAAGGACCTGCGTGGCACGGTCATCCGGCGCGGCCATGGCGGGAAAGGCCGGCACAAGAACGCTGCCGGCCAGACCCAGGAGAAGCGCGCGACGCTTCATATCCGCCGGTTTCACACGAAGCGGTTCCACAGGTTTTCAAGCCTTTCCTGGCGGCCGGACCTCGGCTCGGGCTCCAGCCCCTCGGCGGTGACGCGGGCGGCGGCGGAGTCGAGCCCGCCGGCCAGCATGGCCTTGGCGGCGGGGCTGGACCAGCCGGCGTAGCGCGCGCTGCGCTGCGCCTCAAGCTCACCCGATTCAAGCAGCGCGGCGGCCGACTTCAGCGCCCGCGCGCAGGTGTCCATGCCGCCGACATGCGCCAGGATCAGGTCGGCCGGATCGAGCGACTGGCGGCGGACCTTGGCGTCAAAGTTGGTGCCGCCGGTCGTGTAGCCGCCCGCGCGCAGGATCTCGTAGAACGCCACCGCCTTTTCGGCGTGGTTGTTCGGGAACTGGTCGGTGTCCCAGCCGGACTGGTAATCGTTCCGGTTCATGTCGATCGAGCCAAAGATGCCCAGCGCGGCGGCGGTCGCGATCTCGTGCTCGAACGAATGGCCGGCCAGGATCGCATGGCCCTGCTCGATGTTGACCTGCACCTCTTTTTCAAGGCCGAAGTCCTTGAGAAAGCCGTAAACCGTGGCGACGTCATAGTCGTACTGGTGCTTTGACGGCTCTTGCGGCTTGGGTTCGATCAGGATCGCGCCCGTGAAGCCGATCTTGTGCTTGTACTCGACCACCTGTTGCAGGAAGCGCCCGGCATGGGCCCGCTCTTGCGCGAGGTCGGTGTTGAGCAGCGTCTCGTAACCCTCGCGCCCGCCCCAGAGCACGTAGTTCTGCCCGCCGAGTTTCACCGTGGCGTCAAGGTTGGCCTTTACCGTCGCGGCGGCATAGGCATAGACATCCGGGTCCGGATTGGTGGCCGCGCCCGACATCCAGCGCCGGTGGCTGAACAGGTTCGACGTGCCCCACAGCAGCCGCGCCTTGTGGCGGGTCTGCTTGTCGGCGATGTAGTCCACCATCTCGTCAAGGTTGCGCTTGCTTTCGGCAAAGGTCTTGCCCTCGGGGCGCATGTCGGCGTCGTGAAAGCAGTAGAACGGCACGCCCAGGATGTCGAACATCTCAAAGGCCACATCGGCCTTGAGCCGCGCCAGCGCCATGCCGTCGCCGAACCAGGGCCGCTGAAAGGTGCGCCCGCCAAAGGGGTCATGCCCCTCGTAGGCGAAGGAGTGCCAGTAGGCCACGGCGAAACGCAGATGATCCTCCATCCGCTTGCCCAGGATCACCTCGTCGGGGTTGTAATGGCGAAAGGCGAATTCGTTGGTGGACTGCGGCCCCTCATAGGTGATCGCGGGGACGCCTTGGAAGAAATCGGTCATCGGCTTGGCTTTCGGATTGGCGGACGAGCGCACCGGATCGGCAGGGGCTGCGGGACAGCCGACGCCGGCGGCGGCCCAATGCCCCCGCGACCGAAACGTTAGCCCCAGCCCTCGGCGCCCGCAAGCGCGGGCCGGGGGGTCAGGTCAGCTTGCCGTGGCAGTGCTTGAACTTCTCGCCCGATCCGCAGGGGCAGAGGTCATTGCGCCCCGGATTGCCCCAGGTCGAGGGGTCCTCGGCATCGAATCCCGCCTTTGCCGCAGCCGGCGCCGCGACCAAAGGCGCCGCGGTTGCCGCCGCCCGCGCCGCCGCCTGGGCCTGCTGCTGGGCCTGCTGCTGGGCCACCACCTGCGCCAGCATCTGCCTTTGCTGCTCTTCGGTCAAAGGCTGGATGCGGCTGAGGTCCTGCGTCACCTTTTGCCGCAGCGAGTTCAGGAGCGATTCAAAGAGCGCAAAGCTTTCGGACTTGTATTCGTTCAGGGGATCGCGCTGGGCGTAACCCCGAAAACCCACGACCGACCGCAGGTGTTCAAGCCGCAGCAGATGCTCGCGCCACTTGGCGTCGATGGTCTGCAACAAGAGCGCCTTTTCAAAGCTGCGCATCGTCTCGGGGCCAAAGGCCTTGACCTTGGCCTCCATCATCTGGTCGGACTGCTCGATGATCCGCTCGCGCATGGCTTCAGGATCGACGCCCTCTTCGGCGGCCCAGGCCTCGACCGGCAGGTCCATGTTCAGACGCTCCAGCACCATGTCGTGCAGGCCCTTTGCGTCCCACTGGTCGGCATAGGTCTTGGGCGGCATGTGGAAATCGACCAGATCGTCAACCACCGTGTGGCGCATGTCGCGGGCGATCTCTTCAAGATCGGCGCTTTGCATGATTTCCAGCCGCTGGCCAAAGATCGCCTTGCGCTGGTCATTCATCACGTCGTCGAATTTCAAGAGCTGCTTGCGGGTGTCAAAGTTGCGCCCCTCGACCTTGGCCTGCGCCCGCTCAAGCGACTTGTTGACCCAGGGATGGACGATGGATTCGCCTTCCTTGAGGCCCAGCTTGGACAGCACGCCGTCCAGCCGTTCAGAGCCGAAGATGCGCATCAGGTCATCTTCGAGCGACAGGAAAAAGGCGGATCGGCCGGGGTCGCCCTGCCGGCCCGAACGGCCGCGGAGCTGGTTGTCGATGCGGCGGGATTCGTGCCGCTCGGTGGCCAGAACGAACAGCCCGCCGGCCGCGATCACCGCCGCCTTTTCGTCGGCATGTTCGGCCTCGATGCGGGCGCGCAGCTCGTCCGGGTTCAGGTGCGGGTCGGCCGCGATGGCCTCCATCACCTTCATCTCGACGTTGCCGCCAAGCTGGATGTCGGTGCCCCGGCCGGCCATGTTGGTGGCGATGGTCACCGCGCCCAGCTTGCCGGCATCGGCGACAATCTTGGCCTCTTGCTCGTGCTGGCGGGCGTTCAGCACGTTGTGGGTGATGCCGGCCTTGGTCAGCAGGCCCGACAGCAGTTCGGATTTCTCGATCGAGGTGGTGCCGACCAGCAGCGGCTGGCCCAGATCATGCGCCTCGCGGATGCGCTTGACGATGCCCTCGTATTTCTCGCGCGCGGTGCGGTAGACCTGGTCATCCTCGTCCTTGCGCTGGACGGGGCGGTTGGTGGGCACCTCGATCACGCCGAGGCCGTAGATTTCCATGAATTCGGGCGCCTCGGTGGCGGCGGTGCCGGTCATGCCGGCCAGCTTGGCATAAAGGCGGAAGTAGTTCTGGAAGGTGACCGAGGCAAGCGTGACGTTCTCGGGCTGGACGGTGACGCCCTCCTTGGCCTCGATCGCCTGATGCAGACCTTCGGACAGGCGCCGGCCCTTCATCATGCGGCCGGTGAATTCGTCGATCAGCATCACCTCGCCGTCGCGGACGATGTACTGCTGGTCTTTGTTGAAAAGCTTGTGCGCCCGCAGCGCCTGGGTGACGTGGTGGACCAGCGTGGTGCTTTCCGGCTCGTACAACGCCTGCCCCTCGGGCAGGATGCCGGCCTCGTGCAGCAGCCGTTCCACCGTCTCGTTGCCGGCCTCGGTAAAGGTCGCGTTGCGGGTCTTTTCGTCCAGCTTGAAATCGTCGGCAGACAGCAGCGGAATGATCCTGTCCACGCGCAGATAAAGATCGCTGCGGTCCTGGCTGGGCCCCGAGATGATCAGCGGC
Source organism: Paracoccaceae bacterium (assembly GCA_052387855.1). Taxonomy (GTDB): domain Bacteria; phylum Pseudomonadota; class Alphaproteobacteria; order Rhodobacterales; family Rhodobacteraceae; genus CAIYZT01. The sequence continues at coordinate 10,523 of JBQTIT010000100.1, forward strand.
GTGCGCGCCTCGTCGATCAGGATGCTGTCCACCTCGTCGACGATGGCAAAGGCATGGCCGCGCTGGGACATCTGTTCCAGCGTGCCCTTCATGTTGTCGCGCAGATAGTCGAAACCCAGCTCGTTGTTGGTCGCATAGGTGATGTCGGCCTGATAGGCGGCCTTCTTGTCCGCATCGGGCTGGAACGGCACCACGACCCCGGTGGTCATGCCCAGATGGGCAAAGACATTGCCCATCCATTCCGCATCGCGCTTGGCCAGATAGTCGTTGACCGTGACGACATGCACGCCCTTGCCGGTCAGCGCGTTCAGATAGGCCGGAAAGGTCGCGACCAGGGTCTTGCCCTCGCCGGTCCGCATCTCGGCGATGTTGCCCTGGTGCAGGAAAATCCCGCCCATGAGCTGCACGTCAAAGGCGCGCAGTCCCAGCGCCCGCCGCGCCGCCTCGCGGCAGTTGGCAAAGGCCTCGGGCAGGATGTCGTCCAGGCTCTCGCCGCCCTGCTGCACGCGCTGGCGAAAGGCCTCGGTCCGCGCGATGATCTCGGCATCGCTGAGCGCCGCGAACTCCGGCTCCAGCGCGTTGATCCTGGCGACCAGCGGGCGCACGGACTTGACCTTGCGGTCATTCGGCGAGCCGAAGATCTTGCGCGCGACAGAACCCAAACCCAGCATATTCTCTCCGCTTGGCCAATATTGACTTGCACGCACAGGACGGCGACCCTTGCCCGCCTCCGACTCCTTCCATAGAAGTTCGGAGATGGCCGAATTCGGCGGTCGCAGGCGATCTGAGGCGATTTAAGGGCTCGGCCCCCCATAGTCAACTTGCCCGCCGGCAGCGGTGAACAGGAAAAGGTGAAATGGCTGTGAAATCAACACTCGGCGCGGCGCTGATCCTGGGGGCGGCGCTCTGCGCGCCCCTCGCGGCGCAGGACACCGGGGCGCGAACCGTCGTGGCGGTGGTGAACGGCACCGAGATCACCCTTGGCCACCTGATCGCCGCCCGCGCCGGGCTGCCGGCCGAATATCAGTCGCTGCCGGACGAGGTGATCTTTGACGGGCTCCTGGACCAGATGATCCAGCAGGCCGTGATCGAGCAGTCGCTTGAGGGCAAGCTGACGCTGCGCGAAGAGCTGGCGCTTGCCAACGAGCGCCGCGCGGCCATGTCCGCGATCCTGGTGCGCCAGCTTGCCGACCGCTCGATCAGCGAAGAGGCGGTGCAGGCCGCCTATGAGGCCCGGTTTGCCGAATTCACGCCGCAGACCGAATACCACGCCTCGCATATCCTGGTCGACAGCCAGGAGCTGGCCCAGACGCTCAAGACCCGGATCGAGGCGGGCGAGGATTTCGCCGCGCTGGCCACCCAGAATTCCACCGACGGTTCGGCCGCCGGGGGGGGCGATCTGGGCTGGTTCGGGCTTGGCCAGATGGTCGCGCCCTTTGAAGAGGCCGTCGTCGCCGCCGAGGTCGGCAAGGTCGCGGGGCCGGTTCAGACCCAGTTCGGCTATCACCTGGTCCTGGTCACCGAAACCCGCAACTCCGCCCGCCCGGCGCTGGCCGACGTGCGGGCAGAGATCGAGATGCAACTGGCGCAAGAGGCGGTCCTGGCCCATATCGACGCGCTGGTCGCCGCCGCCACCGTCGAGCGGACGGAAGTCCAGATCGACCCTGCGCTGCTGCTGAACACGGATCTCTTGAACGAATAGTCACCGAGGAAGGGGCCGGAAAATGGCAAAGAAGGATTGGAAGTCAAAGGCGAAAGCCCTGAAATCCGAAGTGAAGGCGCTGCGCGACGGCGCGGCCGGCCCCAAGCCCGCCAAAAAGGCCAAGGCCGTCTCGCCCCTGGCGCCGGCCGCCTTTCCGGCCCTGCCCGTGATCGCGGGGGCCGAGTTCGCCGCCGTCGAGGCCGGCGTGCGCTACCAGAACCGCAAGGACGTGATGCTGGTCCGCCTGGCGCCGGGAACGGTCCTCGCCGGGGCCTTCACACGCTCCTCCACCCGCTCGGGCTGCGTGCGTGACTGCCAGGCCAAGCTGGCCACCAAGGTGCCCGCCGGCAGCGGCGCGGCGATCATCGTCAACTCGGGCAACTCCAACGCCTTTACCGGGGCCGTGGGCGACCGGGCTGTGGCCGCCGTCACCGGCGGCGTGGCCGAGGCGCTGGGCCTTCCTATGAGCCGGGTCTTTTCCTCTTCCACCGGCGTCATCGGCGAGCCCTTGCCGCATGAGCGCATCACCGCCCGCATCCCCGATCTGGCCGCCGCCCTGACCGAGGGGGCCATCGCCATGGCCGCCCAGGCCATCATGACCACCGACACCTTTGCCAAGGGCGCCGCCGCCATTCTCGAGGGCGAGGGCGGGCCGATCCACATCAGCGGCATCGCCAAGGGTTCGGGCATGATCGCGCCCGACATGGCCACCATGCTGGTCTATATCTTCACCGATGCCCGCATCACGCCGACCGCGCTGCAACGGATGGTCTCGCGCAATGTCGGGGCCACCTTCAACGCGATCACCGTCGACAGCGACACCTCGACCTCGGACACGCTGCTGGTGGCCGCGACCGGCAAATCCGCCGCCGCCCCGGTCACCGGCGCCGTCGCCCGCGCCTTCGAGAAGGCGCTCAAGGGCGTGATGATGGACCTGGCGCATCAGGTCGTCCGCGACGGCGAGGGCGCGACCAAGTTCGTCGAGGTCCGCGTCAGCGGCGCGGCTGATGCCGCCGACGCCCACCGCGTGGCGATGGCCGTCGCCAACTCGCCGCTGGTCAAGACCGCCGTCGCCGGCGAGGATCCGAACTGGGGCCGCATCGTCGCCGCCATCGGCAAGTCAGGCGCCCGGGCCGAGAGGGACCGCCTGACGATCCGCTTTGGCGACATCGTGGTGGCGCGCAAGGGCTGGCGCGATCCGTCCTACCGCGAAGAGGACGGCGCGGCCTATATGCGCCGGGCCGAACTGGTGATCGGCGTCGATCTGGGCCTAGGCCGCGCCAGACGCTCGGTCTGGACCTGCGATCTGACCAAGACCTATATCGAGATCAACGCCGACTACCGGTCCTGATTCTCTTTCGCCCAAATATCCCACGGGGGGCCCGGGGGGTGTGAAACCCCCCGGCGCCCGCCACGCGCGGAGCGCCCCAATGAAGATCCTCCTCGTCTCCGCCGTCGCCCTGATCGACCCCGAGGGCCGCGTCCTGCTCGCCCGCCGCCCGCCCGGCAAGTCGATGGCCGGCCTGTGGGAATTTCCCGGCGGCAAGGTCGATCCCGGCGAGACGCCCGAGGCGGCGCTGGTGCGCGAGTTGAAGGAAGAGCTGGGCATCGACACCTGGAAATCCTGCCTCGCGCCGCTGACCTTTGCCAGCCACGCCTATGACGACTTTCACCTGCTGATGCCGCTTTTTGCCTGCCGGCGCTGGGACGGCATCCCCACCCCGCGCGAGGGGCAGGACCTGGCCTGGGTCCGCCCGGGCCAGCTTCGCGATTACCCGATGCCGCCCGCGGACCTGCCGCTGATCCCGATCCTGCGCGACTGGCTGTGACCGGCCGGCCCAGGGGTGCCTCAATGGGCGGGCCCGGGCGGGAACGTCTCGGTAGACCGGTTCCGCATAGTTTACAAAAGACAGCGCCGCCTGGGGGCGGGCGCTGCAAGACAGAACTTCCGATTTGCACGCCAAGGCCGATGCCGGGGCCGTCCGGGCCTCCGGTCAGGCCAGCGAGCGCTGGATTTCCTCGCGCTCAAAGATCTCGATGACATCGCCCTCGCGCACATCTTCGTAACGCTCGAACGCCATGCCGCATTCCTGGCCCGAGATCACTTCCTTGACCTCGTCCTTGAACCTCTTCAGCGTCTTGAGCGTGCCTTCGTGGATCACCACGTTGTCGCGCAAGAGGCGCACCCCGGCCGACCTTCGGGCGACGCCCTCGGTCACCAGGCAGCCGGCGACGTTGCCGATACCGGTGATCTTGAACACCTGCAGGATCTTGGCGTAGCCGATGAAGTTCTCGCGCACCTCGGCCTTCAAGAGACCCGAGGCCGCCTGCTTGATGTCGTCCAGAAGGTCGTAGATGATCGAGTAATAGCGGATCTCGACCGATTTCTGCTGCGCGGCGGCCCGCGCCGTGGCGTTGGCGCGCACGTTGAAGGCCAGGATCGGCGCGTTCGACGCTTCGGCCAGGTTCACGTCCGAATCGGTGATCGCGCCGACGCCATAGTGCAGGACGCGCACGCGGACCTCTTCGTTGCCCACCTTCTCCAGCGCCTGGATGATCGCCTCGGCCGAGCCCTGAACGTCGGCCTTGACCAGGACCGGCAGCTCCGAAACCGCCTTGTCCGACTTGGCTTTGGCCATGAGCTGTTCCAGCGTGGTCGCGGCGCCGACGGCGGCGCGCTTGTCCTTGGTGGTCTTTTCGCGGTAGGCGGCGATCTCGCGCGCCTGCGCCTCGGTTTCCACCACGTTCAGCGTGTCGCCCGCCGAGGGCGTGCCGGACAGGCCCAGCACCTCGACCGGAACCGAGGGGCCGGCTTCGGCCACCGTCTCGCCCTTGTCGTTGATCAGCGCGCGGACCTTGCCCCACTGCTGGCCGACGACAAAGATGTCGCCCTTGCGCAGCGTGCCGTTCTGCACCAGCACGGTCGCGACCGGGCCACGGCCCACGTCCAGCTTGGCCTCGATCACCGCGGCCTGGGCGGCGCGGTTGGGGTTGGCCTTGAGCTCCAGGATTTCGGCCTGAAGCGCGATGGCTTCCAAAAGGTCGTCCAGCCCCTGGCCGGTCTTGGCCGAAACCTCGACATCCTGCACCTCGCCCGACATCGCCTCGACTACGACCTCGTGCTGCAACAGGTCGGTGCGCACCTTGGTGGGGTTCGCGTCGTGCTTGTCGATCTTGTTGATCGCCACGATCATCGGCACCTTGGCGGCCTTGGCGTGGTTGATCGCCTCGATGGTCTGCGGCATCACCGCATCGTCGGCGGCAACCACCAGCACAACGATGTCGGTGACCTGCGCGCCGCGCGCCCGCATCGAGGTAAAGGCCGCGTGGCCCGGCGTGTCGAGGAACGAGATCACCGCGCCACCCGCGGTCGTCACCTGATAGGCGCCGATGTGCTGGGTGATGCCCCCCGCCTCGCCCGTGACGACCGAGGTCTTGCGGATGGCGTCCAGAAGCGAGGTCTTGCCGTGGTCGACATGGCCCATGATCGTGACGATCGGCGGGCGCGTGATCAGATTCTCGGCCGAATCCACAACGGAATCGATCACCTGCTCAACGTCGGAATCCGAAACGCGCACGGTGCGGTGGCCGAATTCCTCGATCAAAAGCTCGGCGGTATCGGCGTCGATGGTCTGGTTCATCGTCACCATCATGCCCATCTTCATCAGCGACTTGACCAGATCGGCGGCCCGTTCGGCCATGCGGTTGGCAAGCTCGCTGACCACGATGGATTCGGGCAGTTGCACATCGCGCACCTGCTTTTCGGGCTTGACCGACATGCCCAGCGCCTTGGCGCGGGCGCGGTCCTGCTTGCGTTTCATCGCGGCAAGCGAGCGCTGGCGCCCGCCCTCGTCCGAGGTCGCGTCCGAGAGGGTCAGCTTTCCGGTGCGACGGCCTTCGTCGCCCTTGGCCTTGCCGCGATCGCGGTCCGCGTCGCGTTCACGTTCGGTCTTGCGCGGGGCAAGGCCGGGCTTGGCCGCGACCGGGGCATTGCTGCGGTCGCCCGGCAGCGCGAGGGTGGTGCCGGGTGCCGGGCGGGCGCCCGACCGGCCGGCAGGGGCGGCGCGCGCCGGCGCCGCTTCGGGCTCGGGCGCGGCGGGCTGGCGGCGCTGGGTGCCCAGAACATCGGCGCGGCGCGCCTGCGCGTTCCGCGCGGCGGCTTCGGCCGCTTCGGCGCGCTGGCGTTCGTCCTCTTCGGCCTTGGCGCGGGCGGCAGCCTCGCGCTGGCGCTCTTCGCGTTCCTTGGCCTCGTTGGCCTCGCGCTTGCGCTGGCGCTCTTCCTCACGGGCACGCTCGTCAGCCAGCCGCTTGGCGGCTTCGTCCTGTTCACGGGCGCGGGCGAGTTTCAGTGCGGCAAGGCGCCGCTCCATCTCAGCATCCGAAATGCCGGCGGGGCGGCGCGAGGTGTCGCTGACCGCCGCAGCCACGGCCGGGCCGGCATTGCCGGTTGCAGGCGCGTTCACGACCGGCTTGGCCACCGGGCCGGGAACCACCACGCGCTTGCGCTTGGTTTCCACCACCACGGCATGCGTCCGTCCGTGCGAGAAGCTTTGCTTCACCGATCCGGAACGCGTACCCGCCCCAAGGCCAAGGGGCTTTTTGCCGTCTGTATCGCTCATGCGTCCTTCGTATCCTTCCCGGCAGACCTTCTGCCGACCCGCTTTACCGTCATGCCGCGCACGCCAGAAAGCCTTGCGGCCTCCTCTACAACACGCGTTGTGAGTCTTCCAGCCGCAAGCGCGGCGTGTATCGCACGTTCGCGCCCGAATGCCAAACCCAATTCCCCCGAGGTGAGACAGCCGATCAGGCTGCCCTCGCCCTCGGGCGGAAAGAGTTTTTCCTTGCCGCGCTCGGACCCGTCCGAAGCCTGGATCAGGATCGCCGCCCGGTCCTTGTTCAGCCAGTCCTTGACCTTTTCAAAGCCGCAGACCGCCTCGCCCGCCTTGCGCGCCATCGAGATGTAGTCGGTGACCCGGCGGGCAAGCTGCGCCTCGATCAGGGGCAACAGACCCTCCGGCAGCGTGACCGGCTGTCTGGCCGCCCGGGCGAACAGGCCCTTGGTAACCGCCTTGTCCAGCGCCTCGCGGCTGGCCGTCACATAGATGCCGCGCCCCGGAAGACGCGAGAGCACGTCGGGCACCATCATCCCATCGGGCGAAAGGCAAAACCGGATCAGGCCCGCCTTTGGCTGGCTTTCCCCGGTCACGATGCATTTTCGCTCAGGGTCTTCGTGCATGTGATCCCGGCCGCCGCGTGTCAGGGCGATACTCCGAGGCCCGCGATCAGGCCCCGGCCTCCTCTTCGGCGCCGGCTTCGGCACCTTCTTCGGCTTCGGCAAGCTCGGTCGGATCGACCCAGCCCAGCATGACCCGCGCGGTCATGACCAGATTCTGCGCCTCTTCCAGGCTCACGTCGAACTTTTCCAGCACGCCCTCGTCCTTTTTGCGCTGGCCGTTCTCGGTGGTCCAGCCGCCGGCCAGTTCCCAGTCGGCGCAGGTGGCGAAGTCTTCGAGCGTCTTGATCCCGTCGTGGGCCAGCGCCACCAGCATCTGCGGGGTCAGGCCCTCGAACTCGACCAGGCTGTCCTGAACGCCAAGCGCGCGCGCGGTTTCCAGCGACTTGCGGTTCTGCTCTTCGATGTGGTCGCGGGCGCGGGCCTGCAACTCGCCGGCCGTGTCCTCGTCAAAGCCGTCGATCGACAAAAGCTCGTCCACGTCGACATAGGCCACCTCTTCGAGATTGGTGAAGCCTTCGGAAACCAGAAGCTGCGCCATCATCTCGTCGATGTCGAGCGTGTCCATGAACAGCTTGGTCCGCTCGGCGAACTCGGCCTGGCGGCGGGCCGAATCGTCGGATTCGGTGACGATGTCGATGTCCAGCGCCGTAAGCTGGCTGGCCAGGCGCACGTTCTGGCCGCGCCGGCCGATGGCCAGCGAAAGCTGCTCGTCGGGCACGACAACCTCGATCTTGCCGGCCTCCTCGTCGATCACGACCTTGGACACCTCGGCCGGTTGCAGCGCGTTGACCAGGAACGTCGCCTGATCCTGGTTCCACGGAATGATGTCGATCTTTTCGCCCTGAAGCTCGTTCACCACGGCCTGCACGCGGCTGCCGCGCATGCCGACGCAGGCGCCCACCGGGTCGATTGAATTGTCATAGGAAATGACGGCGATCTTGGCGCGGCTGCCCGGATCGCGGGCCACGGCCTTGATCTCGATGATGCCGTCGTAGATTTCCGGCACCTCCATCTTGAACAGCTCGGCCATGAACTGCGGGTCGGTGCGCGACAGGAACACCTGCGGGCCGCGCGCCTCGCGGCGGACGTCCTTGATGTAGCAGCGGATGCGGTCGTTGGGGCGGTAAGCCTCGCGGCCGATCTTTTCGTTGCGGCGCAGGATCGCCTCGCCCCGGCCGATGTCGACGATGAGGTTGCCGTATTCCTCGCGCTTGACGACGCCGTTGATGATGGTGCCCTTGCGGCCCTGGAATTCCTCGAACTGGCGGTCGCGCTCGGCCTCGCGGACCTTTTGCAGGATCACCTGCTTGGCCGACTGCGCGGCGATGCGACCCAGATCGACCGGGGGAACCTCGTCGATCACCTCGTCGCCGATCTGCGGGTCGGCCAGATAGGCCTTGGCCTGCCTGACGGTCAGTTGCGCGTGGTGGTTTTCCACCGCCTCATCCTCGACCACGGTGCGCACGCGGGCAAAGCTGGCCCGGCCGGTCTTGCGGTCGATCTTGACGCGGATGTCGTTGTCGGCGCCGTAGCGCGACTTGGCGGCGCGGGCGAGGCTGTCTTCCATCGCCTGGATCACCAGTTCGGGGTCGATCATCTTCTCGCGCGCGACGGCCTCGGCCGTCTGCAAAAGCTCAAGCTGGTTGGCTGATGTAATCGCCATGTGGGTCTCTCCCGGCCTAGTGTTTCGTCTCGGAAGCGGGATCTTCGTCGTCATCCGCTTCGCTGGTCTCTACCTCGTCGAACATCGTCTCGTCGAACGCGCCCGACACCTTCTTTTGCCGCAGCATCTCGGCGATGAGCTGGTCCGACAGGATCAGCTTGGCGTCCGAGAGCCATTCGAATTTCAGCCCGATGATGGTCTCGCCCTCGCCCTCGGCGATGTCGATCAGCACCTCGTCGCCCTCGACCCCGGCCAGCCCGCCCTTGAAGCGGCGACGCCCGTCGATCAGCTCGGTCGTCTCGATCCGGGCCTCCCAGCCCTTCCAGACCTCGAAGTCCTTGAGACGGGTCAGCGGGCGGTCGATCCCGGGCGAGGAAACTTCGAGAATGTAGTTGTCCTCGACCGGGTCCTCGACATCCAGAACGGCCGAGACGGCGGTGGAAATCTGGCCACATTCGTCAACCCCGATGCCGCCGTCGGGGCGTTCGGCCATGATTTGCAGGGTGCGGGTCTTGCCGCCCATCAGGCGGATGCGCACCAGCTCGAACCCCAGCCCCTCGATGACGGGGGCCACGATCTGGGCAAGGCGCCGGTCCATGGCGGTTTTGGCGATCAGGTCGGACATGTGCGAAACAGGGTTCCAGAAATGAAAAACGGGCCAAGCGGCCCGGGCAGAGGTCTCGGTCATTTCAGGTTTGGACCCTGAAACTGCTGTTGAAGCGCGTATAGGACGGATGCGGCGGGAATGCAAGTCGCTTTGCCCCGGGCGGGACGCTCAGCCCCCGGTGCCGTCCCGCAGGGCGTTGGTGGCGGCCACCAGCGCCTCGGATATCCCGGGCTCGGACAGGGCATGGCCGGCCAGGCTGACCATCTGCAACCGCGCCAGGCCCCAACCCTCGGCCAGTTTCCAGGACGAGATGGGCGGGCAGACCATGTCATAGCGCCCCTGGATGATCGTGGCGCCGACATGTTCGATCCGGGCGCGATGCTTCAGGATCCAGCCATCGTCATCCAGAAAACTGCCGTGGCAGAAGTAGTGGTTCTCCAGCCGGGCAAAGGCGCGGGCATATTCGGCCGGGCTTTCGCCCCATTGGCCGGCGCTGTGGATCGAGGCCAGGGCGTTTTCCCAGCCCGACCAGGTGCGCGCCGCCCGCGTCTCGCGGTCAAGCTCGCCGCAGAACAGAAGCCTGTGGTAGCCCGCCATCGGATCGGCGCGGTCCTCGGCCGGCAGGGCCGACAGGAAGCGCTGCCACAGGTCGGGGAAAAAGGCCCCGGCCCGCCCGCCATAGAACCAGTCCAGTTCGGACCGCTCCGACAGGAAAACCCCGCGCAGCACCAGATGCCGCACGCGGTCCGGGTGGCTGATGGCATAGACCAGTGCCAGCGTCGCCCCCCAGGAGCCGCCGAACAGGACCATTGATTCAACGCCGAGCCGGCTTCGGATCAGCTCGATGTCGCGCACCAGGTGCCAGGTGGTGTTGGCCTCGACGCTGGCATGCGGGCGCGAGCGGCCGCAGCCGCGCTGGTCAAACAGGATGATGCGGTAATGGCCCGGGTCGAAATAGCGGCGCATCGCGGGGCTGCACCCGCCGCCCGGCCCGCCGTGCAGCACCAGCACTGGCACGCCTTCGGGGTTGCCGCATTGCTCAAGATAGACCTTGTGCCCTTCGCCCACGTCGATCTGCCGCTGATCGAAGGGCTCGATCGGCGGAAAAAGGAAATCGACTGCGCGCTTGTGCCCTGATCTTTGATCCATCGCGAACCTGTATTACATGGACAGACTGGACCGCCTTGGCGGCGGGCGCAAGGAGTTCCGGGATGACAGAGGCCACGACCATCGACCCCGCCGAGGTTGCCAAGTTCGAGGCGATGGCCGCCGAGTGGTGGGATCCCGAGGGCAAGTTCAAGCCGCTTCACCTGATGAACCCCTGCCGGCTGGACTATATCACCACCCAGATCGCGGCCGAGTTCGGGCGCGACCTGGCCGGCCCGCGGCCCTTTGCCGGCTTGCGGATTCTCGACATCGGCTGCGGCGGCGGGCTCTTGGCCGAGCCGATGGCGCGGCTGGGGGCGGATGTGGTCGGGGTCGACGCCGCCGCGCGCAACATTCCGGTGGCGGCGCTGCACGCCGCGCAGGGCGGGCTGACGATCGACTACCGGGTCGGCACGGCCGAGGACCTGGCGGCGGCGGGCGAGCGGTTCGACGTGGTGCTGAACATGGAAGTGGTCGAGCATGTCGCCGATCCGCAGGACTATCTGGCCGCCTGCGCGCGGCTGCTGCGGCCGGGCGGGCTGATGCTGCTCTCGACGCTGAACCGGACCGCGCGCAGCTTTGCCATGGCGATCATCGGGGCCGAGTGGGTCATGCGCTGGCTGCCGAAGGGCACGCATGACTGGGCGCGGTTCATCACTCCGGACGAGATCCATGCGATGATCCGGGCGGCGGGACTGGACCCGGTCGACCGCAAGGGGATGGTGTTCGACCCGCTGCGCTGGAGCTGGTCGCTCTCGCCGCGCGATCTGTCGTGCAACTATGTGACCGCCTCGGTGCGCCGGTAGGGGGAGCCGGGGGGGACGGGGGGCCGGGGGGCCGCCCCAACCCCCTCGCGGATCGGGCAGGGGTGGCCGAGGCCATCGCCGAGGTCATGCGGGACGGTTGCCCCATGCCCCGGCCGAGGGCCCCAAAGGCCCGTCGCCAGCGCCTGCCCACCCGGCCCGCCCACGGGGCGGGCGTTCTTCGGGGAAAAGGTCCACTGGACCTTTTCTGATCCCTCATCATCCCCCGGCAGGCGCTTCGCGCCAGCCAGGTCAGGCGCTGGCCTCTGGTGTGAGGGCGGAACCGGTCTATCGGACAGGCCCCGACACGGGCGGGGAAAGGCGGTGCGTTTCCTTCTCCGCCCGATTTGGCCGAGGCACTCGCCGAGGTCATGCGGGAACGCTTACCCCATCCCCGGCCGAGGGCCCCAAAGGCCCTCGGCCAGCGCCCGACCCCCCCAGGGAGGGCGCTCCACGCCCTCCGGGTCGGGCGCGGGCCGCAGCGGTCTCATGCGGAACCGGTTTACCGGACACGTTCCCACACGGGCGGGAAAACGCAGTGCGTTCTCCTTTTTGCCCGACTTGGCCGAGGCACTAGCCGAGGTCACACGATGCCGCCCGCCTCATCCCCGGTCGAGGGCCTCAGAGGCCCTCGGCCAGCGCCCGCCCCGCCCCCAGGCGGGCGCTCCGCACCCGCCGGGTCGGGCGCTGGCCTCCGTGGTGTAGCGGAACCGGTCTACCTTCGCCATTCCCACACGGGCGGTAAAACGCAGTGCGTTTTCCTTTTCGCCCGACTTGGCCGAGGCCTTGCAAAGGCCCGCCCCATCCCTTGCCTGCACCCCCACAGGATTGCGCCAAAAGCGGCAGGGCGCTGGCGGGATCAGGCAAGCCGGCCAGCGCGGGCTCTGGCACAAGGCGCCCATGTCGCGCGCGCAGAATCCCGTTGTCGGAGCCTTGCTTGGTCTTGGCGCCTTTGGCCTTTATGCGGCCTATGACATCTCGATCAAGTTTCTGGGCGGGGGATATTCCGCCATTCAGATCCTGTTCTTCTCGGGGCTGATGGCCCTGCCGCTGACCCTGGCCTACGCCCTGGCCGACCCTGCGCAGGGCACGCTCCGGCCCGCGCGCCCAGGCCTGATGGCCGTCCGCGTGGTGATCGTCGTCGTCAACGGCATCGTCGGGGCCTATGCCTTTGCCAACCTGCCGCTGGCCCAGTGCTATGCGATCTTCTTCACCATGCCGATCTTCATCGCGCTCCTGGCCGTGCCGGTGCTGGGCGAAAGGATCGACCTGCCACGCGGCCTGGCGGTGATCCTGGGGCTGGCCGGCGTGGTCATCGCGCTGGACCCGGGGGACGAGCCGTTGCGGATCGCGCATCTGTCGGCGCTGCTGGGCGCGGTCTCGGGGGCGATGAACTATGTCCTGCTGCGCAAGTCCGGCGCGGTCGAGCGGACCTCGGTGCTGATGCTGTACCCGATGCTGGCCCAGCTTGCGGTCGTGGCGGCGCTGTTGCCGCTGGTCTACCGCCCGATGCCGCTGGCCGACCTGGCGGTGACCGGCTTCATGGGGGTGGTGCTGGTCGCCGGATCGCTCTTGATCATCGGGGCCTACAAGCGGGCCCGCGCGATCATCGTGGCGCCGATGCAGTATTCCCAGATCATCTGGGCCACGATCCTTGGCCTGCTGCTGTTCGGCGAGCGTCCTTCGGCCACCACCGCGCTGGGCATGGCGATGATCATCCTGTCGGGGCTGGTGATCGTGGCCCGCCGGGACCCCGCATCATGATCCGCGATGCCTCTGTCCAGGGCGCGGTGCTGGCGCTGGCCGCCTTTGGCGTCTATGCGGCGTCGGACATGACGATCAAGTTCATGGGCCAGGGCATGATGGCCGTGCAGATCATCTTTACCTCTGCCCTGTGCAGCCTGCCCTTCATCCTGGCGCAGGCGGCGCTTTCCTCCGGCGGCCTTGCCCTGCGCCCGGCCCTGCCCGGCCTGACGGCGGCGCGCATGGCGCTGATCGTGGTCAGTTCGGTCCTGGTCAGCTACAGTTTCACCAAGCTGCCGGTCGGCCAGGCCTATGCGGTGTTCTTCTGCATGCCGCTGCTGGTCACCCTGCTGGCCGTTCCGCTGTTGAAGGAGCGGCTGGATGCGCCGCGCCTGCTGGCCATCCTGGCGGGCTTTTCGGGCGTGCTGATCGCCCTGCGCCCCGGCGTGGGGGCGATTGAGTTCGCCCACCTGACCGCGATCGCGGGCGCCAGCCTCGGGGCGCTGAACTCGGTCCTGTTGCGCAAGATCGGCGGTCGCGAGCGGCCGGCCGTCGTCCTGCTTTACCCCGTCGGGGCGCAGGTGCTGATCCTTGGCTGCCTGATGCCCTGGGTCTGGCAGCCGATGGACGGCTTTCAATGGCTACTGGCCGGAATGATCGGGCTCTTGTCCACCCTTGGCGGCGTGATGATCATCGCCGCCTATTCCCGCGCCAGCGCCATCGTCGTGGCGCCGATGCAGTACAGCCAGATCATCTGGGGCGCGCTGGCCGGCGCGCTGATCTTTGCCGAGGCGATGGACGGGCCGATGATCACCGGCATCGGCGTGATCATCGCCGCCGGTCTCTATCTGCTCTGGAAGGCCGGGCAGCCCCCTGCCGCGCCGGCCGGATTTCCGCCGCAGGGCTGATCTGCCCCCTTGAACTTTCCCCCCCGAAAGAGGATTTGGGGGTGGTGCCGCCCAGCATCGGACCGCACCCAGGGACCGCACCCATGCCAATCCAGTCGAACCTTGCCGGCGCGTTGCTGTCGCTTGCCGCCTTTGCCGTCTATGCGTCCAACGACGTGATCGTAAAGGTCATGGGCGCCAGCTACAGCCCGTTCCAGACCATCTTTTTCTCGGTGCTGTTCAGCTTTCCGCTGGTGCTCTTGATGCTGATCGGCGACCGCAGCGACGGCAACCTGATCCCGCGCCACCCCTGGTTCACCCTGGCCCGCGCGGTGCTGACGGTGATCTGCGTTCTGTGCGGCTTTTACGCCTTTTCGGTCCTGCCCCTGACCGAGGCCTATCCGATCTTTTTCGCCACCCCGATCCTGATCACCCTCATCGCGATTCCGATGCTGGGCGAGAAGGTGGGGCTGCACCGCGGCCTGGCGATTGTCGTCGGGCTGATCGGGGTCGTCATCGTCGTCCGTCCGGGCAACGCGCATTTCGGGATGGGCCATCTGGCGGCCATCGCGGCGGCGAGCTTTGGCGCGGTCAACTCGGTTCTGGTGCGCAAGATCGGCAATTCCGAGCGTTCGGTGGTGATCATGCTCTATCCGATGATGGCCAACCTGCTGGTGACCGGCGCGGCGCTGCCCTTTGTCTATATCCCCATGCCGGTGGCGCATCTGGGCCTCTTGTTTGCCATGGCCGCGCTGGGGCTGCTGGGCGGGCTTCTGGCGATCGCGGCCTATCGCCGGGCGCCGGCGGTGATCGTCGCGCCGATGCAGTACAGCCAGATCGTCTGGGCCACTCTCTTTGGCGCGCTGCTCTTTGGCGAAACGCACGACCGCATCACCCTGATCGGCACGGCGATCATCATCGCCTCGGGCATCTACATCGTGCTGCGCGAGGGGACGCCCAAGGTCTCGCAGAACCGCCCGGTGCTGGAGACGCGCTCGCGCATCGACATGGGGTTGATGCCGCGCATCTCGTCCTGGTCAAAGCTCCTGGACCGCCGCGCCCGCCCGACCGCCGACGAAGTGTCGTGATTTTCCCCGGGGGAAAAACAATCACCCCCCGCACCCCCGCATTGCCCTTACATCCAACCCCGCCCCGGGCTTGACCCGGGGCCCCGGATCGGGTCCGGGGCGGGGGTTGGGAGAGGTCCTGTCGCTGCGGCCCGCCACGCCACGTTTGCGGCCCGCATCGCCCCTTCATCCAACCCCGCCCCGGGCTTGACCCGGGGCCCCGGATCGGGTCCGGGGCGGGGGTAAGTATGGGCCCTGCCGCTGCGGCCCCGTGAATTCCCCCCGGCCCCCTTGCCAAAGCGGCGGGTTCGCTGTAACTCCGCCACCACGGTCGGAGTGTAGCGCAGTCTGGTAGCGCACCTGCTTCGGGAGCAGGGGGTCGGAGGTTCGAATCCTCTCACTCCGACCAGTCCCCCCTTATCGGCCTGCCCAGGCCCCGGCGATGTACTGCGCCGTCATCAGGTCCAGATGCGCGCCGCCGCCGTTCTTGGCGATGGTGATCTCGTCGTCCGAGCGGCGGCGGAACAGCGCCGGATCGTCATAATAGTCGGCAACGATGTCGGCCTCGGTAATGGCGCCGCTGGCGATGGGGTCGATGATCTCGCCGATGTGGTGGACCGTGGTCGCCCGCGCGTCGACAAACAGCCGCGCCCGGCGCATCGCGGTGTCGTCCACCTCGCGCATGCCGGACTTGTAGGCGCCGATCAGGTCCAGGTGCTGGCCGGGCTGCAACCACTCGCCCCGGATCAGCGGCGTGCTGGACATGGTCGCGGTGCAGATCACATCCGCCGCCCGGACGGCGGACTCAAGATCGTCGGCAACGGGCAGGCCCATGGCCTCGGCGCCAGAGCGGGTCCGGTTCCAGACGGTAAAGCGCGCATCGGGCCAGAGGCTGGAATAGGCCTGCACCATCGAGCGGGCCACGGTCCCCGCCCCGACCAGCAGAAAGTCGCGCGCATCCTTGCGCGCCAACCGGCTGGCGGCCAGCAGGCTGTCACCGGCCGTCTTCCACTTGGTCACCAGGTGAAAATCGACCAGCGCGGTCAACTCACCCGTCACATCGTCGAACAGGGTCACGACGCCGTTGATCATCGGCTTGCCCCGGGCGGGGTTTGCGGGAACCAGGGTCGCGACCTTGACCAGCGCGCCCAACCCGTCGATCCAGGTGGCGCGGTCAAGTATGATATCGTTGCCCCGGGAGACGATCAGGTCCTTGATGTCGGGCCGGGGCAGGCGGTGCCCCGCCTCCAGAGCGGCAAGAAGCCCGGCCCAGCCAAGGTGGCGCTCGGCCGCTGCCGGTACGATGCTCAGCGTCATAAACCTGCCTCCTCTTTGGTCAAAAGCCCCTCGGCCACCAGCCGCGCCGCCCATCCCTGCCAGCCGTCGAACAGATGCGTGCCCCAGCCCCTGACCGCCGCCGCCGCGATGTTGTCGGCCCGGTCGTCGGTGAACAGCAGGCTTTCGGGCGGAAGGCCGCAATCCTGCTCTACCATCTCATAGATGCGCGGGTCCGGTTTGATCACGCCCATCCGGCCGGAGACATAGGTGCGGTCGAAGTCATGCAGAAAGTCCATCTTCGGCAGGGCCTCGTCAAAGGAGTACCGGCCGAAATTGGTCAGCGCGAACACCGGCACGCCCTTGGCCCGCAGCGCCCTTTGCAGCGCGATCGCCCCGTCGATGCGCGGAGAGGCCAGTTCGATCCAGCGGTCATACCACATGCGGATCTCGGGCGCCCAGCCGGGGTGGCGGGCGGCCCAGTCATAGATCGTCTCGCGAAAAAGGGCGCCGGCATCCACCAGTTCGTTCATGTGATGCAGGTCGACCTCGGCAAAGAGCGCGCGGCGACGCGGCTCTCCGATCACGCGATCGTAAAAGGCTTCGGGCTGCCAGCGCGTCAGCACATTGCCGATGTCAAAGATCACCGCTTGGGGAGGCAACATCCACGTCCTTCTTTCGCACCGTCTCGCGCCAAAGCGTATAAAGCCCCGCCCCGCAGATCAGCGCAATCCCCACCCAGGCCTGCCCGTCGGGAAAGGTGCCGAAAACCAGCACGCCCCAGATCACCGCCATCGGCATGCCGACATATTCAAAGGGCGCGACCAGCGCCGCCTCGGTGGTGCGGTAGGCCTGGCTCATCATCAGCCCGCCGATGCCAACGGCCAGCCCGGTGGCGGCAAAGGCCCAATAATCCGCAACGGGCGGCCAGTGCCAGGGGCGGAACAGAAACTCCCATGTCGAGCCTGGCGCCTGGGCCAGATGCCCGTCGCCCGCCACGATGCCAAAGCCGGTGCTGAGCGTGATGAACCCGCACTGCACATAGAAATTCAGCGCCATGGCGCTTTCGGTGCCGCGCATGTGCCGCGTCATCATGTGGCTTCCCGAGTAGCAAAAGGCCGAGATCAGCACCAGGATCGCCGCCGGCTGGATCATGCCCGCCCCCGGCCGGGTCATCACCAAGACGCCGACCATCCCCACCG
Organism: Paracoccaceae bacterium; assembly: GCA_052387855.1. Classification (GTDB taxonomy): domain Bacteria; phylum Pseudomonadota; class Alphaproteobacteria; order Rhodobacterales; family Rhodobacteraceae; genus CAIYZT01. The sequence continues at coordinate 27,854 of JBQTIT010000100.1, forward strand.
CCACCGCCGCCCAGCGCCGGGGGCCGACCTTTTCGCCTAGGACGACAGAGGACATCAGCGTCACGAACAGCGGCGCGACAAAGGCCGTGGCCACGGCATCGGCCAGCGGCATCAGCGACAGGCCGACGAAATAGGTGATGTTCGACACCATGACGATCGAGACGCGCAGCAGATGCGCCAGCGGCCGGCGCGTGACAAGCTGGCGCAGCCCGGCCCTGGAATAGACCGTGACGGCCAGCACCAGCGTCATGCCGACGATGGCGCGCAGCAGGATCACCTGATGCAGCGCATAGTCCCCCGACAGCGCCTTGATCGCCAGATCATTGAGTGACAGCACCACCGCCCCGCCGATGGCCAGAAGAATGCCGGACGTGTTGGGATTTGCCGCGCCGCTCATGGCCGCATCTGACCCGGCATGGCGCGCCGATTCTGTCCTACCGGCGACATCACAACGCCGCCCGCACCTCGCGGTCCAGCACATCGGCAAAGCGCGAGCGGTCGGCCTTGGTAAACATCCGGCCGCCGCCCTGGCGGAACGGATCGGCGGCGCGCAGGTCGGCCATCAGATCGCGGGTCGCCAAGGCAACCCCGACATTGGCGCCGTGCAGCACCTCGCCGTTGTGCTTGACCACCCGCGCCCCCGCCGCGACGCATTTCGCGGCCAGCGGAATATCCCCCGTCACCACCACGTCGCCCGGCCCGGCATGGGCCGCGATCCACTTGTCGGTCTCGTCCGGACCCGAGGTGACATAGACGCTTTCGACCAGCGGATTCTGGCTGGGCCGGATGCCGCCGTTCGAGACCAGCACCATGCGGACCCTGTGCCGGCTCGCCACACGCTCGGCCTCGTCCTTGACCGGGCAGGCGTCGGCGTCGATGTAGATCGTCATGCCATCAGCGCGGCGGCGTGAAAGTCCACATGCTCTTCCATGAAGGTCGAGACGAAGAAATAGCTGTGGTCATAGCCCTTTTGCATCCGGAAGGTGCCACCCTGGCGCACCTCTGCCATGGCAGCCGCCAGTTCCTGCGGGCGCAAGAGGTCGATGTACTGGTCCGCCGTGCCCTGGTCGATCAGCATCGGGCCGTCAAAGCCGCGACGCAGCATCAGCGCGGTCGCGTCATGCGGCGCCCAGGCCTCTTCGTCCTCGCCCAGATAGGCGGTGAACTGCTTGCGCCCCCAGTCCGAGGCGCAGGGGTTGCAGATCGGCGCAAAGGCCGAGACCGAGCGGAAGCGGCCCGGAAAGCTCATCGCGATCGTCAGCGCGCCGTGACCGCCCATCGAATGGCCCATGATCGCCTGCGCCGCCTCGGCGATGGGAAAGGCGCTGAACAGGGCGTCCGGCAGCTCGTCGGTGATGTAGTCCCACATCTGGAAATGCCGGTCCCAGGGCGGCTCGGTCGCGTTGACGTAGAACCCCGCGCCCTGCCCCAGATCAAAGGCGGCATCGTTCGGCACCCCCTCGCCGCGCGGCGAGGTGTCGGGAAAGACCAGCGCGATGCCGGCCTCGGCTGCCCAGCGCTGGGCACCGGCCTTGATCATCGCGTTTTCATGCGTGCAGGTCAGACCCGACAGGTACCACAGCACCGGCACCGCCCCATCCTCGGCCTGGGCGGGCAGGAAAAGGCCAAAGGTCATGTCGCAGTCGTTCACCTCGGAGCGGTGGGAATAGACCCCCTGAACGCCGCCAAAGCACCGGTTTTCCGAAATCGTCTTCATCCCATCCCCATCATCGCCAGGACCGCCGTCACCGTCAGCACCGACCCTGCCGTCGAGACCAGGATCGCGGTGCTGACGCGCTGCGGCGCCACGCCAAAGTGCTGCGCCAGAATGAAGACATTGCCGGCCACGGGCAAGGCCGCCGCCGCGATCATCACCGCCCCGGGATAGGGCGCGACGCCGAAAAGCGTCACCGCCACCGCCACGGCCGCCGGATGCAGCACCAGCTTGGCCGCGCTCAGCCAGACCGCGACGCCGACCCGCTCGGCCCGCCGCCCGCCCAGGCTGGCGCCGATGGCAAAAAGCGCGCAAGGCGTGGCCGCCGCGCCCAACAGGGTCAGGAATTCGTTCACCGGCACCGCAAGCTGCCAGCCGCTGGCCCCGAACCCCAGTCCCAGCGCGACCGAGACGATCATCGGATTGCGGACCAGCCCCAGACCCAGCACGCCAAGGACCGAGGCCCGCATCCGCCCCTCGCGGTGGCCGGTGACGACCAGCGTCAGGATGGTGGAGAACACGATCAGATCGACCGCCAGAACCATCAGCACCGGCCCCACCGCCGCCGGCCCCATCAGGAGAGCCAGCATCGGGATGCCCAGAAAGCCGACATTGCCGATCACCCCGCAATGCGCCTCGAACACCGCCGCCTCGATCCCCGCGCCGCGCAGCAGCGCCACCCCGGCCACCAGCGCCCAGACCAGCAGGGTCGCGCAAAGGTAGGCCATGACGAAGGACAGGCTGAAGATCGCCTGCAGGTCCAGATTGGCGGCAAAGCCGAACAGCATCGCCGAGAGGGCGAAATAAAAGACGAATTTCGTGAGGTAGGCCGTCGCCTCGTCGGAAAAGAACCGCGTGCGGCGCGCGGCAAAGCCAAGGCCGATGACGGCAAAGAACGGCAGGGTCTTGAAGAGGATGGCGAGCATTCGCCTTGCTCGCACGGCCCGGCGCCGGGGGCAAGGGTGGGGGCGGGGCGGCAGGCGCCCTATGGGTCGCGCCTGTGGGAACGGCGCGGCACAACCGGTTCCGCTACACCGACAGGGGCTTGCGCCCGACCCGACGGGTGCGGAGCGCCCGCCATGGGCGGGTCGGGCGCTGGCCGAGGGCCTTTGGGGCCCTCGGCCGGGAACGGGCCTGTAGCATCGCATGACCTCGGCGATAGCCTCGGCCAAAGTCGGGCGGGAACGGTGAGGGTAGACCGGTTCCGCAAGAGACCGCTGAGGCCAGCGCCCGACCCGGAGGGTGCGGAGCGCCCTCCCTGGGGGGGTCGGGCGCTGGCCGAGGGCCGTTGGGGCCCGCGGCCGGGGATGGGGTAAGCGGCATCGCATGGCCTCGGCGAGGGCCTCGGCCACGTCTGACTGAGCGAACCGGCCAACGCCCGGCTTTTCCCGGCCCTTGGCGGAGATGGCGGCAATTGTCCCCGCCTAGGCGGCGGGCTTGGCTGGCGGCTCTGCCGCCGAGCGGACCTTGTCCAGGCTGTCGCGCTCTTCGATCAAGAGCGAGACCAGCGATTCCAGCACCCGGATGCGGTAATCGAGGTCACGCTTGCGCTCTTCGATCACCTCGGGCGGGTCGGACACAACGATCGCCTGCTCGCGCAGGTCGACAAAGGCGGGGCTGTTCAGGAACTGCTGGACGTGGCGCAGACGGGCCTGACGCTCGCCCTGCTCGGCCAGCATCTCCTTGAATTCCTCAAAGGGATCGAC
>JBQTIT010000101.1:0-10005 GCA_052387855.1 Paracoccaceae bacterium
CAGCGCCCGCCCCGCCCCCAGGCGGGCGCTCCGCACCCGCCCGGGTCGGGCGCCGGCCTCTGTCACTGATGCGGAACCGGTCTATCGGACATGATCTCACAAGGGCAGGGAAACGCGGTGCGTTTCCTGTCCCGCCCGGCCCCGACTTTGGCCGAGGGGTCACCCGGGCCGCCGTGACTCCTGCCCGGTGGCCGAAATCAGGCGGTCCTCGGCCCGCCATTCGGCCAGGCCCGCCAGGATCGCGCCGGCCAGGCGGGCGCGCCAGGCCTGGTCAAAAAGCCGCTCACGGTCTTGCGCCGACGACAGAAAGCCCATCTCGATCAGGACCGAGGGGATGTCGGGCGACTTCAGCACCGAAAAGCCGCCCTCCTGCCGCGGCCGCGGGTGCATCCCTACCCCTGCCCCCAGCATCGCGGCCTCCAGCGCGGCGGCCAGGCGGCGGATGCGGGGCGCGGTTTCGGTGCGGGCCATGTCCATCAGCACCGTGGCCACCAGGTCATCCTGCTGGCTCAGGTCGATCCCCGCCAACAGATCGTCTCGGTCGTGACGCTCGGCCAGGGCGCGCGCGGCGGCGTCGCCCGCGTCGGCGGACAGAGTATAAAGCGCGGTCCCCTCGGCCTCGCCCGTCGCCAGGGCATCGGCGTGCAGCGACAGGAACACATCCGCCCCGGCGCCACGCGCGATGGTCAGGCGCTCTTCGAGCGGAACAAAGACATCCGCCTCGCGCGTCAGCACCACCTCGAAACCGCCGGCGCGCAGCAGGGCCTCTTTCACCTCGCGCGCGAACAGCAGCATCAGGTCGGCCTCGCGCGCGCCGTCATGCTCGGCCCCGGGGTCGATGCCGCCGTGGCCAGGGTCCAGCACCACCCGCAGCGGGCCATCGCCGCGCCGGGGCGCGGGCGCGGGCGCCACGGGTTCGGGCAGGGCCCAGTCCTGCGGCTCGGGCTGGGCGGCCCGTTCGGCGAACTCCGCAGGATCGGCCGGCGCCAGGCGCAGGGTCAGCCGCACCGGCCCCTGCGTGCTCATTGCGGCCGTGCGCGCCAGCATCGGCCGCTCCAGCCGCAGCACCAGCCGCGACCAGCCCGGGCGCAGCGGCCCGGCCCGCATCTCGGCCACCCCGGCCGAGATTTCGGGCACGGCCGCCAGCCCCGACCAGTCCACCTCGCGCGCATCAAGGATCAGCCGCGGCGGATCATCCAGCACGCGCAGACGCCAGGGCACCGGCTGGCTGAGCGTGAACTCCGCCACCACCTCGGCCCCCTCGTCGCGCACCGACGATGCCGCGGCATCCAGACGCGCGAGCCCGGTCAGCTCTTGCCCCATCGCCGCCCCCGCCCCGCACAGCGCCACCACAAGGGCCAGACCGCGCAGGCTCATGCCCCCTTCTCCGCCGTGCGGGCGCCCAGAAAGTCCCGCAGGCGCACCAGACCCTCGGCCACGTCCTCGGTCGCGCCGGCATAGGACAGGCGCAGGGTGCCGGCGCCGCGACGGGGGTCGAAATCCAGCCCCGGCGTCACGGCAACCCCGGCGCCGTGCAGGATCTCGCGGGCCAGCGCAAGGCTGTCCTGCGTCAGAGCCGAAACATCGGCATAGACATAGAACGCCCCGTCCGGCGGCGCAAAGCGGCCCAGACCGGCCGGGGCCAAGCCGTCAAGCATCAGACGGCGGTTCTCGGCATAGACGGCGCGGTTCGCGTCAAGCTCTTCCTCGGCCTCCAGCGCCGCCAGCGCGGCGATTTGCGAGACATGGGGGGCGCAGATGAACAGATTCTGCGCCAGCCGCTCGACCGTGCGGATGTGGTTCTCGGGCACCACCATCCAGCCGATGCGCCAGCCGGTCATGCTGAAATACTTGGAAAAGGAGTTGATCACATAGGCCTGATCGCTGATCTCCAGCGCCGAGACCGCGCGCGCGCCATAATGCAGCCCGTGATAGATCTCGTCCGAGACAAAGGCGATGCCCAGCCGCGCCGCCTGATCCATCAGCGCCTTGAGCGCGGGGCGGTCCAGCATCGTGCCGGTCGGATTGCCCGGCGAGGCCACGATCACCCCGGCCAGGTCCTGCCCTTCCAGATCGGCGGGCAGCATCTGCATCCGGTTCTCGGCCGTCGCCTGCAGGCCCACGGGCACCAGCGACAGTGCCTTGAGGATCTGGCGGTAGCTGGGATAGCCGGGCTCGGCCAGCGCCACGCGGTCAAAAGCATCGAACAGCGCCGAGAAGGCCAAAAGGAACGCCCCGGACGAGCCCGAGGTGATCACGACGCGGTCGGGGTTCAGCTCGATCCCGTACCAGCGCCGGTAAAGCCCGGCGATGCCGCGCCGCAGCTCCGGCAGGCCCAGCGAGACGGTGTAGCCAAGCGCCGAGCGTTCCATCTGCCGCGCCGCCGCCGCCCGGGCCAGCGCGGGCGCCGGCGTGCCGGGCTGGCCCACCTCCATGTGAATGATCCGCCGACCGGAGGCTTCCAGCCGGCGGGCCTCTTCGACCATGTCCATCACAATGAAGGCATCGACCTGCCCGCGCCTTGAACTCTTCATGCCCGCCCCTATGATCGCGGCCCACAGTTCCCCGACCGGCGCCCGAGGTCAAGCCCGCGCCCCCAGCACTCAGGACGTCCATGCGCGCCAATCTTTCCACGCTCGGCCTCTGCCTCGCCCTCGCCGGCCCCGCCCTGTCCGAGGGCTTGACCGACATGACCGAGGCCGAACGCGCCGCCTTTGGCGCGGCGGTCCGCGCCTATCTTGTGGAAAACCCCGAGGTGATCGTCGAGGCGATGACGGTCTATCAGTCCCGCCAGGAACAGGCCGAGGCGGCCAGCGATCAGGAAATGGTGGCGATGAACGCCGCCGCGATCTTTGACGATCCCAATTCCTGGGTCGGCGGTAACCCCGAGGGCGACTATACCGTGGTCGAATTCATGGATTACCGCTGCGGCTACTGCAAGAAGGCCTTTGAAGAGGTGGCAGAACTGGTCCGCGCCGATGGCAACATCCGCTTCATCCTCAAGGAATTCCCGATCCTGGGCGAGGAGTCGATGACCACATCGCGCTTTGCGATCGCGGTGCTGCAACTGCATGGTGCAGATGCCTACAAGGCGGTGCATGATGCGTTGATGACGCTGCGCGGCGCGCCGGACCAGCCGACGCTGCTGCGTCTGGCCGGCGATCTGGGGCTGGACGGCGCGGCGGTTCTGGACCGGATGGGCGCCGACGAGGTCACGGCGGTGATCGCGGCCAATCACGCGCTGGCCGACCGGCTGGCGATTTCGGGCACGCCGACCTTTGTCATGGGCGGGCAGATGCTGCGCGGCTATGTGCCGCTGAACGCGATGCAGGCCATCGTGGCCGAGGCGCGCGGCGGCTGACGGCTCAGGCGACGGCCGCGCCGGCAGCCTCGATCTCGGCGGCCTTCTTCTCGACCAGCTCGACGATGTGGTCGACCATCCGGTCATTGCCCAGCTTGTGCGCCTGCTTGCCAGCCAGATACACCATGCCCGACCCCGCCCCGCCGCCGGTAAAGCCGATGTCGGTCATCAGCGCCTCGCCCGGGCCATTGACCACGCAGCCGATGATGGAAAGGCTCATCGAGGTGGTGACATGGGCCAGACGCTGCTCCAGTGCCGCCACCGTCTGGATCACGTCAAAGCCCTGACGCGCGCAGGACGGGCAAGAGATGATCGTCACCCCCCGGTGGCGCAGGCCCAGGGATTTCAGGATCTCGAAACCCACCTTGACCTCTTCGACCGGATCGGCCGAAAGCGAGACGCGGATCGTGTCGCCAATCCCGAACCACAGGAGCGAGCCCAGGCCGATGGCCGACTTGACCGTGCCCGACACCAGCCCGCCCGCCTCGGTGATGCCAAGGTGGATGGGCGCGTCGGTCACGGTGGCGAGCTGCTGATAGGCCGCCGCCGCCATGAAGACGTCAGAGGCCTTGACCGAGATCTTGAACTCGTGAAAATCGTTGTCCTGGAGCAGCTTGATGTGGTCCAGCCCCGATTCCACCATCGCATCCGGGCAAGGCTCGCCGTATTTGTCCAGCAGGTGCCTTTCCAGAGAGCCGGCATTGACCCCGATCCGGATCGAGCAGCCATGATCCTTGGCCGCCCGCACCACCTCGGCCACGCGGCGGGCATCGCCGATGTTGCCGGGGTTGATGCGCAGGCAGGCGGCCCCGGCCTCGGCGGCCTCGATGGCGCGCTTGTAGTGGAAATGGATGTCCGCGACGATGGGAACGGGCGATTCGCGCACGATCTCGCGCAGGGCGCGGGTGCTGTCCTGGTCGGGGGTCGAGACGCGCACGATGTCGGCCCCGGCCACGGCGCAGCGCTGCACCTGCTCGATCGTGGCCTTGGCATCGGTGGTCAGCGTGTTGGTCATGGTCTGCACCGAGATCGGCGCATCCCCGCCCACCAGAACGCGGCCAACGCGGATCTGGCGGCTGAGGCGCCGGTCGATGTTTCGCCAGGGACGGATGGGATTGTGGCTCATCTTTGACCTCTTGTCGCGCCCCTCAATAGGCCGGGGCGCCGGCAAGGGCAACGGCGGATCACTCCGAAGCCGACCCCTCGGCCGGAGCTTCGATCAAGGCGACGAAACGTGCCAGATCGGCGTCGGCATCGGGGTCAGCCTGCTGATAGGCGGCCAGCAGCGATCCGGCATCAAGGCTAAGGTCCTTGACCACCTCGGCATCGCGCGCGGCCGGGCCAAAGGTCTTGCCCCCGACGAGGAAATAGACCGAGTTCGAGTTGCCCGCCCGCAGCACCGGCGCCTGTGCCAGCGGCGGAACCGAATAGATCTCGCCGGCATCCAGGATCTTTTCAAAGATCACAGAGCCGTCCAGCGCCGAAACCCGCACCCAGGACGGGCGCACGGCCATGATCTCGACCCCGGTCGTCTCGGCCAGAACCTGAATCCCGTCCGCCGCGTCGCCGGCCGCAGGCACCGCCGCCGCCGGCTCGGCACCCTCGGCCAGAACGCCGCTCTGGCGCGGGTCGATCGCCGCGATGGGCCCGTCGCGCGCGATCAGGACCGGCACCGACAGGGCCTCGGGGCGGTACAGCAGCAAGGGGTCGCGCGACACGCCGGTTCCTTGCGCATCTGCCAGATCCTCGGGCGCCGAGCGCACCGAAACCGGCTCGCCCGCCACATTGCCCAGCGGGTCGATCTCGGCCACCACGGCGGGGGCTTCGTTCACCGGGGCAAGCTGCACGCGCTGAACCTCTTGCAGCACCCACCAGCCGCCGTAGCCGATGGACATCAGCAGCGCCACAAGCACCGAGATCGAACCGACCGCCCCCGGCTCGATCCGGGCAAAGGCGCTTTCGGGGCGCGGAAAGAAGCTGGCGTTGGGGTTGGCAAAGGGATCGCCACGGTCAAGTCCCGACGCCCGGGCGCGCTGCGCCACGATCGAGGCGGTCGAGGCCGCCGCCGACATGCCATGCGCCACCTCAAAGCCGCTTTCCGCGCAGAACCGCGAAAAGCTGTCTTCGGGGTCCATGCCCAGATAGCGGGCGTAAGAGCGGACATAGCCGGCGATGAAACCCGGCGTTTCAAAGGCCGCGACATCGGCATTCTCGATGGCGGCGATATAGGTGGCCTTGATCTTGAGCTCGCGCTGCACATCCAGCAGCGACTTGCCCAGCGTGGCCCGCTCGCCCCGCATCTGATCCCCAAGGCGCATGTCGAAGTCGTCAAAGCCTTTCGGCTTGTCCTCCTTCGCGGCGGGTTTTGCCCACCGGCCGATCATGCGAGAAAACCCATCTCTGCCCCGAGAAAACTGGCGCTCTTCGCCCGGTTTCATGATGATCCTATTGTTGATTGCGGCGCGGCGGGCAAGCGGATTTTGCAGGCCCGGCGGTCTCAGGCCGAGGCTTCAGCGCGATTCAGCGCACAGTGGCGCCAGAGCTGGTCCATCGCGGCCACGAGCGCGTCGATTTCCCCGGGCCCATGCAGCGGCGAGGGCGTGAAGCGCAGCCGCTCGGTGCCGCGCGGCACGGTGGGAAAATTGATCGGCTGGGCGTAAATGCCATGCGATTCCAGCAGCATGTCGGACAGCATCTTGCAATGCACCGGATTACCCACATGAACGGGAACGATATGGCTGCCGTGGTCGATGATCGGCAGGCCCAGCCCGCGCAGCCGCAGCTTGAGAATCCGGGCATTGGTCTGGTGGGCATCGCGCAGGTGCTGGGCCGACTTCAGATACCGGACCGAGGCCGCCGCCCCCGCCGCCACGGCCGGCGGGATCGAGGTGGTAAAGATGAATCCCGGCGCATAGGAGCGAATCGCATCCACCATCCGGGCCGAAGCCGCGATATAGCCGCCGAAAACGCCAAAGGCCTTGGCCAGCGTGCCGTTGATGATGTCGATGCGGCCCATCTGGCCGTCACGCTCGGCCACGCCGGCGCCGCGCGCGCCGTACATGCCCACGGCATGCACCTCGTCCAGATAGGTCAGGGCGCCGAATTCCTGCGCCAGATCGCAGATCTCGCGGATCGGCGCAAAGTCCCCGTCCATCGAGTAGATCGATTCAAAGGCGATCAGCTTGGGCGCGGCCGGATCGTCCGCCGCCAGCAGCGCCCGCAGATGGGCCAGATCGTTGTGGCGAAAGATCCGCTTGGCCCCGCCGCCGCGCCGGATGCCCTCGATCATCGAGGCGTGGTTGAGCGCGTCCGAATAGATGATCAGACCGGGAAAGAGGCGCGTCAGCGTTGACAGCGTGGCGTCATTGGCCACATAGGCCGAGGTAAAGAGCAGCGCCGCCTCCTTGGCGTGCAGGTCGGCCAGTTCCGCCTCCAGCGCGCGGTGGTGGCGCGTCGTGCCCGAGATGTTGCGCGTCCCGCCCGAGCCGGCGCCGGTGCCGTCCAGCACGGCGCGCATCGCTTCCAGCACCACCGGATGCTGGCCCATGCCCAGATAGTCGTTGCCGCACCAGACCGTGATCTCGCGCGTCTGGCCATCGGGACGGGTCCAGACCGCGCGGGGAAAATCGCCGGCGCGGCGCTCGATGTCGATGAAGGTGCGATAGCGCCCCTCGTCGTGCAGCAGCCTCAGCGCCGCGTCAAGACCGGCCTCATAGTCCATTCGTCACCTCTTGATCCGCCGCACCGGGGCCGATGTGCCGTCGCCCTGCCCCACGGGCACCCTGCGCGGCGGTCGTTCGGGCCCTTGCGGGCAATAGACCCATTCCCGGACCGGTGACCAGTGAACAAATTGTCGCCCCCCGGGCCCGGCCGGAAAGCCATCGGCACCCCGATCAGCCGGCGGGGCCGAGTTCCAGCACCACAACGCATTCCGCCGCCCCGGTCCGGGCCGCGTTGCACGCCTCCAGCGCCGCAGCCGCTGCGGCCTGCGCGTCGGCAAGCCCCATCCGCGCGCTGGCCGAGCCCGAGGGCAGGCCGCCCCGGATATAGCCGTCGTCGGGCGACAGGGCCATGGCGCCATACCCCGTGGCGCCCTGCATGAAGGCCTGAAGCATCTGCGAATTGCCGCCCACGAGCCGCAGAACGCCCAGTTCCTGCGCGCTCAGAAAGTCATGCAGGTGGATCGTGACCTGCGTGCCGTCGATGGTCGAGACCTCGACCGGCACCTCAGCCCGCGCCGCGCCGCCAAGCGTGACCCCCGCGAGAATGGCCACGACCATTCCCGAAACTCCCCAAACGCGCATCCTGCCGGCTCCTTGATTGAACTGGCCCTGCATATCCCATCCCCGAGGCTCTGGACAGCCCCCCGCCCGGCCCATAGGCTTCAAGCCGCCGTGATCCCTTCCGGCCCTTGCCAGGAGCCCCGCCATGTCGCTTGACGCCGTGCTTTCCCGGATCGACGCCGATCTGCCCGCCGCCACCGAGCGGCTGTTCCAGCTTTTGCGCATCCCCTCGATCTCGACCGATCCGGCCTTTGCGGCGGATTGCGCCCGGGCGGCGGACTGGCTGGCGGCGGACCTGGCCGCCATCGGCTTTGACGCCGCCGCGCGCGCCACGCCGGGCCATCCGATGGTGGTCGGGCACGGCGGGGCGGGGCGGCGGCACCTCGTGTTCTACGGGCATTATGACGTGCAACCTGTTGATCCGCTTTCACTTTGGCACCACGACCCCTTTGATCCGCAGCTTGAGGACACGCCCAAGGGCCGCGTCATTCGCGGGCGTGGCACCTCGGACGACAAGGGCCAGCTCATGACCTTTATCGAGGCGTGCCGGGCCTGGAAGGCGGTTCATAGCGCGCTGCCCTGCCGGTTGACGGTGTTTCTGGAGGGCGAGGAAGAATCCTCGTCCCCCTCGCTGGTCCCCTTCATGCAGGCGAATGCCCAGGAGTTGACCGCCGACCTTGCGTTGATCTGCGACACCGGCCTGCACGAGAACCACACCCCGGCCATCACCACCATGCTGCGCGGGCTTCTGGGCGAAGAGATCACCATCCACGGCCCTGACAAGGACCTGCATTCGGGAGTCTACGGCGGTGCCGCGATCAACCCGATCCGGGTTCTGACGCGGATCCTGGCCAATCTGCATGACGACACCGGGCGGATCATGGTGCCCGGATTTTACGACGGCGTCACCGAACTGCCCGAGGCGATTCGCGCCCAGTGGCAGGCGCTGTCGTTCGACCATGCGACCTTTCTGGGCGATGTCGGCCTGTCGGTGCCGGCCGGCGAGCAGGACCGCACGCCGCTGGAAATGATCTGGTCGCGCCCCACCGCCGAGGTCAACGGCATCTGGGGCGGCTATACCGGCGAGGGGTTCAAGACCGTGCTGCCGGCACATGCCCATGCCAAGGTCTCGTTCCGCCTGGTGGGCGCGCAGGACCCCCTGGCGATCCGCGAGGCGTTCCGCGCCTGGGTCGCGGCCCAGCTTCCAGCCGATTGCCGGGTGGAGTTTGCCGACCACGGCGCCTCGCCCGCCGGTGCGATGGCGATCGACGCGCCCGCTTTCGAGGCCGCCCGCGCCGCCCTGGGCGAGGAATGGGGCCGGCCGGCCGCCTATATCGGCTCGGGCGGGTCGATCCCGATTGCCGGGCTCTTCAAGACCATCCTGGGCATGGATGCGATGCTGATCGGCTTTGCCCGCGACGACGATCTGATCCACTCGCCGAACGAAAAGTACGATCTTGAATGCTTTCACAAGGGAATCAGGTCCTGGGCGCGCATTCTTGACCGGCTGTCATGAGCGTGACGATCCACGACGCCGGCCCGCGCGACGAGGCGGCCTTTCGCCGGCTCTGGGCCGGGTTTCAGGACTGGTACGGAATGGCCCTGCCCGAGGCGGTGACCGCCGCCACCTGGGCGCGCATCCTGTCGCCCGTCAGCCCGATGGCGCTGCGCCTCGCGTGGAGCGGCGGGGTCGCGGTGGGTTTTGCGCTGTACCAGCACCACCCCTCGTCCTGGGTGGAGGGGGACGACTGCTATCTTGAAGACCTCTATGTCATGGAGCCGGCGCGGGGCCAGGGCATCGGCCGGGCGTTGATCGAGGATCTCAAGGCCATCGCCCGGGCGCGCGGCTGGCATCGGCTGTACTGGATGACCGACCAGGACAACGCGGGCGCCCGGCGGCTTTACGACCGGCAGGCGCCCTGCGACAACCATGTCCGTTATCGGGTGACGCTGTAGGGGCGGCAGCGCGGACCGTTCAGGGGCCAGCCCGAAGGCCGGGCCGCAGCGGGACCATTCCCCGACGCCCCGGACCTGATCCGGGGCCCCGGGTCAAGCCCGGGGCGGGGTGGAGGCAATGAGGGGCCAGGCTGTGCCCGCCGAACAGGCCACACCGAAACCAGCCCCCGAACGCCCCGCCCCGGACCTGATCCGGGGCCCCGGGTCAAGCCCGGGGCGGGGTGGGGGTGATGAAGGCCTGCCTGGCCCGGCGGGTGGGCCGCTGCGAAACCAGTCCCCGCCCGCCCCGCACTGGACGTGATCCGGGGCCCCGGGTCAAGGCCGGGCCGGACCCGGAGGGAACGCGGGTCGGGGGCAGGAAAGGACAGTACCCCACCCTAGTTTGGCCCAGCCAAACCTACTGAC
>JBQTIT010000102.1:0-5807 GCA_052387855.1 Paracoccaceae bacterium
CCCAAAGTCGGGCGGAACAGGAAACGCACCGCGTTTTCCCGCCCGTGTGGGAACGTGTCCGGGTGACCGGTTCCGCCTTCACACCAGAGGCCAGCGCCCGGCCTTTGGGGCCCTCGGCCGATTGCGGCTGCCGTCCCACATGACCTCGGCTCGTGCCTCGGCCAATCCGGGCGGACCCGGAAACGCCCCCCGCCTTGGCGAAAACGGCGGCGCCTCAGGCCCCCGGCCCGCCACGCAGCGCGGCAAGAAGGCCCCCCATGTCGTCCGGCAAAGGCGACGCAAAGTCCATTTCCTCCCCGGTCACCGGATGCACGAATCCCAGGCTGGCCGCGTGCAATGCCTGGCGCGGAAAGGCATTGGCCAGTCGCGCGGCCTCGCCCAACCGCTTTTCCGGCAACCGCCGCGCCGCGCCATAGGTCTGATCCCCGATCAGCCCGTGCCCGGCATAGGCCATATGGACCCTGATCTGATGCGTCCGTCCGGTTTCAAGCCAGCACTCCATCAGCGCGGCCGGCCCGGCGAGGGGCTCGACCAGCCTGGCGCGGGTGATGGCGTGGCGCCCCTGGTCCCAGACCACCGCCTGACGCTGCCGGTCGGTCCGGTGCCGCGCCAGATGGGTCGCGATGCGCAAAATCCCGCCCGGCTCGAAGCTGATCCCGCGCAACCCGCGCAAGCGCGGATCGTGCACCGAGGGGATGCCATGAACCACCGCCAGATAGTGCCGCTTGACGCTGTGCGCCTCGAACTGGGCGGCCAGACCGTGATGGGCGCGGTCGGACTTGGCCACCACCAGGAGGCCGGTGGTGTCCTTGTCGATCCGGTGCACGATCCCCGGCCGCCGCGCGCCGCCGATCCCCGACAGGCTGTCGCCGCAATGGTGCAAAAGCGCGTTCACCAGCGTGCCCGAGCGCGTGCCCGGCGCGGGATGAACGACCATCCCCGCCGGCTTGTCGATCACGATCAGATCGCCGTCCTCGAAAACCACATTCAGGGCGATGGCCTCGGCAAGGGCCTCGGTCTCGACGGCGACGCCCAGGCGCAGCGCATAGACCTCGCCGGCCCGCGGGCGCGTCTTGGGGTCGGTCACGGCCACGCCGCCGCGCAGCACATCACCCTCGGCGATCATCCGCATCAGGCGCGAGCGCGACAGCGAAGCCTGCTCTGGCACTGCGGCGGCAAGCGCCTTATCAAGACGCTCGGGCGGATCCTCGCCCAGGGTGACCTCAAGCACCCCGGCAGGGTCGTCGTCATCGTCGCCGGAAAGGAAAGCCATGTCTGATCCTGATGAACAGCCGCAACTTCCGCCGGGCCTGAGGTTTCTGCGGGGCCTCGTGATCGCGCTGATGATCACGATGATCGCCGGTGTCATAACCGTCGTCGGCCTGCTTGTCACCCGCATGCCCGACGGAAATGCGCCCCTCGCCCTGCCGGACACTCTGGCCCTGCCGCAGGGCGCGCGGCCGCTTTCCATCACCCAGGGCCCCGGCTGGATCGGCGTGGTCACCCAGGACAGCCGGCTGCTGATCTTCCGCCAGGACGGCTCGCTGCGCCAGGAAATCATGATCGCACCCTGACCCGGCGGAGCAGAGGGGGCGCTGCCCCCTCGCGCTGGCGCGCTCTCCCCCGGGGTATTTATGCGAAGAAGAATGCGGACCCAGAGGGTCGCGCCAGCCTCCTTCTTCTCTGCACAAATATTCCTCGGGGGGGGGAGAGGCCGCAAGGCCTCGGGGGGGCAGAAGGCCCCCCTGCCCGCCAGGGACGTGCCTGGATCGGCGGGGGCCCGGCGCCGCGCGATGTCGATGCGGTGCGCGCGAAGGCGCTTGATCCGGGCGCGGGGGCATTTCAGGATGGGGCAGGCAACAGCAGCGGGCCATGTTTCGGCCCGCCTTGGACCGCCCAACGGGGCAGGTGATTGGACAGAACCATGCGGTTATCAGACCTTACGGCCTCGGACCTGTCGCGGATGATCGCGGCGCGGCAGGTGGCACCTTCCGAGGTGATGGCGGATCATCTGGACCGGATCGACGCGGCGAACCCCGCGCTGAACGGGGTGGTCTCGCTCCGCGCGCGGGACGAGATCATGGCCGAGGCGCGTGCGGCCGACGACGCGCCGCGCGCGGGCTGGCTGCACGGGCTGCCGCTGGCGGTCAAGGATCTTTGCGCGACCAAGGGGCTGCGCACCACTTGGGGCTCGCCCCTCTTTGCCGATTTCGTGCCGGACCGCGACGATCTCTTGGCCGCGCGGATGCGGGGGGCGGGGGCGATCCTGATCGGCAAGACCAACACGCCGGAATGGGGCCACGGCAGCCACAGCTTCAACCCGGTCCATGGCACCACGCGCAACCCCTATGACCATGGCCGCACGGCGGGCGGCTCTTCGGGCGGGGCGGCGGCGGCGCTGGCGGCGCGGATGGTGCCGGTGGCGGACGGCTCGGACACGATGGGCAGCCTGCGCAACCCGGCGGCCTTTTGCAACGTCTACGGATTTCGCCCGAGCTGGGGGCTGGTTCCCGCAGACGCGATGGGCGATACGCATCTGTCGACCCTGTCGACCGATGGGCCGATGGCGCGCTCGGTCGAGGATGTCGCGCGGCTTCTGGCCGTGCAGGCCGGCGAAAACCCCGAAGTGCCCTTTTGCCGCCGGCCGCAGGATTTTGCCGGCGCGCTGGACGGCGCCAGCCTGAAGGGCAAGCGCATCGGCTGGCTGGGCGACTGGGGCGGGGCCTATCCGTTCGAGCCGGGCATCCTCGATCTGTGCGAGACCGCGCTGCGCCTGATGGAAGAGATGGGCGCAGGGGTCGAACCGGTCCCGCCACCCTTTGCGGCCGACCGGCTCTGGTCATCCTGGACGGTGCTGCGGTCCATGCTGAACGCCGGCGGCTTTCGCCATCTTTACGAGGACCCTGCCCGCCGCGCCCGGATCAAGCCCGAAACCATCTGGGAGATCGAACAGGGTCGCGGCCTGAGCGCGCAGCAGGTCTACGACGCCTCGGTCATCCGCTCGGAATACTTTGCCGTCATGGCCCGCCTTTTTGACCGCTATGATGCCATGGTCCTGCCGACGGCGCAGGTCTGGCCCTTTCCGGCCGAGTGGCGCTGGCCGCAAGAGATCGGCGGCCGCGCGATGGACACCTATCACCGCTGGATGGAGGTGGTGATCCCGGTCAGCCTGATCGGGCTGCCGGCGCTGTCGGTCCCGATCGGCTTTGGCGCCCAGGGTCTGCCGATGGGCATGCAGATCGCCGGCCGCGTCGGGGCGGATGCGGCGGTTCTGGCCATGGGCCAGGCCTGGCACGCGGCCACCGACTGGCCGGGGCAGCGCCCGCCCGGTGTTGCCAGCCTCGGCGCACCCGGCTAAGGGGGGCCCATGCCGCTGTACCAGGTCCTGATGGCGCTCTTGTTGCCCGCGATGCTGGCCCATGCCTGGATCACCGGCGGCCGCCGCGCCCTGCGCGAGCGCTGGGGTCTGGCGGCGGCGGCGCGAACGGGGCAGCGGCTGTGGCTCCACGGGGCATCAAACGGCGAGCTGGCCTCGGCCCGGGCGGTGCTGCAAGAGCTTTTGGCGGCGCGGCCGGGGCTTGCGGTGCTCGTCACCTCCAACAGCCTGACCGGGCGCGATCTGGTCGAAGGCTGGGGCCTGCCGCGTGTGACAGCCGCGCTGGCGCCGCTGGACACGGCCGGGGCGGCGGCGCGCCTGATGGACCGCTTTCTGCCCCAGGCGCTGGTCATCCTGGAGAACGAGCTTTGGCCCTCGCGTCTGGCGGCGGCGCATCGGCGGGGGGTGCAGATCCTGGTGATCGGCGCGCGCCTGTCCGAGGGTTCGGCGGCGCGCTGGCGGCTTTGGCCGGGGCTGATCGGCGAAGCGCTGGCGCGGCTCGACTGGGTTTCGGCGCAGGATGAGGCCTCGGCGCGCCGTCTGGTGGACCTGGGCCTGCCGCAGGCGGCGCTGGGGCCGACGGTGACGCTCAAGGCCATGCCCGCGGCGCCTGCCACGCCGCTGGCACCGCCCTTTGCGCTGCCGGTTCCGCGCGCGGCCTGCCTTCTTGCCGCTTCGACCCATCCGGGCGAGGAGGGGCCGATCCTGACCGCCTTTGCCGCCGCCCGCCGGCAGGGCGGGCCCGCGCTCTTGATCCTGGCTCCGCGCCATGCCCGCCGGGGCGACGAGGTTGCCGCCCTGATCGCCTCGCATGGGCTGAGCCTTGCCCGCCGCTCGGCCGGGCAGGTGCCGGGACCCCGGACCCAGGTCTATCTGGCCGACACCATGGGCGAGATGGGGCTTTGGTACGCGATGGCCGGCATCTGCCTGATCGGCGGCACCTTTACCGACCGGGGCGGCCACACGCCCTTTGAACCGGCCGCCCATGGCTGCGCGCTGATCCATGGACCGGACGTGGCCAACTTTGCCGCACCCTTCGCGGCGCTGGACGCATCGGGCGGCGCCATCGGCCTGCAAGGCCACTCCGGGCTTGAAGCGGCGCTCTGCGAATTGCCGTCGGGGCGGCAGGAAAGCCTCGCCGCCGCCGGGCGCGCGGCGCTGGCCCCGTTCGAAAGCGGCAGCAAGGAGGTCACCGAACGGATCCTGGCCGCCTTGCCGGGCCTGCCGGGCACGGCCGGATAGGGCGGGCCCGGGCCCCTTCGCCCGCCCCCGCGAAGAGGGTGGATTTATTCCCCGGTTGTGCCATAAAGGCGCCAAGAGGCCGCGCGAAAGTGGCCCGAGATGTTGGGTGAGCAGATGTTTCTTCCTTCCAGGTCGCTGGCTCCGGACGGGGACTGCGCGGCGCAGGTCGCGGCCCTGTGCTGGCGCCTGCGCCGCGCCGGGGTTCAGGTGCTGCTGATCACCAGCCGCGACACCGGCCGCTGGGTCTTGCCCAAGGGCTGGGTGATGGAGGGGCGCAGCCCCGCCGAGGCCGCCGCGCGCGAGGCCTGGGAAGAGGCCGGCGTAAAAGGAACCGTCGCGGCAGGCAGCATCGGCCATTTCCATTACGACAAGCTGGTGCCGGGCGCCGACCCCGTCCCCTGCCGGGTCGAGGTCTTTGGCCTGTCCGTCACAAGCCTTGCCGCGAAATACCCCGAGCGCAAGCAAAGGCGCCGCCGCTGGTTCGCGGCGCAGGAAGCGGCGCAGATGGTCAACGAGCCAGAGCTGCGCGCGCTTCTGGTCGGGCTGGGGGCGGGGATGGGGGCGGAAAGTGCCGCCGGCCCCCTTGCCGCAGGTGCCGATCAGGATCATATCAAAGGCTGACCACCCAGAGACCGCCCCGGATGATCCGATTTACGCTGAAGTGCAGGGAAGACCACGACTTTGAAAGCTGGTTCGCCAGCGACGCCGCTTTTGCCGCCCTCAGCGCTGGCGGACGGCTGAACTGCCCCCTGTGCGGCTCGGCCGAGGTGACAAAGTCGCTGATGGCCCCGGCGGTCCGCCCCTCTGGCGAGGACAGGGCCGCAGCACCGCTTTCTGCGGCGCAAAGCGATGTGGAGGCGGCCCTGGCCGAGATGCGCCGCCAGATCGAGGCGAATTCGGACTATGTCGGGGTCAATTTCGTCGCCGAGGCCCGCAAGATGCACCTGGGCGAGGTGCCCGAGCGGTCGATCCACGGCGAGGCCCGCCTGCACGAGGCGCGGGCCCTGATCGAAGAGGGCGTGCCGATCGCCCCCCTGCCCTTTGTCCCGGCACGCAAGACCAATTAGCGCCGCCCGACCCTGGCCGACTTTGGCCGAGGCCATCGCCGAGGTCATGCGAGCTGCCCGCCCCATCCCCGGCCGAGGGCCCCAAAGGCCCTTGGCCAGCGCCTGCCAGGTCAGGCACTGGC
>JBQTIT010000103.1:0-11350 GCA_052387855.1 Paracoccaceae bacterium
GCGCTGGCCGAGGGCCTTGGGGGCCCTCGGCCGGGAGGACGGACAAGACTTCGCATGACCTCGGCTGGTGCCTCGGCCAAAACCGGGGCACAAACGGAGAGGCGCCGCGTTTCCTGCCGGGCGACGCCATTTCGTGCCGATGGCGCAAAAGGGGGTGCCGCCGGACCGCCAACTGCATTAGCCTGAACCCGAAGAAAGAGGGCCTGGTCATGATCGCGGTACTCCGGAACTCCTGGCCCTTGCTGCTGGGCGTGATGCTCCTGATGCTCGGCAACGGCATTCAGGGCACGCTCCTGGGCATTCGCGGCAAGATCGAGGGCTTTTCGGCCGTCCAGATGTCCTTTGTGATGTCGGCCTATTCCGCCGGATTCCTTCTGGGCAGCCGGCTTGCCCCCGAGATGATCCGCAGCGTCGGGCATGTGCGGGTCTTTGCCGCGCTCGGCTCGATGATTTCGGCCATCCTGATCCTGTTTCCCGTGGCGCCGGACTGGATGGCCTGGGCCGCGATGCGGGCGGTGATCGGCTTTGCCTTTGCCGGGGTCTACATCACCGCCGAAAGCTGGCTGAACGCCTCGGCCAGCAACGAGACGCGCGGGCAGGCGCTGTCGGCCTACATGATCTGCCAGATGATTGGCATCATCGCGGCGCAGGGGCTGATGAACCTGTCCGACCCCTCGGGGTTCGATCTTTTCATCATCTCCTCGGTGCTGGTTTCGGTGGCCTTCACGCCGGTGCTGCTGTCGGCCTCGGCCGCGCCCAGCTTTGAACGGATCACGCCGATGCCGATCCGCAAGCTGCTCCAGACCTCGCCGCTGGGCTGCGTCGGGCTGTTCCTGCTGGGGGGGATCTTTTCGGCGCTGTTCGGCATGGCCTCGGTCTGGGGGTCAGAGGTGGGGCTGTCGGTGCGCAACATCTCGATCTTCATCGGGGCGATCTATCTGGGCGGGCTGGTGCTGCAATACCCGATCGGCTGGGCCTCGGACCGGCTGGACCGGCGCCAGATGATCCTGGGCCTGTCGGCGGCCGGGGCGGTGGTTGGATTTGCGGCGATGGCGCTGCCCTGGACCATGTCGGTCCTTTTCGCCATTGCGTTTCTGTCGGGGGGCATCGCCAACCCGCTCTATTCGCTGATGGTCGCCTATGTGAACGACTACCTGCAGTCGGACGAGATGGCCGGGGCCTCGGCCGGGCTGTTGTTCATCTACGGCACCGGCTCGATCGGGGGGCCGCTGATCACGGGCTGGCTGATGGCGCTGGTCGGCCCGACGGGCTTTTTCCTGTTCATCGCGGTCCTGTTCACCGCCACCGCAGCCTATGCCTTTTACCGGATGTCGCGCGGCCGGGTGCGGCTGTTCCGCCGCCGCTTTCGCGCCCTGTCGCCCAACGCCTCGGCCGTGGCGGTCGAGGCGGCGGTCGACAGCGCGCCGTCGCCGGCCGGTGCGGCGCCCCGGTGAATGGGCTGGCGTTTGCCGGCAAAGCGCCTAGCCTTGGCACAAAGGACAGGGGGCCCCATGGAACGGATCGACGACATTCTGGACTTCTGGACCGGGATCGGCCCCAAGGGCTGGTTCGAGGTCAATCCCGCCGTCGATCAAGAGATCACCACCCGTTTCGGCGATCTTTGGGGCGCGCTGTGGGAGGGAGGGCTGCGACCCTGGCAAGAGACCGCGCCGGGCGCGCTGGCCTATCTGATCCTGGCCGACCAGTTCCCGCGCAACATGTTCCGCGGCGACGCGCGCGCCTTTGCCACCGACGAGCGCGCCCGCGCCGCCGCAAGGGCGGCGGTCCTGACCGGGCAGGATCTGGCCACCGACCCCGCGATGCGCGCCTTTTTCTACATGCCGTTCGAACATGCCGAACAGATGGGCGATCAGGACTGGTCGGTCGATCTCTTCGCGCACCGCCTGCCCGACGACGGCCTCTTGCGCCATGCCAAGGCCCACCGCGAGGTGATCCGCCGCTTTGGCCGCTTTCCCTATCGCAACGCCGCGCTGGGCCGGCAGTCCACGCCGGCCGAGGCGGCGTTTCTGAACGCCGGCGGCTATGGCGCGATCCTGCGCGAGCTTGCCGGCTGATTAGCCATGCATTTCGCGCATGGGCCCACGGCAGGCCCTTGGTTGCTTGGGCGCGCCCGATAGTTTAATGCCAAACTACTTTTCTTGAGGGAGGGAAGATCGGTGAGCCAGAGCTTTGACATCGTCGTGATCGGCGCCGGACCCGGCGGTTATGTGGCCGCGATCCGCGCCGCGCAACTTGGCCAGAAGGTGGCCATCGTCGAAAGGGAAAACCTGGGCGGCATCTGCCTGAACTGGGGCTGCATTCCGACCAAGGCGTTGCTGCGCTCGGCCGAGGTGTTTCACCTGATGCACCGCGCCAAGGAATTCGGGCTCAAGGTCGAGGGCGCCACGTTTGACCTGGACGCCGTCGTAGCCCGCTCGCGCGGGGTGGCAAAGCAGCTTTCGGGCGGCATCGGCCATCTGATGAAGAAGAACAAGATCACCGTCTTCATGGGCGCGGCCAGCCTGCCAAGGGCCGGCGCCGTCGCGGTCAAGACCGACAAGGGCACCGAAGAGCTGACCGCCAAGGCGATCATCCTGGCCACCGGCGCCCGCGCGCGTGAGTTGCCGGGGCTGGAGGCGGACGGCGATCTGGTCTGGACCTACCGCCATGCCCTGCAACCCAAGCGGATGCCCAAGCGGCTGCTCGTCATCGGATCGGGCGCCATCGGCATCGAATTCGCCAGCTTCTTCAACACGCTGGGCGCCGACACCACGGTTTGCGAGGTGATGGACCGTGTGCTGCCGGTCGAGGACGCCGAAATCTCGGCCTTTGCCAAGAAGGCTTTCGTCAAGCAGGGCATGAAGATCCTGGAAAAGACCACGGTCAAGAAGCTGGACCGCAAGCCCGGCGTCGGCGTGGTGGCACATCTGGAAAACGCCTCGGGCACGGTCACGCAGGAATTCGACACGGTGATTTCCGCCGTCGGCATCGTCGGCAATGTCGAGGGACTGGGGCTGGAGGCGCTGGGCGTCAGGATCGACCGCACCCATGTGGTGACGGACGAATTCTGCCGCACCGGCGTGCCCGGGCTTTACGCCATCGGCGACATCGCGGGGGCGCCGTGGCTCGCGCACAAGGCCAGCCATGAGGGAGTGATGGTGGCCGAACTAATCGCCGGCGGCCATCCGCACCCGATCAAGCCCGGCTCGATCGCCGGCTGCACCTATTGCCAGCCGCAGGTGGCCAGCGTCGGCATGACGGAAGCCAAGGCCAAGGAGGCCGGGTATCAGGTCAAGGTCGGCCGCTTCCCCTTCATCGGCAACGGCAAGGCGATTGCGCTGGGCGAGGCCGAGGGCATGATCAAGACGGTGTTCGACGCCAAGACGGGCGAATTGCTGGGCGCGCATATGGTGGGCGCCGAGGTGACCGAGCTGATCCAGGGCTATGTCATCGGCCGCAGCCTTGAGACGACCGAGGCGGAGTTGATGAACACGGTCTTCCCGCATCCGACCCTGTCCGAGATGATGCACGAATCGGTGCTGGACGCCTACGGCCGCGCGCTGCATATCTGAGCAAGCCGGGGGGCTGGCCCCCCGGACCCCCCAGGATAGTTCCGGACAGATGAAAGGCGAAGATGCGCGCGACGCTGACGGTTCTTTCCATCTGGCTGGTCAGCCTGGGCGCGGCGGCCCAGTTCGGCAAGTTCGCCGTGCTGTTCGACCGGCTGGCGGCGGCCTATCCGGGCCAGTCCGGGCCGATGGTGGGCATGATCGTCTCGACAGTCGGCTTTGTCGGGCTGATCCTTGGCACGACGGCGGGGCTGTTCGTCTCGGCGCTGGGCTACAAGCGGGTCATGATCGCGGCGCTGCTGGCGGGGGCGGGGATTTCGGCCGTCGAGGCGCTGATGCCGCCGCTGCCGGTGATGCTGGGCCTGCGGGCGCTGGAAGGGGCGAGCCATCTGGCGCTGGTGGTGGCCGCGCCGGTGCTGACCGCGCAGCTTGCCGGGCCGCGTTGGCAGGCGGCGGCGATGAGCCTTTATTCCTCGTTCTTCGCGGTTTCTTTCGCCTCTCTGGGGGTGCTGGGGCCGATGCTGGCCGGCTGGGGCGGCCTGCCGGCGGTGCTTTTGGCCCATGCGGGGTATCTTCTGGCCGGGGCGGCGTTGCTGGCGGCGCTCTTGCCGGACCTGCCAAGGGCCGCCCTGCCGCCGCTGTCGGTGCGGGGGCTTTTCGCTGCCCATCGCCACATCTACGCCAGCCCGCGCGAAGCGGCGCCGGCCATGGGCTTTGTCTGCTATACCTTTACCTTTGTCGCCTTTCTGACCCTGATGCCGCAGCAATACCTCGGCCGGCCCGAGCAGTTCCTGCTGGCCAGCCTGATGCCGCTGGTCAGCGTCGGCACGGCGCTGAGCCTTGGGGTCTGGGCCATGGGCCGGATCGCCGCCGTGCGGCTGGTGCAGACGGGATTTGCCGTGACCGTCGGCTTTGCCGCGCTGCTCTGGCTGTCATGGGGGCAGGGCGCGGCCATCGTCGCGGCCTTTGGCGTCTCGGCCGGGCTGGGGCTGGTGCAGAGCGCCTCTTTCGCCGCCATCGCGCAACTGAACGACAGCGCCGAGGCGCGGGCCCGTGCCGCCGGCGCCATCGCGCAGCTTGGCAATCTGGGCACGACCTGCGGCACGCCGGTGCTGGTCTGGCTGCTGGCCGGATATGCGGAAACCGGCCTGGTGCTGTTCCTGACCGGCTTCTCGCTCTTGGGGATCGCGCTGCACGCGGTGCAGGCGCGCCGGCGCCTTAACGGCTGATCGGCCCGCCCGCCGCCGCCCAGTCGGAAAAGCCGCCAAGGTTGTGCGCCTCGTAGCCCATCGAGGTCAGGGCCTGCGCCGCCATTCCGGCCCGCCCGCCGACGGCGCAGAACACCGCGACCGGCTTGGACGGGTCGATGCGGCGGTCAAAGTCGGGCGCCTTGGGGTTGGCCTTGAGCGGGATCATCGACAGCGGGATGTGCAGCCCGCCCCTGGCGGTGCCCGAGGCGGCAACCTCGGCCGCTTCGCGCACGTCGATGACGGTGATCTGGCCCTCAGCCAGCAAGGGAACCGCCTGACGCGCGTTCAGCTTGGCGGGGGCGGGGGACTTGGCGAAAAATGACATGGGAGACCCTTTGCTGTTGCGTCGAGTATATATTCAAGGAAACGCATTCGTAAAGCCCCCTCGACAAAAAATCTGCCCGGGCCGTCCCCGCGTCAGTTCATACTTTGTTCACTTTTTTCGATTGGAAACGCCCGGGATTCGCCCTAAAACGGCCTTCAGGGCAGGGGTGGGTCATGGCCGAACACAAGTTCATCGAGGTGCGCGGCGCGCGCGAGCACAATCTGAAGAACATCGATGTCGACATCCCGCGTGACCAGCTTGTGGTGATCACCGGGCTTTCGGGGTCGGGCAAGTCCTCGCTCGCCTTCGACACGATCTATGCCGAGGGCCAGCGCCGCTATGTCGAATCGCTGTCGGCCTATGCGCGCCAGTTCCTGGACATGCAGGGCAAGCCGGATGTCGACCATATCTCGGGCCTCTCGCCGGCGATCTCGATCGAGCAGAAGACCACATCCAAGAACCCGCGCTCGACCGTCGGCACGGTGACGGAAATCTACGACTACCTGCGCCTCTTGTTCGCCCGCGTCGGCACCCCCTTTAGCCCGGCCACCGGCCTGCCGATCACCGCGATGCAGGTGCAGGACATGGTCGATGCCGTGATGGCGATGGAAGAGGGCACGCGCGCCTATCTGCTGGCGCCGATCATCCGCGACCGCAAGGGCGAGTACCGCAAGGAATTCCTGGACCTGCGCAAGCAGGGGTTCCAGCGCGTCAAGGTCAACGGCACCTTCCACGATCTTGAGGACCCGCCGGTGCTGGACAAGAAGTTCCGCCACGACATCGACGTGGTGGTTGACCGCATCGTGGTGCGCCCGGGGATCGAGACGCGGCTGGCCGACAGCTTTCGCACCGCGCTGAACCTGGCGGACGGCATCGCGGTGCTGGAGACCGCCCCGGCCGAGGGAGAGGGGGTGCGCACCACCTATTCGGAAAAGTTCGCCTGCCCGGTTTCCGGCTTTACCATCGCTGAAATCGAGCCGCGCCTCTTTTCCTTCAACGCGCCCTATGGCGCCTGCCCGGTCTGCGACGGGCTGGGGGTGGAGCTGTTCTTTGACGAGCGCCTGGTGGTGCCCGACCAGAACCTGACGCTGCTCCAGGGCGCGCTGGCGCCCTGGGCCAAGTCGAAGTCGCCCTACTTCACCCAGACGATCGAGGCGCTGGCCAGCCATTACGGCTTTGACCGCAAGGCAAGGTGGAAGGACCTGCCGGAGAACGTGAAGGACCTCTTCCTGCGCGGCTCCGGCGGGCAGGAGATCACCTTTCGCTATGACGAGGGCGGGCGGATCTATCAGGTCAGCCGCGTGTTCGAGGGCGTGATCCCCAACATGGAACGCCGCTACCGCGAAACCGATTCGGCCTGGAGCCGCGAGGATATGGAGCGGTTCCAGAACAACCGCGCCTGCGGCGCATGCGGCGGCTACCGGCTGAAGCCGGAGGCGCTGGCGGTCAAGATCGCGGGGCTGCACGCGGGGCAGGTGGTGCAGATGTCGATTGCCGAGGCGCTGGACTGGGTGCAGGGCGTGCCCGCGCATCTGACCGGCCAGCAGAACGAGATCGCCCGCGCCATCCTCAAGGAAATCCGCGAGAGGCTGGGGTTTCTGGTCAACGTCGGGCTGAATTACCTCACGCTGTCGCGCAGCGCCGGCACGCTGTCGGGCGGCGAGAGCCAGCGCATAAGGCTGGCCAGCCAGATCGGCTCGGGGCTGACGGGGGTGCTTTATGTGCTGGACGAGCCTTCGATCGGCCTGCACCAGCGCGACAACGACCGGCTCTTGACTACGCTCAAGAACCTTCGCGATGCCGGCAACACGGTGCTGGTGGTCGAGCATGACGAAGAGGCGATCCGCGAGGCCGATTACGTCTTTGACCTTGGCCCGGGGGCGGGGGTGCATGGCGGCCATGTCGTGGCGCAGGGCACGCCGCGTGAGATCGCCGACAACCCGCAGTCGATGACGGGCCTCTACCTGTCGGGCCAGCGGCAGGTGCGCCTGCCCAAGGCGCGGCGCGTCGGCAACGGCAAGAAGCTGACCGTGGTCGGCGCCACCGGCAACAACCTGAAGAACGTGACGGCCGAATTTCCGCTGGGGATGTTCGTCTGCGTCACCGGGGTTTCGGGTGGCGGCAAGTCCAGCCTGACGATCGAGACCCTGTTCAAGACCGCCGCCAGCCGCCTGAACGGCGCGCACGAGACCCCCGCGCCCTGCGAGACCATCAAGGGGTTCGAGCATCTGGACAAGGTGATCGACATCGACCAGCGCGCCATAGGCCGCACGCCGCGGTCAAACCCCGCCACCTATACCGGCGCCTTTACCCCGATCCGCGACTGGTTCGCCGGCCTGCCCGAGGCCAAGGCGCGCGGCTATCAGTCTGGCCGCTTCTCTTTCAACGTCAAGGGCGGGCGCTGCGAGGCCTGTCAGGGCGATGGTCTGATCAAGATCGAGATGAACTTTCTGCCCGATGTCTATGTGACCTGCGAGACCTGCAAGGGGCACCGCTACAACCGCGAGACATTGGAAATAAAATTCAAGAACAAAAGCATAGCGGATGTTCTTGACATGACGTGTGAAGAGGCGAAGGGCTTTTTCCAGGCGGTGCCGGCGATCCGCGAGAAGATGGACGCGCTTTGCGAGGTGGGCCTTGGCTATATCAAGGTCGGCCAGCAGGCCACCACGCTGTCGGGCGGCGAGGCGCAGCGGGTGAAGCTGAGCAAGGAGTTGTCGCGCCGCGCGACCGGGCGGACGCTTTATATCCTCGACGAGCCGACCACGGGCCTGCACTTCGAGGATGTGCGCAAGCTGCTGGAGGTGCTGCATTCGCTGGTCGATCAGGGCAACACGGTGGTGGTGATCGAACACAACCTTGACGTGGTCAAGACCGCCGACTGGATCATCGACATCGGCCCCGAGGGTGGCGACGGCGGCGGGCAGGTCGTGGCCACCGGCACGCCGGAAAAGGTGGCGCAGGTGGCCGAAAGCCACACCGGGCGGTACCTGAAGCCGATGCTGCGGCCGCGCGGGGTGGCGGCGGAATAGGGGCGGGGCGTTTCCTGATCCGACCGAATTGGCCGAGGCCATGCGCGCCGCAAGCCCCATCCCCGGCCGAGGGCCCCAACGGCCCGCGGCCAGCGCCTGCCCCCCCTAGGGAGGGCGCTCCACGCCCTCCGGGTCGGGCGCTGGCCTCTGTGGTCTATGCGGAACCGGTCTATCGGATGCGTTCCTACACGGGCGGGGAAACGCGGTGCGTTTTCCTTTTCGCCCGCTTTGGCCGAGGCCATCGCCGAGGCCATGCGCGCCGCAAGCCCCATCCCCGGCCGAGGGCCCCCAAGGCCCTCGGCCAGCGCCCGACCCCCCCCGGGAGCGCGCTCCGCACCCTCCGGGTCGGGCGCTGGCCTCTGTGGTCTATGCGGAACCGGTCACCTGGGCACGTTCCCACACGGGCGGGGAAAGGCAGTGCCTTTCCTTCTCCGCCCGGCCAAACGTGGCCGAGGCCGTCGCCGAGGTCATGCGCAGGCCTCTGTCATCCATGCGGAACCGGCCGTGCCGCGCCGTTCCCTCACGGGCGGGCTGTGGTTCGGCCCTCCCTGCCGCATCGGTCGCGAAGGCACGGCTGTCCGCCGCGCCGCCCTGCCTAGTCCGGCTGGCTTTCCAGCCAGGCCTCCAGCGGGGCGCGCAGGCAATCGGCCCCCTCGGCCCGGGCGCGTTCCATGACCGCGCGTGCCTCGCCCAGGTCCACACGGCGCAAGAGCGCCTTGACCGGGCCAATCGAGGCGGGCCGCATCGACAGCGTGCCGATGCCGATGGCCGCCAGCGCCAGCGCCTCCAGCGGGCGGCCGGCATCCTCGCCGCAGAACGACAGCCGCGTATCGCTCGCCGCGCAGCGCTGCACGATCTGCTCCAGAAACGCGACGAAAGAGGTGTTCAGCGTGTCATAGCGCTTGCGCACCCGTTCGTTCTCGCGGTCGGCAGCAAAGAAGAACTGCTTCAGGTCATTGCCGCCGATCGAAAGAAAATCGACCGACTGAAAGAACGCCTCGGGGGCAAAGGCCAGCGAGGGCGTCTCCATCATGGCGCCGATCTCGATCGTCTCGGGCACCGGATGGCCCAGCGATTTCTCGCGGTGGAGTTCGCGGAACACATGGGCGCGGGCCTCGGCGAATTCGGCGATCTCGGCGATAAAGGGAAACATCACCGTCAGCGGGCGCCCGGCCGCCGCCCGGATCAGCGCCTGAAGCTGCATGCGCAGCACGCCCGGCTTGTCCAGCCCGACCCGGATCGCGCGCCAGCCCATCGCCGGGTTCGGCTCGTCATTGGGCTTCATGTAGGGCAGCACCTTGTCCGAGCCGATGTCGAGCGTGCGGAACGCCACGCGGCGGCCCTTGGCCGCGTCCATCACCCGCGCGTAGAGCTTGGCCAGCTCCTCGCGCTTGGGCATCTGGTTGCGGATCAGGAACTGCAATTCGGTGCGGAACAGACCCACCCCTTCGGCGCCCGAGCCGACAAGGCTGGGCAGGTCCGCCATCAGCCCGGCATTCATCTGGAGCGAGATCACCTTGCCATCACGGGTGCGCGCGGGCAGATCGCGCAGGCTGGCATAGGCTTTTTGCGCCTTGGCCTGCATCGCGATCTTGTCGCGGAAAGACCGGGTGATGGCATCCTCGGGGCGCAGGTGAACCACGCCCTGATCGCCGTCGACCAGGATCGGATCGCCGTTCAGCGCCTCGGTCGCGATGCGTTCGGCGTGAATGACCATCGGGATCGACAGGGCGCGGGCGACGATGGCGGCATGGCTGCCGACAGAGCCCTCTTCCAGAACCAGACCCTTGATCTTGCGGCCATATTCCAAAAGTTCGGCCGGCCCGATGTTGCGCGCCACCAGGATCGGTTGGTCCGGCATCGTGGCGCCGGTGTCGCGGCCCTGGCCCGTCAGGATGCGCAAGAGCCGGTTGGACAGATCGTCAAGGTCGTGCAGCCGCTCGCGCAGATAGGCATCGGGCACCTGTTCCAGCCGGGCGCGGGCGGTGGACTGTTCCTTTTCCACCGCCGCCTCGGCCGACAGGCCCGCCTGGATGTCTTCCTCCATGCGCCGCAGCCAGCCGCGCGAATGGGCGAACATCCGGTAAGCTTCCAGAACCTGCTTTTGCTCCTTGTCCAGGCTCTCGGCCGCCAGAAGGTCATCGACCGAGACCCTGAGCTCGCCCACCGCGTCGCGGATGCGCTCGATCTCGGTCAGCGGGTCATCGGCGACGGGATTGGTCACCACGACGCGCGCCTCGTGCAGCCAGACCCGCCCCTCGGCCGCGCCCTCCTGGCCCGAGGCGCCGCGGATGGTGACCGGCTGCTTGTGCAGCGCGCCCATGGCCGACCCGTCGCCCGCGAAGGCGCCAAGCTCGGTCATCTCGGCCAGCACCATGGCCACGACCTCGACCGCGTAGACCTCATCCTCGGAAAAGGCGCGGGCGGCCTTGGACTGGACCACCAGCACGCCCAGCTTTTCACCGACCCGCTGGATGGGCACGCCGAGGAAGGAGGAAAAGATTTCCTCCCCCGTCTCGGGCATGTAGCGAAAGCCCTTTTCGGCCGGGGCATTGGCCGAATTGACCGGCAGGCCGGTGCGCGCGACGCGCCCGACCAGGCCCTCGCCCAGCTTCATCCGGGTCTTGTGGACGGCGCCTTTCTTGAGCCCCTCGGTGGCGCAAAGCTCAAGCGTCTCGGGGTCGCGGAAGAGGTAGATCGAACAGACCTCGGTGTGCATCGAATCGTTGATCAGATGGGTGATCCGGTCAAGCCGCTCCTGCCCCTTGGCAGGGGTGCCAAGCACATCGCGCAAGCGCCGCAAGAGCTTGCGGCTGTCGCTTTCACTGCGTTCGGGCATTCCGGTGTGGCTCCTCGCTTGGCCCATCTATAGGGGGCGGGGGCGGGAAAGGGGAAGGGAAAAAGGCGGGGCGCTGCGCGGTGCGCCCGGGATGGCGCGAAAACGGGCACCCCGTGGCCGGTCCGCGCAAAGGTTTGCCGCCGCCGGTGGGGTTCGGGATGGTCGCCGGTGCGCGGAAACCGGAGTGAGGCGAGGGCCCTTTGGCCCCCCGGTCGGAGGGCGTCTGGCCTGCGTCTGGCATGCCTAGGCATCCGTCCCGACAGCGACGGTCAGGACTCCCGCTCGGCGCGGTTTGGCCAGACGTGGCCGAGGCACGCGCCGCGGTCATGCGCAGG
>JBQTIT010000104.1:0-19778 GCA_052387855.1 Paracoccaceae bacterium
CCGCCCGTGTGGGAACGGCTCGGCACAACCGGTTCCGCATAGCTGACAGAGGCCAGCGCCCGACCCGGAGGGCGTGGAGCGCCCTCCCTGGGGGGGGTCGGGCGCTGGCCGAGGGCCGTTGGGGCCCTCGGCGGGGATGGGGCGACGGTCCCACATGACCTCGGCGATGGCCTCGGCCAATTCGGGCCGGGCGCAAAAGAAACCGCACCGCGCTTTCCTGCCCGTCGGGGAACGATGCACAACGACCGGGACCGCGGAGCTCGCGACGGGCCTTTGGGGCCCTCGGTGGATAGCGGCACAGGTCCCACACGACCTCGGCCCATGCCTCGGATGCTGCGGCCTGCGGCCTCAGGCGCCGTCCAGATGCCGTTGCAGGCGCGGGGCGACGGCGCCGGCGTGGGTGATCGTCACCATGTGGCCCGCGCCCGGCACCACAAGCCGCTGGGCGCCCGGCATCCGGTCCATCAGCGCCCCATGCACCGCCGCAACGATCGGCGGACTGGCGCCGCCCTCGACCAGCAGAACCGGAACCCGGATCGCTTCCAGCCCGCCGGGCCGCAGCAGGCCCGCCTGATCGTCCAGCAGGGTTGCGTTCTGCGCCGCGATCAGGTGGATGCGGTCCAGCATATAGTCGCGCGTCCGGGTCGGCACCTCGTCCAGCGGCTCACCGGCGCCCCAGTCGCCATGAAAATCCCTGAGCGCCTCTTCCCGCCGCCCCTCGGCCACCAGCGCGGCCACGCGCAGATGGCGCGCGGCAAAGGGGGCAAAGGCGGGGTGGCCGGCGGCCGCGGCGGCGGCAAAGATCACCGGCTCGACGAGGGTCAGGCTGCGCACCAGGTCCGGCCGCTCCAGCGCCATGCGCAGCGCCAGCGTGCCGCCAAAACTGTGCCCCATCAGATCGACCGCCCCGCCCTGCCCGGCAAAGGCGGCGACGGCGACCGATTCCTCGAAGGCCTGATCGTGCAGCGGCCGGGCGCTGTCCCAGGCGCTGCCCCGCCCGTGGCCGGGCTGGTCTGGCGCCAGAAGCACAACCCGCCGCATCAGCGAGGCGAGCCCCGACCAGGCCCCCCCATGCGCCAGCGAGCAATGCAGTCCCAGAACCGGGCGCGCGCCGCCGCAGTCATAGATCCGGGTCGGCGGCAGATGGGCGGGCAGCGGTTCCTGGATCATCCTGTCCTGCATCCGGGGCTGAAAATGGATCGGTTCGGGCCGCGCCTTGATGACGAAAGCCCGCGCGCGGCGCAAGGGCCTGGCGATGCCGGCGCGCCCGCCAGCCGCGCGCCGGACGAAATCGCTCTGGAATCCGCCGCATCCGGTTTGCAATACCCCGCCCGGATGCTAAGCCGTCCCTACCCCCGAATCTGGCCCCATCGGAGAGTGCCCGTGGTATCCCTGACCGAACCCAAGCTGATCACCGGCAACGCGAACATCCCCCTTGCCCGTGCCATCGCGCGGCGCATGTCGATGCACCGCGGCTCGCAGGTCAATCTGGTCGATGCGCGGATCGAGCGGTTCAACGACCAGGAGATCTTTGTCGAGGTTTTCGAGAATGTCCGCGGCGAGGATATGTACATCGTCCAGCCCACCTCGAACCCGGCGAACGACAACCTGATGGAGCTGTTGATCATGACCGACGCGCTGCGCCGGTCCTCGGCCAGCCGCATCACCGCCGTCATTCCCTATTTCGGCTACGCCCGCCAGGACCGCCGCGCCAAGGCCCGCACGCCGATCAGCGCCAAGCTGGTGGCCAACCTGATCACCCAGGCCGGCGTGGACCGCGTGCTGACGCTGGATCTGCACGCGGCGCAGATCCAGGGCTTTTTCGACATCCCGGTTGACAACCTCTATGCCTCGCCGGTGTTTGCGCTGGACATCGAACACAACTTTCGCGGCCAGATGGACGATCTGATGATCGTCTCGCCCGACGTGGGCGGCGTGGCCCGCGCGCGCGAGTTGGCCAAGCGGATCGGCGCGCCGCTGTCCATCGTCGACAAGCGGCGTGAAAAGGCCGGCGAGGTGGCCGAGATGACCGTGATCGGCGATGTGCGGGGCCGCAAGTGCATCATCGTCGATGACATCTGCGACACCGCCGGCACCCTGTGCAAGGCGGCCGAGGTGCTGATCGAGAACGGCGCGACCGAGGTTCACTCCTATATCTCGCATGGCGTCCTGTCCGGCCCGGCGGTCGAGCGCATCCAGAAGTCGGTGATGAAGTCGCTGGTCATCACTGACAGCATCGAGCCGGCCGCCGCGGTCAAGGCCTGCCCCAACATCCGCATCGTGCCGACCGCGCCGATGTTCGCGCAGGCGATCCTGAACATCTGGGGCGGCATGTCGGTCTCGTCCCTGTTCGAGACCGAAACCCTGGTGCCGATCTACGAAGGCATGTACCAGCGCGATTGAGGGCGCGGGTCAGGTAACGTCCCAGTCCTCGTCGTCGCGGACGGCGCCCAGGGCGGTCCAGTCGGCGCGCACCCGTGCCACCCTTGTGTCGCCCCAGGTGCGGAACACCACCTCAAAGCCCGCTTCGCTGACCTTGTCGGCGGCAATCTCGGCCCGGGCGTTGTGCTTGTGGTCGATGTCCCACATCGAGATCGAGACCATCACCACCGGCTTGCCCAGAAAGGGTTCGGCAAAGATTATGGCCTGGCGGCTTTCGCGCGGGCCCTGGCCGGTCCACATGGTCCCGCCATCGGCATAGTCGGAGAAAAGCGACAGGCTGCCCTGCTGCGCCGCCATCCTGCCCGACGAGAACCTGATCATCGCCCACCTCTTCGGGACTGGATTTCCACGACCAGATTAAGCGGGAACCTTGGCAAATAAAAATGGAATAATGCCCCGAATCCCCCGCAAATCCGGGGTTTCGGGGCCTGTCGCTGCTCAGAATCCGGCAGCGGCCTTCATCGCTTGCAGATCGGCGACCGCCTTGTCGGCCGCGTCGCGGTCAGACATGGCAGCGGCGGCGGCGTTGCCGTCGGCCACCAGCGCCTCGACGAGCTCGGCGCTCGCCTCGTCCAGCAGCACCGCGCGTTCGGCCAGCACCGACACGCCGCGCGCCGTGATCTCGGCAAAGCCGCCGGTCACGATATAGGACCGGCCGCCATCCGCCGCCAGCGCCTTGAGGATGCCCGGGCGCAGCGTCGTGATGACCGGGGCATGCCCCTCCATCGCGGTCAGATCGCCGTCGGCGCCGGGGATCTGCACCTCGCTCGCCACGAGCGAGGCAAGGCGCCGCTCCGGCGAGACGAGGTCGAATTGCACAGTGCCTGCCATGATGCCCCCCTTAGGCCGCAGCCGCTGCGAGACGCTGAGCCTTTTCAACCACTTCCTGGATGCCGCCGACCATGTAGAAGGCCGCCTCGGGCAGATGGTCATACTCGCCGGCGACCACCGCCTTGAAGGACCGGATGGTCTCGTCCAGCGGCACCTGCTTGCCGTCCGAGCCGGTAAAGACCTTGGCCACGTCGAAAGGCTGCGACAGGAAACGCTGGATCTTGCGGGCGCGGGCCACGGTCAGCTTGTCCTCTTCGCTCAGCTCGTCCATGCCGAGGATGGCGATGATGTCCTGCAGCGACTTGTAGCGTTGCAGCACGTTCTGCACCGAACGGGCGACGTCGTAATGCTCTTGCCCCACAACGGCGGGGTCCATCAGACGCGAGGAGCTGTCCAGCGGGTCCACGGCCGGGTAGATGCCCAGCTCCGAGATGGCGCGCGACAGAACCGTCGTGGCATCGAGGTGCGCGAACGAGGTGGCCGGCGCGGGGTCGGTCAGGTCGTCGGCCGGGACGTAGATCGCCTGCACCGAGGTGATGGAGCCGTTCTTGGTCGAGGTGATCCGCTCTTGCAGCGCGCCCATGTCCGTGGCCAGCGTCGGCTGATAGCCCACGGCCGAGGGGATGCGGCCCAAAAGCGCCGACACTTCGGAGCCGGCCTGGGTAAAGCGGAAGATGTTGTCGACGAAGAACAGCACGTCCGTGCCGGACTGGTCGCGGAACTGCTCGGCCAGGGTCAGGCCGGTCAGCGCCACGCGCGCGCGGGCGCCCGGCGGCTCGTTCATCTGGCCATAGACAAGGGCCACCTTGGACTTGGTCATGTCGTCCAGGTTGATAACCCCGGATTCGATCATCTCGTGATAGAGGTCGTTGCCCTCACGGGTGCGTTCACCCACGCCGGCAAACACCGAAAAGCCCGAGTGAACCTTGGCGATGTTGTTGATCAGTTCCATGATCAGAACCGTCTTGCCCACGCCGGCGCCGCCGAACAGGCCGATCTTGCCGCCCTTGGCATAGGGGGCCAGCAGGTCGATCACCTTGATGCCGGTGACCAGCACCTTGGATTCGGTCGCCTGCTCGCTGAACGAGGGGGCTTTCTGGTGGATGGTGCGGTGCTCGGCGGCCACCACGGGGCCCTTTTCGTCCACCGGCTCGCCGATGACGTTCAGGATGCGGCCCAGCGTGGCGTCGCCCACCGGGACCGAGATCGGGGCGCCGGTGTCGCTGACCGGGGCGCCGCGAACCAGGCCTTCGGTGGCGTCCATCGCGATGGTGCGCACGGTGCTTTCGCCCAGGTGCTGCGCCACCTCAAGAACCAGCTTCTTGCCGTTGTTTTCGGTGATCAGCGCATTCAGGATCGCCGGAAGATCGCCGGTGAACTGCACGTCAACCACGGCGCCGATCACCTGGGTGACCTTGCCAGCCGCGGCAGCGCTTTTCGGTGCTTTTGCCATGTCGTTTCTCCAGTTCGTCAGAGCGCTTCAGCGCCCGAAATGATTTCGATAAGCTCTTTGGTGATCGCAGCCTGGCGCGAGCGGTTGTAGATGGTCGTGTACTTGGTGATCATCTCGCCGGCGTTGCGCGTCGCGTTGTCCATCGCGCTCATGCGGGCGCCCTGTTCCGAGGCGCCGTTTTCCAGAAGGGCGGTAAAGATCTGCGTCGCCACCCCCCGGGGCAGCAGGTCGGCCAGGATGGCCTCTTCGCTGGGTTCATAGTCGTAAAGGGCGGTGGCGGCGCCGGCCTCGAACCGGGCCGGGATGATCTGCTGCATCGTCGGGATCTGGCTGATCACCGACTGAAA
Source organism: Paracoccaceae bacterium (assembly GCA_052387855.1). Classification (GTDB taxonomy): domain Bacteria; phylum Pseudomonadota; class Alphaproteobacteria; order Rhodobacterales; family Rhodobacteraceae; genus CAIYZT01. Next base: position 5,074 of record JBQTIT010000104.1, read on the forward strand.
GCGGTTGTAGAAGATCGTCACCACGTCACACTCGCCGGCCTCGAACCGGGCCAGGATGCCGCGCGCGATGTCCTGCGCATTGGCATAGCCCAGGCGCTTGACCTCGGACATGTCGACATGACCGACCATCCGGTCGGCAAAGTCGCGCCTGAGCTGCTCGCGGCCCTTCTTGCCGACGGTCAGGATGCGCACGGTCTTGCCGGCCGCGATCAGCTCGGTCGCGCGCTGGCGGGCCAGACGCACGATGGACGAGTTGAAGCCGCCGCAGAGGCCGCGCTCGGAGGTCATGACGACCAGCAGATGCACCGCATCAGCGCCGGTTCCGGCCAGAAGCCGCGGCGCGCTGGCCGAACCGCCGACCGAGGCCGCCAGACCGCCGATGACCGCGTTCATCCGCTCGGCATAGGGCCGGGCGGCTTCGGCGGCGTCCTGAGCCCGGCGCAGCTTTGCCGCCGAGACCATCTGCATCGCCTTGGTGATCTTGCGCGTGTTCTTGACGCTCGCGATCTTGTTTTTCAGGTCCTTGAGGCTGGGCATGCGTTATCTCCCCTGCCCCGCCTTAGGCGAAGTCTTTCGCGAAAGCTTCGATTTCGGCCCGGATGGCTTTTTCCAGATCGCCGGAAACCTTGCGGTCCTTGGCGGTGATGTCGGCCAACAGCGCCTTGCCCGCACCGCGCAGGTGCTTGAGCAGCCCCGCCTCGAACCGGCCCACGTCCTTGACCGCCACCTTGTCCAGATAACCGGCGGTGCCCGCGAAGATGACGCAGACGATCTCGGCATTGGTCAGGGGCGAATACTGGGCCTGCTTCATCAGCTCGGTCAGACGCGCGCCGCGGTTCAAGAGCGCCTGGGTCGAGGCGTCAAGGTCAGAGCCGAACTGCGCGAAGGCCGCCATTTCGCGGTACTGCGCCAGCTCCAGCTTGACCTTGCCGGCAACCGACTTCATGGCGTTGGTCTGGGCGGAGGAGCCCACGCGCGACACCGACAGACCGGTGTTCACGGCCGGGCGGATGCCCTGGTAGAACAGCTCGGTTTCCAGAAAAATCTGGCCGTCGGTGATCGAGATCACGTTGGTCGGAATAAAGGCCGACACGTCGCCGCCCTGGGTCTCGATGATCGGCAGCGCGGTGAGCGAGACAGCGCCGAAATCCTCGTTCAGCTTCGACGAACGCTCCAGCAGGCGGCTGTGCAGATAGAACACGTCGCCCGGATAGGCCTCGCGGCCCGGCGGGCGGCGGAGGAGAAGCGACATCTGGCGGTAGGCGACGGCCTGCTTGGACAGGTCATCATAGATGATCAGCGCATGGCGGCCGTTGTCGCGGAAGTATTCGGCCATCGAGGTCGCGGCATAGGGGGCCAGGAATTGCATCGGCGCGGGGTCGGATGCGGTGGCGGCCACGACGATGGTGTAGGCGATGGCGCCGGTCTCTTCGAGCTTCTTCACAAGCTGCGCCACGGTCGAGCGCTTTTGCCCGATGGCGACATAGACACAGTAGAGCTTCTTGCTCTCGTCGGTGCCGGCGGCGTCGTTATAGGACTTCTGGTTCAGGATCGTGTCCAGCGCCACGGCGGTCTTGCCGGTCTGGCGGTCGCCGATGATCAGCTCGCGCTGGCCACGGCCGACCGGGATCATGGCGTCAACGGCCTTGAGGCCGGTCGCCATCGGCTCGTGCACCGATTTGCGCGGGATGATGCCCGGGGCCTTCTGGTCGGCCACGCGCCGCTCGGTCGAGACGATCGGGCCCTTGCCGTCGATCGGGTTGCCCAGGCCGTCCACGACCCGGCCCAAGAGGCCGTCGCCAACCGGCACGTCCACGATGGACTTGGTGCGCTTGACGGTGTCGCCTTCCTTGATGTCCTGGTCCGAGCCGAAGATCACGATGCCGACGTTGTCGACCTCAAGGTTCAGCGCCATGCCCCGGATGCCGCCCGGAAATTCCACCATCTCGCCGGCCTGGACGTTGTCCAGACCATGGACGCGCGCAATGCCGTCGCCGACGGACAGAACCCTGCCGACTTCGGCAACCTGGGCGTCCTTGCCAAAGTTCTTGATCTGATCCTTCAGGATCGCAGAGATCTCAGCAGCCTGAATTCCCATCACCCAACCTCTTTCATAGCATTCTGCAGGGAAGCGAGCCTGGCCTTGACCGAGGTGTCGATCATGGTCGAGCCCAGCTTGACGATAAGTCCGCCGATGAGGCTTTCATCGACGGTGGTGTTCAGTTTGACGGTCTTGCCGACCGAGGCCTTCAGCGTCTCGGCCAGCGCCTTGGCCTGCGCCGCCGTCAGCTTGGCGGCCGAGGTGACCTCGGCCGTCATCTCGCCCTTTTCGGCGGCGATGCGCGCGCGCAGGTCCGCGACCAGGTGCGGGACGACAAAGAGCCGCCGCTTGGCGGCCATCAGCGCCAGCGTGTTGGTCATCAGCTCGGACAGGCCCATTTTCGCGCCCACGGCGGCCATGGCGCCGGCCTGCTCTTCCCGGCCCAGGACGGGCGAGGCGATCATGGCGCCAAGCTCGGGGCTGGCGGCCAGCGCGGCGCCCAGCGCCTCGGTGTCGGATTCAAGGGCGGCCAATGCCTTGGCGTCCCTGGCCAGTTCAAAGAGCGCCTGGGCATAGCGCCCGGCAATTCCAAGCGAGATCGAAGCTGGTTCGGACACGTCATCCCTTCCGCGGTCTCTGGCCCTGCATCACCCCCTTGCCAGCCACAGCCGGACAGGGGCGCATGTCAGGGGCATGCGTCTGTCGATTTGCGGCGTCATTAGCAGAGCCTTCCCACCCCCGCAACGGGGAAGGCGGCGAATCCGGGGCAAAATGCATGCGGCAGATCGGCGCCGCGCCGGGCTCGGCTCAGGGCCGGTCGGGCCGCGCCTGCGGGCTGGGCACCGGGCGGCCAAGACCTTCGAGCACGCGGATCGGGCGGGTGATCACCGCGCCCAACCCGCCGCGCGTCGGGGCATAGACCTGCTTGGACGCCTCCACCAGCAGCACGCCGCCCGACAGCCAGGGCAGCCCCCGCCCCGCCCGCTCCCAGAAATTCGCGGTGCGCAGCCAGAAGGGCGCCTGGCTGGGCGGAACGTGCAGCACGGTTTGGCTGCGCTCGGGCGTGAAACCGGCACGTTTGAGCTGGCCTTCGATCTGGCGGGCCGAATAGGGCCGGCCAACGCCGAAGGGCGTGGCATCGGATCGCGACCACAGGCCCGAGCGGTTCGGCACGATGAACAGCGCCCGGCCGCCCGGCCCCAGCACGCGGTGCGCCTCTTCCAGCAGCGCCGCCGGGTTCTCGGTCGTTTCAAGCCCGTGCATCAGCACCAGCCGGTCGACAAAACCGGTCGAGATCGGCCAGGCGGCATCCTCGCACAGGACCGAGACATTGGGCTCACCCGCCGGCCAGGGCATCACGCCTTGCGGCGCCGGCATCAGGCCGATGACGCGGCGCGACAGGCCGAGGTAGGGGCGCAACAGCGGCACGGCAAAGCCGAACCCCGCCACCGTCTGGCCCGCCATCGGCGGCCAGAGGTCGACCACCCGGTCCCGGATCGCCCGCTGCGCGACCCGGCCAAGCTGGGTGCGGTAATAGAAACCGTGCAGGTCAAGGACATCAAGATGCATGGGCGCGGGGGCTTTCCGGCGAGGCCGGGCCAAGTCTAGCAGCTTTGCGCCCCGGCGCCAGCCCGCGGGCCCCGGCCTTCCCCAGGCGCCGCCCGGGGGGCTTGCATTCCGCGCCCGGCCGGGCCCCAATGGGCAAAGGGCCGGGCCGGCCCCCGCGCATGAGGACCCGATGTCGCTTGATCTTGTCACCCTGCCCTGCCTGACCGACAACTACGCCTTTCTTCTGCATGACCCCGAAAGCGGCCAGACCGCCGCCGTCGACGTGCCCGACGCCGCGCCCATCCTGGCCGAGGTGCAGCGGCGCGGCTGGCGGTTGAGCGATATCCTTCTGACCCACCACCACGACGACCACATCCAGGGCGTGGCCGCGCTGCGGGCCGCGACGGGCGCCCGCGTGACCGGCGCCGGCGCCGATGCGCACCGCCTGCCGCCGCTGGACCGCGCCGTGGCCGAGGGGGACCGGGTTCCGCTGGGCGGTCACAGCCTGCGGGTGATCGAGGTGCCTGGCCATACGGTCGGCCACATCGCCTTTGTCACCGAAGGGTATGCCTTTACCGGCGACAGCCTGATGGCCGGCGGCTGCGGCCGGCTGTTCGAGGGCAGCGCGGCGCAGATGTGGGACAGCCTGCAAAAGCTGGCCCGCCTGCCCGACGAGACCCTGATCTGCTCGGGCCACGAATACACCGCCGCGAACCTGCGCTTTGCCGTCAGCCTTGACGCGCAGAACCCCGCGCTGGCCGGGCGCATCGCCAAGGTCGCCGCCGCCCGGGCCGAGGGGCGGGCCACCGTCCCCTCGCGGCTGGGCGGCGAGAAGGCGACCAACATCTTTCTGCGCGCCGCCGAAAGCGCCGTGCGCGCGGCGGTCGGCCTGCCCGACGCCCCCCCGGCCGAGGTCTTTGCCGAGCTTCGCGCGCGAAAGAACCGCTTCTGAATTGGGCCGCGCGCCCGCCCGGATCACATTTTCTGTCCGTTCATGGATTATCACGCTTTCGCGCTTAAATAGGCCTTGAAGTCGCGGCAATATCATCGAACCTTCACCACCAGAGGCCCTGGGCAAGAGCGGGCGCGCGATCCGCCTTCCCTGAACAAGAGGAGCACGTCAAAGTGCCATCTTTCACCACCACGCTCGAGCAGGCGATCCATTCTGCCCTTGCCCATGCCAACGCCCGCAAGCACGAGCTTGCGACGCTTGAGCATCTTTTGCTGGCCCTGATCGACGAGCCGGACGCCGCGCGGGTGATGAAGGCCTGCTCGGTCGATCTGGACGAGTTGAAAAAGACCCTGGTCGAATTCATCGACGATGACCTGTCGACCCTGGTCACCGATGTCGAGGGCTCCGAAGCGGTGCCGACGGCGGCCTTTCAGCGCGTGATCCAGCGCGCGGCGATCCATGTGCAATCCTCGGGCCGCAACGAGGTGACGGGCGCCAACGTGCTGGTCGCCATCTTTGCCGAGCGGGAATCGAACGCCGCCTTTTTCCTGCAAGAGCAGGACATGACCCGCTACGACGCGGTGAACTTCATCGCGCATGGCGTGGCCAAGGACCCCAGCTTTGGCGAGGCGCGCCCCGTCACCGGCGCCGAAAGCCCGCACCACGAAACCCCCAAGGCCGAGGCTGGCGAGGCCAAGGAATCGGCACTGTCGAAATTCTGCGTCGATCTGAACGTCAAGGCGCGCAAGGGCGATGTCGACCCGCTGATCGGCCGCGAGGCCGAGGTCGAGCGTGCCATCCAGGTCCTGTGCCGCCGCCGCAAGAACAACCCGCTGCTGGTGGGCGATCCCGGCGTCGGCAAGACCGCCATCGCCGAGGGTCTGGCCAAGAAGATCGTCGACGGCCAGACGCCCGAAATTCTGGCCCATGCCACGATCTTTTCGCTCGACATGGGCGCGCTGCTGGCCGGCACGCGCTATCGCGGCGATTTCGAGGAGCGCCTGAAACAGGTGGTCAAGGAGCTTGAGGATCACCCCGACGCGATCCTGTTCATCGACGAGATTCACACCGTCATCGGCGCCGGCGCCACCTCGGGCGGGGCGATGGACGCCTCGAACCTGCTCAAGCCCGCGCTTCAGGGCGGCAAGCTGCGCTGCATGGGATCGACCACCTACAAGGAATTCTGCCAGCACTTTGAAAAGGACCGCGCCCTGTCGCGCCGGTTCCAGAAGATCGACGTGAACGAGCCTTCGGTGCCCGATGCCATCAAGATCCTGATGGGGCTCAAGCCGCATTTCGAAGAGCATCACGACCTGCGCTATACCTCCGACGCGATCAAGGCGGCGGTGGAGCTGGCCGCGCGCTACATCAACGACCGCAAGCTGCCCGACAGCGCCATCGACGTGATCGACGAGGCCGGGGCGGCCCAGCATCTGGTCTCGGACGCCAAGCGGCGCAAGGTCCTGGGCATCAAGGAAATCGAGGCGGTCGTCGCCAAGATCGCCCGCATCCCGCCCAAGTCGGTGTCCAAGGACGATGCCGAGGTGTTGCGCGATCTGGAAAAGACGCTCAAGCGCGTGGTTTTCGGGCAGGACAGCGCCATCGACACGCTGGCAAGCGCGATCAAGCTGGCCCGCGCCGGTCTGCGCGAGCCGGAAAAGCCCATCGGCAATTACCTGTTCGCCGGCCCCACCGGCGTCGGCAAGACCGAGGTCGCCAAGCAGCTTGCGCTAAGCCTGGGGGTCGAGCTGTTGCGGTTCGACATGTCCGAATTCATGGAAAAGCACGCCGTCTCGCGCCTGATCGGCGCCCCGCCCGGCTATGTCGGCTTTGACCAGGGCGGCATGCTGACCGACGGGGTCGACCAGCATCCGCATTGCGTGCTCTTGCTGGACGAGATCGAAAAGGCGCATCCGGATGTCTACAACATCCTGTTGCAGGTGATGGACCACGGCAAGCTGACCGACCACAACGGTCGCTCGGTCGATTTCCGCAACGTGATCCTGATCCTGACGACCAACGCCGGCGCCGCCGACATGCAGCGCGAGGCGATCGGCTTTGGCGCGCAAAAGCGCACGGGCGAGGACAAGGCCGCGATCGAGCGCATTTTCACGCCCGAATTCCGCAACCGGCTGGATGCGATCGTCACCTTTTCCGGCCTGGCGCGGGAAACGATCATGCAGGTGGTCACCAAGTTCGTCCTGCAACTTGAGGCGCAGCTCATCGACCGCAACGTGCACATCGACCTGTCCGAAGAGGCCGCGCGCTGGCTGGGCGAAAAGGGCTATGACGACAAGATGGGCGCGCGGCCGCTGGGCCGGGTGATCCAGGAATACATCAAGAAGCCGCTGGCCGAGGAACTCTTGTTCGGCAAGCTGACCAAGGGCGGAACGGTGCATGTCGGCCTGCGCGATGACAAGATCGTGCTGAGCTACGAAGAGCCGGAGCGGCCGCGCCTGACCGGCACCAAGACGCGGCTTTTGACGGCGGACTGACGGGTTGGCCCCGGCCACGGCCGGGGCAGCCTATCTCTCGGTCAGCTTCAATTCGATCCGGCGGTTCTGCGCCAGCGCCTCGGGGCTGAGTCCCGCCGCGACCGGGCGATATTCGCCAAAGCCGGTGGCGGCCAGACGCTGGGGCGGAAAGCCCAGGTCGGTGACCATGTAGCGCACGACCGACAGGGCGCGGGCCTGCGACAGTTCCCAGTTGTCGGAAAATTCGCCCTCGCCCGACAGCGGCACGGCATCGGTATGGCCGTCCACCCGGATGATCCAGTCCAGTTGCGACGGGATCTGGTCCATCACATCGCGCAGCGTCGCCACCACCTCGGCGATCTGCGCCGTGCCCTCGGGCGCCAGATCGGCCGAACCGGGGGCGAACAGAACCTCCGAGGAAAACACAAACCGGTCTCCCACCACGCGGACCCCCTGGCGCCCGGCCAGCACCGAACGCAGCAGGCCAAAGAATTCCGAGCGGAATTTCTCAAGGTCCGTGTTCTCGGCTTCAAGCCGCTTGCGCTCGGCCTCTTCCAGTTCGGCCCGGCGCTTTTGCTCGGCCGCGACCTGCGCCAGCGCCGCGTTCAGCCGGTTGCCCAGCGCGTCAAGCTGCACGTTCGCCTCGGCATCCTTGGCCGCCGAGGCATCCAGCAGCGCCTGAAGCGCGCCAAGCTGGGCCCGCAACTGGGCAATCTGCTGGTTCAGGAGCGCCACCTTCTGCGCCGCCTCGACCGAGGCCTGCTCTTCCTCTGTCAGGGTCTTTCGCGCCAGAGCCAGCAAGGCCCTTTGCCGCTCGGCCTCGGTCAGGGCGGCGGCGGCCTCGGTCTCGGCCAGTGCCGCCTTGGACTGGGCGGCGGCCAGCAGGGTCAGGGTGTCCTCGGCCTCGCGGCGCTTTTGCTCCAGCGCCAACGTCATCGCGGTCAACTCGTCATCGGCCGATTTCAGCCGCTCGCGCAGCGCCTCCAGCGCGGCGGCGTCCACCAGGCGGGCCGCCTCCTCGTCTGACAGTTTCGCCTGCGTCTCGGCGATCAGCGCGGCGTCGGCCTCGGACCTGGCGCGCAGATCGGCGATCAGCGCCTCCAGCGCCTCGCGCTGCGCCGCTGCAAGGCGGGCGGCCTCGGCGCCGGCGTCGATCTCTTCGCGGGCCTTGGCGAGCGCCAGGTTCATCGCCTCCTGCTCCGAGATCAGCCGCGCCTCTGCCGCGCGCAGATCTTCAAGCGAGGCGGTCAGCGTCGTCACCTGTCCCCGCGCGGCATCCCGCTCGGCCAAGAGCGAGGCGACCTGCGCCTCGAAACTGCTGATGCGGGCGCGGGCGGCGGTCAGGTCATCCTCGCGCGCGGCCAGGCTGGCGCGCAGCGTGCCGATCAGCGCCGACTGCTCCTCGCCCTTGCGGGAGGCCTCGGCCAGACCGGCGGTCAGGCTGCCCACCTCGGCCTGAAGATCGTCGGCCCGCGCCCGCTCCAGCCCCAGGGCATTGGCAAGCTCGGCCAGTTGCGCGTTGAGCTCGGTCAACTGGCTGTCCTGGGTGGTGATCGTGTCGCGCAGGACCGACTGCATCACGGTAAAGATCGTCAGCACAAAGGTCAGCACCATCAAGAGCGTGGTGACCGCATCGACAAAGCCGGGCCAGATGTTGGAATTCTCGCGGCGGCGCGACAGGCCCATCTCAGGCCCTCGGCGGCGTCGAGGTGCGGGCCAGGGACCGGATGGCCTGCGTCAGCGCGCCGATGTCGCCGCGCAGATCGGCCACGCTTTCCTGCCGCCCGGCCGAGATTTCTTCGAGGATGCGCAAAAGCTGCACGTCGATCGAGCGCAGGCGCATCCGGCTTTCGGCATCGGTATGGGCCCCGCCTTCGGTGCCCGAAAGCGCCGCGATCAGCCGTTCCTGCCCGGCCGCGATCCGCTCCAGCGCCGCCGTCTGGCCCGAATCCGCCTGCATCTGCGCCGCCAGCGCCGCCAGCGCCTCGGCCAGTTGGCCCAGCCGGTTCTCGACCCCCTCGCGGTTCGCCTCGCTCTGCGAGAACAGCGTTTGCAGCACCTCGATCTGCCCGGTCATGTTGTCCAGGATCTGCCCCAGCGCCGCCTGATCGCCGCCCTCGCCCTCGGGCCCGGCAAAGCCCAGACGGGTGATCGAGGACAGCCACTCTTCCAGCTCGCGGTAAAAGCGGCTCTGGCCGTGGCCGGCGAAAAGCTCCAAGAGGCCCAGCACCAGCGAGCCGGCCAGACCCAGCAGCGAGGATGAAAACGCCGTGCCCATGCCGCCAAGCTGGCTTTCAAGCCCTTCCATCAGCTTGCCGAACACCGCCAGCCCGGTCTCGCCCTCTTGCGGCGCCAGCGAGCGGATCGTGTCGACCACCGCCGGAACCGTGATGGCAAGGCCGTAAAAGGTGCCCAGAAGCCCCAGGAACACCAAAAGGTTGACGATGTAGCGCGTGATGTCGCGCGCCTCGTCGATGCGGGTGGCCACCGATTCCTGGATCGAGCGCGAGGAAGAGGCGCTGATCTGCGTCCTGGCCCCGCGTGAGCGCAAGAGCTGCGCCAAGGGTGCCAAAAGGCGCGGCGGGGCGGCCTCTTCGAACCCCGGGCGCCGCTGGGCAAAGGCCTCGATCCACGAGACCGACTGCACCAGGATGTAGACCTGCCAGAAACAGGTCCCCACCCCAAGCGCGAAGACGAAAAAGATGAAGCCGTTCAACAGCGGGTTGGCGCCAAGAATGCCCAGCACGTCCTGGTGGATCACCCAGGCGCCGGCGCCCACCAGCACGCAGGCCAAGAGCATGGCCACGATCTGCTGGATCGGTTGGCTGAACTGGCTAACCGAAACCGCCTTGGTCTTGTCCATGCGAGCGCGCCCCGCCCCTGTTCTGCCTCGTACCCAGCATAACAGCCCTGTCGGAACTGCCAAGGGAAACAATGTCACCCGGGGCCGAATTGCCCCGCCAGCCACGCCATATCTGGATCATCCAGGCCAAGCGCCCGCAAATGATGGTAGGTGGACAAAAGGTAGTCGCGGTTGCTGCCGCGCTGGCCCCTGGCCTGGCCGATGATCCGGGCCTGGTCGGGCAGGCTCAACCCCGGCGCGTATTGCGCCCCGTCGCGGTTGACGACAAAGGCGATGGCCTGCACCTGACGGCCCCCCTCAAGGCTGACCCGCAGCACCGCCTCGGCATAGGCGTACGAGATCAACTCGCGCGCGCGCAGGGCGGCCAGGGTGGCGGCCTCGGTGCCGGGGGCGGCGCGCAGGGCCAGCCCGGTGCAATGGGCGCCCGGCTCTGCGTCCAGCGCCAGCACCAGACCCGGCGCCTGGGGCGTGCCGCGATAGTGCAGCGACCACATACAAAAGCTGCGCCGATAGCCGTCAAGCCGCGCGACGGCGGTTTCGGCCACGGCAAAGCCCGGGTCCCACATCAGCGAGCCATAGCCAAAGATCCAAAGACCGTCCTGCACCGCTGGTCCTCCCTGGCGAATGGCCTTATCAGGTGGGCGGACCAAAGGGGAGAGGGTGATGCGCGTTCTGGTGGCGGTTCTGCTGGCGGCCCTGGCGCTGTGGGCCGGTTACTGGTTCGTCGGCCAGCGCCAGATCGAGACGCGCCTTGCCGCCGCGCTGGCAGAGGGCGCCAGCGGCGGTCTGGTCCTGACGCAGGCCGGCATCGAGGTAGCCGGCTTTCCAAGCCGCTTTGATCTGACCATTACCGAGCCCGCCCTGTCGGACCCCGCGCGCGGCTGGGGGGCCAGCGCCGAGTTTGCCCAGGTTCTGGCCATGACATGGAAACCCTGGCACCTGATCGGCGTGCTGCCGGGCACCGTGAGCCTGCACACGCCGGGCGGACCGCTGGCGCTGAACAGCACGCGGTTCCGCGCCAGCCTGACCTATGCCCCCTCGGCCGACCTGCCCCTTGAGGCCGCCATCGTCGAGGTGGATGCCCCCGCGCTTCTTGGGCAGGACGGCGCCATCGTCGCGGCAGAACGGCTGGTGCTGGCGCTGCGGCGCGAGGCGCGGGCAGAGCCGGCCTATCGCCTTGGCCTGCAAATCGCGGCGCTGGCCGGGCGCGCGCAAGCCGCGCCGGCCGATGCGCGGCTTGACGCGGTGATCGTGACCACGGCGCCGCTGGACCGCCGGGCGCTTGCGGCGCCGCCAGAGATTGCGGCGATCGAACTGACGGCGCTTTCGATCGACTGGGGCGCGATCCGCCTGACCGGCGAGGGCCGCATCGCCCCCTCGGCCCTTGGCCTGGCCGAGGGCGAGGTCGCCCTGCGCCTGACCGGCTGGCGCGATCTGCCCTCTGCCCTGTCGGCGGCCGGGCTCTTGCCGACCGGCCCGGCCGAGGCGCTGCGCCGCGCGCGCGAAGCGGTCGCGCAGGATCAGGGCAACCCCGAGGCGCTGACCCTGCCGTTGCGGTTCCAGGGCGGGCTGACCCTGCTGGGCGGGCAGGTGCTGGGCCCGGCGCCCGGGATGGCTCAGCGGCAGTAGGGCCCGCTGGTGTGGCGCGCGATGTCCAGATGCAGGTGATCCTCGTGAAAGCCGTCCGAGCCGGGACCAAGCGTGGCGCCAAAGGGGCCGCAAGCCGCCTTGTGAACCTTGCGCATCTGCTTGCCGTAATCATCCTCGACCGTCAGGATCTTGCCGTCAGACAGGATAAAGGCCGAAATATCCACGGCGTTGCCCCGGCCGTGCTCTGAAATCTTGGCGCCCTTCTTGTTGTTGCGGGTGCGGCAGATGTAGCTGGCCGCGACGCGCAGCTCGATCACCTCGCGCCGGCCAAAGGCACGGGGCAGGGCGCTGGTGATCCAGCTTTTCAACGCCTCGGCGGTCTCGCAGCTAATGGTCGCGGCGGGCGAGAGCGTGACGCCGGCGATCTCGGTCACGCGCACCGGCTCGTCCAGCCCGCAGCCCGTGATCTTGGCCGGGATCGGGGAAAGCGCCTCGCCCTTGATGGCGGGATCGCCGCAGACCCGCCCTTTGCGCGAGGTCTTTTTCCCGGCCTTCTGGCTAGCCGAGGTCCGGGGCGCCATCAGGTCCGCCGGCCGGGGCATCGGGGCGGGGGTCAGGGCGCTGGCGGTCTGAACCGGCACCACGACCACCGGCGGGGCCGATGTGGCCAGACTGGCCGGACGCGGCATCGGCCGAACCGGGGAAACGGCCGGCAGCGGCGCGGTGCTGGTGGTCTGGTCCGGACGGGGCTGCGGGCGGACCGAGGTCAGCGGCGCCTCGGCCAGCACCATGCCCGCACCCAGAACCAAGGCGACCGCCAGGCGCAGCCGCACCGGATCAGCCCTTGGCGCTTGGCGGCGCGGCGCGGCCAAAGTCGGGCGCGGCGGTGTCCTGCCCGGCCTCGATGATGCCGCGCCGGATCGCGCGCGTCCGGGTGAAATAGTCGAAAAGCTGGTCGCCGTCGCCCATGCGGATCGCCCGTTGCAGCACGAAAAGCTCTTCGGTAAAGCGGCCCAGAATGTCCAGCACCGCATCCTTGTTGGTCAGGAACACATCGCGCCACATCGTGGGGTCCGAGGCCGCGATGCGGGTAAAGTCGCGAAAGCCCGAGGCGGAATATTCGATCACTTCGGAATTCGAAACCTGCGCCAGATGGTCCGCCACACCGACCATGGTATAGGCGATCAGGTGCGGGGTGTGGCTGACCACGGCCAGCACCTGGTCATGATGGTCCGGGTCCATCGCGTTGACCTTGGCGCCCATCGCCACCAGAAGCCTGCCCAAACGGTCAATGGCGGCCGGGCGGGTGGCCGCGTCGGGTGTCAGCAGCCACCAGCGCCCGACAAAGAGCGTGGCAAAGCCCGACAGCGGGCCGGAATATTCGGTGCCCGCCATCGGGTGACCGGGGATGAAGTCGACCCCCTCGGGCAGGTGCGGCGCCACCATCTGGATCACCGCCCGCTTGACCGAGCCGACATCCGTGACCGTGCAGCCCGGCGCCAGATGCGGGCCGATCTCGGCCGCGACGGCGGCCATGGCGCCTACCGGCACCGCCAGCACCACAAGATCGGCGCCCTGAACCGCCTCTGCCGCCGTCTCATAGACCCGCTCGCAAAGGCCGATCTTCAGCGCGGTCGCCCGCGTCTCGGCCGAGCGGGCATGGCCGACGATCTCGCCCGCCAGCCCCTTGGCGCGCATGGCATGGCTCATCGAAGAGGCGATCAGGCCCAAACCGATCAGCGCGACGCGGTTGTAGATCACCGAGGTCATTTGAGCCCCCTGAACTGGCCGATGGCATGCACGACGCGGCGGCAGGATGCCTCGTCGCCGACCGTGATGCGCAGACAGTGCGGCAGCTTGTAGCTGCCGACGCGCCGCACGATCAATCCCCGGGACTGAAGATGCAGATCGCAGGCCTCTGCCTCTTGAACCGAGGCAAAGCGCGCCAGCACGAAATTGGCCAGCGAGGTGTCGGACGGCAGGCCAAGCTCTGCCAGTGCCTCGGCCAGCCAGTGGCGCAGGCGGGCGTTTTCCGCCCGGCAACGCGCGACATGGTCCTGATCGCGTACCGCCGCCTCGGCAACATCCTGCTGCGTGCTCGACAGGTTGAACGGGCCGCGGATGCGGTTCAGCACCTCGATGATCGGCGCCGGCCCATAGCCCCAGCCGATGCGCAGCCCGCCGAGCCCGTAGATCTTGGAAAAGCTGCGCGTCATCACCACGTTGCCGCGCGTCTCGATCAGCGCAAGGCCGCCGTCATAGTCACCGACATATTCGGCATAGGCCCCGTCCAGCACCAGAATCGCCTGCGCCGGCAGGCCCGCCGCCAGCCGCGCCACCTCGCTCGCGGCGATCATCGTGCCCGAGGGATTGGCCGGATTGGCGATGAACACCAGCTTGGTGCGCCGGTTGCAGGCGCGCAGGATCGCATCGACATCGACGCAGCGCTCACGCTCGGGCACCTCGACCGGGGTCGCCCCCGCCGCCTGCGCCGAAATGCGGTACATCAGGAACCCGTGGTCGGTCGTGATCACCTCGTCCTTGGGGCCGGCATAGGCCTGGCAGAGCAGATGGATGATCTCGTCCGATCCGGCGCCGCAGATCACCCGCGCCGGGTCCAGCCCGTGCACCTCGGCGATGGCCTGGCGCAGCGCGGCGTGGTCGGTGCCGGGATAGCGGTGAAGCTGGTGGACCGAGCGCTGAAACGCCTCTCTGGCCCGGTCAGAGGGGCCAAAGGGGTTCTCGTTCGACGACAGCTTGACGACATTGGCCACCCCGGCAACAGCCGACTTGCCGCCCACATAGGGCGCGATGTCCATGATGCCGGGTTGCGGGCGGATCTGGTCGTTCATCGGATTCCCCAAAGCTAGGCGGGGTTTTAACCGGGAGCGGGGCCAAGTTCCATCGCCAATTCGGGCCGGGCTGAAAAGGAAAGGCATGGCGTTTCCCTGGCCGCGTGGGAACGGCGAAGGTAGACCGGTTCAGCACGGATGAAAGAGACCAGCGCCTTCCGGGGGAAGGGCAGGCGCTGGCCGAGGGCCTTTGGGGCCCTCGGCCAGGGATTGGGCTGGCGTCTCTTGCGACCTCGGTCAAAGTCGGGCGAAAAGGAAAACGCACTGCGTTTTTCCGCCCGTGTGGGAACCTGTCCGGGTGACCGGTTCCGCATGAGACCGCAGAGGCCAGCGCCTGACCCGGCGGGTGCGGAGCGCCCGCCAGGGGCGGGGCGGGCGCTGGCCG
>JBQTIT010000105.1:0-2240 GCA_052387855.1 Paracoccaceae bacterium
GCGGGCGGCATCGCGTGGCCTCGGCTCGTGCCTCGGCCAAAGTCGGGTGGAACAGGAAAGGCACCGCCTTTCCCCGCCCGTGTGGGATCCCATCCGGTTGACCTGTTCCGCATCAGTGACAGAGGCCTGCGCCTGCCGGGGGAAGGGCAGGCACTGGCCGAGGGCCTTTGGGGCCCTCGGCCGGATTGCAGCAACCGTCCGGCATGACCTCGGCGATAGCCTCGGCCAGAGCGGGCGGAGAAGGAAACGCACCGCGTTTCCCCGCCCGTGTGGGAGCCTGTCCGGTAAACCGGTTCCGCCCTCACATCAGAGGCCAGCGCCCGACCCGGCGGGTGCGGAGCGCCCTCCCTGCGGGGGTCGGGCGCTGGCGACCGGCCTCTGGGGCCCTCGGCCGGGGAAGGGGCCAGCGGCATCGCATGACCTCGGCCAATGCCTCGGGCGGGGCGGATTTGACATATGCATCTATTGCCGCGCCCGGGCGCATGCGCTAGAGCCTGTCAAGCTTCGGGGGTGTCCCGGGCGCTTCGGGCCGGCGCGATCCGGTCCGGACCGCGTCACGGGAATGCCACCGGGTTGTGTAACATGTGCCATGTGCCGCGGGGACAGGACGATTGCCGATGACCGACACCACCTACGAGCCCTATTCCCAGGACCCCGGCTATATCGCCGCCAACACGGCGTTGATCGGGGGCGTCGATCTGTCGGGCGTGCGCCGGGTTCTGGACCTGGCCTGCGGCACGGGCCTGCTGTCGGGGCTGCTGATCGGGCGCAAGCCCGATCTGGCGATCGCGGGGATCGACCTGGACCCGGTGCAGATCGCCATCGCGCAGCGCAGCTTTCCCGGCCCCGTGGTCGGCAGCCTCGCCGCGCTGGAGGCCGAGGCGGCGGCGGGGCGCGGGGCGGCCTTCTTTGCCGCCGGCTCGGCGATGGACCTGCCCTTTGCCGCCGGCTCGATCGACCTTGTGGTGATCGGCAACGCCATCCATCTGATGCCGGACCGGGAGCTGTTCCTGCGCAACGTGGCGCGGGTGCTGCGGCCGGGGGGGCAACTGGTGTTCAACTCGGTGTTCTATGTCGGCACCTTCGTGCCGGGGACCGAGCCCCTGTTCACCGAGTGGATGCGCCAGGCGGTGCTGGAGTTGGGGCGGATCAACGCGGCGCGCGCGGCGCGCGGCGAGCCGCCGGTGCCGCGGGTGCGCGGCAAGGGGGACCGCGCGTTCCGCAAGGACTGGCTCTCGGCCGCCGGCTGGGGCGAGGCGATGCGCGCAGCCGGGATCGAGGTGGCCCATGCCGCCGACCGCCCGGTGCCGATCTCGGCCGAGGGGCTGGCGCTGGTGGGGGCCTATGGCGGGCTTGCCGAAGTGCTGATGAGCGGCTATCCGGTGGAGGTGGCCTCGGACTGCCTGATGCGGGCCGCGCCCGTCGCCTTTGCCAACCTGGGCCTGCGCGAGGTGCCGCGCAACTGGCTGGAGATGCGCGGGCTGCGCCGCTGAGCCTGCCCCCTGCCCGCCCCGGGGGTCTGCCGCCGGGGATTTGACAAACGTATCAGTGACAAGAGCAAGAACAAGGATCGATCCATGACCGACAGAGTAGCCGCCCTGCAGAGCACCGTCATCGCCGTCCTGAACGACACGGTCGCCGACTGGGATCTTGACCTGGAGGCACCGATCGGGGCCGAAACCACCCTGATCGAGGATCTGGCCTTCGAGAGCATCGACATCGTCCAGTTTTCGGTGGCGCTGGAACAGGCCCTCGGCCGCAAGGACCTGCCCTTCGAGAAGCTGTTCATCCAGGACGGCAATTACGTCGACGACGTCTCGGTCGGCGAAATCACCGCCTTCCTCACCTCCGAGATGGCCGCCGCCTGACACCCAGCCGGCACCCGCCGCCCCGATCCACCCGCTTTGGCCGAGGCCATGCGGGGACGGTTGCCCCATCCCCGGCCGAGGGCCCCAAAGGCCCTCGGCCAGCGCCCGCCCTTCCCCCGGCAGGCGCTTCGCGCCAGCCAGGTCAGGCGCTGGCCTCTGTCGTCTATGCGGAGCCGGTCTACCTTTGCCGTTCCCACACGGGCGGGGAAAGGCGGTGCCTTTCCTTCTCCGCCCGACTTTGGCCGAGGCTATCGCCGAGGTCATGTGGGAACGCCCGCCCCATCCCCGGTCGAGGGCCCCCAAGGCCCTCGGCCAGCGCCCGACCCCCGCAGGGAGGGCGCTACACGCCCTCCGGGGCGGGCGCCGGCCTCT
>JBQTIT010000106.1:0-54940 GCA_052387855.1 Paracoccaceae bacterium
CATGACCGCGGGCGGTGCCTCGGCCACGTCTCGCCGGGCGAAAAGGAAAACGCACTGCGTTTTTCCGCCCGTGTGGGAGCCTGTCCGGTTTACCGGTTCCGCCCTCACGACAGAGGCCGGCGCCCGACCCAGAGGGCGTGGAGCGCCCGACCCCCCCAGGGAGGGCGCTCCACGCCCTCTGGGTCGGGCGCCGGCCTCTGTCGTGAGGGCGGAACCGGTAAACCGGACAGGCTCCCACACGTTCGGGAAAACGCAGTGCGTTTTCCTTTTCGCCCGACTTTGGCCGAGGCCATGCGCGCCGCCCGCCCCATCCCCCGCCGAGGGCCCCAAAGGCCCTCGGCCAGCGCCTGCCCTTCCCCCGGCAGGCGCTTCGCGCCAGCCAGGTCAGGCGCCGGCCTCTGGTGTGAGGGTGGAACCGGTCTACCGGACAGGTTCCCACACGGGTGGGAAAACGCAGTGCGTTTTCCTTTTTGCCCGACTTTGGCCGAGGCCATTGCCGAGGTCATGCGAGACGGTTGCGGCAATCCCGGCCGAGGGCCCCAAAGGCCCTCAGCCAGCACCTGCCCTGGCAGGCACCGGCCTCTGGAGTCTATGCTGAACCGGTCACCCGGACAGGCTCCCGCACGGGCGGGGCGCTAAAAGAGGCTGCCCTGCGTCGGGCCGGCGGGCTTGCCGGGCTTTTTCGCGCCGTGACCGGCGGGCTGGCCGACCGCCAGCTTGCCGTCGTGAAACTCGATCTCCAGGCTGCCGGCCGCCTGCGCCGCGCTGCGCCCGGTCACCACCTGGCCATCGCCCCGCACCACGGCATAGCCGCGCTTCAGCGTCTGGGCATAGCCCAGCGTCAGCCGCGTGCGGTCGAGCGACTCCAGCCGCCGGCCCAGATCGCCCAGCCGCTGCGCCGGGGCGCTGTCCAGCCGCGCGCCCAGCGCCGCCAGCCGCAGACGCCCCTCGGCCCCGCGCCGCGCCGCATCGCCGATCAGCCGCGCCAGCGCCGGGGCAAGACGGCTGGCCCATTTGTCCAGCGCGCCATGGCATAGGTCCAGCCGCCGCGCCAGCCGGGCCGACAGCGCCTCGCCGGCCCGGTCAAGTCCCTGCTCCCGCCGCTGCAAGAGGCCGCGCAGTGTCTCGGGCCGCAGCACCCCGGCCCGCGCCTCGAACTGGCCGCGCTTTCGCGCCACGCCCAGCCCCAGCGCCGCCCCCAGCCTGCCCGACCACAGGTCAAGCCGCTGGACCGGGCCCTGCACCAGCGCCTCGGGGCGCGGCAGGGCGCGGGCGAGGTCGCGCATCCGCTCGCCGCGCCGCCCCAGACCCTGCGCCAGCGCCCGCGTCAGCCGCGCGCCCAGCGCCTCGGTGGCGGCCACCAGCTCCAGCCGCACCGGCACCGCCAGCTCGGCCGCCGCCGTGGGTGTCGGCGCGCGCAGATCGGCGGCGAGGTCGATCAGCGTGGTGTCGGTCTCGTGCCCCACGGCCGAGATCAGCGGAATCCGGCTCGCCGCCGCCGCACGCACCACGATTTCCTCGTTGAAACCCCACAGATCCTCCAGACTGCCGCCACCGCGCGCGACGATGATCACGTCCGGCCTCGGCACCGGCCCGCCGGGCTGGATGGCGTTGAAGCCGCGAATGGCGGCCGAGACCTCGGCCGCGCAGGACTGGCCCTGCACCGCCACCGGCCAGATCAGCACAGGACGCGGAAAGCGGTCCGCAAGCCGGTGCAGGATGTCGCGGATCACCGCACCCGAGGGCGAGGTCACCACCCCGATCACCCCCGGCAGATAGGGGATCGGCTTTTTGCGTGCCGCGTCGAACAGCCCCTCGGCGGCCAGCATCGCGCGGCGCCGCTCCAGCATGGCCATCAGCGCGCCGGCCCCGGCCGGCACCACATCCTCGACGATGAGCTGATATTTCGACTGGCCCGGAAAGGTGGTCATCCGCCCCGTCGCGATCACCTCCATCCCCTCTTCGGGGCGGACCTGCATCCGCGCAACCTGCCCCTTCCAGCTCACCGCGTCCAGGCTGGCCCGGTCATCCTTGAGCGCGAAGTAAAGATGCCCCGAAGCCGGCCGCGACAGCCGCCCCACCTCGCCGCGCACGCGAACCAGGCCGAACTCGCCCTCGATCACCTTCTTCACCGCCCCGGAAAGCTCCGAGACGGTGTATTCGGGCTGATTGCCGGGCGCGGGGGGCGGGTCTTGGTCAAAAAGGGTCATGCGCGCGGCCTTGGTTGCCAGTCCTGACCCCGGAC
Source organism: Paracoccaceae bacterium (assembly GCA_052387855.1). GTDB lineage: Bacteria > Pseudomonadota > Alphaproteobacteria > Rhodobacterales > Rhodobacteraceae > CAIYZT01. Next base: position 2,246 of record JBQTIT010000106.1, read on the forward strand.
AGTATGACACGCCCAGGGCCAAGCCAAGCGGAGTCGCCGCCATGAACATCCTCATCCTCGGATCGGGCGGGCGCGAACATGCGCTGGCCTGGGCGGTCAAGCAGAACCCCAAGACCGACCGCCTGATCGTGGCGCCGGGCAATGCCGGCATCGCCGGGCTCTGCGAGACGGCCGACATCGACAGTCTGGACGGTTCGGTGGTGGTGACCTTTTGCGAGGAAAACGCCATCGACTTCGTCATCATCGGCCCCGAGGCGCCGCTGGCCGCCGGGGTGGCCGATGCCACCCGCGCCGCCGGGATCCTCACCTTCGGCCCCTCGGCCGCCGCCGCGCGGCTTGAGGCGTCAAAGGCCTTTACCAAGGACATCTGCGACGCCTGCGCCGCCCCCACCGCCGCCTGGGCCCGCTTTGACGCCGCCGCCCCCGCCCGCGCCCATGTCACGGCCAGGGGCGCGCCGATCGTGATCAAGGCCGACGGGCTGGCGGCCGGCAAGGGCGTGGTGGTCGCCATGACCGAGGCCGAGGCGCTGGCGGCCATCGACGAGATGTTCGCCGGCTCCCTCGGCGCGGCCGGCGCAAGCGTGGTGATCGAAGAGTTCATGACCGGCGAGGAGGCCAGCTTTTTCGTCCTGACCGACGGAGTGCATGCCCTGCCCGTCGGCTCGGCCCAGGACCACAAGCGCGCATTTGACGGCGACACCGGCCCCAACACCGGCGGCATGGGCGCCTATTCGCCGGCCCCGGTCCTGACCGAGGCCATCGCCGCCCGCGCCATGGATGAGATCATCCTGCCCACCATCGCCGAGATGGCCCGTCGCGGCACCCCCTATCAGGGCGTGCTCTTTGCCGGGCTGATGATCGAGAACGGCCGCGCGCGGCTGGTCGAATACAACTGCCGCTTCGGCGATCCCGAAACCCAGGTGCTGATGATGCGGCTTGGCGCGCAGGCGCTGGACCTGCTGCTGGCCTGCGCCGAGGGGCGGCTGGACCAGGTGCAGGTCCATTGGGCGGACGATCACGCGCTGAGCGTGGTCATGGCCGCGCGCGGCTATCCCGGCGCCTATCAAAGGGGCTCGGCCATAGGCGGGCTGGACCGGCTGCCCGAGGACAGCTTTCACATGGCCTTTCACGCCGGCACGGCGCTGCGCGAGGGCCGCATCACCGCCAATGGCGGGCGCGTGCTGAACCTGACCGCGCGGGGTTCCAGCCTGGCCGAGGCGCGGGCGCGGGCCTATGCCATGGCCGCCCGGATCGACTGGCCCGAGGGGTTCTGCCGCTCTGACATCGGCTGGCGCGGGCTGGCGGGCTGACCCGGCGGCCCCGCGCAGGGCCGACATCGCCCCTTGCACCCAAGTGGCCCGACGACTAAAGAGACGCCGTTTCGCAGGCTTGGGAGAGGGCCATGGCCATCCTGGTGATGAAGTTCGGCGGCACCTCGGTGGCGGACCTGGCCCGCATCGAGAATGCCGCGAAAAAGGTCCGGGCCGAGGTCGAGCGCGGCTATCAGGTCATCGTCATCGTCTCGGCCATGTCGGGCGAGACCAACAAGCTGGTCGGCTATGTCGAAGGCACCTCCAAGCTCTATGACGCGCGCGAATACGATGCCGTCGTCGCCTCGGGCGAGAATGTCACCGCCGGTCTGATGGCGCTGCGTTTGCAGGAAATGGACGTGCCGGCACGGTCATGGCAGGGCTGGCAGGTGCCGATCAACACCACCTCAGCCCATTCCGCCGCCCGCTTCGTGTCGATCCCGCGCGAGAACATCGAGGCCAAGTTCGCCGAGGGGTTCAAGGTCGCCGTGGTGGCCGGCTTTCAGGGCGTCTCGGCCGAGGGGCGCATCACCACGCTGGGGCGCGGCGGGTCCGACACCACCGCCGTCGCCTTTGCCGCCGCCTTCGGGGCCGAGCGCTGCGACATCTACACCGATGTGGACGGGGTCTATACCACCGACCCGCGCATCGCCAAGAAGGCCCGCAAGCTGGACCGCATCGCCTTTGAAGAGATGCTGGAACTGGCCTCGCTGGGCGCCAAGGTGCTGCAAACCCGCTCGGTCGAGCTGGCGATGCGCTACAAGGTGCGCCTGCGGGTGCTGTCCTCGTTCGAGGACACCGACGAAAACTCTGGAACCCTGGTCTGCGACGAGGATGAAATCATGGAATCGAAAGTCGTCTCTGGCGTGGCTTTTTCGCGCGACGAGGCCAAGATGACCCTGCTCAAGGTCGAGGATCGCCCCGGCGTCGCCGCCGCCATCTTTGGCCCGCTGGCCGAGGCCGGCATCAACGTCGACATGATCGTGCAGAACATCTCGGAATTCTCTACCCCCGGGGATGCCAAGGCCTACACCGACATGACCTTTTCGCTGCCCACCAACCAGGTGGACCGTGCCCGCAAGGCGCTGGAGGATGCGGCGGCGGCGGGGCGCATCGCCTATGCCGAGCTGGTAGCCGACACCGACGTCGCCAAGGTCTCGGTCGTGGGGATCGGCATGCGCAGCCAGGTCGGGGTGGCAGCGCAGATGTTCGCCTCGCTGGCGCGCGAGAATGTCAACATCAAGGTGATCACCACCTCCGAGATCAAGATCTCGGTGCTGATCGACCGCAAGTACATGGAACTGGCCGTGCAGGCGCTGCACGACACCTTTGCGCTGGACCAGGCCTGAAGGGCGGGGCCGGGCGGCCATGTACCGGCGCGTCCGACGCTCGACATGACGCCGGAACGGGACTAGCCTGACGTTCGCTGGACGGACGAGCGGTTGGCAGGCGATGCCGAACCGACGCCTGCGCCCTGGCCTTCATCCGGGAGTACACCGATGAATCCGAACAAGGCACTGTGGGAAAAGGGTGATTTCACACGTATTGCAGACAGCATGCGCCAGAGCGGCGAGCGGCTGGTGCAGGGACTGGGAGAGTTGAGGGGCCTCAGGGTCCTTGACCTTGGGTGCGGCGACGGCACCACGGCCTTGCCCGAGGCCCAAAGAGGCGCCGAGGTTCTGGGCGTCGACATCGCGGAAAATCTGGTTGCGGCGGGCAACCGGCGCGCCGTCGCGGCGGGGCTCGCGAATTGCCGCTTTCAGGTGGGCGATGCCTCGGGGCTCGACGGGATCGCGGATCATGGCTTTGATCTGGTGGTCAGCATCTTTGGCGCCATGTTCGCACCGCGTCCGGCGGATGTGGCCCGGGAAATGGTGCGGGTGACAAAGCCCGGGGGTCGCATCGTCATGGGCAACTGGATTCCGGGCGATCCGACCCTGGTCGCGCAGATCCTGAAGATCAGCTCGGCCTATTCCCCGCCACCGCCGGAAGGCTTTGTCAGCCCCATGACCTGGGGGGTGGAGGCCAATGTGACCGAGCGGTTCGCTGGCGCCGGCGTGCCGGCCCAGAACATCGCGTTCGCGCGCCAGACCTTTACCTTCGAGACCGACGAAGCGCCGGCAAGGCTGGTCGAGACCTTTCGCGATTTCTACGGCCCGACGATGAACGCCTTTGAAGCGGCGGCAAAGAACGGCAGGGCGACGGAGTTGCAGGCGGAGCTGGAGGCCCTTTTCATCAGCCAGAACCCAAGCGGGCCCAAGGCACCCACCGCGATCCCGGCGAGGTATCTGCAGGTGACCGTTTCGGTCCCTTGAGGCGCTGCGGACTAGACGGAGGTGAGGGAGAGCCGGGGGAACCCGGCCCCCGCGCATTTGTTCTGGGCAAAGGTCAAGCGGGCAATTTCCGTTTGCCACGTTCGGTGTCCCCAAAGGCCATTGGCCGGCGGGATTATGCGCCCCGCATATCCTCGGCTGGCGCCACGACCAGGTCGGGCGAAAAGGAAAACGCACCGCGTTTTCCCGCCCGTGTGGGAACGCATCCGGTAAACCGGTTGCGCTTGAGACCGCTGAGGCCAGCGCCCGACCCGGCGGGTGCGGAGCGCCCTCCCGGGGGGGGTCGGGCGCTGGCCGAGGGCCTTTGAGGCCCTCGGCCGGAATGGGGTGAGCGGCTCGCATGGCCTCGGCCAAATCGGGCGGATCGGGAAAGGCACTGCCTGTCCTTGACCGTGTGAGCGCTTGTCCGGCCGACCGGTTCCGCTGAACTGACCAAAGCCGGCGCCGGCCCCCCTTTCCCTGCGGCCCAATTCGCCCTATCCCTGTGCCCCAGTCCCGCCCCCTTGCCGCAGGTGCCCCATGATCCCCGTTGCCGGCCTTGCAGACCAGAAGGTTGCCGTTCTCGGCCTGGGCCGTTCGGGCCTGGCCACGGCGCGGGCGCTGGTGGCGGGCCGGGCGGTGCCCCTCATGTGGGACGATGCCCCCGAGGCCCGCGCCAAGGCCGAGGCCGAGGGCTTTGTCCTGACCGACCTGACGCGCGGCGCGGCGCTGGAAGCGGCGGCGCTGCTGGTCGTCTCGCCCGGCATTCCGCATCTTTACCCCGCGCCGCACCCGCTGATCGCGCGGGCGCTGGCGCTGGGTCTGCCGGTCGACAACGACATCGGCCTGTTCTTTCGCTCGTTCGCCAGGGCGGAGTGGGACGGGTTTGACACCACGCCCCGCGTGATCGCGGTGACCGGATCGAACGGCAAGTCGACCACGACGGCGCTGATCCACCACATCCTGACCGAGGCCGGCCGGCCCGCCCAGATGGCCGGCAACATCGGCACCGGCGCACTGTCGATCGGGCCGGCGCAGGACGGCGAGGTGGTGGTGCTGGAGCTTTCCTCGTACCAGACCGAACTTGCGCGCGCGCTGACCCCCGATGTCGCCGTCTTTACCAATCTCTCGCCCGACCATCTTGACCGCCACGGAGGCAGGGGCGGCTATTTCGCGGCCAAGCGGCGGCTCTTTGCCGAGGGCGGCCCCGACCGCGCCGTGATCGGGGTGGACGAGGAAGAGGGGCGGTTCCTCGCCGGTCAGATGGGCCTGGACGCGCAGGATGACCGCGTGATCCGCGTCTCGTCGGGGCAAAAGCTCGACCGGTTCGGCTGGTCGGTCTTTGCCCGCAAGGGCTTTCTGGCCGAATGGCGCAAGGGGCGGCAGGTCGCCTCGGTCGACCTGCGCGCCATGCCCGGCCTGCCCGGTGCGCACAACCACCAGAACGCCTGCGCCGCGTATGCCGCCACCCGCGCCGTCGGATTGGCGCCGCGCCAGATCGAGGCGGCATTGGCCAGCTTTGCCGGCCTGCCGCACCGCAGTCAGCTTGTGGGCGAGCGCGGCGGCGTGCGTTTTGTCAACGACAGCAAGGCCACCAATGTCGATGCCGCCGCCAAGGCCTTGCAGGCCTTTCCCCGCATCCGCTGGATCGCGGGGGGACTGGGCAAAGAGGGCGGGATCGCCGCGCTGCGGCCCCATCTCGGCTCGGTGGCAAAGGCCTATCTGATCGGCCATTCGGCCCGCGACTTTGCGCTGGAACTGGGCCAGACCCCGCACGAGATCTGCCTTACGATGGAGCGCGCCGTGGCCCGCGCCGCCGCCGAGGCAGAGGCGGGCGACGTGGTGCTGCTGGCGCCGGCGGCGGCGAGTTTTGACCAGTATCCGGACTTCGAGGCGCGCGGCGAGGATTTCACCGCGCAGGTGCGCGCGCTGACCGGCTGACGGCGCCCCTGCCCACAGGCGCGTCCGATCCGGCGGGGCTTTGCACCGGCCGCCGAGGGCGGCTCAGAAATCCATTCCCAGCGTCACCCCGCCGCCATCCCCCGTCAGGACCGGCGCGGCCAGGATGCGGCTGGCGCGTTCCGCCTCGGCGTTGCGCAGCACGATCTCGCCGATCCCAAGGCCCAGCGCCGTGCCCGCGACCATGTCGGACACCCAGTGCCGATGTCCCCGGATGTTGGACACCGCCAGCAGGCCGGCCAGGCCATAAGGCACCCAACTGTCGGCGTAGAGGTCCGAATAGATCCGGGCGACGGCGAAAAACTGGGTGAAATGATATGAGGGCATCGCGGTGCCGTAGGGGACCGGCGCAAACGTGATGCCGTGGTAGTTGCCGAAATCGAGCGGGTTGTCGGTAAAGGGGCCTTTGGCGCAATCGGGCACGTCCAGATCGGGGCAGGGTCGGTTGCGCGCGGTCAAAGACTTCAGCACCAGTTGCGAGGTGACGAAGGAATAGGCCAGCGCCTTGCCGGACAGGATCGCGCCGCGCTGCGCCCGCTCGTCCCCGGACAGCACCCCATAGCCATAGCCGAGCGCCATGCCGGACAGCATCCAGACATCTTCCGAGACCAGCCCGAGCGAGGTAAGGCTGGCTTCCCAGGGCAGTTTCGGCAGGGCAAAGCCGTCAAAGGCCTTTTCCACCGTGTTCTGATAGGTGCGGGTCAGCGGCTCGTCCAGCAGGACAAGGGCGCCGATCCCGGCCAGCGCCAGGCCCGTGCGGCGCCTGTCCCGAAAGGGCGCCCGCAGGATCGCCTTGACGTCGTCATCGACGCTGCGCAGCGCCTCGCCCCAGATGCTCGTGGCCGAAGTCAGGGGCAGGGGCTGTTCGGCCAGGGCGAGGGCGGGGCCGAGCCCGAGGCAGAGGCAGGCGGCGCCGAGCAGCCTGCGGGCGGGGAAGGGGATGCGCATCAGGTGTCCTTTTGGTCCGCGCGCAGCCTAGGGCTGGTCCCCGGCGCGCGCAAGATCGGCCCGGAAGTCGGGCAGCAGCAGCCGGTCAAGCAGCGGCGAGAGATCCTCGATCAGCTCGGCCACGACATGGACCACGCCCGACTGGCGTTGCAGGCGGCCGGTGACGCGCAAGAGCCGCCCGGCGATGACCGCGCGGCGGAACCGCTCGTAGGTCTTGGCCCAGACGACGACATTGGCCACGCCCGTTTCATCCTCGAGCGTGACGAAGATCACGCCCTTGGCGGTGCCGGGACGCTGGCGCACCAGCACCAGCCCCGCGACGCAGACCCGCGCGCCGTCCGAGGGCTCGTCCAGCCGGCCGGCGGGCAGCGCGGCGGGGGGGCGCGGCCACCGGTCGGGGCGCTGTCGAGGCCGGTCGGGGGCGGGGGCGGGCGGGGACATGGAACGAAAATAGAACAAATGCCCCGAACCGGCAAGGTTTTGGGCACTGGAAATGGGCCGCGAAGTGGCATATGTCACGGCCTGCGCGCAGCAGATCGTAAAGGGCGGACATGGCAAGGATCATCTACGTCGAACATTCGGGCAAGGAACATGCGGTCGAGGTGGCCAATGGCCTGACCGTGATGGAGGGCGCCCGCGACAACGGCATTCCGGGGATCGAGGCCGATTGCGGCGGCGCCTGCGCCTGCTCGACCTGCCATGTCTATGTCGATCCGGCCTGGGTGAACCGTCTGCCCAAAAAGGACGCGATGGAAGAGGACATGCTGGATTTCGCCTGGAATCCCGACCCGGCCCGCTCGCGTCTGACCTGCCAGATCAAGGTCAACGCGGCGCTGGACGGGCTGCGCGTGCAGATGCCGGAAAAACAGATTTGATGCACAGGGGCGCCGCGCCCGGCATCCTTGCCTGGGCCTGCGCCGCCGCGTTTGTGGCGCTTGCGCCAATGGCGGCGCTGGGCCAGCAGATCACAGCGGCCCGCCTGGGCGCCCCGACGCTTCGCTATGCCCATGGCGTGTTCGGCGACGACACCAGCTATGGCGCGCTTGTCCTTGAGGTGACCGGCTGCGCCGGCTGCGCGGACCCGGCGCCTCGCGAGATCACCCTTGCCCTGCCGGCTGAGCGTGTGTTCGAGGACCGTCAGGCGCGGCTTGCGGATCTTGACGGCGACGGTCTGGCCGAGGTCGTGGTGGTCGAGACCGACATCCGGCTGGGCGCGACGCTGGCGATTTACGACGCGGCCGGCAAGCGCGCCGCGACCGCTCCGGTCGGGCAGACCCGCCGCTGGCTGGCGCCGGCCGGGATCGGCGACTTTGACGGCGACGGGCGGATCGAGATCGCCTATGTCGACCGGCCGCACCTGGCCAGGGAGCTGGTGTTTGTCCGCTATCAGGGCGGCGCCCTGACCGAGATCGCCCGGACGCCGGGGCTGACCAATCACGCCTTCGGGCAGGCGGAGATCATGGGCGGCCTGCGGCGGTGCGATGGCCGGGACAGCCTGGTGCTGGCCAGCGCGGACGGCAGGCGGGCCGTCGAGGTGGTGCTGCAAGCCGGCGCGCCGGTGCTGCGCGACCGGGGCCCTGCGTCGGGAATGGCAGTTGCTATGCAGTGTGGCTGAGGGCGGCAGGGGAGTGGGTTTGTGCGGGGCCCAACGGCGAGGGGTGCGGGCGTGGACACGCACCGCGTTTCCCGCCCGTGTGGGAGCGACGAAGGTAGACCGGGCCGCTACACCGACAGAGGCCAGCGCCTGACCTGGCTGGCGCCTCGGTCAAAGTCGGGCGAAGAGGAAAACGCACTGCGTTTTCCCGCCCGTGCGGGAACATGTCCGGTAGGCCGGTTCCGCCCTCACGACAGAGGCCAGCGCCCGACCCGGCGGGCGTGGAGCGCCCGCCAGGGGCGGGTCGGGCGCTGGCCGAGGGCCTTTGGGGCCCACGGCCGGGATGGGGCCGGGGCCATCGCATGACCTCGGCGAGTGCCTCGGCCAAAGTCGGGCGAAAAGGAAAACGCACTGCGTTTTCCCGCCCGTGTGGGAACGCGTCCGGTAGACCGGTTCCGCATAGATGTCAGAGGCCAGCGCCCGACCCGGAGGGCGTGGAGCGCCCTCCCTGCGGGGGTCGGGCGCTGGCCGAGGGCCTTTGGGGCCCTCGGCCGTGGATGGGGCGGGCGGTATCGCGTGACCTCGGCTCGTGCCTCGGCCACAGTCGGGCGAAAAGGAAAACGCACCGCGTTTTCCTTTTCGTGTGGGAACGACGAAGGTAGACCGGTCCCGCTACACCACAGAGGCCAGCGCCTGACCTGGCTGGCGTGAAGCGCCTGCCGGGGGAAGGGCAGGCGCTGGCCGAGGGCCTATGGGGCCCTCGGCCGGGGATGGGGTGGGCGTTCCCGCATGACCTCGGCGATGGCCTCGGTCAAAGTCGGTCGGAAAAGGAAAGGCATTGCCTTTCCCCGCCCGTGTGGCAACGCCATGACCCTGTCAAACCACCCTCTGCCCGGCCACCCAGACCGCATGGGTGGCCCGGTCATCGCCCATCATGATGGTCGGAAAGATCGCCTGCCAGATGTCCTCGGCCCGGGCCGACGCCTGCGCGATGGCGGGGGTCGAGGCAAGGTCGATCACCACCAGATCCGCCTCCATCCCGGGGGCGATGTTGCCGATGCGGTCCGCCGCGTGCAGGCTCTCGGCCGAGCCACGGGTGGCCAGCCACCAAAGCTCGGCCGGGTGCAGCGCGCGGCCGCGAAGCTGTGCCACCTCATAGGCCGCCGCCATGGTGCGCAGCATCGAAAAGGACGACCCGCCCCCGGTGTCCGTCGCCAGCCCGACCCTGTGGCCGGCGGACTTGAGCCCGCCCATGTCGAACAGCCCCGAGCCGATGAAGGTGTTCGAGGTCGGGCAATGGATCAGGCTGGCATCCACCTCGGCCAGCCGCGCCTTTTCGCGCTCTTCCAGCCAGATGGCATGGCCGTAAAGCCCGCCCTTGCCCAAGAGCCCATGCGCCTCGTAGGTGTCCAGATAGTCGCGCGCGGTGGGGTAAAGACTGCGGACCCAGGCAATCTCGTCCGTCTGCTCCGACAGGTGCGTCTGCATCAGGCAATCGCGGTTCTCGGCCCACAGGGCCCCCATCGCCGACATCTGCTCTGGCGTCGAAGTGGGCGAAAAGCGCGGCGTGATGACATAGGACGCCCGCCCCTGTCCGTGCCATTTGGCCAGGAGGCGCTTGCTGTCGTCATAGGCGCTGGCGGCGGTGTCGCGCAGCCCCTCGGGCGCGTTGCGGTCCATGCAGGTCTTGCCGGCCCAGACTCGCTGCCCGCGCCGCGCGGCGGCGGCAAAGAAGGCATCGACGCTGGCCGGATGGATCGTGGCATAGCTGCATACCGAAGTCGTGCCATTGGCCAGCGTCAGATCGAAATAGCGCTCGGCGATCAGGGCCGCATAGTCCGGATCGGCAAAGCGCATCTCTTCGGGAAAGGTGTAAAGGTTCAGCCAGTCGATCAGCCGCTTGCCCCAGGAGGCGATGATCGCGGTCTGGGGGTAATGGGCATGGGCATCGACAAATCCGGCCGAGATCAGACGCTTGCCGTAATCGGAGACAGCGGCTTGCGGATGGGCGCGGCGCAGCGCGTCGGCTTCGCCCACGGCGGCGATCCGCCCGCCCTCGATCAGGACGGCGCCGTGGGTCAGGTGGCGCGCCGCCCCCGGCCCCTCGGCAAAGGGGTCGCCCGCATAGGACAGCACCTGTCCCAGAAGTAGATCTGCCATGTTGTCACCTGTTTGCCGCCGGGGCAGGTTACAGGGATGCACCGCGAGGGTAAATTTCCCTCTTTCCCCTGTTTTCCAGAAACAGCTTATCCTATGGATGGTCAATCACGGAGCCCGCGCCATGACCGAATTCCTGTCCAGAGCCGAAGCAGAAGATCTGGTCACCTCACGGGTGCTGGCGATTCTGGAGGCGACGGCGGCGCATGACAAGGCGCGGATCGCCGCGCTGCTGGAGCCGCTGCATGCCGCCGACATCGCGGACCTGCTGGAGCAGATCCACCCGGCCGAGCGCGCGGTTCTGCTGCGCCTGTGGTCCGAGGGAATCGACGGCGAGATCCTGTCCGAGATCGACGAGGCGATCCGCGAAGAGGTGATCGGCGCGCTGCCGGCCTCGGTCGTGGCCGAGGCGGTGCGCGAGCTGGACACCGACGATGTCGTCGACATTCTCGAAGACCTCGATGCCGAGGACCAGCAAAAGATCCTGGGCGCGCTGGAAGAGGTCGACCGCGTCGCGGTCGAAAAGGCGCTGTCCTACCCCGAAGGCTCTGCCGGGCGCCTGATGCAGCGCGAGGTGGTGGTGGCGCCCGAACACTGGACCGTGGGCGAGGCGATCGACTTTCTGCGCGCGGCCGAGGTGCTGCCGGACCAGTTCTATCACGTCATCCTGGTGGATCCGCGCATGCGGCCCACGGGCTATGCCACGCTGGGCCGCATCCTGTCGTCGCGCCGCGAGGTGCGGCTGACCGACCTGCGCGAGGACAGCTTTCGCACCATGCTGGCCAGCGAGCCCGAGGGCAACGTCGCCTATGCCTTCAACCAGTATCACCTGATCTCGTGCCCCGTGGTCGACGAGGCGGGGCGGCTGGTGGGCGTGATCACCATCGATGATGCGATGAACGTGCTGGACGAAGAGCATCACGAGGACATGCTGCTGCTGGCCGGCGTCGGCGAGGAAAGCTCGATCTCGGACGGCGCGCTGGCGACCGCGCGGCAGCGGCTGCCCTGGCTGGTGGTCAACCTCTTTACCGCCAGCCTTTCGGCGCTGGTGATCACCCGGTTCGAGACGACGATCCTGGCGGTGGTGGCGCTGGCGGCGCTGATGCCGATCGTGGCCTCGACCGGGGGCATCGCGGGGACGCAGGCGCTGACCGTGGCGGTGCGGGCGCTGGCGACGCGCGATCTGACCGCCTCGAACGCGCGGCGGGTGGTGCGGCGCGAACTGGGCGCGGGCCTGCTCAACGGGCTGGGTCTGGCGCTGATCCTGGGCGCGGCGGGCGGGCTGATCTTTCAGGACCTCGCGCTGGGGCTGGTGCTGGCCATTGCGATGATCGCCAACCAGGTGGTGGCGGCGCTGGGCGGGGTGCTGGTGCCGCTGGCGATGTCGCGGATGGGGCTGGACCCGGCGCTGGCCTCGGGCACGTTCGTCACGACCCTGACCGATGTGATGGGCTTTCTGGTCTTTCTGGGCCTGGCCACGGTGATGCTGATATGACCGATCTGGCCGCACGGAAGGCGGCGGCGCGCAAGGCCGCCTTTGCGGTGCGCAAGGCGGCCTTTGCCCTTGGTCAGGGCCAGGCGGCCGAGATCCTGGCCGATTTCCTGGCCGGCCACGCGGGGCGGCCCCTGGCCGGCTACATGCCGATGCGGACCGAGATCGACCCCCTGCCGGCGATGGCCGCGTATTCCGGCACGGTCGGCGTGCCGGTGATCCCGGGGCCGGCACAAGCCTTGCGGTTTCGTCAGTGGGGCCCCGAAACGCCGATGCAGGCCGGCGAATTCGGCGCGCTGATCCCGGCCGAGGGGCCCTGGATCGAGCCCGAGGTGCTGATCGTGCCGCTTTTGGCCTTTGACGCGCGCGGCTTTCGGCTGGGCTACGGCGGGGGGTTCTATGACCGGACGCTGGAGGGCCTGCGCGCGCGGCGCCCGACCTTTGCCGTCGGCTTCGCCTTTGCCGCGCAAGAGGTGGACGAGGTGCCGACCGAACCGACGGACCAGCCTCTGGACGCGGTGGTGACCGAGCGGGGGCTGCGCCTGCCGAGGCCGTGAAGCGGGGGGTTTCACACCCCCCGCGTTTGCCCGCCAAGAGCCGGGCAAACGCCCCCCCCGTGGGATATTTTCGCACGGGGGATGAGGGCAGGGGGGATGAGGGCAGGGGTTATCTTGCGATGGCCTCGTCGCGCACGAACATGTTGCTCCAGGCGCGGTCGACCAGATCGGGGGTCATCTGGTGGGGGATGCCCTCGAAATCGCAGATCGCGATGATCTGGTCGATCAGGAACACCGGCTGGTAATTGGCAAAGGTGTTGTTGATGGTCGGGTACTTGGTGCGCAAGAGGTAAAGCAGCGCCTCTTCGTTCAGCGGCATCTGCCGTTTGCGCGCGACCATGGCAAGGATCTTGAGAAAGTTTTCCTGGCTTGGCCCGTCGACCTTGATCTTGAAGAAGATCCGGCGAAGGGCAGCGCCGTCAAAGATCTCGTTGGGGTGGAAGTTGGTCGAAAAGATCACCAGCGTGTCGAAGGGCACGGTGAACTTCTCGCCCGATTGCAGGGCAAGGATGTCGCGGCTTTCCTCAAGCGGCACGATCCAGCGGTTGACCAGTTTCTGCGGCGGCTCGGACTGGCGGCCGAGGTCGTCGACGATGAAGATGCCGCCCGAGGATTTCAGTTGCAGCGGCGCCTGGTAGGTGCGGGCGGTGGGGTTGTATTTCAGATCCAGCATGTCCAGCGTCAACTCGCCCCCCGTGATCACCGCGGGACGGTCGCAATAGACATAACGCGAATCATAGCGGTTGCCGGCGCGGCGCAGGGCGGTGGGGTCGTCAAGCTGTTCGGTGGCGGCCGAATGCACGATCGGATCGTAGACCGAGATGATCTGGCCGGAATACTCGATGGCGCGCGGGATATAGATCTTGTCGCCCAGCGCGGCGCGGATGCCGTTCGAGATCGAGGACTTGCCATTGCCGGGCGGGCCGTACATCAGGATCGAGCGGCCCGAGGTCACCGCCGGGCCGAGGTTGCCGATCAGGTCGGCCGGCAGGACCAGATGGCCCATGGCGCGGGTCAGGTCCTCGCGCGTCAGGGACATGTTGCGCACCGACTGGCGCCGCATCTGCTGGGCGTAAAGGTCGAGCGGCACCGGCACGGCGCCGTAGTATTCCGACTGCGCCAGGGCATCGAGCGCGCGGGCCTTGCCGGCGTCGGTCAACTGATAGCCCATCTCGTTGCCCGAGGTGGCGTGCAGGGTACCGGTCGCCTCGATCAGCCGTTGCGTGCGGGCCAGGTCAACCAGTTCCTGGGTCAGTTGCACCGGCAGGCAGACGACGCGCGCCAGTTTGGAGACCAGTTCAAGGTTGGTGCGGAACATGGTCTTGAGCAGGATGTCGCGCAGCATGACCGTGGCGATGCCGGTCTCGGCCAGCGAGCGGGGCAGGGCGGGCGCGATGACCCCGGTCGTCGGTTGCATGTTCATGTCTGGTCCCACACGCAAGGGGCCGGCGCGGCCCCGCGCGGCAGGATGGGCTAGAAAGCGGGCAGGATTTGGGCGAGAATCGACAGGATCAGTGTTCCCGCCAGGGCCAGGCCCATCGGAAAGTCCTTGTGCTCCCAGCTCAGCCAGTCGGGGGCGGCGCGGCGCAGGGCCGGCAGCCGGCGCGCCAGCCGGTGCGCGGCGAAGGCGCCCAGCAGGCAGGCGGCGAAAAGCGCCAGGGTTTGCCGCAGGTCGGCGCCGGTCAGAAAGGGGGCCATGGCGGCGGCGAACTTGGCATCGCCCGCCCCCACCAGGCCGGCGGCGCTGGCGACAAATCCCAGGGCCAGCACCACGGCGCCCAGGCCCCAGGCCAGCGCCCAGGCCTTTGCCGGCAAGAGCGCAAGCGCGACGGCCAAGAGGCCGGGCGCCAGCCAGACCGCGACCAGCGCAATCACCGCCGCGTTCGGGATCTTCATGAATTTCATGTCGCTCCAGGCCACCCACAGGGCGATGGGCAGCACGAAGGGCGCCAGAAGCATCGCGGCGGCGGCGGTCATGGATCAGCCTTCCAGCGCGGCAAGACTGCGCGTGGCGGCCTCGAAGAACTGCGGATGGGTTTCGATCGCCTCGCGCAAGAGCTGCTTGCCGACCGAGACATCGCCGCGCTTGATGGCGGCAAGGGCGATGGTGTAAAGCAGCTCGGCCCGTTCGGTCTGGGTCATGGCGATGACGGGCAGATCGTACTTGCCTTGCGTCGCGCGGGCCAGGACCAGGTTGTTCTTGACCGCAAAGATCGACCCGTCATAGGTCAGCGCCTGGAAGAACAGCTTTTCCGCCCCCGCCGGATCGCCGCGCGTCAGCTTGGAAAAGCCCCAGTTGTTCAAAACGCCTGCCGGCTTGGTCGTCAGCCCGGCCGCGATTTCATAGAAGCTGTCGGCCTTTTTCCAGTCCTGCCGGCTGTCGGCGACCATGGCTTCGAGCCGGTAGCGTTCGAAGGTTTCAAAGGTGGGCGGGATCTGGTTCAACTCGGCCGACGCCGCGTCCCAGTCGTTGCTGCGGATCAGCGCATCGGCAAGCCAGACGCGGTCGTCATGCGTCGCCTCGGGCATGGCCAGGACCTGGCGCCAGACGGCGATCGCCTCGGTGGTCTTGCCGGCCCGCACCAATGACCGGGCCAGCCCGCGATGCAGGTCGATCCGGTCCGGGTATTGCCGCACCGCGCCCGAAAAGTAGGACACCGCCTCTTCGGGATCGCCGACCGTCAGCATGAGCTCGCTGAGGTTGCTCTGGTCGATGACGTTGACGTCTTTCAGCGCCTCTTCGACGCGCGCCTCGTCGCTGGCACAGGCCGCAAGCGCCAATGCGCCCAACAGCGCTGTGGTCCGGTAGGGAAAATGCCGCATGTGCCGGTCCTGACTGCTCTGCCTCTGCGGCCGGCTGCCCTAAAGCTCGGTCAGCGAAACGGTGCCCGTCTCGTCCGGAAGGAGCAGCTCAAGCACCGGCTCTTGGTTTTCCGGATCACCATACACCGGGCTTTCAAGCCGCGCGAGGGCCAGGCGCAGATTTTCGCGGATGGCGTCCGATTGGCCACTGTCCAGGGCAAAAGCCTGCTGAAAGATCAGGCTGGCCTCGCCATACTTGCCCTGCTCCATCAGCACCACGCCCAGATTGTTGAGCGCGGGGACAAAGGTCGGGTCCAGCTCCAGCGCGCGGCGCAAGAGCTGTTCCGCCTGTCCCAGCCGGTCCAGCTTGAGATTGGCCGAGCCGAGCGCCGAGAGCACGTCGACATTGATGCCCTGCTCGGAGGCCGCGCGCAGATAGGCCTTGAGCGCCAGCTCGTATTCGCCCGCCGCCATCAGCCGGTGACCGACCATAAGGCCGTCCTCGGCCGGCTTGCTGGTATCGGCGCCGGGGGCGGCGTTTTCGGGCGGTGACAGGCCGGCCGGCGCGGTGCAGGCCGAAATCAGGCCCAGGGCAAGGGCGGCGATAAGGGATCTTGTCGGCACGAAGGGCTCAGCCCCCTCCTCCAATATGGGTGACCACGCCGTGGATCGACGGTCCGATCAGGATGATCAGCAGCGGCGGCAGCGTGAACAGCATAGTGCCGAGCGTCAGCTTGGTCGGCAAGGTGTTTGCCTTTTCCTCGGCGCGCATCACCCGCTTGTCGCGCATTTCGGCCGAGTAGATGCGCAGCGCCTCGGCGATCGAGGTGCCATAGGTCGCCGACTGCACCAATGTGGTCACAAAGGACGACACATCGGGGATGCCGACGCGCAGCGACATGTCCTTGAGCACCTGCGCCCGTTCCTTGCCGGCCTTCACCTCGTTGGCGACCATGTCGAATTCGTCGGCCAGCGCGGGATAGCCTGCGCGGCTTTCCTTGGCGACGCGGCTGATCGACTGGTCGAGCGACTGGCCGGCCTCGACGCAGACCAGCATCAGGTCAAGCGAGTCCGGAAAGCCTTCGATGATCTCGGTCCGGCGGGCCTCAAGGCGCCGCTGGACCCAGTATTGCGGCAGGTAATAGCCGGCCGCGCCGGGGCCGATGGTGACGATGGCCATGAACTGGACCGACATCTCCTGCGTGGCCGACATCAGCAGCGCATAGACCGCCCCCAGGCCCAGCAGACCCAGACCCAGGGTTAGCTGCGCAAAGTGGAACACCCGCACCGCGTTCTTGGCGGTGTAGCCGGCACGAAGCAGCTTGAGCCGCGCCGCCGAGAGCGATTCCTTGTCCTGCGGCTCCAGGAAATGGGCGTATTTTTCAAGCTTGTCGGTCTTCTCTTCGCGGCGCAGGGTTGCCGCCTGCCCCGGCGCAGGCTCGGCCCCCTTCTTGCGCTGGTCCTTGACCTTGTCGAAAGGGTCCGACTTTTTGCTCAGCAGCAGGGGCAGGACCAGAAGGATCATCAGCGCGCCCTGAAAACCGATCACCAGAAGCGGGCCGGCCGGGCCGAGCGCGCCGACGATCATGTCATTGATGGGACCAAGAAATTCCATGAGCGCGCCCTATACCTTGATGTTGACCATGATCTTCATGAAAACCACGTTGAGGACGAGGAAGGCAGCCACGATCACGGCCGCGGGGACGAAATAGGATGTCTCCATGACCATGTCGAAATAGTCCGGCTTGACCAGAAGGATCATGACCAGCGCGCCGATCGGAAAGGCCGACAGGAACATGCCCGACCATTTCGCCTCGGCCGTAATGGCGCGCACGCGCCGGAACAGCTTGAACCGCGCCCGGATTACCTTGGCCAGACCTTCGAGGATCTCGGCCAGGTTGCCGCCCGAGGTCTGCTGGATCGTCACCGCAACGGCGAGGAACCGCAGGTCCTGATTGTCCATGCGCTCGGCAAAGGCCTTGAGGCATTCCGCGACGTCGCGCCCATAGGCCGCCTCGTCCGCGATCAGCCCGAATTCCGAGCCCAGCGGGTCGGGCACCTCTTTGGCGACGATGCCGATCGAGGTGGAAAACGGATGACCCACGCGCAGGCTGCGCACCATCAGCTCGACCGCATCGGGCAGTTGTTCGTCCGGCATCTCGATGCGCTTCTTGGCCTTCTTGTTGACCCACATGTAGACCCCGCCAACCCCCATGACGACGGCCAGCACCAGACGGACCGCCTGCGGCGCCGAAGTGCCGATTGTCAGGGCGAGGTAGGCAAAGACCGAAACCCCCGCCATGATCAGCATCAGTTGCCGGGGGGAAAAGGCGATGTTGGCCTTCTGCGCCTTGCTGGCCAGCAGCGCATAAAGCGGGATGCCGCGCGTGGTCAGGTGCTGGCTCATCTCCTTGCGGAGCTGGTCCATCACCGCCTCGCGGTTGTTGTTCTTTTCCAGCAGCGCCAGACGCCGGCTCATCCGGTTGTTCAGGCTGATCGACCTGCCAAAGGTGGTCAGGTAGATGCCCTCGACCAGCGCGATCACGGCGACGAAGATCAGGATGTAGATGACGGGTGCGGCTGAGATCTGCATGGGCTGCCCTCAGATGATGGGATCGTAGATGGACGGCGGCAGTTCAAAGCCCCACTGGCGGAAGCGCTCGGAATGGTAGGACCGCACGCCGGTTGCGTTGAACCGGCCGATGATCCTGCCGTTCGGATCGACCCCCAGACGCTCGAACCGGAACACCTCCTGCATCGAGATGACTTCGCCCTCCATTCCGGTGATCTCGGTGATCGAGGTCATCCGGCGCGAGCCGTCCTGAAGGCGGCTGGCCTGCACGATGACGTTGACTGCGCTGGCGATCTGGCTGCGGATCGCTTTCAGCGGCATCTCGATGCCGGCCATGGCCACCATGTTTTCAAGACGGGAAATGCCGTCGCGCGGGTTGTTGGCGTGGATCGTGGTCATCGAGCCGTCGTGGCCGGTGTTCATCGCCTGAAGCATGTCGATCACCTCGTCGCCGCGCGTCTCGCCGACGATGATGCGGTCCGGGCGCATCCGCAGCGCGTTGCGCAGACAGTCGCGCTGGGTGACGGCGCCCTTGCCCTCGACGTTGGGCGGCCGGCTTTCCATCCGCCCGACATGGACCTGCTGAAGCTGCAACTCGGCGGTGTCCTCGATGGTCAGCACGCGCTCGGTATCGTCGATGAACGAGGACAGCGCGTTCAGCGTCGTGGTCTTGCCCGACCCGGTCCCGCCCGAGACGATGATGTTCAGCCGGCAGGACACCGCCGCTTGCAGGTACAGCGCCATCTCTTCGGTAAAGGCGCCAAAGCGGACCAGATCGTTGATCCCCAGCTTGTCCTTCTTGAACTTGCGGATCGACACAAGCGAGCCGTCGACCGCCACGGGCGGCACCATGCAGTTGAACCGCGAGCCATCGGCTAGGCGCGCGTCGCAATAGGGGTTGGATTCGTCGACCCGCCGGCCCACCGCCGAGACGATCTTGTCGATGATGCGCAGCAGGTGCCGCTCGTCCTTGAAGGTGATGTCGGTCAGCGTCAGCTTGCCGCCCCGTTCGACGAAAATGCGGTTGGGCCCGTTCACCAGGATGTCGTTGACCGTCTCGTCGCGCAGCAAGGGCTCCAGCGGGCCCAGGCCCATGACCTCGTCGTAAAGCTCTTGAAAGAGCTGGGCGCGGTCCTCGCGGTTCAGCGAGGCCTGCATCTCTTCCAGCGCCTCGCTGGACAGGGCGGCAATCTCGGCCCGCAGGTTCGCCTCGGTCGCGGTTTCCAGCGCGGCGAGGTTGAGGTTGTCCAGCAGGCGCTTGTGCAGCTCGACCTTCAGCTCCGCGATCCGCTCCTTGCGCTTCTTTTCCTTGTCCGCCGCCGCAATCTCGGCCGGAGCGCGCGGGGCGGGGGTGGCGGGGCGCAGGGCGATGGCCGGCTGCGGCGCGGTCTCGGGCGCCGGCGCGGGGGCCATGGGGGCGGGGGCGGGGCGGCTTGCGCCTTGCCCCGGTGCCGTCTCTGGCTTCTTGAAGCGTGAAAACATCCCAGTCCCTCGGTGTGTCCGAACCTCAGCGCTTGCCGCTGGCGGCGGCGCGGTTCAGATCGAAAAGCGATCGTGCCAGCTTTTGCAGCTCCTTGCGCAGCGGGTTCTTGGCCGCCTCTTCCGACAGGGGCAGGCCGTGGTCGTTGGCCTGGCTGACCTTGTCGCCGCCGTCGGGAAGCTGCACCTCGATCGAGATATCAAGGCTCTCGGCCATGCGCTTGACCCGGCCCTTGCCGGACAGGTCGGTAAAGCCCGGCGCCCGGTTCAGCACGAAGCGCAGCTTTTCATGCGGCAGGGATTCGGTCTTGAGCGCCCGCAAGAGGCGCAGCACGTTCTGGGCCGAGCGCAGATCCAGCGTCATCAGCGCGAAATAGACATGCGAGCGGGTCAGGACGGTTTCTGTCCAGGACACGATGGTCTTGGGCATGTCGATGATCACAAAGTCGAAATTGGCCCGGGCCAGCGCCACCAGCCGCGCGATGTCCTCAGGGCTCACGATGTCGAGCGGCAGCATGTCGGCCGGGGCGGTCAGGATGTGCAGCT
Source organism: Paracoccaceae bacterium (assembly GCA_052387855.1). GTDB lineage: Bacteria > Pseudomonadota > Alphaproteobacteria > Rhodobacterales > Rhodobacteraceae > CAIYZT01. The sequence goes on from JBQTIT010000106.1 coordinate 21,974, forward strand.
TGTCGTTGAAGGTCTGCATGGCTTGCAGGAACTGGTCGCTGTCGGCGTTGGCGGTGTCTGTCAAAAGCTCGAACACCGCTTCCTTGCGCGGCAGGTCAAGATAGGTCGCGACCGAGCCGTATTGCAGATCCAGGTCCAGCAGGCAGACGCGCGGCGCCTCGCGCTCGCTCGCGGCGGGGATCGAGGCAAGCTCCCACGCCAGGTTCGACGCAAAGGTCGAGGCGCCGACGCCGCCGGCCAGACCATGCACCGCCAGCACGACGCCGTCGCAATCCTCGCGGGTTTTCAGCCGGGCAGAGCCGGTGCCGGGCTCTTGCCCCATGCGGCGGGCAGGCTGCGCGGGGTCCAGCACCGGCTCTGGCGGGGACTTGGCCCTTTCGATGGCCTCGTGCAGCGACCGCTCGGGCATCGGATAGGGCAGGAAATCATCGGCGCCCAGGCGCAGCAGGTGGTGCAGCGAGGCCGGTCCGATCTGGTCGGCGACAAGAATGATCCTGATCCGCAACGCCTTGGCCTGCCGCACGATGTCGCCGATCACGGAAAGGTCGGCCTCGTCCATCGCATTGACCGCGATGGCGATGAAGATGATCGAGGCGGCTTCGGGCTGGGTCAGAAAGTCCCTGGCCTCATCAAAGGAAAGATGGCCCCAGGCCTCGCCCATCTCTGTTTCCATGTCGTCGATCAACTGGTCGAAGTTCAGCACGTCCCGCGAAATCGTACAGGCGAGAATCGGCGTCGGCTCCGGCTGAAGATTGGCAACACTCGTCATCGAACGTTCCTTCTAAGCTGCTGTACAGAAACCGCTTTCAGGCACAGCGCAGTCTTGCGTCCACAGGCCGGCGGCCCGGGGTGATCTGCTTTGTGTCAGAGTTGCCCGCAGAACTTGGCGACATTGGGGCCAAAAGATCGTTAATCTTGGATTTTTTTGCGGAGCGTTCCCAAGGTCGAAACGCTGAGCCCGGGGCGTCGGCCGCGCTGTGCCGGGCTCAGCCGCCGCCATCCGGGGCGGCGGCGGTCTTGACGGGCGTGTTCTGCGGATGAATCCGCGTCGCTCCCTGCACGTATTCGCGCCAGACGACCTCGATATACTTGCCGTTGGTGACGCCGGCGGCAGTCTTCACAAAGCCGGTCACCTCGGTCACGGTTCGCCGGTTCGCCGGCTCGCGGTCCGGCGTCGGGACCACGGGCTGCGTCTCGCCCAACGAGACCACCGCCTCAAGACGCGAGCGCGAGATGCCGCGCGTGGCAAAGAACGCCACCACCGCATTGGCCCGGCGCAGGCCCAGGGCCTTATTGTAGGCATCGGTGCCGACAAGATCGGTGTGTCCATAGACGCGGAAGCGGATTTCGGGGAACTGCCGGATCCAGTCGGCCTGCGCCTCAAGCACGGCGGCGGCCTCGGCCGAAATGGCGGCGCTGTCGAAGTCAAAGCCGATCGAGGGCGGCACCTCGGCGGCAAAGCGGCCCTGCATGGCCACTGTCGCCTCCAGCTCACCCATCATCAGCAGCGAATTGTTCAGGGTCGGCGTGCCGAAGTTGCCTTCGTCCACCTCGGCCCCGGCCTCGCGGTACATTTCGTTCAAAGTGTCCGAGCAGGCGCCAAGCGCAAGCATGCTGACCAGGGCGGGGGCGGCAAGGGTTCTGATCTGCATCGGCCTATTCCATCACATAGCCATAGTCGCCGGAAAAGTCCTGCCGGGCCACTTCGCCCGCGCCGCCCTTGAGCTTGCCGGCGGTCTGGCCGAACAGGAACAATTCCTGCTCGGAAGGAATGCGGATCCGGTCGGTGGGCAGCGCCAGCGCCTCGCCCCGGGTCGGCGTGACCAGATGCGGCGTGACGATGATGACCAGTTCGGACTGTGCGCGCTGATAGTCGGCGCTGCGGAACAGCGCCCCCAGGATCGGAATGTCGCCCAGCCAGGGAACCTGTCCGGTCTGGTCGCGGAAATCGTCCTGCAACAGCCCCGCGATGGCAAAACTCTCGCCGTCGCGCATCTCGACCGTGGTCGAGGTCTCGCGACGACGGAACGCGTTGATCGAGACGGTCTCGGTCTGCAACGAGGTGCTGGAGTCGATCGAGGAGACGGCGGCATTGATCACCAGGTTGATCAGATCGCCGTCGACCACGGTCGGGGTAAAGTTCAACTCGACGCCAAAGGGCTTGTATTCCACCGTGATGCCGCCGTCGCCGTCGGCAATCGGGATGGGATATTCGCCGCCCGCCAGGAACTTGGCCTCTTGTCCCGAAAGTGCGGTCAGGTTCGGCTCGGCCAGGGTGCGCACCACGCCTTTGGTTTCAAGCGCCTCAAGCAGAACGGCAAATTCCAGCGACCCTGCGGTGAAACCCAGCGCAAAGGCGCCCTCGGTGTCGGGCGGCGACAGGATCGCCTCGCCGATGCCATTGGTGGCGTCCAGCCAGGTGCCCGTCTCGCCGATCACGTCCACGCTGGAGCCGCCCTGAATCGCAAGCGACGACGACAGCGACTTGGACACCGACCGCTGCATTTCGGCAAAGCGGACCTTGAGCATCACCTGCTGCGTGCCGCCGACGCTCATCAGGTTCGACACGCGGTCGGGGGCGTAGCGGTTGGCCAGATCAAGCGCCCGGTCCAGCTTGACCGCCGAAGAGACGGTTCCGGACAGCACGATGCCGTCGTTGGCGGTGCGCACCTCGATCGGCTCGCCCGGCAGGATCTGCTGGAGCCGTTCCTTGAATTCGGCGATGTCGGGGGTGACGTGAATCTCGACGTTCGAGATCAGCAGACCGTCGGCCGAGAGCAGCGTCATCGTGGTGCGCCCGGGGGTGATGCCAAGGATATAGATCGACCTGTCGGACAGGGTCGAGATGTCCGCGATGCCGGGATTGGCGATGGACAGTTCGGCAAAGGGAACGTCGCTTTCGACCACCACGGCGCGGTTCATCGGCACCGTCAGGGGCGCCACCTCGGATCCCTTCATCACGCGCAGGGCTTCGGCCGAGGCGGGCAGGGTTGGCGAAATGGCCAACGCCAGCCCGATCAGCCCGGCCCGCAGGAGGCTTGACGTCTTCATTTGGCCTGCCCTTTCGATCACACCTCAGCGTGAGGTCCGTCGGGATCTTGATCGCCCCGTAGGGCCACACAGTGCACTTTTTTCGATTTGCAAGCAAGAATCAATTGGTTGGTTGACGTTTCTGATGTGGACAACATGCAACACACGGCGCCCTGGCGGCCCTGCCCGCGCGCTGCGGGCCGGGGCCTTGCAGAGCTAATCGCGGCAGGCGACCGGGATTTCGACCACCTCGGCGCCCTTTCGGGTGCGGATGGTGCAGACCTGTTCGGGCAGCGCCTCGATCACCGGGGCGGCGGCGGTCACGCCCAAAAGCGCGTTGGCGTCCACCTCGATGGTGCCGACCTCGGTGTCGTCGTCCAGCCCGACCAGCGACAGCACCAACTGGCCGGTCGCCTGCGCCTGGGCCAGGATCGCGATCTGTTCGGGGCTTGCCGAAACGGTGATGCTGCGCTTGGTCAGATCGCCCGCCGACAGCCCGCCGTCGCCGTCGCGGTCGACCGCGATCACCTTGACGGCGCTGCCGATCAGCCGCGTCACCTCGCCACTGTCACTTCCGCTGGTGACCGTGCCGGTCCAGTAGATGTCGACCCGGTCGCCCGGTTGCAGGAAGTCGGCGGCATCGACCCGGATCGCAAAGGCGCGCATGCCCTTGTCCAGATCGCCCGTGACCCCGACGCTCTGGCCCGGTTCGGTCAGGCGGCTGGCCAGCAGGATCTCGAACTTGGCCAGATCGCGCAGCACGAAGCGCTTCAGGTCGGCCTTGTCGGCGGGAAAGAGAACCTCGATGTCGCGAAAGGCCCCTTCGGGCAGGGCGTTTTCCTGCACGAAGACCGCCTTGAGGTCGTCCTTGACCAGGACATCGCCATAGCTCATGTCCTTGTTCACGGCATAGACCTCGACCAGAGCGCCGGTCCTGGCGCGCACCTCGCGCTCTTTGGCCAGCGCCGATTCCGTCTGGTTGATATACCCTTGGGTCATGTAGACGGCAGCGCCCGCCAGGGCGACGCCAACCAGTAGAACCAACGCGAAAATCATTCTCATCTGTTGCCCCGGGGCCCTGATTGCTGCGTGCCGACCCTGGTCGGCACCAGGGCCCTTGTCAAAATCGTCGCGCTGCCCGACCGCGCCCCACGGGTCAGGCTGACCCAGGAATATGGCGGGCGGATGACCGCGCTGCGGAAATACACCGCCGGCGGCGGCAAAGCAAAGGGGCGGCAGCGGCGCGGGCTGCCGGCTCAGTCGATGGCGTCAAGCTCGGTGGCCAGGCTGGTGGCCGCATCCTGGACCGGGCCCACATAGATGGCCATGACCGCAATGCTCAGTCCGACGATCGCGGCGGTCAGGATGACCCAGTCGACGGTGACGGCGCCGCGTTCATCCCTGAGGAAGGTGGCGAGGGGGCTTTGAGTCTTCATGGTGCGATCCTTGCGGTGGGTTGGGTTGGCGCGCGTCCTGGGGAGATTTCCCCTTGCCGGTTGTCGACGTGGGGCCAACGGGCGGCCCGCGCGTGTCTGGAATGAGTCCCGAAGGTGAAGAATGCGACGGATTTCGACAAAATCCCCGCCGTCCCGCGCCCCCACCGGGCCGTCCGTCGGATCCAAAGACAGGGGCCGCCCCTTGCGGAAGCGGCCCCGTCTTGCGTTTCAGGGTTCGACCGCGGACTGGGGCGGCCGGCTTGCCCTGTCAGGGCTTACTGGCTGGCGACGTCGGTCGCGATGCCCGAGGCCAGACCGGTGACCGAGCCGCCGACCGAGGTCGTCACGACGATGCCAAGGCCGACGATGGCAGCGGTCAGCACGACCCAGTCAACGGTCACGGCGCCGGATTCGTTTTTGGCGAACGATTTGAAGAGGTTCTTCAGTTTCATGGTATGCCCTTTCGTTTGGCGTTGGGTGGGTCGATCCTGGACCCGGTTGGGGTGGTCTGGTTTCGATGAAGCCAAACTGGCCGCCGATTGTGGCGAGACTTGGGATGCGAAAAGGAAAGATTGCAGCGGGGTTATCTTTTGTTAACTATCTTGCAAGGCAATGAAAATGAACGAAAAAAAATCACAGGCCGGGCTGGGTCTGCATGTTTCCTGGCCCCCGGGGCGGCAATTTGGGCGCAAATGACAGAATTTCTGGCCAAGACGGGGCAGCCTGTGCAATTCTTCGGCAAACAAGAACAGAGCAGCAGACCCCATGTTCGCAAGCCGCCTTGTGCCGCTGCTGATCGCGGCGGCCCTTCCCTTGGCCGCCGTGGCCGAGACGCCGGCGGCCGAGGGCAGCGGCGGATTCCGGCGGATCAGGGTGTCCGATCTTGTCGCGGGGCAGCGCATCACGGTGCAGATCGACCCGGCGGCGCAGGCCGCGCTGCTGGCGGCCCTGCCAAAGGTCGATCCGGACGGGGTGAGCCCGCCCGCCCTTGGCGGATTCGCCCCCTTCACGGGGCAAGCGGCGCTTTATGGCTGGTTCTGGGATCAGGTGCCGCCCGGCATTTCGCAGGGCGACGGCCGCTTTCCGCTGGCCCTTGCCGCGCTTGGTCTGGGGCCAAAGGGCAGCGCGGTGCCGGGGCCGCGGCTTCAGGCCCTGCAAGAGATCGCGCAGGTCCACGGCACCGAGATCCTTCGCGCGACGGTCGGCACGCAGGTCTCGCCGGCGCTGGTGCTGGCGGTGATCAGCGCCGAAAGCGGCGGGCGTGCCGATGCGGTCAGTTCCAAGGGGGCCGAGGGGCTGATGCAGTTGATCCCCGCCACGGCCGAGCGGTTCGCGGTGCAGGACGCCCGGGATCCGGCGCAGAACATCGCGGGCGGCGTGGCCTATCTGGACTGGCTGATGGGCAGGTTCGACCGCGATCCGCTGATGGTGATCGCGGCGTACAATGCCGGCGAGGGTGCCGTGCAAGCCAACGGCGGCGTGCCGCCCTATGCCGAGACGCGCGACTATGTGCCAAGGGTTCTGGCCGCCTGGACCGTGGCGCAGGGCCTCTGCCTGACCCCGCCGGAACTGGTCAGCGATCCGTGCGTCTTCAAGGTGCTGTCCGCCGCCGGCCCGCGCCTGGGGCCGGAGACCCGCTGAAGGGCGGCGGTTTCGGGCCGGCGCGGCGTTGAAGCGGCCCCGGGCGGATTTGGAAGGGCAGGGCGTTTGCTCTCTCGTGTCGGAATGCAACCGGGAGACCGTGGGGGAACCATCCGGGTGACCCGGTCCGCCCGCACACAAGAGGCCAGCGCCAGCCCGGGGGAAGGGCAGGCGCTGGCGACGGGCCTTTGGGGCCCTCGGTCGGGGATGGGGCGGGCGGCACCGCATGACCTCGGCGATGGCCTCGGCCAAAGTCGGGCGAAAAGGAAAACGCACTGCGTTTTTCCGCCCGTGTGGGAACGGTGAGGGTAGACCGCTTCCGCAAGAGACCGCTGAGGCCAGCGCCCGACCCGGAGGGCGTGGAGCGCCCTCCCTGGGAAGGGCAGGCGCTGGCCGAGGGCCTTTGGGGCCCTCGACCGGATTGCCGAGGTGTCTCCGCATGACCTCGGCGATGGCCTCGGCCAAGTTCGGGCGAGAAGGAGAACGCACTGCGTTTTCCCGCCCGTGTGGGAACGTGTCCGGGTGACCGGCTCCGCCCTCACACCAGAGGCCAGCGCCTGACCTGGCTGGCGCGAAGCGCCTGCCGGGGGAAGGGCGGGCGCTGGCGACCGGCCTTTGGGGCCCTCGGCGGGGATAGGGCAAACGTTCCCGCATGACCTCGGCTGGTGCCTCGGCCAAAGTCGGGCGGAACTGGCAACGCACCGCGCCCCTGCGCACTCTCCCACCGGCTGGCCCCACACCCGGCGCCGGTTCAGCCGACGATCGTCGCCTCGGTCGCCGCGCGCAGTTCGGCCCCGGTGACGCCCTCGGCGCATTCCACGATCCGCAGGCCCCCGGGGACCACGTCCAGCACGCCCAGGTTGGTGATGATGCGGTTCACCACGCCCTTGCCGGTCAGCGGCAGGGTGCAGGCGCGCAGCACCTTGGATTCGCCGTGCTTGGAGGCATGGTCCATCACCACCACTACCCGCCCGACGCCGGCCACCAGATCCATCGCGCCGCCCATGCCCTTGACCAGCTTGCCCGGAATCATCCAGTTCGCCAGATCGCCGTTTTCGGCCACCTCCATCGCGCCCAGGATCGCCATGGCGATCTTGCCGCCTCGGATCATGGCAAAGGACTGGGCGCTGTCGAAATAGGCGGTCTGCGGCAGCTCGGTGATGGTCTGCTTGCCGGCGTTGATCAGGTCGGGGTCCTCTTCGCCCGCAAAGGGAAAAGGGCCCATCCCCAGCATGCCGTTTTCCGATTGCAGCGTCACCTCTATCCCCTTGGGGATGTAGTTGGCCACCAGGGTCGGGATGCCGATGCCAAGGTTGACATACATGCCATCCTGCAATTCCTGCGCGGCCCGTGCGGCCATCTGGTTGCGGTCCCAGGGCATTATCGTCCTCCTGCTTGGTCGGATGTTGACAGTGGTGTTGCAAAGGCTTCGAGCAAGGCGTCCTCGCACTGCGTTGTCGCTTGGTCGGCGCCCGCCGCATCGCCGGGAACGGGACCCGTCCGCTGCGGCGCCGCGCCGATGCCTTGCGCGGTCATGAAAAGCTTCATCGCCGCTGCAACCCCCTGGTTCGAGACATTGCGCATGTTCGCATCGAAATAGACACCCCGGGCGTTCTGCGAGGTGATCAATTCATAGGACGGGAAATAGTCAATGTCCGGATGGCGTGCCACCAGCATCCCGCAGACGGCGCGAAGGGTGGCCTTGGAATAGGCCGTCGCGACCTCGACATGCATGTCCGTCGCGGTGGCGGTCAGGGGCACCGGCGAGACCGTGACAAGGAAACGGACGCCGGGATTGATCTGCAACAGCGCGGCGCGAAAGGCCTCGAAATCCGCAAGGACTTCGGTTGCGTCGAAGTTCCGGAAGGCAAACACGCTGGGGTCATGCTGCCCCGCAATGGTGCCGGGGGCCGTCGGATAGACCGTCCCGGTGGCCTGGTGGACCCAAGCCTCTGTCAGCCCGAAGGTAAAGACAAAAACGTCAAGGTCGCGAAAAAGGCCGCGCAGGGCCGCAAGATGGCTGGCGCGGTCGGCAAGCACGGCCGCCTCTGACGGCAGACCGCCCGGCAGGATGCCGGGGCGCTGGGCGTCGTAAAAGCGGCCGTTCCGTTCCCAGACCGCGGCCGCGGGACGGGCCTGGCCTTCGGCTTCGCGCAGCACCTGCAACAGTTGCCGGGCGGTATAGATGTTGCCGTAACGCGCCGAGAACAGCCCGTACCCCCGGGCATCGGCCTCATCGGTGTCAAGCTCCGTCGGAGCGGGCTCGCAATCCAGCACGTTGAACGCAGCACCCCGCAACGCGCGACCGATATGCTGGGCAAAGCAGCTTCCGGCCGTGGCGATCTTGTTCTGGCGCGAGATCGTGAAGCGCGGGACGTACAGATCGCCCGGATCGAGCGGCGCGCGCGCGGCGACCGCGCTGCGCCAGAAGGCACGTTCGGTCAGGCCGGTATAGGGCGAGGCTGCCGGGGGGTGCTGGCCGGACGCCAGGCGATTCTGTTGCGCGGTTGCCCCGGCCGCTGGCGGCGGGCCCTGCAACAGCGCGGCGCCCCTAGCGATGGCGTCCTGCAACACAAGCGCGCCATAGCCGGCATTCATGTGCGCATAGTCCACATCGGTGTGGAGCGAGCCGGACAACCGGCGCGAGTTGCGCGCGTGCTCCGCTTTCGTCAGCCCGCAGGTGGCGAGCGTCTCCGCGCGCTGCGTCACCAAAGCGATGTTGTGCTGCGCCAGGTCCCGCTCGTAGGCGCGGAAGATCGCCGCGATCAGGGGCCGCTTGTCGCCCGGGCGCCGGGCAAAACGCGACCAGACCTCGTCTTCGGGCGCTTGCGACCGGGCGATCTCTTCCGAAGGCAGCGGGATCGCCATGACGATCTGGTGGGGCAAGCCGCCGGCCAGCCATTTCCGGTCGGGCCGGTAGGTGTTGAACGTCGCCAGGCACAATGTGTCGAATTCGGCCCTGGACATGACGGCAGGGCCGCCGGTTTCGAGCAATCCCTCGACATCCCGATCGGCGATCCCCGCGACCAGGTTGACCATCAGCTTGACCGGCCCCGCCCTGAGGATGACGTCCTGCCCGGCCAGGTCAATGGTCAGGGCGCCGTTGATCTTCACCACCGTCGCGGCGACCTCGGGCGGGGCCTTGTGGTTTGCGGGCAGTCCAAAGGCCTTTTCGTCCGTCAGCGTCAGATAACGGAAATCCGCGCCCGCGAGGCCAAAGAACCGCAAGGACCAGTCGGGCGCATGCGCCGACAGGCTTTCCCATCCAAGCTTGAGCGCCCCGATGTGGGAATTTCCGATCACCGTCATGCGGGGCATATCGTGTCTCCTGCGTCTTGCGGCCAGTTTGCCTTGCACCTACCGCGGGCGCACCGTCCGGTTTTCGATCCGCTTTTCGTGCGTGCCCTGCACGATGCGGTGCACATAGATGCCCGGCAAATGGATGGTGTCGGGGTCGAGCGCGCCCAGCGGCACGATCTCTTCGACCTCGGCGACGCAGACGCGCCCCGAGGTGGCGGCGGGGGGGTTGAAGTTGCGCGCGGTCTTGCGGAACACGAGGTTCCCCGAGGGGTCGGCCTTCCAGGCCTTGACGATGGACAGATCGGCCACGATGCCGCGCTCCATGATATAGTCCTGACCGTCGAAGGTCATCACCGGCTTGCCCTCCGCGATCACCGTGCCGACGCCGGTCCTGGTGTAAAAGCCCGGAATGCCGGCGCCGCCGGCGCGCAGCCGCTCGGCCAGGGTGCCCTGGGGGTTGAACTCCAGCTCCAGCTCGCCCGACAGGTACTGACGCATGAATTCCGCGTTCTCGCCGACATAGGACGAGATCATCTTGCGGATCTGCCGGGTCTCCAGAAGCTGGCCAAGGCCAAAGCCGTCAACCCCGGCATTGTTGGAGGCCACGGTCAGATCCCTGGTTCCTGCCTCGCGGATCGCCGCGATCAGCAGTTCGGGAATGCCGCACAGACCGAAGCCGCCCGAAGCGATCAGCATGCCGTCGAACAACAGCCCCTCAAGCGCGGCGCCGGCGTTGGGATAGATCTTTTTCATCACGTCCTCCGCAATCTCTTGGGGCTGATATGTCGGAAAGGGCGGGGAAGTGTCAATTGCCGCGACGCAGCGGCGCCGAGGGTCGCCCTTTACCCCGGCGCGGGGCACGTTATGCTGTCGTCCCGGCGCATGCCCGCGTGGTGAAATGGTAGACACAGGAGACTTAAAATCTCCAGGCCGCATGGCCGTGCCGGTTCAAGTCCGGCCGCGGGCACCACGTTTCCTCACCCTCCGTCCTTGACCGCCTCCATCGCCACATAGGTCGAGGTCGAGGCGACATGGGGCAGGGCCGAGATGCGCTCGCCCAGGATGCGCCGGTAGGACTGGATGTCAGAGGTGCGCACCTTCAAGAGATAGTCGAACCGGCTGGCGATCATGTGGCATTCCTCGATCTCGGGCACCCGCAGCACCTCGCGGTTGAAGGCGGTCAACGCCGCCTCGCGCGTGTCCGACAGCTTGACCTCGACAAAGGCGACATGCGCCAGGCCCATGCGCACGGGGTCAAGCACGGCGCGGTAGCCGGCGATCACGCCGGCCTGTTCCAGACGCTTGATGCGCGCCTGGGTCGGGGATTTGGACAGGCCGATGCGCCGGGCGGTCTCGGCGGCGGGCAGGCGGCCGTCGGCGGCCAGCAGGCGCAGGATGGCCTCGTCGAAGCGGTCCAGGGGGATCTTTTCCATTTGTCCTGTCAATTGGCCGAATTGCGGGCGGATCGCCGGCACCTCGGCTGATCTTAGGGCGAACGGCCTGCCTGATCAACGGTATGATGGGGCGCAAGCAAGCACAGGAGATTCCCGATGACGCGCGCGATGTCGCAGGCCTGGTCCGAAATCACCACGGGCGCCTTGACCGATGAGGTGGCCCTGGTGCGGACCCTGCTGGCCGAGGCCGGGCTGGACGGCGCGGCCCGCGCGCGCATCGCGGCCGCCGGGGCCGATCTGGTGCAGCAGATCCGCGCCAGCGCCCGGCCCGGGCTGATGGAGGTGTTCCTGGCCGAATACGGTCTGTCGACCGACGAGGGCATCGCGCTGATGTGCCTGGCCGAGGCGCTCTTGCGCGTGCCCGACGCCGAAACCATGGATGCGCTGATCGAGGACAAAATCGCGCCGTCGGACTGGGGCCGGCATCTGGGCAAGTCCGCCTCAAGCCTGGTCAACGCCTCGACCTGGGCGCTGATGCTGACCGGGCGGGTGCTGGACGACCGCGAGCCGGGGGTGGTCGGCCACCTGCGCGCCGCCGTCAAGCGACTGGGCGAGCCGGTGATCAGGTCCGCCGTGGCGCGCGCGATGAAGGAGATGGGCCGCGCCTTTGTGCTGGGCGAGACGATCGAGGCCGCGATGAAGCGCGCCGAAGAGCTTGAGGCGCGGGGCTACACCTACAGCTATGACATGCTGGGCGAGGCGGCCCGGACCGAGGCGGATGCCCGCCGCTACCATCTGTCCTATTCCCGCGCGATCACCGCCATCGCGCGCGGCGCCGTGCATGGCGACATCCGCAGCAACCCCGGCATCTCGGTCAAGCTCTCGGCGCTGCATCCGCGCTATGAGGTGGCCAAGCGCGCCCGGGTGATGTCCGAACTGGTGCCGCGCGTGCGGGCGCTGGCGGGTCTGGCCCGCGCGGCCGGGCTCGGCTTCAACATCGACGCCGAAGAGGCGGACCGGCTGCAATTGTCGCTGGAGGTGATCGAGGCGGTGCTGTCGGATGAAAGCCTGCGGGGCTGGGACGGCTTTGGCGTCGTGGTGCAGGCCTATGGACGGCGCGCAGGGGCGGTGATCGACTGGCTTTATGGCCTGGCCGAGCGGCTGGACCGCAAGATCATGGTGCGTCTGGTCAAGGGCGCCTATTGGGACGGCGAGGTCAAGCGCGCGCAGGTGCTGGGCCTGCGCTCGTTCCCGGTCTTTACCCGCAAGCAGGCGACGGATGTCAGCTACATCGCCAATGCGCGCAAGCTTCTGGGCATGACGGGCCGCATCTATCCGCAGTTCGCCACCCACAACGCCCACACCGTGGCCGCGATCCTGGACATGGCAACCGACAGGACCGCCTTCGAATTCCAGCGGCTGCACGGCATGGGCGAGCGGCTGCACGATCTGGTGCTGACCGGACATGCCACGCGCTGCCGCATCTATGCTCCGGTCGGGGCGCACCGCGACCTGCTGGCCTATCTCGTGCGGCGCTTGCTGGAGAACGGCGCGAATTCCAGTTTCGTCAACCGGATCGTCAATGCCGAGGTCCCGCCAGAGCGGGTGGCGGCCTGCCCGCTGACGGCGCTGGAGGCGATGGACAGCGTGACCAGTGCCGCCATCGTGACCGGCACGTCGCTGTTCGGCGCGCGGGAGAATTCGCGCGGCTGGGACCTGACGGACGCCGGCGATCTGGCCGCGATCGACGCCGCCATGGCGCGGCACCTTGCCGACCGCCCGCAAGCCGGCCCGATCCTGGCGGGCCGCGTGCTGGGCGGCCTTGTGTCCGAGGTGCGCAATCCTTCGACCGGCGCCCCGGTCGGCCACGCGATGGCCGCCGCCCCCGGCGACATCGACACCGCCCTGCGCACGGCCGAGCCCTGGGCCGCCCCGCCCCAGGTGCGCCGCGAGGTTCTGCTGCGCGCCGCCGCGCTCTATGAGGCGCAGTTCGGCCAGATCTTTGCCCTTCTGGCCCGCGAGGCCGGCAAGACCCGCGCCGATGCGGTGGCAGAGCTGCGCGAGGCGGTGGACTTTCTGCGCTACTATGCCGACCAGGCGGACCAGCCCCATCCCGCGCGGGGCACCTTTGTCTGCATCAGTCCCTGGAACTTTCCGCTCGCCATCTTTTCCGGCCAGATCGGCGCGGCGCTGGCCTCGGGCAACGCGGTGCTGGCCAAGCCGGCGCCCCAGACCCCGCTGATCGCGCATCTGGCGGTCACCTTGCTGCACCAGGCCGGCGTGCCGATCAGCGCGCTGCAACTCCTGCCCGGCGACGGCGCGGTCGGTGCGGCGCTGACCGGCGATGCGCGGGTGAATGGCGTGGCCTTTACCGGCTCGACCGAGACCGCGCTGAAGATCCGCCGCGCCATGGCCGAAAACCTTGCCCCCTCGGCGCCGCTGATCGCCGAGACCGGCGGGATCAACGTCATGATGGTCGACAGCACCGCCCTGCCGGAGCAGGCTGTGCGCGATATCATCGGCTCGGCCTTTCAGTCGGCCGGGCAGCGCTGCTCGGCGCTGCGCTGTCTTTATGTCCAGGAGGACATCGCCGAGACCGTGACCGAGATGCTGATGGGCGCGATGGACGAGATGGCGCTGGGCGATCCGCTGGATCTGTCCACCGACGTCGGCCCGGTGATCGACGCGCAGGCCCGTGCCGGCATCGCGGCCTATCTGGACGCCGCGCGGGCCGAGGGGCGGGTGATCAAGGACATGCACGCGCCCGGGCAGGGCAGTTTTCTCGCCCCGGCCGTGGTGCGCGTCTCTGGCCTGGCGGAGATCCCGCGTGAGGTGTTCGGGCCGGTCCTGCACATCGCGACCTTTCCCGCCGGCGGGCATCAGGGGGTGGTCGCGGCGGTCAACGCCTCGGGCTACGGGCTGACCTTTGGTCTGCACACGCGGATCGACGACCGCGTCCAGTCGGTGGTCGAGGCGCTGCGGGTCGGCAACACCTATGTCAACCGCAACCAGATCGGGGCGGTGGTCGGCAGCCAGCCCTTTGGCGGCGAGGGTCTGTCGGGCACCGGGCCAAAGGCGGGCGGGCCGGACTATGTCGCCCGGTTCACCCGCGCCGCCGCGCCGGTGCTGGACGGGCCCCGGGCGCAGACGCCCGAGGCGACGGTTGCGACGGCGCTGCGGTTGACGCTTGCGGGGGGCGGGCAGGTGCGCTCGGTGGTGCTGCCCGGACCCACCGGCGAGTCGAACCGGCTGAGCCAGGTGCCGCGCGCGCCGCTTCTGTGCCTTGGCCCCAGCCTTTCGGCCGCGCTTGCCCAGGCCGAGGCCGTGCGCGCGCTGGGCGGGCAGGCGCTTGAGGCGCCGGGCTTGCCGGCCGAGGCGCTGGCGCGGCTTGGCGGATTTTCCGGCGCGCTCTTTTGGGGGGAGGCGGCGCAGGGCCGGGATTATGCCCTTGCGCTTGCCAGCCGCCCCGGCCCGATCCTGCCGCTGATCGGCGATCTGCCCGACCCGGCCCATGCGCTGCTTGAACGGCATGTCTGCATCGACACCACCGCCTCGGGCGGCAATGCCCAGCTTCTGGCCGAGGCCGCGTCGGGCTGAGCGCCGCTTGACCTTGTGCGCCGGATCGGAAACTCTGCGCCATGTTTCCGATCCGCGATCACAACCCCTCGGGCGGGGTTCCCTTTGTGACCTACGCGCTCATCGCGGCGAATGTCGCGGTGTTCCTGGCCTATTGGACGACGCTGGGCCAGGGGCCCATGTTGAACGAGTTCTTCACCGCCTGGGGGCTGGTGCCTGAAAGCCTGCTGCGCGGGCAGGGTGTGCTGACGCCGTTTTCCTCGATGTTCCTGCATGGCGGCTGGGGGCATCTGATCGGCAACATGTGGTTCCTGTGGATCTTTGGCGACAATCTGGAAGAAGAGTTCGGTTCCCGCCGGTTTCTGGCCTTTTATCTCTTGGGTGGGCTGGCCGCCGCCGCCTTTCAGGTCGCCGCCGAGCCGGGTTCGGGCATCCCGATGGTCGGGGCCTCGGGGGCGATCGCGGGGGTGATGGGGGGGTATCTGCTGCTGTTTCCCCGGGCGCGGATCGACGTTCTGTTCATTTTCGTGATCTTTTTCCGCATCTTCGCCATTCCGGCCTGGATCGTTTTGGGGGTCTGGATCGGCCTGCAATTCTTCAACGGCGCCGCGACCCCGACCGAAGCGGGAGGCGTGGCCTATTGGGCCCATGTCGGCGGCTTTGCCGGCGGGTTTGTGCTGACGATCCCGGCGCTGCTGCGCCGGGGCGGGCGGGGCTACTGGCGGCGCACCCAGGGCCAGCCGCCGCATCCCGAGGCGGTCTATCCCAGCCGCCGCACGTCGATCCCGCGCGTGCCCCGGCGGTAGCGAAGGCCCGGCAGGGTGAAAGTCAAGCCGGTCACCCCCAACCCGTGCCCGCCCGGTCCACCGGGGCGCCTTGAAACGGACCATGGATCACAGGGCGTTTGCGGGTCCGCCCGCTCTGGCCGAGGCCATTGCCGAGGCCATGCGAAGGCCGGTCAACATCCCCGGTCGAGGGCCCCAAAGGCCCTCGGCCAGCGCCTGCCCTTCCCCCGGCAGGCGCTTCGCGCCAGCCAGGTCATGCGCTGGCCTCTGGTGTGAGGAAGGAACCGGTCTACCTTTGCCGTTCCCACATGGGCGGCAAAACGCGGTGCGTTTTCCTTTTCGCCCAACTTTGGCCGAGGCTATCGCCGAGGTCATGCCGGACAGTTGCCGCAATCCGGCCGAGGGCCCCAAAGGCCCTCGGCCAGCGCCCGACCCCCCCAGGGAGGGCGCTCCACGCCCTCCGGGTCGGGCGCTGGCCTCTGTCGTCCATGCGGAACCGGTCTGCCGGACACGTTCCCACACGGGCGGAAAAAGCAGTGCGTTTTCCTTTTCGCCCGATTTTGACCGAGGCCATTGCCGAGGTCATGCGGGGACCGTTCCGCAATCCGGCCGAGGGCCCCAAAGGCCCTCGGCCAGCGCCTGCCCTTCCCCCGGCAGGCGCTTCGCGCCAGCCAGGTCAGGCGCTGGCCTCTGGTGTGAGGGCGGAACCGGTCGTGCCGCACCGTTCCCACACGGGCGGGGAAAGGCAGTGCCTTTCCTTCTTCGCCCGACTTTGGCCGAGGCCATGCGGAGCGGTTGCCGCAATCCGGCCGAGGGCCCTTAAGGCCCTCGGCCAGCGCCCGACCCCCCCCAGGGAGGGCGCGCCACGCCCTCCGGGTCGGGCGCTGGGCTCTGTGGGCTCATGCGGAAGCGGTCTGCCGATACATACCCACACCGGGGGGGGGGGGACGCGGTGCGCTTCCCTTTTCGCTCGTGCCGGAAATCTTCCCCCACCGGCGCCATTTCCGGTGCTGTTCAATCGACCCTGACTGAGGTATCGGTCTGTCCGCAGTTCGGCAAAGGGTTCGGCATGACGACGGGTGAACGCGCGGCGCGCGGCAGGTGGGGGGTTGCGGCGTTTTTCGCGGCGAACGGCTTTGTGATGGGGGCCTGGGCGCCGCAGATTCCGCTTCTGCTGCCGCGCCACGACATTACGGAATCCACGCTGGGCATGCTGATCTTCGGGCTCGGGGTCGGGGCGGTCGGCTCGATGCTCTTTGCCGGCCGGCTGATCGGCCGCTTCGGCTCGCGCCGGGTCGCGCGGGGCTTTGCCCTTGCCGCCGTGCCGGTGCTGCCGCTGATCGTGTTCGCGCCCTCGTTGTGGGTGCTGGCGCCGGTCATGGCGCTGTTTGGCGCGATGGCCGGGTGCATGGACGTCGCGATGAACGCCAGCGCCGTGCAGGTCGAGCGCGGCCTTGGCCGGGCGATCATGTCGTCAAGCCACGGATTCTGGAGCCTGGGCGGCTTTTTCGGCGGCACGGCCGGCACCTACGCCATTTCTGTCCTTGGGCCCGAGATGCAGTCGATCCTGGTCGCGCTGGTCGCGCTGGCCCTGGTACTGTGGGGCATGGGGCGGCTGGTCGAGGACGAGGCGCCCCTGGCGCGCCCCGAGACCGGTTCAGGGCCCGCCTCGCGCCCGGCCGCGCTGATCCCGCGCGATCTGGCGCTTTGGCTGCTGGGGGCGATGGCGCTTTTCAGCATGGTGCCCGAAGGCGCGGTTCTGGACTGGGCGGCGCTTTACCTGGGCCGGGAACTTGACTCGGGGCTCTTGATGTCGGGGCTGGCCTTTGCCTTCTTTTCCGGCTCGATGGCGGTCATGCGGTTCATGGGCGATGCGGTGCGCAACCGCTTTGGCGCGGTCGTCACCCTGCGGGCTCGGGGGCGATCGGGGCGGCGGGCATGATGCTGGCCGCCATCGCGCCGGCGGACTGGATCGCCATCCTCGGCTTTGCCCTGACCGGGCTGGGCGTGGCGAACATGGTGCCGATCCTCTTTTCGGCCGCCGGAAACCACGAGAGCCTGCCCTCGGCACAGGCAATCTCGGTGGTCACGATGGTGGGCTATGCCGGCATTCTTGTCGCACCGGCCCCGATCGGCTATGTGGCCGAGCATCTGGGATATCGGCTGACCTTTTTCGTGCTGGCGCTCTTGCTGATGGTCGTGGCGCTGATGTCCCATCGCGCGGCGGCCGCCGACAGGTTGCGGGGCGTTGCCCTGCGGCCGGGCCAGCAGGACTAGGGAGCCTTCATGATCTGGCGCATCCGCTGCATTTTCGCGTTGCAGGCGCTGGTCTTTGGCGCCTGGCTGCCGCGCATCCCCGAGGTCAAGGACGGGCTGGGCCTGTCGCCGCTGGACCTGGCGCTGGTCCTCTTGGGCATGCCCGCCGGGATCATGGTGATGCTGGCCTTTGCGGGGCGCATCGTACGGCGCATCGGACCGCCGGCCGCGCTGAACGCGCTGTTCCCGCCCTATCTGGCCTGTCTGGGGCTCTTGGCCTTCTCGCCCAGCCCGCTGCTCTTGTGCCTGATCCTGGCGCTGACCGGGGTGCTGATGGCGATGGTCGAGCTTGCCCAGAACCTGATCGCGGATGGCATCGAAAAGGCGACCGGGCGGCTGATCATGTCGTCCTGCCACGGATTCTGGAGCCTTGGGATCATGGCCGGCAGCCTTGCCGGCGCCGCCCTGGCCGGGGCCGCGGTGCCGCCGGGCCCGTCCGGCGCGGTGCTGGCGGCCGTGATCCTGCCCCTGTCGCTGTGGCTGATCGCGGGGCTGCGGCGCCGGCTTGCCGAGGGGGCCGACCCCGCGCCGGCCCCTGGACCGGCCCCGGCCGCCGCCGCGCCGCGCGCGGGCTGGCCGCGGCCTGACCCCTCGGTGTTGAAGATCGGATTTTTCCTCTTCGGCATCGCGCTGCTCGAAGGCGCGATGATGGATTGGGCGCCGCTGTTCCTGCGCGACACCTTTGCGCTTGGGCCTGGTGCTGCGGGACTTGGTCTGACGCTTTATACCGCGTTCATGACGCTCGGGCGGCTGCGGGGCGATGCGCTGCGCGAGCGGTTCGGGGCGCGTCTCGCCGGGCAGTCCAGCGCCGGGCTGGCGCTGGCGGCGCTGTGCCTTCTGACGCTCTCGGCCGGGCCGGCCAGCGCCTATGCGGCGCTGGTGCTGATCGGGCTTGGCGCGTCGCTGGGGTTTCCGCTGGCCGTGTCATCGGCGGCGCTGGTTCCGGGGGTCAAGGTCGAGGGGGCCGTGGCGCTGATCACCTTCATGGCGCTGCTGGGCTTTCTGGTCGGCCCGCCGATGATCGGCTTTGTCACCGAATTCGCCGGCTTCCGCTGGGGGCTGGCCTCGGCCGCGCTGCCGCTGCTGGTCAGCCTGGCGCTGGCGCCCGCGCTGGGCCCGCGGCGCCAGGCGGCGCCGCTGCCAGCCTGAGGCCCGGCTCAGCCGCCCAGAAAGTCGACCTTGCCGATCTCAAGCCCGTTGCCGCGCAGGATGTTGTAGGCGGTCGACATGTGAAAGTAGAAATTCGGCAGCGCGTAGCTGGCAAAGTAGCGGTCGCCGGGAAAATTCAGCTCTCGCGTCGGCGTCTTGAGCGTGATGGTCCGCGTCTCGGCGCCCTCAAAGGCCTCGGCCGGGACGGTTGCCATGAAGGCCAGCGTCTTTTCAATCCGCGCCTGCAGTTCGGCCAGCGTCGTCTCGGTGTCGTCGAACACCGGGTTCGGCGTGCCCGACAGCCGGGCCGTCGCGCCCTTGGCGTGGTCGCAGCAGATGGTGATCTGACGCCAGAAGGGCAGCATGTCGGCGATCAGGCGCAGGTTGGGGATCACCTCGGGTTTCAGCTTTTTGGCGGTCTCGAACTCCTGCGCCTTGGTCAGGATCCGGGAAAGGGCGGTCAGCGAGTGGCTGAGCGCGGGAACGGGAGATTGCATGGGGCACCTGTAAGGTTGTTGACGCCGGCAACCTGCCCCCGGATGGCCGGCCGGCGCAAGGGCCTTTCGCAACAGTGGTGACCGGGTCAGAGCAGAGCCTGCACCGCGATCATGACCGCCCCCATCGCCAGAACGAAGCCTCCGTCGATCAGGGCCGCCGGCGTGGACTTGAGGCTGAAGAGCGATCCGCCCATGTTCAACGCGCCAATCGTCAGAACCAGCAGGACCTGGGTCATCAGCGCGCCCTGGGTCGCGGCCGCGCCGATCAGCCAGGACATCAGAAATGTCCCGACCAGTTGCAGGCCAAGGGCGCCCCGGGGCATCCGTTCCGGCGCGGCGATGTTGTGGCTTCCCGCCGCCCAGGCCTTGCCGAAGATCGGCCCGAACCACAGCGCGGCAAGGCCAAGGCCAAGCGCGGCGCCCAAGAGCACCGCCAGCCAGTTCACGTTGATCAGTGCCGCATCCATGGTTTCGCTCCTGTCCCTTTGGGGCGCCGTTGCCCCGGCCCGCGCCGCGACTGCCGCTCAGACCCCCAGGCACCAGCGCAGGATGGCCTTTTGCGCGTGCAGGCGGTTCTCGCTTTCGTCGAAGATCACCGACTGCGGGCCGTCCATGACCTCGGAACTCGCCTCTTCGTTGCGGTGGGCGGGCAGGCAATGCATGAACAAGGCGTCCGGCTTTCCGGCCGCCATCATCGCGCCGTTGACCTGATAGGGCCGCAACTGGTTGTGGCGCCGCTCGCGCGCCGATTCGGGGTCGTGCATCGACACCCAGGTATCGGTGACGATGGCGTCGGCGCCCTGGGCCGCCAGGATCGGGTCGCGCGTGATCGTGACCCTGGAGCCCTTGAGCCGCGCGAATTCCACCGCCTTGGGGTTGGGGTCCAGCGTTTCGGGTCCCGTGAAGGTCAGATCAAAGCCGAACTGCCCGGCAGCGTGCAGCCAGGAGGTGCAGACGTTGTTGCCGTCGCCCGACCAGACAAAGCGGCGCCCCGCGACCGCGCCGCGGTGCTGCTCGTAGGTCAGGACATCGGCCATGATCTGGCAGGGATGCGAGGTGTCGGTCAGACCGTTGATCACCGGCACCGTTGCATGCTCGGCCATCTCATGGAGCGTGGCCTCTTCAAAGGTGCGCAGCATGATCAGGTCGACATAGCGCGACAGCACGCGGGCGGTGTCGGCGATGCTTTCGCCGTGGCCAAGCTGCATCTCCTTGCCCGACAGGATCATGGTCTGACCGCCCATCTGGCGCACCCCCACGTCAAAGGACACCCGCGTGCGCGTCGAGGGCTTTTCAAAGATCAGCGCCACCATGCGCCCCGCCAGCGGCTGGGTGGCATCGAGGGCGCCCTTGGGCTTGCCCTCGCGCGCGTTCTTCATGGCTTTCGCCTGGTCGATCATGAAGCGCAGGTCGGCCGGCGCGGTCTGGTGGATGTCGAGAAAGTGGTTCATCGGATCGGTCTTTCGTTTTGCCGGTCAAGCCGGGGGGTTTTGCACCCCCCGGACCCCCCCGGCAGGATATTTGGCCAGAGAAGAAGGCGTCAGCCTTCGAGGGCGGTTGCGGCGCGGTCGAGGCGGGCCAGCGCCTCATGGATGTCGGCCTCGGGGATGTTCAGGGCGGGAAGCAGGCGGATCACGTTGTCGGCGGCCGGAACGGTCAGCAGGTGCTGCGCGAGGTTGGCCTTGACCACGTCGGCATTGGGCAGCACGCATTTCAGGCCCAGGATCAGGCCCTGGCCGCGCTGCGCCGCGTAGACCTTGGGGTGGCGCGCGACGAGCGAGGCCAGGCCCTGGGCAAAGAGCGCGGCCCTGGCATTGACGCCTGCCAGAAAGGCATCGTCCGCGACGATCTCCATCACCCGCGCCCCGACCGCGCAGGCCAGCGGGTTGCCGCCATAGGTCGAGCCATGGCTGCCGGCGCTCATGGCGGCGCCGGCAGCCTCGGTCGCCAGGACCGCGCCGAGGGGAAAGCCGCCGCCGATGCCCTTGGCCACCATCATGATGTCAGGGGTCACCCCGGCCCATTCATGGGCAAAAAGGCGCCCGGACCGGCCCATGCCGCATTGCACCTCGTCAAAGATCAGGAGCGCGCCATGCTGGTCGCAAAGATCGCGCAGGCCCTTGAGGCAGGCGTCGGGCAGGGTGCGGATGCCGCCCTCGCCCTGGATCGGCTCGATGATGACGGCGCAGGTCTGATCGCTGATCGCGGCCCGCAGCGCGTCGTGATCGCCAAAGGGCAACTGGCGGAAGCCCGGCATCAGCGGGCCAAAGCCCTTGACCATCTTTTCCGCCCCCGAGGCGGCGATGGCGGCGGTGGAGCGGCCGTGAAAGGCGCCCTCGAAGGCGATGATCTCGGCCCGGGGGGCGCCCTTTTCATAATGGTAGCGGCGGGCCATCTTGACCGCCAGCTCGCAGGCCTCGGTACCCGAGTTGGTGAAGAACACCGTGTCGGCAAAGGTCTTTTCCACCAGCATCGCCGCCAGGCGTTCCTGCTCGGGGATGCGGTAGAGGTTCGAGACGTGCCAGAGCCGGCCCGCCTGTTCGGTCAGGGCCGCCACCAGGTCGGGATTGGCATGGCCGAGCGCGTTGACCGCGATCCCGGCACCCAGATCAAGGTATCGGGCGCCCTCGACCGTGGTCAGCCAGGAGCCCTGGCCGCTGGCAAAGGACAGATCGGTGCGATTGTAGGTCGGAAGGACGGCAGGGATCATGGAATTTTCCTGATGGCAGGGCCAAGGGGTGCCAAAGCCGGCGGCAAAGGTCAACAATGGATCGGGGAGGGCGGGACCCGCAAGGGCCCATGACAAAAGGGGCGCTTACGCGGTGGCGCGTCGGCGTCGGGACAGCAGGGGAAGGGCGGCCATCGGTGTCATGGCGCCGCTTTAGCAGGGTTGCGGCGGCGGGGAAAGGGGGCTTGGGGCTCGACCTGGGCCCGACCTGGGCCCGACCTGGATCTGGGGCGGGACAGCGCGCGGCCGGCGCGCGCGCAAAAAACCGGGGCGGGGCGGCGTTTCGGGGTGCCAAGGCGCTTGACTCCGGGCGCGGTTGCCCCGATAAGCCCGCATCCCGGCAGGAAAGCAATTCCCTGCCGGGTTTCAGTTTGCAATGTCGCCCCCACGGGGCGCGCTGTCCGAAGGCGGGGCCGATGGCCCCCGGGAACGCCGGAAACGGGGCCACAGGGCGCGGAACGAGGAAAAGGAAAGACCATGTTTGCGGTCATGAAGACCGGTGGCAAGCAGTACAAGGTGCAGGCGGGTGACGTTCTGCGCGTGGAACTGGTTGACGCGGTGGCTGGCGACAAGATCCAGTTCAACGAGATTCTGATGGTGGGCGGCGAGACCGTGACCATCGGCGCGCCGAATGTGGCCGGGGCAGCGGTGCAGGCCGATGTCATCGACAACATCAAGGGCGAAAAGACCATCCACTACGTCAAGCGCCGCCGCAAGCATTCCTCGCAGCGCACCAAGGGTCACCGGCAGAAGTGGACGCTGGTCCGCGTCACCGACGTTCTGGCCAAGGGTGCCGACGCATCTGGCGTCAAGGCCGCCATCGGCACCGCCGATGCCCGCCGTGCCGCGCACGAAACCAAGTAAGGGAGGGCTGAACCATGGCACATAAAAAGGCAGGTGGCTCCACCCGCAACGGCCGCGATTCGGCGGGCCGGCGGCTTGGCATCAAGCTTTACGGCGGCGAAGCCGCGATTCCGGGCAACATCATCTGCCGCCAGCGCGGCACGACCTGGTTCCCGGGCGAGGGCGTCGGCATGGGCACCGATCACACGATCTTTGCCAAGGTCGAGGGTCGCGTCACCTTCAAGAAGGGTCTCAAGGGCCGCACCTTCATTTCGGTCCTCCCGGTGGCGGAGGCCGCCGAGTAAGCCGAAGCACCAGGAACGGACACAGGTTTCGGGGATCGGCTGCAAGGCCGGTCCCCTTTTCATTCCGCCGTCACGGAACGGGATCAGAACGCGGGCACGCCCGGCACGGCGCGGGGCAGGAAGGACGGATGACGTGATACTCGACAGGATCGCAACCTTGCCGCGCGGGGCCAGGCCGGCCGCGCCGGCCCGGACCGAGGACATCGCCGCGGGCAGTTTCGTGCTGCGGGGGCTGCGCGTGTCGGATGCGGGGCTGATCGCGCTGCACAGCGCCGACCGGCGTCTGGCCGAGGCAACGCAGTCGATCCCGCACCCGCTGCCGCCCGGCGCGACCGAGGCCTTTGTCGCCCGCGCCATGAGCGCCGAGGCGCGGGGCCTGCACTGGGTGATGGATGCCAGCGCGACCGGCCTGCCCGAGGTGCTGGGGGTGCTCAGCCTCAAGCCGATGGAGCCGGCCGCCGGGCGCGGGCGCCAGTCGGAGGTGGCGGCCTGGGTGGCGCCGGCATTCTGGAACACCGGCTTTGCCTCGGAGGCGCTGCGGGCGCTTGTCGCCGCGAATCCGCTGGGCGACGAGACCTATTTCGCCGAGGTGTTCCAGGACAATCCCGGATCGGCCAAGGTGCTGATCAACAACGGCTTTGCCTATCTGGGCGAGGCGGAAAGCTATTCGGTGGCACGCGGGGCGCGGGTGCCGACATGGACCTAGTGCCGGCGTCTGGCGGCGGCAGGGGCGGGGGCTTTCCGCCCCCCGCCGCGAAACCGGGGGTTTCGCGTCTCCCCCCGAGGATATTTGGCCAAAGTGAATGAGGCGGGCGATGGAGCGGCTTGAAAGCAGACGGCTGGTGCTGCGCCCGGTCGGGGCGGCCGACCGCGAGGCGGTGATCGCCGCGGCGGGCGATCTGGCGGTCTCGCGCTGGCTGTCGGTGGTGCCCCATCCCTACGGGGACGCGGATTTCGACTTTTTCCTGAGGGAGATTGCCATCCCGGGACGGGCTTTCGCGGTCGAGGATGCCGCGGGGTTCTGCGGGATCGTCGATATCGGCGGCGGCGTTCTGGGCTATTGGATGGCGCCCGGGGCGCAGGGGCGGGGGTACGCCACCGAAGCGGCGCGGTTGGCGCTGGCCGCGCATTTCGCCCGGACGGATGCGCCGGTGACGGCGGGGCATTTCGCGGACAACCTGAGGTCGGCCCATGTGCTGCGCAAGCTGGGGTTTGCCGAAACCGGGCGGGACAAGCTTTTCTGCAAAGCTCTAGGCGAGGCGCGGGCGCATGTGGCCGTGAGCCTTGGCAAGGCGGGGTTCCTGGCCGCGCTGCCGATCGAGGCGGTCAGCGCGCGTCTGGCCTATCGCGGCCTCTGGCCCACGGATGCCGCCGCGCTGCACGAGATCGTGCGCCACTGGGCGGTGATGCGGCAGCTTGGCGCCTTCTGGCCCTGGCCGGCCGATCCGGCGATGACCGCGCGGCGGGCCCGGCCCTTTGGGGGCGAGGGGTTCGTCTGGGGCCTGCTGCGGGAGGGGGTGCTGATCGGCACCGTCGCGGTGACCGAGGGCGCGCTGGGCTACATGCTGCATCCGGCGCATCACCGGCAGGGTCTGATGCGCGAGGCGGTGGGCGTGGCGCTGGGCCGCGCCTTTGGCCCCATGGGGATGGCTCAGGTCACCGCCTCGGTCTGGGCGGACAATGCCGCCTCGCTTGGCCTGCTACAGGGTTTCGGCTTTGTCGTGACGGGCAGCCACATGGGCACGACAGCCGCCCGCCCCGAGCCGAGCCCGGGGCTGGATCTGGTGCTGCGGGCCGCCGACTGGCGCGGCGCTTGAGGCTGGGCGGGCTTTGCTGTATCGCCCCCGGAGAAACCCTGAAAGTCTGATCCGATGAAGTTCCTTGACCTTGCGCGCGTCTATATCCGGTCCGGCGGCGGCGGGGCGGGGTGCGTGTCGTTCCGGCGCGAGAAATTTGTCGAGTTCGGCGGGCCGGACGGCGGCGATGGCGGCAATGGCGGCTCGGTCTGGGCCGAGGCGGTGGAGGGGCTGAACACGCTGATCGACTACCGCTATCAGCAGCATTTCTTTGCCCGCTCGGGCCAGCCCGGCATGGGCAGCCAGCGCACCGGCAAGAGCGGCGAGGATATCGTGATGAAGGTGCCGCTGGGCACCGAGATCCTGGACGAGGACGGCGAGACGGTGATCGCCGATCTGGTGCGGCCGGGGGATCGGGTGCTGCTGGCGCGGGGCGGCAACGGCGGCTGGGGCAACCTGCAATTCAAGTCCGCCACCAACCGCGCCCCGGCCCGGGCCAACCCCGGGCAGGAGGGGATCGAGCGCACGATTTGGCTGCGGCTGAAGCTGATCGCGGATGCCGGGCTTGTCGGCCTGCCAAATGCCGGCAAGTCGACCTTTCTGGCCGCCGTGTCGAACGCGCGGCCGAAGATCGCGGATTATCCCTTTACCACGCTGGTGCCGAACCTTGGGGTGGTCGGCATCGACGGGCGGGAATTCGTGATGGCCGACATTCCGGGGCTGATCGAGGGCGCCTCGGAGGGGCGGGGACTGGGGACGCAGTTCCTGGCCCATGTCGAGCGGTGCAAGGTGCTCTTGCATCTGGTGGACGGCACGTCGAGCACCGTGACCAAGGATTACCGCACCATCGTGACCGAGCTTGAGGCCTATTCGGAGATCCTGGGCGACAAGGCGCGCATCGTGGCGCTGAACAAGGTGGACGCGCTGGACGCCCGGCAGATCAGCGACCGCCGCCGTGCGCTGGAAAAGGCCAGCGGCGGGCCGGTGCTGGTGATCTCGGGCGTTTCGGGCAAGGGGCTGCAAGAGACCCTGCGCGCGATTTATGCCGCCATCCTGGGCGAGGCGCCCGAGGTGGAGGCGGGCCCTTGGCAGCCATGACGCCGCCGCGCGCTCCCGATGTCCGCGCCGCACGGCGCCTGGTGGTCAAGATCGGCTCGGCGCTGCTTGTCGACCGGCGGTCGGGACTGCGGCAGGGGTGGCTTTCGGCGCTGGCGATGGACGTGGCCGAGGCCAAGGTGCGCGGCGCCGATGTGGTGCTGGTCTCGTCCGGATCGATCGCGCTGGGGCGCAAGGTGCTGGGCCTGCCGGATGGCGCGCTGACGCTGGAGCAGAGCCAGGGGGCGGCGGCGGTGGGGCAGATCCGCCTTGCGCGGGCCTATGAAGAGGTGCTGGCGCCGCATGGCATCACCACGGCGCAGATCCTGGTGACGCTGGAGGATACCGAGGACCGGCGCCGCTATCTGAACAGCCGCGCCACGATGGAGACGCTGCTGGGGCTGGGCGTTGTGCCCATCGTCAACGAAAACGACACCGTGGCGACGGACGAAATCCGCTATGGCGACAACGACCGGCTGGCCGCGCAGGTCGCGGTGACCTGCGGCGCGGACCAGTTGATCCTGCTTTCTGACGTGGACGGGTTCTATTCGGCCAATCCCAAACAGGACCCTTCGGCCGTGCGATTCGATCTGGTGGACAGGATCACCCCCGAGATCGAGGCGATGGCGGGCGATCCGGTCTCGGGCATGTCCAAGGGCGGGATGAAGACCAAGCTGATGGCGGCGCGCATCGCCGTGGCCGGCGGCTGCGCCATGGCCATCACCGAGGGGTCCGTCCTGCGGCCGCTCAGGGCGCTGGCCGAGGGGGCGGGGCGGACCTGGTTCGTGCCGGCGGCCGATCCGCAGCAGGCGCGCAAGCGCTGGATCAGCGCGATGAAGACGCGGGGCGAGGTGCGGCTGGATGGCGGGGCGGTGACGGCGCTGCGGGCGGGCAAGAGCCTGTTGCCGGCGGGGGTGACGGCGGTCAGCGGCAGCTTCGGGCGCGGCGATCCGGTGGCGATACTTGGCCCTGACGGGGCGGTGCTGGGCAAGGGGCTGGTACGTTACACCGCCGCCGAGGCCAAGGCGATCGCCGGGCACCGGTCGGGCGAGATCGAGGGGATCCTGGGCTACGAAGGCCGCGCCGCGCTGGTGCACCGGGACGACATGGTGATCTGATCCCGGCCCCGGGGGCGCTGCCCCCGGACCCCCGGGATATTTGGGGACAGAAAATGGATGGTCGATTTTCGGATCTGATGGCCCTGATCGGTGCCAGGGCGCGCGCGGCGGCGGCGGAACTGGCCTATGCCTCGTCCGAGCGCAAGGCGGCGGCGCTGCAGGCGGCGGCGGCCGAGGTCTGGGCGCGGCGCGAGCGGATTCTGGATGAAAACGTGATGGACCTTGCGGCGGCCGAAGAGAAGGGCATCTCGAAGGCGATGCTCGACCGGCTGACCCTGAACGAGACCCGCATCCTTGGCATCGTCGATGGCCTGCGCGCGGTGGCCGAGCAGCGCGACCCCGTGGGGCGGGTGCTGGCCGAATGGGACCGGCCGAACGGGCTGCATATCCAGCGCGTCGCAACGCCGCTGGGCGTGGTGGGGGTGATCTATGAGAGCCGTCCCAACGTGACCGCCGACGCCGGCGCGCTGTGCCTGAAGGCGGGCAATGCCGTGATCCTGCGCGGCGGCTCGGACAGTCTGAACAGCTCTCTGGCGCTTCATGCCTGCATGATCGAGGGGCTGCGCGCGGCGGGCCTGCCCGAGGCGGCGATCCAGATGGTGCCAGTGCCGGACCGCGAGATGGTGGGCGAGATGCTGCGCGCGACCGAATATATCGACGTGATCGTGCCGCGCGGTGGCAAGGGGCTGGTGGGCCTCGTGCAGGCCGAGGCGCGGGTGCCGGTCTTTGCCCATCTCGAAGGCATCTGCCACGTCTATGCCGACCGCGACGCCGATCTGGACAAGGCGCGGCGGGTGGTGCTGAACGCCAAGACCCGGCGCACCGGCATCTGCGGCGCGGCCGAGTGTCTGCTGATCGATTGGCAGTTCTACACCCGGCACGGGGCCGTGCTGATCGAGGACCTCATCAAGGCCGGGGTGGAGGTGCGCTGCGAGGGCGAGCTGTTGAAGGTGCCGGGCACGGTCAGGGCCGGACCCAATGACTTTGGCCGCGAGTTTCTGGACATGATCATCGCCGCCCGGCTGGTGGACGGCGTGGACGAGGCGATCTCGCATATCCGCACCTATGGCTCCAGCCACACCGAGGCCATCCTGACCGAGAACGACGCCACCGCCGCGCGGTTCTTCGAGCGGCTCGACAGCGCCATCCTGATGCGCAACGCCTCGACCCAGTTCGCCGACGGGGGAGAGTTCGGCATGGGCGGCGAAATCGGCATCGCCACCGGCAAGCTGCACGCGCGCGGCCCGGTGGGGGCCGAGCAGCTTTGCAGCTTCAAGTATCTGGTCACCGGCGACGGCACCATCCGCTGAGCGGGGATTGCGCCAGATCAGTCCCGTCGGTCGGGCCGTGTCCCATCTGCCCGGGTCGGCGGGCTTCGGACTTGACGGGCGTGCCGGCCAGGGCACAATATGATCCATGCCGATGCGGGATCAGCCTTGGTATTCCTCCAAAGGTGGACTTGCGGGGCATTTTGCTTGTCACGGCAACGTCGACCCCGGGGGAGACCGATGGACAGACCGGCGCAGGAAACCTACACCGCAAAGTCGCGATCGCGCGTCGCCGACCTTTTGCGCGATCAGCAGGGTCTGGATGGCCGTCTCAGACCGCCCTACCAGATCCGCGGAGCGCAGAAACTCTATATGTCGGTGTCGATCGACCCGGATCGCGTGCGCCCGCTGTTGCCGCCGGGCCTGCGCGTTGCCGCGAGCAACACCGGCATCCTCAGCGTCTATGTCTGCAATGATACGCCGGTTGGCCCCTATGCCGGTTCCATATGCGGCGTTGTCGTCGAGGGCTTTGAATCCCCCGATGGCATGGAGGCTGTCTATTGGACGGGTGGCTACAATGACCCAAATGGCCTGGCCATCCTGAAGGATTACACGGTCGACTGGGTCGCCGGACGTGGCCGCATCTGGACTGACGGTGATCTGGTCCATGGCGAGTCGAGCCGGCCCGATGGCACCGGCGCCCTGCGTTTCACCATGCGCAGAACCAATGCGCCCGAGGCGCTTTTTGATGGCGCCTATCACTATCTTGGGCGGGACCAGTTCGGTGCAGCCAGGATTTCATCATTGATCGGCTACGCGCGGCACGCAAATGCCGGTGTTCTGGAGGTCGCCGAGATTTCACCCGATGCCCCCGCCGGTCTGACCGGGCTGTCGCCTGTCGGCCTCAACTGGGGCGTCTTCTTTGACGACATCAGCATGATCCTGGGCATCCCGAGGTCCATCAAGGTCGCGGCCGAAGTGATGAATGCCGACGCCGCTCGGTTCAACCTGCTCGCGGTGTTCGATCAGTTCGACCAGGCTGCGCTGATCGTCGACAAGGACGGCAGGGTGATCTTTGTCAACGGGGCCGCTGCCGAACTTTCTGAGGCTGGCCTCGCCATCGGCGGCCGGCTTGGCATCGGCACCGCGGCGGAACAGGCGGCGCTTAGAGCGGCCTATGCGGCTGTTCTCTCGGGAACGCTGGTGGCAGAGACGGTCTCGTTGACGCGGCAGAACGACGAGGGTCGCTTGCTTGCCCAGGTTTCGGCGATTGACCCGCTGCTGGCCTTGGATCAAGCGCTGCTCGTCCGCCTTGTTGAGCCGGGACGAAAGGTGCGAAAGGAGACGGCGGGACTGATGCGTCTGCTTGGCCTGACAGCGTCGGAGGCTCGCCTCGCCTCGCTGGTCGGCGGGGGGTTCTCTCCGCGCGATGCCGCCATGAAGCTGGGCATCACGGAAGGTACGGCACGAACCACGATGAAGATCATCTTCGACAAATTGCGCGTCTCCAAGCAGAGCGAGCTTGCCCGCATGGTCGCAAGGATCGAATTGCTCTAGAACCCTGACCCTAGAAGGTGAACCGGACCTGCGTCTCGGCGATCTCGGTGGTCAGGCGGCGGTGCTGGCGTTGCAGCTCTTCGCGCACCAGCGCGAACTGGACCTGCATCGGGCTCAGATCTCCGCCGCCACCCGTCAGGTGGCCCCAGAGCGCCGGCTCGATCCTGAGCCGCTCGGCGCGGCCAAGAATGGTCCAGCGCCCTTCGCCCTGCGTGATCTCGATCGCCCCGCCATAGGGCATGGCGGTTTCAAGGCACATGACCAGCAAGAGCGCCAGCTTGACCGAGGCGCGGGGCAGTCTGGCCGGGGCGTTCAGCGCGATCTGCAGGCGGGTTCCGGTGGTGCTGTCGGCCAGCACCTGCTGCACCTCGGCCCGTTCGATCATGTGCTCGCCCGGTGCCGCGCCCAGCGCCAGCCGGAAAAAGCGGATCTTGGCCGTGGCATGGGCCACGCTTTCCGCGATCAGCGACATCTCGGGGCTTCCGGCCGACCCCTCCATCGCCATCAGCTCGACCCCATTGCCGATGGCGCCGATCGGGCTGATAAGGTCATGGCAGATGCGCGAGCCGAGCAGGGCCGCAAGGTCAGGCTTTTCGGTCATGAGAGGTGCCTTTGGTGGGAAACGGGCCGGAAAACTGGGTGCGATTCGAGCCCGGAATGCTGGTGCGCCTTCCCGAACACGCCGAATGGGGGATCGGGCAGGTCCAGTCTGCGGTCGGGGCGATGGTGACGGTGAATTTCGAACACTCCGGAAAAGTGGTGCTGAACCTGTCCAATGCCACCTTGGTTCGGGTTTTCGGCTGATGACACTAGGGCGAAATCAGAACGCCAATGCAATCCTTGATTGCGACGCGCTGGCCGACGCCGCGCGAGCGTTGCAAATTCGCGTCGGGTTGCCTAAGACCGGGGCTGGCCCGGCCGGTGTCCGCTTGGGCCGGCGAGAGGCGTTGCTGCATGACGGCTGAGGCAGAAACAGGGCTGAAGTGTCGGCTCGCGCGGGACGAGGCCGATCTGGAGGCGGCGCAGCGCCTGCGCTATCAGGTTTTCGTCGAAGAGCTGGGCGCCACGGGGCGGACGGTCGATCACGCCCGCCGGATGGAGCGGGACGACTTTGACGAGGTCTTTGAGCATCTTCTGCTGATTGACGAATCCCGCCCGGCGCGCGGGCTGGGCCATGTCGTGGGCGCCTACCGGCTCCTGACCTCGGATCAGGTGGCGGCGGCGGGGCGCTTTTACTCCGAGGAAGAGTTCGATCTTGGCCCGCTCAAGGCTTCGGGCCGCAAGCTGGTGGAATTGGGCCGGTCCTGCGTTCATCCCGACCACAGGGGCGGGGCGAGCATGCTCTTGATGTGGAACGGCGTGGCCGAGTTCGTGCTGGAGCGCGGGATCGAGGTAATGTTCGGCGCGGCCTCGTTCCATGGCACCGATCCGGCGGCCTATGCCCATGCCCTGTCGCTTCTGCACCACAATCATCTGGCGCCGCCGCCCTTGCGCGTGCGGGCCCGGCCGGCCGGACGGCAGGAAATGGCGCTGCTGGCGCCAGCCGATCTGGTGCGCGTCGCCGCGATGGAGCAGGTGCCCGCCCTGATCCGCGGCTATCTGCGACTGGGGGGTTTTGTCGGCGACGGGGCCTTTGTCGACCGGGATTTCAACACGATCGACGTCTGTCTGGTGATGGATACCGAAAGGATGAGCGCGCGGCACCGCGAATTCTACATGCGCCGGCAGGGCCGCGAGGCATGACCGACTGGCGGCAGGACGAACTTGCGGCGCCGCGCCCGGGGGTGGGGGGGCTCGCCCGCGTGGTGTCGCGCGGGCTGGCGCTGCACCTTGTGGTCTACGGCGGTCTTGTCCTGCTGCTGCTGCTGCGCCTGATCGAGGCGCCGCTCTTTGCCCCGCGCCGCCCGCTGACGCCGCTTCTTACCCAGGGCGTCTGCCGCGCCGCCTTTCCGATCCTGGGCCTGCGCCTGACCCTGCGCGGCCGCCCGATGCGCCAGCGCGGTGCGGTCGTGGCCAACCATTCCTCGTGGCTTGACATCTTCACGCTGAACGCCGCCCAGCAGGTCTATTTCGTCGCCAAGTCCGAGGTGGAAGGCTGGCCCGGCATCGGCTGGCTGGCGCGGGCGACGGGGACGCTGTTCATCGCGCGCAAGGGGTCGCAGGCGGGGCGGCAGAAGCGGGACTTTGAAGAGCGGCTGCGCCGGGGGCATCGGCTTTTGTTCTTTCCCGAGGGCACCTCGACCGACGCGGTGCGGATCCTGCCCTTCAAATCCTCGCTGTTCGAGGCGTTCTACACCCATGGTCTGGACCAGATCATGTATGTCCAGCCGGTGACCGTGATCTATCACGCCCCGCCGGGTGAGGACCCGCGATTCTACGGCTGGTGGGGCGAGATGAGCCTTGCCCCACATATCGTGGGCACCCTGGCCGCGCGGCGGCAGGGGCATGTCGAGGTGATCTTTCATCCCGAGGTTGAGGTTGACCGCTTCGCGGACCGCAAGGCGCTGGCGGCCGAATGCGAAAGGCTGGTGCGCAGCGCCCATCCCCACGGCGGAACTTAGCGCGCGGTCGCCTGGCCGGGGGGGGGTGCCCGTCCCGCATCCGTCCTGTAATTTGCGGGGAAGCGCGGTGCGTTTCCTGGTCCGCCCTACTTTGGCCGAGGCTTCGGCCGAGGTCATGCGAGACGCCCGCCCCATCCCCGGCCGAGGGCCCCAAAGGCCCTCGGCCAGCGCCTGCCCTTCCCCCGGCAGGCGCTTCGCGCCAGCCAGGTCAGGCGCTGGCCTCTGGTGTGAGGGCGGAGCCGGTTGTGCCGCACCGTTCCCACACGGGCGGGAAAACGCAGTGCGTTTTCCTTTTCGCCCGACTTTGGCCGAGGCCATCGCCGAGGTCATGCGGGCCGCTCGCACCACCCCCCCCGAGGGCCCCAACGGCCCTCGGCCAGCGCCCGACCCCCGCAGGGAGGGCGCTCCACGCCCTCCGGGGCGGGCGCGGGCCTCCGTCGGGGGAGCGGCGCCGGTTATGCCGCGCCGTGCCCACACGGGCGGGGAAACGCGGTGCGTTTCCTTCTCCGTCCGATTTGGCCGAGGCTATTGCTGAGGTCATGCGATGCCGCCCGCCCCATCCCCGGCCGAGG
>JBQTIT010000107.1:0-4234 GCA_052387855.1 Paracoccaceae bacterium
AAAAAACCCCCGGGGGGGGGGGCCCCTTGCCCCCCCGCCCCCCGGGGGTGGAAACCCCCCGCCTGCGCTGGGCCAGGGGCGCAACTCCGGCAGGTCCACCACGCCCTTTTTCAGGATGAAACAGCCATAGGGCCCCGAATCGGCGGTGCGGAGGATGGCAAAGGCCCGCCCCGCCGCCTCGTAGAATGCAAAACGCTCCAGCGCGTCGATCTCGACCGGGCGCCCCTCGGCCGCGTCGACCACGGCCTGCATCCGGGCAAAGATCGGCACCTGCGCCTGCGGATCGCCCACCACCTGCATCCGGCTGACCGGCGCTTGCACGAAACGGTCCAGCGGCATCAGGCTCAGGATCGCACGCGCCGCCGTGGGGATGTCGCAGCCGGCCATGTCGACCAGCGCGCCATAACTCGTGCTGGCCGCAAGCCGCGCGGCGGGATGGTTGACATCGCAGATCACCAGATCGTCGCCATGCCCCATCAGCATCAGCACATGCACGATCTCGGCCGAAAGCCTCTGGTCGATCCCCTTCAGCATCACTTCACCGCCCCGGCCGCCATGCCCTTGATGATGTAACGCTCCAGCACCACGCCGATCACGATGAGCGGCAGGATCGCGGCAAAGCTCAGCGCGGCCATCGACCACCAGGAAATGCCCTGGCTGCCGGTCTGGCTGGCCACCATCACCGGCAGCGTGTTGGCATGGGTCGAGGTCAGCAGCGCGGCAAAGAAATACTCGTTCCAGGTCAGAACCAGCGACAGGATGAAGGCGGCCACCATCCCCGGCAGCGCGATGGGCAGGATTATGGTGGCAAAGGCGCCCCAGATCGACAGCCCGTCCACCAGTGCCGCCTCTTCCAGCTCGGTCGGGATCGACGAGAACTGATCGCGCATGATCCAGATCACGATCGGCAGCACCGACAGCGTGTAAAGCAGGATCAGCCCGATGCGCGTGTCCAGGAGCGCCAGCTCCTTGTAGAGCACCAGAAAGGGCAGGGCGAGCACGACCGGCGGCAGGATCAACTGCGAGAGAAAGAAAAAGCTGATGTCGGAATTCTTCATCCAGCCAAAGCGGTAGCTGAACCGGCTGAGCCCATAGGCCGCCAGCGAGCCCAGCGCCACCGCCAATGCCGATGCGGTCAGCGAGACCACGGCCGAATTGACGAACCGCTTCATGAACTCGGCCCGCACGGTGCTTTCGGTGCCGATCGTGTCGGGCGACAGGCCAAGCGAGCGCCAGCCCAGCCACTTGGGCTGATAATCGATCCAGGGGATCATGTTGCCCTTCATCACGTCGGGCGCCATCTTGAAGCTGGTGGTCACGGTCCAGTAGACCGGAAACAGGCAGACAAAGGCCCAGAGCAGCAAGAGCCCATAGACCAGCGCCCGCCGGCCCAGCCAGCCGGGGCGAAAGGCGCGGTCAGCCGGCCCGTCGTGAAAGATCTGCCCCCCGCTCATGTCCGGGGCCTCGTGAAACGGTCGGCCAGCTTCATCAGCGCTGTCATCGCGATGATGATGACGACCAGATAGACCATCGCCAGCAAGGTGCCGTAGCCGACGTTCGACCGGTCACGGTACTCGCGAAAGATGAAGCTGGTCACGGTGTCCGTCGCGCCGCCCGGCCCGCCCGAGGTGACGTTGATCACGATGTCGGCCAGCTTCAGCTTGAAGATGATGCGGATCAGGATCGCGGTGACCGAGACCGGCAGCATCAGGGGAAAGGTCACCTCCCAGAAGCCGCGCCAGGGGCTGGCGCCGTCGACCTTGGCCGCCTCGTTCAGCTCTTTCGGGATCGCCTGAAGCCCGGCCAGGATCATGATCATCATGAAGGGAATATAGGTCCAGGCGTCCAGCAGCATGATCGTGCCCTTGGCCATGAAGGGCGTCTCGAAGAACGAGGGGTTCTCAAAGCCGATGGCGCGGGCCAGGCGCGAGATCGGGCCGAACCGCGCCTCGAGCATCGACTTGCCGACCATCCACGACACCGCGACCGGCGAGAGCATCAGCGGCAGAAGGAAGGCCACGCGAAAGAACTTTCGCGCCCGGATCTGGCTGTTCAGGAGCAGCGCCAGGCCAAAGGCGATGGCGTATTCGACCACGATGGCCAGGCTGTACCAGACCATGTTGGTCAGCGCGTTCCAGTAGAACGGATCGGCCCACATCTGGCGCAGGTTGTCGAGGCCGTTGAACTGTCGCCCGTTCGGGCTGGAGAGATTCCAGCTTGAAAAGGCGATGATCAGCCCGAACAGCAGCGGAAACACCGTCAGCGAGACCACGAACAGTGCCGCCGGCAGCACGAAGAGCGTACGCTTGCCGCGCTCGCCGTGTTGCAGCACCTGGCCCCAGCACAGGAAGACGGCCCAGAGCACATAGGCGTAAAGCGCCGGGCGCCAGTTGGCGAAGCCGAAGGTGGCCCAGCCCATCGCCTGGGCAAGTTGCGCGGCAAAGACCAGTCCCATCAGGCCCGCCGATCCCCAGATCAGCGCCCGCCCCGCCGCCCTGCGGCCGGCGGTGATGCTGTCGCTGGTCACGACATGGATTAGCTCGCCGCCGCTCACCCCGGCCCCTTCCATTTCGGTGCAGACGACGCGGGCGCGGAGCCCTTCGGTTCCGCGCCCGCGCCCTTGGTGTCAGACTACATGCCCAGCGAGGCCTTGTAGAGTGCGATCTGGCTGTCGCGGCCGATCTGGTCGGTGATCTTTTCCCAGGCCGCCGCGATGGCGTCGGCGGTTTCCTGGGCCGAGCCGTACTGCCCCGAGAAGCCCTTGGCCAACTCGTCCTCGGCGACCGAGTAGTACTGGAAGATGCCGGGGATGCGCGGCTCGACCGCCGCGTTGGGGTGGTTGTAGCTGTCGGCGTTGGAGCCGAGGTAATCCTCGACAAAGGCCCGGTCATAGCCCGCCGCTTCCCACTCTTCATAGATGAAGTGCGAGTTGCGGTAGGGCTGGAAGCCCGAGGGA
Source organism: Paracoccaceae bacterium (assembly GCA_052387855.1). Lineage (GTDB taxonomy): Bacteria > Pseudomonadota > Alphaproteobacteria > Rhodobacterales > Rhodobacteraceae > CAIYZT01. The sequence continues at coordinate 2,957 of JBQTIT010000107.1, forward strand.
TAGGCGGCGGTCCACAGCGAGATGTCCTTGCCGCCGATATGCGCCGCCGCCGACCAGGCCGCCTTGCGCTTTTTCTCGTCGCCCGAGACGCGGCTGGTCACATAGACCCCCCAGCCGATGTAGGACATCAGGGGCGCCTCGTTGGCGGTCTCTTCCCAGGCGCCGGCGGCCGAATTGTAGCGCCGCTCGGATCCGGGGTTGATGCCAAAGCCGACCACATCGCCCACGACCGAGGTGTCGGACGTGCGCGCGTTCGAGCCGACATCGCCCCACCACATCAGCATGGACCCGGTGCCGGCCAGGAACTGGCTGAAGGCGGTGGTGCCGGGGTCGGCGTTGATCTGGTCGGCCGGATAGGCGCCGGGGGTCGCGATCAGGTCCATCACGTCCTGGATCGCCTGCACCCAGCCGGGGTTGTTGACGCGCGGCTTCATGGTGTCGGGATCGAACAGCCAGGCCGGATCGTCGGGATGCTTGACATAGGCCGTAGCGCGGTTGGCGATGAAGTAGAAGCCAAAGCCGCCCCAGCCCTTGAGCGGGTCAAGATAGCCATGCGCGGCAAGCCCGGTCAGCGGATCGGTCTGGCCGATGACCGCCTTGGTGACCGCGTTGACCCCCTGCCAGGTCGAAGGCACCTCGGCCCCGCCGATGGCGCCCTCGCCGAAATAGTCCTTGCGGTAGGCAAAGGTGTGGCAGTCGCCGTCGATGTTGATCCGGTAGGTCTTGCCCTCCCAGGTGCCGACCGGGGGTTGCAGATAGCCCACCAGGTCATCGGCCTCGATCTGGGTTTTCACCCAGTCCGGCATCTCGTCCAGCAGCCCCTTGCTGGCCGTGTCACCCTCGAACGGCGCGCCCATCTCGATGATGTCGAAATCGACGGTGCCGGTGGCGATGGACTGTTGCAGGCGCGGGTTGTAGTCGGCCTGCGCCAGGTCGATCCAGTTGATCTTGGCGCCGGTATAGGCCTCCCACGGCTTCAGGAAGCCGCGGAACAGGAAATTGTGCAGGTTCTGGTTGTTGAGCCCCATGAAGGTGAGCTCGACACCCTTGAACTCGCCTTCCTTGACATTGGCCCTGGTGGCGCCAAGGCATATTTCGCCGACCTTCTGCCAGTCGGCATCGGTGGGCGATCCCTTGCCGACACCCGGAACCTGAAGTAGCTGGGTGCGCAACTCCGATTGCGCTGAAGCTTGCGGTATCAGCGCGGTGAGGCCGCCGGTGGCGGCGAGCGCCGACAGAGCGGCCGCGCCTTTCAGGACACTGCGGCGGCTGGCCTGC
>JBQTIT010000108.1:0-10429 GCA_052387855.1 Paracoccaceae bacterium
CGCTGGCCGAGGGCCTCTGGGGCCCTCGGCCGGGAAGGGAGCGGGCGGCTCGCATGACCTCGGCCAATGCCTCGGCCAAAGTCGGGCGGAGAAGGAAAGGCAAGCCTTTCCCCGCCCATGTGGGAGCGCATCTGTATGACCGGTTCCGCTTTCACACCAGAGGCCAGCGCCTGACCTGGCTGGCGCGAAGCGCCGGCCGGGGGAAGGGCAGGCGCTGGCCGAGGGCCTTTGGGGCCCTCGGCCGGGGATGGGGCGGGCGGCATCGCGTGGCCTCGGCTCGTGCCTCGGCCAAAGTCGGGTGGAACAGGAAAGGCACCGCCTTTCCCCGCCCGTGTGGGAACCCATCCGGGTGACCGGTTCCGCATCAGTGACATAGGCCAGCGCCTGCCGGGGGAAGGGCAGGCACTGGCCGAGGGCCTTTGGGGCCCTCGGCGGGAATGCCGCAACCGGCTCGCATGACCTCGGCTGGTGCCTCGGCCAAGTCGCGCGGGCAGGGAAACACCGCGCTTTTGCGCCCCCTACATCACCGCGCCCATGGCCCAGGGCACGAACTCTGCCCCGCCAAAGCCCAACTCTTCGGACCTGGTCTTTTCCCCCGAAGCGGTGCGCAGAAAGCTCTCGAAAATCTCCTGCCCCTTCGCCTCGATGCTGACACCGTCCGAAACGATGTCGCCGCAGTTCAGGTCCATGTCCTCGGACATGCGCATGTACATCTCGGTGTTGGTGGCCAGCTTGATGCAGGGCGTCGGCTTGTAGCCGGACACCGATCCGCGACCGGTGGTGAAGACGATCAGATTGGCCCCCCCCGCGATCTGCCCGGTGACCGAGCAGGGGTCATAGCCGGGCGTGTCCATGTAGACAAAGCCGCGCGCGGTGACCGGTTCGGCGAATTTGTAGACCTCGGTCAGCGGCGCGGTGCCGCCCTTGGCCACGGCGCCGAGCGATTTTTCCAGAATCGTCGTCAGCCCGCCCTTCTTGTTGCCCGGCGAGGGGTTGTTGTCCATCTCGCCGCCCCAGCGCGCGGTGTAATCCTCCCACCAGCGGATGCGCTCGACGATCTTTTCGCCCACCTCGCGGCTGACGGCGCGGCGGGTCAGCAGGTGCTCGGCGCCATAGATCTCGGGCGTCTCCGACAGGATCGTGGTGCCGCCATGCGCAACCAAGAGGTCCGAGGCATGGCCAAGCGCGGGGTTGGCGGTGATGCCCGAATAGCCATCCGATCCGCCGCATTGCATGCCGACGACCAGATGCTCCAGCCCCGCCGGCGCCCGGCGGCTCTGGTCGGCGATCACCGCCATTTCCTTCAGCGCCGTGAGGCCCCGCTCGATCGAGCGGCGGGTGCCGCCGGACTGCTGGATCGTCATGTGGCGAAAGTTGCCGTCGCCGCGCAGTCGCTCGCGCCCGATCAGGTCGGGCACCTGCATCACCTCGCAGCCAAGCCCCACCAGCAGGATGCCGCCAAAGTTCGGGTTGCGCGCATAGCCCTGCAAGGTGCGGTAGAGCGTGGCATAGCCCTCGTCCTTGCCCGACATGCCGCAGCCGGTGCCGTGAACGATCGGCACCACGCCGTCGACATTGGGGAAATCGGCCAGAACGCCGTCACGCTCGGCCGCCTCGGCGATGAAGCGCGCCACCGAGCCCGAGCAGTTGACCGAGGTCAGAACCCCCAGATAGTTGCGCGTGCCGACGCTGCCGTCATGGCGGTGATAGCCCATGAAGCTGCGCGCGGCGCCGGGCAGGGGCTGGGGGTTGCGCTCAGAGGCAAAGGCATAGTCCAGATCGTGGCCGCCCATGCCCAGATTGTGGCTGTGCAGATGCGTGCCGGGCGCGATGTCGGTCAGCGCGCGGCCGATGATCTGGCCGTAGCGGATCACGTTCCGCCCCTTTGCGATGGCGCTGGCCGCCAGCTTGTGGCCGCGCGGCACGGGGCCGGGCAGGGGGCTGCCCAGCGCCTCTGGCACCGCGCCGGCCGGCAGGTTTTCCAGCGCGATCACCACATTGTCCGCAGGGTGCAGCCGTATCGAATTCGGGGCCAAGGTGCCCTCCTGTCTTGCGCGAATGCCCGGGCCCCTTGACCGCCCGTCAATCAGCGGTCAGAGGAGCGCTGCGGCCTTGTGCCACGGCGATCCCAGAGCTAACATGCTAGCATGATAACGACAAGCGCCCCCCCTCTGCAAGAGCCCGCCGCAGCCGAAAGGCGGCTGACGCCGCTGTCGGCCTATCCGGGCTCGCTGGCGCAGCGGGTCTATCTGTCGCTGAAAGAGGCGATCCTGACGCTCAGCTACGGGCCCGGCGATATCCTGCGCAAGCCCGAGATCTGCGCTGCCCTTGGCGTCTCGCGCAGCCCGGTGGCCGAGGCGGTGGCGCGGCTTCAGGCCAAGCATCTGGTCACCGTGATGCCGCAGGCCGGCACCTTTGTCGCGCGCCTGTCGATGCAGGAGGTGCGCGAAGGCGCCTTTCTGCGCGAGGCGCTGGAACTCGCGGCGGTCGAGTTGGTGGCCCGGACCATCACCGAGGACCAGCTTGTGCTGCTGCGGCGCAACCTGCGCGTTCAGGCCGCCCACGTGGCCGACCACGATTTCGCCGGGTTCTACCTTGAGGATGCCGCGATGCACGCGCTGATCCTGTCCTTCACCGGCTTCAAGCGGCTATCGTCGCTGGCCGAGAGCGCATGGGTCCATGTCAACCGCGCGCGGCGGCTTGTGCTGCCCACCCCGGGCCGGGTCGAGCAGACGCTGGACGAGCATCACGCCATTCTCGCCGCGCTTGAGGCGCATGACCCCGCCGCCGCCCGCGCCGCAACCCGCCTGCATCTGGGCCAGCTCATCGCGATTCTCGAACCCATCGCCGCCACCCGCCGCGACCTTTTTGATCCGGAGTGATGCCTTGACCGAAGCGTTGCGCTTTGCCGCCCGGCTGAACGCCTTCAAGCTGGGCCTGCCCGGCAAGCCCGGTCTGTCCGATCTGCTGGCCCGGGTGGCCTTGGTGCCGGGGATGGGTCATGCCGATCTGAACTATCCCGACCATCTGGAGGGGCTGACCCCGGCCGGCGCCTCGGCAGCGCTGGCGCGCGCGGGGATCGGGCTCAACGGGCTGGCGATGCGCTATTATTCCGACCCCGGCTTTCGCCTTGGTGCCTTTACCAACCCCGACCCCGCCACGCGCCGCGCCGCGATCGACCTGACGCGCCGGGGCCTTGATGCGCTGGCCGAGATGGGCGGGCAGGTCATGACGCTGTGGCTGGGCCAAGACGGGGTCGACTATTCGTTTCAGGGCGATTACGCGCGGATGTGGGATGACACGGTCGCCGCCCTTGCCGAGGTGGCCGACCACAACCCCGCGCTGGACATCTCTGTCGAATACAAGCCGAACGAGCCGCGCGCCTTTGCCCTTCTGCCCGACATGGCCACGACGCTGCTGGCGCTGGACGAGGTGGGCCGGCCCAACACCGGCGTCACGCTGGACTTCTGCCATCTGCTGTTTGCCGGCGAGATTCCGGCCCGCTCCGCCCGGCTGGCCGCCCGCAGGACGCGAATTCTGGGCCTGCATCTGAACGACGGCTACGGCAAGCGCGACGACGGGCTGATGGTGGGTTCGGTCCATCCGGTGCAGACGGTGGAGCTTTTTGTCGAGATGATGCGCCAAGGCCCGGCGCAGACGATCTATTTCGACACCTTTCCCGATCATTCCGGCATCGACCCGGTGGCCGAGGCCGGCGCGAACATCGCCATGACGCGGCGGCTCTGGGCGGCGGCGCAGGGGCTGGCCGGGCGGGCCGACCTTGCCGCCGCCATCGCCGCGCAGGATGCCGCCGCAAGTCTGCGTATCATCGCGGGGGCGCTTTATGCCGGTTAGCGGGCCCCCCCGCATCCTGGTCGCGGGCGCGCTGCATCTGGATGTGATCGTTCGCGCCCCGCGCCTGCCGCAACTGGATGAGACGCTGGTCGGCGCGGGCGTGCGCTATGCCCTTGGCGGCAAGGGGGGCAACCAGGCCATCGCGGCCCGGCGCATGGGGGCAGCGGTGGCGATGGCCGGCAGGATCGGCAGCGATGCCTTTGGCGGCCAGCTTCTGGCGCTGCTGGCCGGGGCGGGGGTCGGCTGCGCCGGCATCGTGCAGGGGCCCGGCGCCTCGGGCATGTCGGTGGCGATCGTCGAGGCGGGCGGCGAATACGGCGCCGTCATCGTCTCGGGCGAGAATCTGAACCTTTCCGCAGCCGACATCCCGCTGCCCGCCGGCACCGGCGCGCTGGTGCTGCAAAACGAGGTGCCGGAAGCGGTCAATCTGGATCTGGCCCGCCGCGCCCGCGCCGCCGGCATCCGCGTGATCCTGAACGCGGCCCCGGCGCGCGCGATGCCCGGCGCCCTCTGGTCGCTCATTGACCTTCTGGTGGTGAACCGGCTTGAGGCGCGCCAGCTTCTGGGACGCGATCTGCCCGCGCCCGAGGCGGCAGGGGCGCTGCGCCAGATGGGCCCCGGGGCGGTGATCGTGACCCTTGGCGCCGAGGGGTTGGCGCTGGCCGGGCCAGACGGGGCGCATCGCATCGCAGCCCACCGCGTTGCGATGGTTTCGGCGCATGGGGCAGGCGATGCCTTTATCGGGGCGCTGGCCGCCGAATGGGCGGGTTCGGGCGATCTGGAGCGTGGCGCGCGGCTGGCCGCAGCTTTTGCCGCGCTCCATGTGTCCAGCCTGCCGGAGGATCAGGCGTTTGTCTCGCGGCGCGCGGCGTTGGACCTGTCGGGCCTTAGGGACTGAGCCCGCATCAGCCGGTTGGCGCGTCGGCGCGGATCAGGCGCTCGTCCTTCAGGTCCTGCCACAGGGCCGGGGGGATCACCGCGCTTGCCGCGCGGGCGTTGGCCTCCACCTCGGCCACGCTCTGCCCGCCGGGGATCACCGTCACCACCGCCGGATGGCACAGCGGAAACTGGAACGCCGCATCGACCATCCGCACACCGTGCCTTGCGCAGACCGCCTCGATCCGCGCCACGCGGTCCAGCACCGCCGGCGGCGCCGGTTCATAGTTGTAATGCGCCCGCCCGGCCGCCCGCGCGCTGGCCGGCATCGCCAGAACGCCCGAATTGTAGGGCCCGCCCAGCACGATGCCGATGCCGCGCGCGGCTGCCAGCGGCAGAAAGCTGTCCAGCGCCTCCTGCTCCAGCAGCGTATATCGCCCGGCCAAGAGGAACAGGTCGAAATCCCCCCGCTCGGCCAGCCACTGGCAGGGCTGCCATTCGTTCAGGCCCGCGCCAAAGGCGCGGATCACCCCCTGTTCGCGCAAGGACATGAGCGCGCGGTAGCCCCCGGCCATGAATTCGTCCAGCCGCGCCTGCGCCGCCGCCGGACTGCCGTGGGTAAAGACGTCAAGGTCATGGGCATAGAGCACGTCGATCCGGTCCAGCCCCGTCCGCTCCAGCGAAGCCTCCATCGAGCGCATCACCCCGTCATGGGAATAGTCATAGACCTCGACCCGGGCGGGCACGTCAAAGAACTTGCCGATCGCGATGCGGTCCTGCCCCTTGGGCGGCACGCGCATCAGCCGGCCGACCTTGGTCGCCAGAATGTAGTCCTCACGCCTCTTGCCGCGCAGAAAGGGGTTGAGCCGGGTCTCCGACAGGCCCAGCCCGTAAAGCGGCGCGGTGTCAAAGTTGCGCACGCCAAGGCGCCATGCGGCCTCAAGGGTGGCGCGCGCCTCGTCCTCCCCGACAGCGCGAAAGAGGTTGCCGATCGGGGCCGTGCCAAAGCCCAACTCGGTAAAGCGCAGCGCCCCCCTGCCGCCCCGGTCCCAGACCCGCGTCTTCATTTGCATTCCTCTCGCCTTGCGCCCTAACATGTTAGTATGAATCGGATGGGCAGGCAAAGCCGGCAAGGAGCGTTATGGGAAACTTTCAGGACGTGTTCGGCACGGGCAAGCCGGTGATCGGCATGGTGCATCTGGGCGCGCTGCCCGGCGCGCCGCTGCACGATGGGGCCGCCGGCCTTGACGGTCTGGTCGCGGCCGCCCGCGCCGATCTGGCGGCGCTTCAGGCCGCCGGCTTTGACGCCGTGATGTTCGGCAACGAAAACGACCGGCCCTATGAATTCAAGGTCGACACCGCCTCGACCGCGACCATGGCCTATGTCATCGGCCGTCTGCGGGACGAGATCCGCGTGCCCTTTGGCGTCAACGTGCTGTGGGATCCGATGTCCTCGGTCGCGCTGGCGGCGGCCACCGGCGCGCGGTTCGTGCGCGAGATCTTCACCGGCACCTACGCCAGCGACATGGGCCCCTGGACGCCCGACGCCGGCGCCGCGCTGCGCTATCGCCAGCGGCTGGGCCGGGGCGATCTGGCGATGCTCTACAACGTCAGCGCCGAGTTTGCAGACAGCCTGGACCGGCGCCCGCTGCCCGACCGGGCCCGCTCTGCCGTGTTCTCATCGGTCCCCGACGCGGTGCTGGTCTCGGGCCAGATCACCGGCGAGGCGGCGGCGATGAGCGATCTTGAGGCGGTCAAGGCGGCGCTGCCGACGACCCCGGTGCTGGCCAACACCGGCGTCAAGCACGCCACCATCGCCGATGTGCTGCGCGTGGCCGATGGCTGCGTGGTCGGCTCGGCGCTGAAGGTGGACGGGCACACCTGGAACGCGGTCGATCCGGCCAGGGCGACGGATTTCATGGCCCGCGCCCGCGCCGCACGTGGGGGGCGCTGATGGAGCGGCTGCGTCAGGACCTCAAGGCGCTGATGCTGATCTCGGGCCTTTCGGGGCACGAAGAGCCGGTCGCCGCCTGGCTGCGCGCCGCCCTGGACGCGGCCGGCATCGCCAGCCGCACCGACCGTCTGGGCAACCTGATCGCCAGCCTGTTGGGCGATCCGGCCAAGCCCTCGGTGATGATCTTTGCCCATATGGACCAGCTTGGTTTCATCGTGCGCAAGATTGAGGCTGACGGTCTGATCCGGGTCGAGCGGTTGGGCGGGGTTTCCGAACGCGCCGCGGCGGCGCAGGTCGTGGAGATCGGCACGCCGGCCGGCCCGGTGCCGGGGATCATCATGGTCAAGGCCCACCATGCGACGACGCCCGAGGAAAAGGACAAGGTGCTCAAGGCACCCGACCTGCGCATCGACACCGGCCACGGGTCCAAGGCGGCGGTCGAGGCGGCGGGCATCCGCATCGGCGCCCCGGTCACCTATGCGCCGCGCGTGGTCGACCTTGCCGGGGGTCGCATCGCGGGGACCTGCGTCGACGACCGCGCGGGCTGCGCGGCGCTGCTGGCGCTGGCGCGCGCCATCGCCGGGCAGGGCGGGCTGCCGACCGTGCATCTGGTCTGGACGGTGCAAGAGGAATTCAACCTTCGCGGCGCGCAGGTCGCCGCCCAGGCGCTGCGGCCCGACATCGCCTGGCAGATCGACCTGATGCTGGCCACCGACACCCCCGACATGGCCGACCGGGGCGAGATGGCACTGGGGGCCGGGCCGGGGATCAGCCTATATTCCTTTCACGGGCGCGGCACGCTGAACGGGGTGCTGCCGCATCCCGCCCTGGTGCGCCTGATGGAAGAGGCCGCCGCCGGCGCCGGCCTCACCCTGCAACGCTCGGCCCAGACCGGGGTGCTGACGGACCTCTCCTATGTCCAGCTTGTGGGCGAGGGGGTGGCCGCCATCGAAATCGGCTTTCCGATGCGCCATTCGCACACCGCGCTGGAAAGCTGCGATCTGGCCGATCTGCAGGGCCTTGTGCGCCTGATGCACGAGGCGCTGGTGTGCATCCCCGCCGCCATGCGGCTGGAGCGGGGCTGAAATGCTGTTCCTGGGCGTCGACATCGGCACCTATCAGTCAAAGGGCGTGCTGGTGGACGCCGAGGGGCGGATTCGCGCCCAGGCCGCGCGCGATCACAAGATGCAGGTGCCCCGTCCCGGCTGGGCCGAACATGACGCGGATCAGGACTGGTGGGGCGATTTCGTGTTCATCACCAAGGCCTTGCTGGCAGAAAGCAAGGCGAGCCCCACAGAGATTGCCGCCGTGGCAACCTCGGCCATCGGCCCCTGCATGCTGCCGGTGGACGCCGCCGGCACCCCCCTGCGCAACGGCGTGCTCTACGGCGTCGACACCCGCGCCAGCGCCCAGATCGCGGCGCTGGAGGCCCGCATCGGCCCCGCGCGCATCCTTGAATGCTGCGGCAACGCCCTGACCTCGCAATCGGTCGGGCCCAAGATCCTGTGGCTGAAGGAGGAGGAGCCCGACCACTACGCCCGCGCCGCCCATATCCTGACCTCGACCTCCTACCTGACCTTCCGGCTGACCGGCGAGCGGGTGATCGACCATTACACCGCCGCCAATTTCGCCCCCCTCTACGACATCCGCCGCCAGGATTGGTCGGCCGACCTGGCCCCGGGCATCCTGCCGCTCGGCCGCCTGCCGCGCCTGATGTGGTCGACCGGGATCGCCGGCCCTGTCACGGCGGCGGCGGCGGCCGAAACCGGCCTTGCCGCCGGCACCCCGGTCACCTGCGGCACCATCGACGCCGCGGCCGAGGCGGTCTCGGTCGGGGTCGCCGCACCGGGGCAGATGATGCTGATGTACGGCTCGACCATCTTCATCATCCAGGTGCTGGACCGCCCGCTGCTGGATGCGCGCCTGTGGTCCGCGCCCTGGCTCTTTCCCGGCCAGCACGCCTCGATGGCCGGTCTGGCCACCTCGGGCACCCTGACCCACTGGTTCCGCGACCATCTGGCGCGCGATCTGCCGGCCGGGGCCGCCTTTGGCCGGCTCGGCGCCGAGGCCGCCGCCACCCCCAAGGGCGCGCGCGGCCTTCTGTGCCTGCCCCATTTCAGCGGCGAGCGCACGCCCCTGCACGACCCCCTGGCCAAGGGCGCCTTCTTTGGCCTGAACCTGACCCATGGACGGGGCGAGATCTACCGCGCCCTGCTCGAAGGCATCGCCGCCGCCACGGCCCAGGTGATGGAAACCTATGCCGCGCTCGGCGCCGCTCCGAAAGAAGTGCGCGCGGTGGGCGGCGGCGTGAACAATCCTGTCTGGCTGCAAGCCACGTCAGACCTCAGCGGCCTGACGCAGCACCTGTCGGAAAAATCGCTCGGCGCCAGCTATGGCGATGCCTTCCTGGCCGCCCTGGCCGTGGGCGCCGCCGTGCCGGCCGACATCGCCCGCTGGAACCCCGCCAGCGGCAGCGTGAGCCCCGAAACGGTGCCCGCCTATGCCCGCCAATACCCGCTCTGGAAGCGGCTCTACACCCAGACCCGCGACATCGCCCACGCGCTGGAGGGATGAGCCATGGACTTTGCCCGCCTTCGTCCCCACCAACTGCAAGCCGCCATCGCCGCCAACCTGCCGGTGGTGCTGCCGATCGGCGTTCTGGAATACCACGGCGCGCATCTTCCCAGCGGCGTCGATCTTCTGGCGGTGACCGAGGTTCTGGCCCGCCTCGGGGACCGGATCGTCACCCTGCCGCCCTTCGCCTATGGCGCGGCCTCCCATGCCGTCGCGGGGCCCGAGGGCACCGGCACGCTGCACATCGATGCCGCCGCCCTCCTGCCCCTAGCCGAGGCGCTCTTTACCGCGCTCCTGCGCGCGGGCTTTCGCAACATCCGCGGCGTCATCCACCACCAGACCGAAGGCTTCGATCAGGGCATGCCCACCGACCTCGCCTTTCGCCTGGCCGGCCGCAACGCGATCATGCGCTTTCTGGAACAGTCCCGGGGCCCCGGCTGGTGGGGCGCGCGCGGCATGGCCGACTATTACGCGACCCAGGCCCAGGGCGCCGATCCCTTCAACTGGATCCGCATCCTGCCGCTCTTTCCTAAGGGCGCCGATTTCCCCTTTGACCACGCCGGACGTGGCGAGACGGCGCTGATGCAGGCGCTGGCCCCCGAAACGGTCGACATCGCCCGCGCCCATCAGGGGGATCACTGGTACACCGAAGACGCCCCCGGGGCCTCGTCCGTCCTTGGCGAGGCGGGCATCCAGATCGCCCTCAGTCACCTGCGCCGGGAATTCAACCTGCCCTGAGCCCATTCACTTTGGGAAAAATATCCTTGTCCGCCATCAGCGCCCATGGAACAGTTTAGCCTGATTGCGTAGCGGATGGTTTGCGGCTCATCTTGACCCCACGTGGAGGTGGAGATGAGAAAGAACCCCGTGACGACGAAGGCTCCTGCCGAACAGGTCGTGAAGGACATCCGGCGCGCGACGCGCAAGCTGCATTCGTCTGAGGAGAAGATCCGGATTGTCTTGTCCGGGCTTCGTGGCGAAGACAGCATCGCCGAGTTGTGCCGCAAGGAGGGCATTGCCCAAAGCCTGTATTACAGCTGGTCCAAGGAGTTCCTTGAAGCTGGTAAGAAGCGGCTGGCTGGCGACACCGCCCGCCAGGCCAGCACGGGCGAGGTCAAGGACCTGCGCGCCGAGGCCACTGCGCTGAAGGAACTCGTGGCTGACCTGACC
>JBQTIT010000109.1:0-3474 GCA_052387855.1 Paracoccaceae bacterium
CACAAACCGTGAAGCTTTCAACCAGATCATCGGGTCACCCCTACTGGCCAGATATGCAAACAGTCAAACGCCGATGCGCCCAAACCGCCCACATATCTCTTCATAACATAACAGTTTCAAAGAGCGATCTTTCGGACAAAAATTCCGAGGCGCGCTAACTTCGTAGCGATCCCCGTCCGCCTTGTCTTCAGATTTTCCGGCTTCTTTCAGAGGCTTGCGCCGCTTTCGGTCACCGTCACCTTTGCGTCTCCGCTTCGGTGAGGGGGCTTTTACGTCCGGGGCTCAGGGGCCGCAAGAGGAAAAATCACCCCCGTGCGCATTTTTTTCAGGGGGGCCGATCCGGCATCAATATCTGGGGGTTGCCGGCAAGAATCCTACCAGCGACTCTGCGGATGCGAAACAATCTTGCGGCGCCGCGGCACGATTCAGGCCACCTTGCGGCGCGGGGCGGCGGCCGGCAGCAGGCGCAGTGCCAAGAGGCCCAGGATGAGCGCCAGATGCACCAGCGATTCCACCGTATAGACCTTGCCGATCATCACGAAATGCACCCCGCCGGCCAGAATCGCGGCATAGGCCAGCCGGTGCAGCCGCTTCCAGGCCGCCGCGCCCATGCGCCGGATCGCGCCGTTCCACGAGGTCAGCGCCAGCGGCACCAGCAGGACCAAGGCCGCGAATCCGACCACGATGAAAGGTCGCTTGACCAGCTCGGCGCCGATCAGCGACCAGCGCAGCGCCAGGTCCAGCGTCATCCAGGTAAGAAAGTGCAGGGCGACGTAGAAAAAGCCCAACAGGCCCAACGCGCGGCGGAACTTGACCAGCCGCAGGCCGAACCGCGCCAGCGGGGTGATCGCCAGCGAGGCGATCAGGAACCGCAGGCCCCAGATGCCAAGCTCAAGCTCCAGCGTCTTGACCGGGTCGGCGCCGAGCCGGTTCATGACCGCTCCCCAGAGGAGCAACGCAAAGGGCAGGGCGCCGGCCAGATAGACCGGCCAGGTCGGCAGGCGGCGGGCGGCGCCGTTCAACCAGTCCAGCACTTAGAAATCCACCTTGAGGTCTTGTCCGGCGTAAAGGCCGGCCACCTCGGCGCCATAGCCGTTGAAGATCACCGTATCCTTGCGCCCGGCCCAAAGCCCGCCACCGATCGGCCGCTCGCTGGACTGGCTCCAGCGCGGATGGTCGACACCGGGGTTCACGTTGGCGTAAAAGCCGTACTCGCGCGGTTGCAGCATGTTCCAGGTCGTCGGCGGCATCGTGTCGGTCAGGGTGATGCTGACGATGGCCTTGATCGACTTGAATCCGTATTTCCACGGCACCACCAGCCGCAGCGGCGCGCCGTTCTGCCGGGGCAGGTCCTGACCGTACAGACCGGTGGCAAGGATGGTCAGCGGGTGCATCGCCTCATCCAGGCGCAGCCCCTCGACATAGGGAAAGGGAAAGCGCCCGGCGGCCTGTTCGGGCATCTCCTCGGGGCGGGTGAGGGTCTCGAACGCCACATAGCGGGCCGAGGGTTGCACGCCGACCTTGTTCAGAAGCCCGGCAAGTTCAAAGCCGTTCCAGGGGACCACCATCGACCAGGCCTCGACACAGCGAAAGCGGTAGATTCGCTCTTCGATCGTCATGCCGGCAAGGACCTCGGACAGATCATAGGTGCCGGGACGGTCAACCATGCCGTCGATCCTGACCGACCAGGGGTCGATGGTCAGGCCCTGGGCGCGCTTGGCCGGTTCCTCCTTGCCAAAGCCGAACTCGTAATAGTTGTTGTAGGTAGAGATGTCTTCAAAGCTGTTGGGCGGCTCGTCGGTCGAATAGCCCGCGCCCAGCGCCGGGCGGGCGGCCACAAGCGCGCCCGCGCCCAGCATGATCTGACGCCGGTTCAGGAACATCGCCCGGGGCGTGACGTCGGAATGCTTCAGATCGTTGGTCCAGCGCGGCTTCATCCTGGGCTCCTGTCGGGGGGCGGCATTGAGGGGTTGTAATCCATTTCCGGCAAAAGCCCAAAACACGTCTGCTCACGCCCGGTTGTCCGATTGTAACAGGCCCCCGCCCCGGACGGTGATTTGCCGGGCCGGGGGGGCGATTCCGCCTTGCCCCTCCGGCGGGATCGCGGCAATCCTGTCCCGCGAAAACTTCAAGGGGTGGGACCGATGGGACGACTGACGGGCAAGCGCATTCTGGTCAGCGCGGCAGGCCAGGGGATCGGCCGTGCCTCGGCCCTGGCGATGCACCACGAGGGCGCGCGGGTGCTGGCGACCGATGTCAACGAGGCGGCGCTGGCAGAGCTTGCCGCCCAGGGGCTTGAAACCCGGGTTCTTGACGTGCGCGACCCCGCGTCGGTCGCGGCGGCCATCACGGCGGCGGGCCCGCTGAACGGGCTGTTCAACTGCGCCGGCTTTGTCGCCAATGGCACGATCCTGGACTGTTCCGAGGAAGAGTGGGACTTTTCCTTCGATCTCAACGTCAAATCCATGTACCGCATGACCAGGGCGGCGCTGCCGGGGATGCTTGCCAATGGCGGCGGGTCGATCATCAACATGGCCTCGGTCGTCTCGTCGATCATCGGGGCGCCGAACCGCTTTGTCTATGGCGCCACCAAGGCGGCGGTGATCGGGTTCACCAAGGCCATCGCTGCCGATTTCATCACCCGGGGCATCCGCTGCAACGCGATCTGCCCCGGCACGGTGGAAAGCCCCTCGCTTTTTCAGCGCATGCGCGACAGCGGCGATTTCGAAAAGGCCCATGCCAGCTTTCTGGCGCGCCAGCCGATGGGCCGGCTCGCCAAAGCCGAAGAGATCGCCGCGCTGGTCGTCTATCTTGCCAGCGATGAATCCTCCGTCACCACGGGCCATGCGCATGTCGTGGATGGCGGCTGGTCGAACACATAAGGAAACAGCATGAAGCTTCTTCGTCACGGGCCCGTCGGGGCCGAAAAGCCCGGCCTTCTGCATTCGGATGGCACGATCCGCGACCTGACGGGCAAGGTTGCCGACATCGGCGGAACCGCGCTGTCGGACGCGGGCCTCGCGGCCCTGCGCGCCATTGACGCCGGCAAGCTGCCCATCCTCGCGCCGGGCACAAGGCTCGGCCCCTGCGTGGCGGGCACCGGCAAGTTCATCTGCATCGGCCTCAACTATGCCGACCATGCCGAGGAATCCGGCATGAAGGTGCCGCCGGAGCCGATCATCTTCATGAAGGCGACCTCGGCCATCGTCGGGCCCAATGACCCCATCGTCATCCCCCGCACCTCGGAAAAGACCGACTGGGAGGTTGAGCTGGCCGTCATCATCGGCACCCGGGCCAAGTATGTGACCGAGGCGCAGGTACCGGCCCATATCGCCGGCTATGCCGTCACCAATGACGTCTCCGAGCGGGCGTTTCAGCTCGAACGTGCGGGCCAGTGGACCAAGGGCAAGTCCTGCGACAATTTCGGCCAGATCGGGCCCTGGCTGGTGACGCGCGACGAGGTGGCGGACCCGC
>JBQTIT010000110.1:0-2852 GCA_052387855.1 Paracoccaceae bacterium
TCGGCAGGAGCCTTCGTCGTCACGGGGTTCTTTCTCATCTCCACCTCCACGTGGGGTCAAGATGAGCCGCAAACCATCCGCTACGCAATCAGGCTAAACTGTTCCATGGGCGCTGATGGCGGACAGATCCGGATCGGGTCGACCGCGAAGTAGTCGATGAAGTCGAAGCCCGCGTTTTGCCCGCAGCCCCTGGCGGCCCAGTCCGAGAACATCGAGTTCATCTGCAGCGCCATGAAGAAGAACTGCCGGCTCTCGGCCCGCACCTTTGCGCTGCGCGCGCCGTCCAGAAAGGTCTTGCCGAACATCAGCGGCTGCACCACCGACCAGCCGGCGGTGATGTCCCAGAAAAGCTTGGCCGCCATGGTCACCGGGCTGCCCAGAAGGTGATAGTTGACCTGGATCGACCGCGTCAGCAACTCGCCGATCGAGATCACGAATCGGCTCTTCTCCTCGGCCATCTGCGGCGTCAGCCGGCCGGCAAGATCCTCGCCGATCAGCCAGGAGGTGCAGCAGTTGGCAAAGGCAATCAGATCGGCCCCGGGGGCATACATCGGGTCCGAGAACACCCCCGCATCGCCCGCGCAGGCCCAGCGGTCGGCCGAGAAGACCTGGCCGGAGGTGTGGCTGTAGTTGCGGATCACGCCAAAATCCATCGTGCGGTGCCCCGCCAGCCGTGCCGCGAACGCCGGCTCGTGCCGTTCCAGCCAGGCCTGCGCCCGCTCGCGCGAGTTGAAGGTCTCCAGCGGATGATACTGCTTGGTGGCCACGATGCCGACGCTGGTATGCCCCGAGGGCAGCGGAATGATCCAGACCCAGTAGCCGGTGTTCACCAGATGGTTGGTCGAGAACCAGCGCTTGCCGCCCGGAACCCGATCGTGCCAGGCCGCGTCCGAGGCCGGCACCATGTCGTCCACGTCCAGCTTGCCCTCGACGCGGAACCAGGCGGCGTGGTGATCCGCCTCTCGCCGCTTGCCCAGGCCAAGCTGGCGCTGCAGCATGCGGCTGCGCCCGGTGCTGTCCACCAGCCAGCGCGCCCTGAGCGTCTGGCGCGCGCCGTCTCCGCCCCCGCCGCCCGCATTGCCGCCAAAATAATGCACCGCATGGCCCGCGCCATCGGCGCCGACCTCCAGCGCGTCGATGCGCGCCCCCTCGATCAGGCGCACCCCGTCCGCCTCGACCATGGCGCGCAGGTCGTTCTCAAGCCGCCCCCGGTCGATCTGGTACGAGGGCACGGTGGCGAACTTGCTCAGCCCGACCTCGGGCCGCCCGGCCAGCGCGCCGGTGCTGCCGTCCTTGCGCGGGAAGAAGAAGCGCAGGCCCAGCTTGCGCAGATGCGCCCGGTCCATGTACTCGGCCATGCCCAGGATGTCGCGCAGGTAATAGGCCGCCAGCTCGACCGTGCTCTCGCCGATCTTGAAGGCCGCCTCGGGCAGCGGCCGCTCCAGCCGGTCGACCACCGCCACGCGCAGCCCCGGATGCTCGCGCATGAGCTGGCGCGCCAGCGTGAGCCCGGCAAAGCCCCCGCCGCAGATGGCGACATCGACGCTGTCAGCGCCATCGTCTGGGAAAGGCTTCGGGGAGATGTCGAGGGCCATGGCGGTCTCCGGATCGGGCAGAAGAAGGGGTGGGGCATTGCAAGGGGCAGGCGGTGCCCGTGGAAATATAGGGGCCGGCGGGGCGTTTCGGCCAGATGTTTCTTGCAGTGTTTCCCGCAATGTTTCCCGCAATGTTTCTCGCGGTGTTTCTCGCAGTGCCTCGCGCCGGGAGCGGCGATCCTGCCCCGCCGTCCCGCCGGCGCCCCGCGCGGGCCATGATTGCGCCACCGGAGCGTGAGAATTACACAACAGATTGTCCTTTCCGGGATTTCAATCGGGGGGCGGCGGCCGGATCGCTTGGCGCGGCCGGCGCGAGACACTATATTGACGCTGTGATTTCAGGGGCGGTGGACCGGCCACGGACCAGCGCCAACGCGGGCCGTCCGGCCGGGTTCGCGACAGGGAGTTTGGCATGGCCATGAATGACACACCGCCCGGCAAGGCCCCGACCGCCAGCCCCCGCCCCGCCTCGCACCGCGACCAGGCGCTCGAACGCATTCGTGGCCGCCAGCGCCAGGGCAGCGAGGCGGCGCCGGCACCGGGGCCAGCATCGGCGGCCGCGTCCCAGACCGCACCTCAGTCCGCCGCGTCCCAGCCTGCCGCACCTCAGCCTGCCCCCGTCGCCACTCCCGCCCGCACCCCCACCCGCACCGCCCGCCCCGCCGCGCCGCGCCCCGAGGCCCCCGCCTCGCACCGCGATCAGGCGCTCGAACGCATCCGTGGCCGCCAGCGCCAGGGCAGCGAGGCGGCTCCTGCACCGGGGCCGGCATCGGCGGCCGCGCCCCAGCCGGCACCTCAGTCCGCCGCGCCCCAGACGGCGCCCCAGACCGCACCTCAGACCACCGCGTCCCAGCCTGCCGCACCTCCGCCCGCCCCCGTCGCCACTCCTGCCCGCACCCCCACCCGCACCGCCCGCCCCGCCGCGCCGCGCCCCGAGGCCCCCGCCTCGCACCGCGACCAGGCGCTCGAACGCATCCGTGGCCGCCAGCGACAGGGCAGCGAGGCGGCGCCGGCACCGGGGCCAGCATTGGCGGCCGCGCCCCAGACCGCCGCGCCTCAGCCTGCCGTGCCCCAGTCAGTGACCCAGCCCGTCCCCGCCGCCACTCCCGCCCGCACCCCCACCCCCACCCCCCCCCCCCCCCCGCCCCGCCCCCCGGCCCCCCCCACCCACCGCGACCAGGCGCGCCAACCCCAACCGGGCCGCCCACCCCAGGGCAGCCCGGCGGCGCCCGCCCCCGGGCCCGCAAAGGCGGCCCC
>JBQTIT010000111.1:0-18777 GCA_052387855.1 Paracoccaceae bacterium
CCCACAAGGGGGGAGGGGGCCGCTCTTCCCGCCCCGAGACTCTTGCGCCTCCCCTCCCCTTGTGGGAGGGGATGGGAGAGGGGGCTCGCCCAGTCCATCGGCATCGCCCCACCCATCCGATACGAAAGCCCAGACCATGGCCGAAATCGCAAACCTCTTTGTCACCCGCCTGTACCGCGCCCGGGTCAACGACCTGGCCCGGAAAAAGATCGACCCCGAGGAGCTGGAGGATGCCTGCCTTGGCATCGCCGAGGATGACACCGCCGGACAGGACTGGTGCGAGGCGCAGGGTTATCCCGGCTATACCTCTTATGCCTCGCTGAACGATCTGCCCTGGCGTTCGCCGATCTTTGCCGATCTGGAAAAGGCGCTGGACAAGCATGTTGCCGCCTTCGTGGCGGATCTCGGCTATGATCTGCAGGGCAAAAAGCTGAAATGCGACAGCTTCTGGATCAACATCCTGCCGCAGGGCGGCATGCACGCCAGCCACATCCACCCCCATTCGGTGATTTCCGGCACGACCTATGTCGCGATGCCCGAGGGCACCTCGGCGCTGAAGCTTGAAGACCCCCGCCTGCCGATGATGATGACGGCGCCCCTGGTGGACAAGGCGGCGGCGCAGGAATTGCAGAGGTTCGTCTATGTCAAGCCCGTCGTGGGAGAGGTGCTGCTGTGGGAAAGCTGGCTGCGCCATGAGGTGCCGATGAACATGGCCGAGGACGACCGGATTTCGGTGAGTTTCAACTACGGGTGGGGGTGAGGTTTACCCGTCCCGGCCCTGAGCCGGGACCTCCTGTGTCACCAAGGGCCCCGGCTCAGGGCCGGGGCGCGACGGGTAGGGTGCGCATTCATTGCGCACCTTTCCGGGCGTGGTATGGTGCGCAATGAATGCACACCCTACAGGCTCCCGCCATGACATCACCTAAACCCATTACGACTGAAGAATTCGACGAGAAATTCGACAACGGTGAAGACGTCTCAGAATATCTTGACTGGTCCAAGGCCCGCCGCCCCAATCAAGAGGCGCGGCGGGTGAACGTGGACTTCCCGGCGTGGATGGTGCGCGACCTTGACAAGGAAGCCGGGCGCTTGGGCGTTACGCGGCAGTCGCTGATCAAGATGTGGATTGCGGGGAAGTTGGGGTAGGGCGGGTGCGCGATGAATGCGCTCCCTACGGCTGGCCAGGCGAAGCCTGACGTCGAGCAATGGCAATCGGGGTGGGAAAGCTGGCTGCGCCACGAGGTGCCGATGAACATGGCCGAGGACGACCGGATTTTGGTGAGTTTCAACACCGGGTGGGGGTAAACACCCGTCCCGGCCTTGAGCCGGGACCACTTGTGCCGATTTCGCTGCATCTGGGGCCCCGGCTCGGGGCCGGGGCGCGATGGCAATGGTCCGTCCGCCTGGCCGCCGTAGGCAATGCGCTCTGCCCGACCCTGCCCCTACATCCCCCTTGCCACCCCCGCCCCCTTACCCTATACGGCCCCATCCGGCGATTGCGGGCAACCGCGAATCGTTGGTTTCGTATTGATCCACCGGGCCAGAGGTCACCCTGCAAAGGCGCCTTCCGGTGATTGACAAAGGAGATGGCGGATGAACGCCAAGGAACTGCTGGGGCAGACGCCCGATCAGCTGCGGGACGCTCTCGTGGCACTCAAGAAGGAAGCGTTCAATCTGCGCTTCCAGCAAGCGACCAATCAGCTTGAGAACACCGCACGCATGCGCGCCGTCCGCAAGGACGTGGCCCGCATCAAGACCGTGCTGGTTCAAAAAGCCACCGAAGCCGCGAAGTAAGAGGGAACCGCCATGCCGAAACGTATTCTTCAGGGTGTCGTGACCTCGGACAAGAACGAGCAGACCATCACGGTCCTGGTCGAGCGCCGCTTCAAGCACCCTCTGCTGCAAAAGACCGTGCGGAAGTCGAAAAAGTACCGCGCGCACGACGCAGAGAACAAATTCAAGGTCGGCGACACCGTCCGCATCGAGGAATGTGCGCCGATTTCGAAAACCAAACGTTGGACGGTTGTGAGCGAAGCCTCGGCTTGAGCGCGACCTGAAACGCTGAACGAAACCCTGGGCTGCGTGCCCAAAGGTCGGGAGACTACCAAATGATCCAGATGCAGACGAATCTGGATGTGGCTGACAACTCCGGCGCTCGCCGGGTGCAGTGCATCAAGGTTCTGGGCGGCTCGCACCGCCGTTATGCTTCGGTCGGCGACATCATCGTGGTGTCGGTGAAGGAAGCCATTCCCAAAGGCCGCGTGAAGAAGGGCGACGTCCGCAAGGCCGTCGTCGTCCGCACCGCCAAGGAAGTTCGCCGCGAGGATGGCACCGCCATCCGCTTTGATCGCAACGCCGCCGTCATCCTGAACAACCAGGGCGAACCGGTCGGCACGCGCATCTTTGGCCCGGTGGTGCGCGAACTGCGCGCCAAGAACTTCATGAAGATCATCTCGCTTGCGCCGGAGGTGCTGTAATGGCTGCCAAGCTTCGCAAGGGTGACAAGGTCATCGTTCTGGCCGGCAAGGACAAGGGCAAGGAGGGCGAGATTTCGTCCGTCTCGCCGACCGCCGGCAAGGCCGTCGTTGACGGCGTGAACCTCGCCATCCGCCACACCAAGCAATCCGCGACCTCGCAGGGCGGCCGCATCTCGAAAGCGATGCCGATCGACCTGTCGAACCTCGCGCTGATCGACAAGAACGGCAAGGCCACCCGCGTCGGCTTCCGCATGGAAGAGGGCAAGAAGGTCCGCTTTGCCAAGACCACAGGGGAGGCGATCTGATGCTCGACCAAGCCAGCTATACCCCGCGCCTGAAGGCCGTCTACACGTCCAAGATCCGCGACGCGATGAAGGCCGAGTTTGCCTACAAGAACGTCATGCAGATCCCGCGTCTGGACAAGATCGTCCTGAACATGGGCGTCGGCGAGGCGGTCAAGGACACCAAGAAGGTGAAACAGGCCGCCGAAGAACTGAGCCAGATCGCAGGCCAGAAGGCCGTCATCACCCACGCCAAGAAGTCGATCGCCGGCTTCCGCGTGCGGGAACTGATGCCGCTGGGCTGCAAGGTTACCCTGCGTGGCGACCGGATGTATGAATTCCTGGACCGTCTGATCAACGTGGCTCTGCCGCGTGTCCGCGACTTTCGCGGTGTGAAGGGCACGTCCTTTGACGGCAATGGCAACTATGCCATGGGCCTGAAGGAACACATCGTCTTTCCGGAAATCAACTTCGACAAGGTCGACGAGGTTCTGGGCATGGACATCATCATCTGCACCACGGCCAAGAACGACGCCGAAGCCAAGGCACTGTTGAAGCATTTCAACATGCCCTTCACGTCTTAATCGCGAGGAACCTAGAGATATGGCTAAGAAATCCATGGTGAACCGCGAAGTGAAGCGGGCAAAGCTGGTGAAGCTCTACGCTTCCAAGCGCGCCACGCTGAAAGCGGTCGTCGCCGATCAGACCAAGCCGATCGAGGAGCGCTTCAAGGCGACCCAGAAACTGGCTGCCCTGCCCCGCAACTCTGCCCCCAGCCGGATGCACAACCGCTGCCAGCTTACGGGTCGTCCGCATGCGTTCTATCGCAAGCTCAAACTCTCGCGGATCATGCTGCGCGAACTGGCCTCGTTCGGCCAGATCCCCGGCATGGTGAAGTCGAGCTGGTAAGGAGGCACATGCAATGATGATGAACGATCCGATCGGCGACATGCTGACGCGCATCCGCAACAGCCAGTTGCGCGGCAAGTCCACCGTGATGACCCCGGCCTCGACCCTGCGCGCCCGCGTGCTGGACGTGCTTCTGGCCGAAGGCTACATCCGCGGCTACGAGAAAAAGCCCACGGCCAATGGCCAGGGCGAGTTTGAAATCAGCCTCAAGTACTACGAAGGCACCCCCGTGATCCGCGAAATCAAGCGCGTGTCCAAGCCGGGCCGCCGCGTGTACATGGGCGTCAAGGATATCCCCTCGGTCCGCAATGGCCTGGGTGTCTCCATCGTCTCGACGCCCAAGGGCGTCATGTCGGATGCAAATGCACGCGCGGCCAATGTTGGCGGCGAAGTGCTTTGCACCGTATTCTAAGGGGGGTCTGATGTCTCGTATTGGCAAAAAACCCGTCGCTCTGGTGAAAGACGTCTCTGCCTCGATCTCGGGCCAGACCATCGAAGTGAAGGGTCCGAAAGGCACCCGCAGCTTTACCGCAGGCGACGACGTCACGCTGACGATCGAGGCCGATGCGGTCAAGGTCACGCCGCGCGGCACCTCCAAGCGTGCGCGCCAGCAGTGGGGCATGTCCCGCTCGATGATCCAGAACCTTGTGACCGGCGTTACCACCGGCTTCCGCAAGGAAATGGAGATTCAGGGCGTCGGCTATCGCGCCGCCATTGCCGGCAACGTGCTGAAACTGTCGCTCGGCTACAGCCACGAAGTGAACTTCGAGGCTCCTGCCGGTGTGACCGTTACCGCCCCGAAGCAGACCGAAATCGTTGTGGAAGGCATTGATCAGCAGCAGGTTGGTCAGGTCGCCGCGAACATCCGCGAGTGGAAGAAGCCCGAGCCCTACAAGGGCAAGGGCATCCGCTACAAGGGTGAGTTCGTGTTCCGCAAAGAAGGCAAGAAGAAGTAAGGGAGCAAATCATGGCAAATACGAAAAGAGATTTGTTCCTGAAACGTCGCGTGCGCGTGCGGAACAAGATCAAGGCGACCTCGCACGGTCGCCTGCGCCTGTCGGTGCACCGCTCGTCCAAGAACATCTCGGTCCAACTGATCGACGACGTCAAGGGCGTGACCGTTGCCTCGGCCTCCTCGCTGGAGAAGGACCTCGGCGTGGTCGGCAAGAACAACGTCGAAGCGGCGGCCAAGATCGGCGCGGCGATTGCAGAACGGGCCAAGGCGGCCGGTGTCGAGGTGTGCTACTTCGACCGTGGCGGCTTTCTGTTTCACGGCAAGATCAAGGCCCTGGCCGAGGCTGCCCGCGAAGGTGGCCTGAAGTTCTGATGTAAGGCGGGCGGCGGAAACGCCGCCCCGATGATCCGGGCCCCGGACAGCGATCCGGGGCACCAGGATTGGCCCAACCTGGCGCCGCGCGCGCCACCATTTGAAGGAATGCCGCATGGCAGAACGTGAAAACCGCCGGGACAATCGTGGGGGCAACGACCGCCGCGACAACCGGCCCGAGGAAACCCCGGAATTCGCCGACCGCCTGGTCGCGATCAACCGCGTTTCGAAAACCGTCAAGGGTGGCAAGCGCTTTGGCTTTGCCGCGCTCGTGGTGGTCGGTGACCAGCGCGGCCGCGTCGGCTATGGCAAGGGCAAGGCCAAGGAAGTGCCCGAGGCGATCCGCAAGGCGACCGAGCAGGCCAAGCGCCAGATGATCCGCGTCCCGCTCAAGGACTCGCGCACGCTGCACCACGACATGGAAGGCCGCCACGGCGCCGGCAAGGTCGTGATGCGCGCCGCCGTGGCCGGTACCGGCATCATCGCCGGCGGCCCGATGCGCGCCGTCTTTGAAATGCTGGGTCTTCAGGACGTTGTGGCCAAGTCGATCGGCAGCCAGAACCCCTACAACATGATCCGCGCGACCATGGATGGCCTTTCCCAGGAATTCTCTCCCCGTCAGGTCGCGGCGCGCCGTGGCAAGAAGGTGGCCGAGATCCTGAAGAAGCCCGAAGCCGAAGTCGTGGAGGCCTGATCATGGCAAAGAAGCCCGCAGCAGCCGCCCCCGCCGCCAAGAAAACCATCGTCGTCAAGCAGGTGGCCTCGGCCGCCCGTCGTTCGGCGGTTCAGACCGCAACGCTCAAGGGTCTGGGCCTGAACAAGATGCACCGCACCCGCGAGCTGGAGGATACCCCCTCGGTCCGCGGCATGGTGCGCAAGATCAGCCACCTGGTCGAGATCATCGAAGAGCGGGGGTAAGACCCCGGTGGGGTGAAACCCCACCCTACGCGGTCTCAGACGCCCTGCCGAAAGGTGGGGCGTTTTGCTTTGGCGGAAACGAATCTTCCCACCGTCCGAACCCGTGCTAATCTGCCCCATGCCGCCCCGGCGAGGGGCAGCGATTTCAGGGAGAAGATCATGGCTGCGAAATATTCCGGCGGCTGCGCGCATGTGCATGTCACCGCCTCTGCCGAACCGATCGACAACCACGAATGCCATTGCAACGTGTGCAAGTCGGTCACCGGCCAGCACACCACCCATGTCGCCTTTTTCAATCATGGTGACATCAAGGCCGACCACCCCGAAAAGATGAAGCGGGTTCCGTTCAACGCCAACAACCCGAACGGCCCGCTGGAGATCTGCCTTTGCACCGATTGCGGGGCGGTGCTGATGCTGGACGACAAGCAAAAGCGCATCCGCGTCGCGGTGCCGAACGTGATGGGCTATGCCGCCGGTTTCCCGGCGCCGACCTATCACGCCTTTTGGGACGAGACCAAGGGCTATGCCAAGCCCACCGACGGCCGCCCGGTCTATGACGGCTTGCAGCCTTCGTTTGTCTGGCCCGCCAGCGCCTGAGGCGCCGGCACGGGGCGGGGGCAGGGCGCCCGCCCGACGATCCTGCTTGATCCGGTCCGGGGATGGCCCTATACGCCCCCGGTGGCCGCCTATGGCCACGGGAATCAACCATCGCCGTGTTTGCCCGCGCCGTCGCAGCCCGAGCAGTTCCGGCATAGGAGCATGCGACATGAAACTGAACGAGCTTCACGACAACGAAGGCGCCGCCCGCAAGAAAAAGCGCGTGGCGCGTGGCCCGGGTTCGGGCAAGGGCAAGACCGCCGGCCGCGGTATCAAGGGCCAGTCCTCGCGCTCCGGCGTGGCGCTGGGCGGCTACGAGGGCGGCCAGATGCCGCTGTACCGCCGTCTGCCCAAGCGCGGCTTCAACAAGCCGAACCAGCTTGAATTTTCGGTCGTGAACCTGGGGCTGATCGAGAAGTTCATCGCCGCCGGCAAGCTGGACGCCTCCAAGGAGATCACCGAAGACGCGCTGGTCGCGGCCGGTCTGACCTCGAACAAGCGCGACGGCATCCGCGTTCTCGCCAAGGGCGAGATCAAGACCAAGGTCAACCTGTCTGTCACCGGCGCCTCGGCCCCGGCGATCGCGGCGATCGAGGCCGCGGGCGGCACGATCACCGTGGCAAAGGCGGCGGCAGCCGAATAACGGCTTGATGGCGGAATCTTGGGTTGTGAGCGGCGCCAAGACCGCTTACATCCGAGATCGAAGTTTTCCCGCGCCGCCGACCGGAGAACGGTTCGGCGGCGTTGTCCATGAAAGAGACCGCAAATGGCATCTGCTGCAGAGCAAATGGCCGCAAACCTCTCCTGGGGTGCGCTGTCCAAGGCGACCGACCTTCGTCAACGGATTTTCTACACCATAGGGCTGCTGATCATCTTCCGTCTGGGCACCTATGTGCCGGTTCCGGGGATCGACGCGGCCCGGCTCAAGGAATTCATGGACACCGCCGGCACCGGCATCGGCGGGATGCTGTCGGTCTTTACCGGCGGCGCGATCAGCCGCATGGGCATCTTTGCGCTTGGCATCATGCCCTATATCTCGGCCTCGATCATCGTTCAGCTCATGACCTCGATGGTGCCTGCGCTGGAACAGTTGAAAAAGGAAGGCGAGCAGGGCCGCAAGAAGATCAACCAGTACACCCGCTATGGCACGGTGTTCCTGGCGATGTTCCAGGGCTGGGCCATCGCCGCCTCGATCCAGGGCGGCGGGCTGGCGCTGGAGCCGGGGCTGTTCTTCATGCTGTCCTGCGTGATCACCATCGTCGGCGGCACCATGCTGCTCATGTGGCTGGGCGAGCAGATCACCAGCCGCGGCTTTGGCAACGGCATCTCGCTGATCATCTTTGTCGGCATCGTGGCCGAGATTCCGGCCGCGCTGGCGCAGTTCTTCAGCCAGGGCCGTTCGGGCGCCATCTCGACCCCGGTGATCATCGGCGTGCTGATCATGGTTGTGGCCGTGATCGGCGTGGTGGTGTTCTTCGAGCGGGCGCTGCGCAAGATCCACATCCAGTATCCCCGCCGTCAGGTCGGGATGAAGGTGTATGACGGCGGATCGAGCCATCTTCCGGTCAAGGTGAACCCGGCCGGCGTCATTCCGGCGATCTTTGCCTCGTCGCTGCTCTTGCTGCCGGTGACGATCTCGACCTTTTCGGGCTCGGGCACGGGGCCGATCATGTCGACGATCCTGGCCTATTTCGGCCCCGGCCAACCGCTGTATCTGCTGTTCTACGTCGGGATGATCGTGTTCTTTGCCTATTTCTACACCCAGAACGTGGCGTTCAAGACCGATGAGGTCGCAGAGAACCTCAAGAACCAGAACGGGTTCATTCCCGGTATCCGCCCCGGCAAGAAAACCGAGGAATATCTCGACTATGTGGTCAACCGCGTGTTGGTCCTGGGCTCGGCCTATCTGGCGATGATCTGCTTTCTGCCCGAGGTTCTGCGCGACTGGGCGGGCATTCCGTTCTATTTTGGCGGCACATCGGTGCTGATCGTCGTCTCGGTGACGATGGACACGATCAACCAGCTTCAATCGCATCTTCTGGCCCACCAGTACGAAGGCCTGATCGAAAAGTCGCAGCTTCGGGGACGCAAGCGCACGCCTGGCGCCGCCAAGCCCCCCGCGCGTCGCTAGGAAAGGGCCGTCGCCATGCCGAACATCATTCTCCTGGGCCCGCCGGGCGCCGGCAAGGGCACGCAGGCCAAGCGCCTGGTCGACGAACGGGCCATGGTGCAGCTTTCGACCGGCGACATGCTGCGCGAGGCCAAGACCTCGGGCACCGAAATGGGCCAGCGCGTGGCGGCCGTGATGGAAAGCGGCGCGCTGGTGACGGACGAGATCGTCAACGGCCTGATCGACGAAAAGCTTGCCCATGGCTCTGCCGGCGGCTTCATCTTTGACGGCTTTCCGCGCACGCTGCGCCAGGCCGACGCGCTGGCCGAGCTTCTGGCCAAGCGCGGGATGGGTCTGGATGCCGTGATCGAACTGGTGGTCGACGATGCCGCCCTGGTCGGCCGCATCGTCAAGCGCGCCGACGAGGCGCGGGCGGCCGGCCAGCCCGTGCGCCGCGACGACACGCCCGAGGTTTTCGAGGTGCGTCTGCGCGAGTACTACAAGAACACCGCGCCGCTGATCGGCTACTACTGGGCCAGAAAAAGCCTGGTGCAGATCGACGGGATGGCCGACATGGGCCATGTCGGCGCTGCGATCGCCAAAGTTCTTGACAAGGCCTGAGAATCTTGCCCCGTCCGCTTGACGGGGCCGGCGAAAGCCCCTAAAGCACGGCGTCCCGAAGCGGAATCACCGCCTTCGGGTTTCCCTTTTTCGGGAAGATTGAGCGTCCGGCGCCCTTGGCTCCGGGCAGTTGTGAAAAAAGGTTCTGGAACTACGGAACCGCAACGAAAAGGAAAACGCGTTTGGCACGTATTGCTGGCGTCAACATCCCGACTCAGAAACGGGTCATCATCTCTCTTCAGTACATCGCCGGGATCGGCGCCGCGAACGCGGCCCAGATCTGCGCCGCGCTGAACATCGACGCCGCGCGCCGCGTCAACCAGCTTTCGGATGCCGAAGTGCTGGCGATGCGCGAGTACATCGACGCCAACTTTACCGTCGAGGGCGACCTGCGCCGTGAAGTGTCGATGAACATCAAGCGTCTGATGGACCTTGGCTGCTACCGCGGCCTGCGCCACCGCAAGGGCCTGCCGGTCCGCGGCCAGCGCACGCACACCAACGCCCGTACCCGCAAGGGCCCCGCAAAAGCCATCGCTGGCAAGAAGAAATAAGGGGAGGGCACAGATATGGCACGCGATACCAAAACCACCCGGACCAAGAAAAAAGAACGCAAGAACATCGCCGCCGGCGTGGTTCATGTGAACTCGTCCTTCAACAATACCAAGATCCTGATTTCTGACGTTCAGGGCAACGCGATTTCGTGGTCGTCCTCGGGCACCATGGGGTTCAAGGGCAGCCGCAAGTCGACGCCCTACGCCGCCCAGATGGCCGCCGAAGATGCGGCCCGCAAGGCGCAAGAGCATGGCATGAAGACCGTCGAGGTCGAAGTGCAGGGCCCCGGCTCGGGCCGCGAATCGGCGCTGCGCGCGCTGGCCGCCGTGGGCCTGAACATCACCTCGATCCGTGATGTGACCCCGCTTGCGCACAACGGCTGCCGTCCGCCGAAGCGCCGCCGCGTCTAAGCGCGAATTCAACTGGTCGGGCCGAGCGATTCCGTTCGGTCCGATTTCGGCATTCAGACCCTCGGGCGTCACCTGCTTTTCGGAACATGGGCAGGCGACAAGTATGGAGGCGACACCATGATCCACAAGAACTGGAAAGAACTCATCCGCCCGGCGCAGTTGGCTGCAAAGGCCGGCCCGGACGCCAGCCGCACCGCCACGCTGATCGCCGAACCGCTTGAGCGCGGCTTTGGCCTGACCCTTGGCAACGCGCTGCGCCGCGTGCTGATGTCCTCGCTTCAGGGCGCGGCGATCACCTCGGTGCAGATCGACAACGTCCTGCACGAGTTTTCCTCGGTCGCCGGCGTGCGCGAGGATGTCACCGACATCGTGCTGAACCTCAAGGGCGTGCGCCTGAAGATGGACATCGAAGGGCCCAAGCGCCTGTCGATCTCGGCCAAGGGGCCGGGCGTGGTCACCGCCGGCGACATCTCGGAATCGATGGGCATCGAGATCCTGAACCGCGACCACGTCATCTGCCACCTCGACGAGGGCGCCGATGTCTTCATGGAACTGACCGTCGCGACCGGCAAGGGCTATGTCTCGGCCGACAAGAACCGCCCCGAGGATGCCCCGATCGGCCTGATCCCGATCGACGCCATCTTTTCGCCGGTCAAGAAGGTGTCCTACGAGGTCACCCCGACCCGCGAGGGCCAGGTGCTGGACTATGACAAGCTGACCATGAAGGTCGAGACCGACGGCTCGCTGACCCCCGATGACGCCGTGGCCTATGCCGCGCGCATCCTTCAGGACCAGCTTGCGATCTTCGTCAACTTCGACGAGCCGGAATCGGCCAAGCTGGGCGAGGTCGACGCCGGCCTTGAATTCAACCCGCTGCTGCTGAAGAAGGTCGACGAGCTGGAGCTTTCGGTCCGCTCGGCCAACTGCCTGAAGAACGACAACATCGTCTACATCGGCGATCTGATCCAGAAGACCGAAGCCGAGATGCTGCGCACGCCGAACTTTGGCCGCAAATCCCTGAACGAGATCAAGGAAGTGCTGTCGGGCATGGGTCTGCATCTGGGCATGGAAGTTGAAGAATGGCCGCCGGAGAACATCGAGGATCTGGCCAAGCGCTTCGAAGACCAGTTCTGACCATGGTGGGGTGAAACCCCACCCTACGGTGGGTGGGGTTATCCCCACCCTCGCGAAATGCCCGGGCTGCCGGGGAAGACATGGGCCGCAAGGCCCCAAGGTGAGCGGGACCAATCGCAGGTGCCGCCGGACAAAGCAAAACGAAGTTTAGGAGAAAATCATGCGCCACTCGAATGGCTACCGCAAACTGAACCGGACCCACGAACACCGCAAGGCGATGTTCGCGAACATGGCCGGCTCGCTCATCGAACACGAGCAGATCAAGACCACCCTGCCCAAGGCCAAGGAACTGCGCCCGATCATCGAAAAGCTGATCACGCTGGCCAAGCGCGGTGATCTGCATGCCCGCCGTCAGGCCCATGCCCAGCTCAAGCAGGACGTCCACACCGAGCGGCTGTTCGCCGTCCTCGGGCCCCGGTACAAAGAGCGTCAGGGCGGCTATGTCCGCGTGCTCAAGGCCGGCTTCCGCTATGGCGACATGGCCCCGATGGCGATCATCGAATTCGTGGACCGTGACACCAGCGCCAAGGGCGCGGCCGATCACGCCCGCACCGCCGCCTTCGAGGTGGCCGACGAATAATCTGCCGTAACGGGCAGGGCAGGGGCCGCACCGATGGTGCGGCCCTTTTGCTTTGCGCCATGCCCGTCTTGCCCGCTATGCAAGGCAAAAGAGCGGAGATTCCATGAAACGCATCTACACCTACGGCCACGCCCGTGAATTGCGCAATCTGACCGTGGCCGACAAGATCGCCAACAAGGCCGCGGGCCGCAAGATGACCCAGATCACCGCGCGCAACGCCGAAGAGGCCGCGATCATCGCCTCGCAGGGCATTGACCTCATCATCACCGGCAGCGACTGGTTCGCCGATGTCCGCCAGGGCGCGCCGAACACCTTCATCACCGCCGCGCTCTTTGCCGGCCGCTTCATCACCCGCGACGAGATCCTGCGCGGCGCCATCGAGGTGTCGATGCAGGGCGCCGATTCGGTGCTGACCCCGCGCAGCATGGAGGTGGTCGAGATGCTGGCGAAAGAGGGTCTCTGCGTGCAGGGCCATGTCGGCATGGTGCCCTCCACCGCCTCGCGCCATGGCGGGATGCGGACGCTTGGCAAGACCGCCGCCGAGGCCGTCGCCATCCTTGACGACCTGCGGCGCCTGCACGATGCCGGGGCCTATGGCGCAGAGGTGGAATGCGTGGCCGAAGATGCGTTGGCCGAGATTGCCCGGCACACGCCGATGGTGCTCAATTCCATCGGGGCGGGGGCGGCGGGGGATGTGATCTTTCTCTTTTTCGAGGATATCTGCGGCGAAAGCGAAAACCCGCCGCGCCATGCCCGGTCCTGGGGCGACGGCGCCGCGATCCGGCGCGCGCTGGACGCCGAACGCCGCCGCGCCGTGGCGGGGTTTCGCGACGCGGTAGCGAGTGGCGCCTATCCCGATGCCGCCCATACCGTGCGGATGCTGCCGGGCGAGAAAGACCGCCTGCGCGAGGCGCTTGACAAACGCTGAGACTGGCGCGCCGGCTTCTCGCGGCGTAGGTTTGCCACATGCCCGACCTTTTCGACACCGCGCCGTCACCGCCCCAGGCCCAGGGCCCGCGCCCGCTGGCGGACCGGCTGCGGCCAAGGTCGCTGGCCGAGGTGATCGGGCAGGGCAAGGTGCTGTCGCCCGAGGGGCCGCTGGGCGCGATGCTGGCGGCAGGCTCGCTTTCGTCGTTGATCCTCTGGGGGCCGCCGGGCGTCGGCAAGACCACCATCGCGCGGCTTCTGGCCGATGAAACGCATCTGGCCTTCGTGCAGATCTCGGCGATTTTCACCGGCGTGCCGGATCTGAAAAAGATCTTCGAGGCCGCCCGCATCCGGCGCGACAACGGCCAGGGTACATTGCTGTTCGTGGACGAGATTCACCGGTTCAACAAGGCCCAGCAGGACGGCTTTCTGCCCCATATGGAGGATGGCACGATCCTTCTGGTCGGTGCCACCACCGAAAACCCCAGTTTCGAGCTGAACGCCGCGCTGATGTCGCGGGCGCAGGTGATCGTGCTGGACCGCCTGACGCTGGCCGATCTGGAACGCATGGCGCAGCGGGCAGAGCAGGAACTTGGCCGCGCCCTGCCGCTGGACGGTCCCGCGCGCGAGGCGCTGATGGAAATGGCCGATGGCGACGGGCGGGCGCTGCTCAATCTGATCGAGCAGGTCGCCGCCTGGAAGGCGGATCGGCCCCTGACCCGCGAGGCGCTTGCCAAGCGCCTGATGCGCCGCGCCGCCAAATACGACAAGTCGGGCGAGGAGCATTACAACCTGATCTCGGCCCTGCACAAATCGGTGCGCGGATCAGATCCCGACGCCGCGCTCTACTGGCTCGCCCGCATGCTCGAAGGCGGCGAGGATCCGCGGTTTCTGGCCCGGCGGATCACCCGCATGGCGATCGAGGATATCGGCCTGGCCGACCCGCAGGCGCAGGCCGTCTGTCTGGAGGGCTGGCAGACCTATGAACGGCTCGGCAGCCCCGAGGGAGAGTTGGCGCTGGCGCAGGCGGTGGTCTACCTCGCGCTTGCCCCGAAATCGAATGCGGTCGAGACGGCCTACATGGCCGCCCGCGCCGCCGCGCGCGAAACCGGCAGCGCGCCGCCGCCCCTGCACATCCGCAACGCCCCAACCCGGTTGATGAAAGAGATCGGCTATGGCGCGGGCTATGCCTATGACCATGACGCCGAGGACGGCTTTTCCGGCCAGAACTATTTCCCCGACGGCATGAAGCGCCCGGTCTACTATGCGCCGCCCGAACGCGGGTTCGAGCGCGAGTTGAAAAAGCGCATCGACTACTTTGCGAAGCTGCGGGCAAAGCGGCAGGGGTAGGAGGCTGTCCGGCCCCGTCCGCGTCGGGCGGCACCCGATTCAGCGATGGATCGCCGGCGGCTTCCGCACTACGCTTGCCCCGGCCGCGTTGGACCGCATGAGCCTGTCGCCCGCCGAGTCCCTGCCGCCCGGAAAGAGTTCTGCCATGACCAGACCCGCCCCCGTGATTGCACCCGCCGCGCGCACCTACAGCGGCGGGGTTACGCGCCCGGAGCGCTGGAATACCTGGGTGCCCGCCAAAGGCGACATCCTGGTGTGCACGCCGCCCAAATGCGGAACGACCTGGACGCAGACGATGCTCGCGATGCTGGTTCACGGCGGGGCGGACCTGCCCGCCAGGCTGCCGGTCCTTTCACCCTGGATCGACGCCGATCTCGGGGTGGCCGCGGATGAGGTCGCAGCGGCGCTGGCCGCGCAAAAGGGGCGCCGGGTCGTCAAGACCCACGCCCCCGCAGACGGCTTTCCGATCTGGGACGGCGTCACCGTCATCGCCGTCTATCGCCACCCGCTCGATGTCTTCTTTTCCCTCAGGAAACACGCCGCCAACCGCAGCGATCCGGGCGACGACGTGATGTTTACCGGGCCTGTCGCGACCTCGTTCCAGGCCTTTGTCAGCAACTCGCTGGATGCCAATGATTTTGGCAAGGAGAGTCTGGCCAAGCTGGCCGTGCATTTCACAAGGTCGGCCCTGACTGGCGGGCCGCGCGATCTGAAGGTTTTCCACTACGCCGACATGATCCGGGATGGCCGGCGCACGGTCGAGGCGCTGGCAACCGCCGCCGGGATTGATGCCAGCGCCAGCGTGATCGACGCCGTGGCCAAGGCCACGGCCTTTGGCGCGATGAAGGAAAAGGCGGCCGATTACGCGCCTGTCGGCGGCACCGGATTCTGGAAATCCGATGGAAATTTCTTTGACTCGGCCAGTTCCAACAAATGGGATGGGCTGCTGTCCGAAGAAGAACTCGCGCTTTATCACAAGCGGCTGCGGGAGTTGATTCCCGATGCCCGCGCCCGCGACTGGCTTGAAGGCGGCGGCCCGCTGCCGTGGCCTGCCTGACCTGCCCGCAAGGCAGCGATCGGCGCGCGCGCGGGACCTTTCCTTGACAAATCCCCGCGTCCGCCGCAAGGAACCGGAATGTTCCTGACCCTTACCCAAGTCGCCCTTGGCGGTGCCATCGGCTCGGTTCTGCGCTATCTGACCACGCTGATGGTCGGCGCGCCCCTTGGCACGCTGGTCGTCAACGTGGTCGGCAGTCTGGTCATGGGGGCGGCGCTGGTGGTGCTGTCGGCGCGGGGCGGGCTTTCGCCGCTGCTGCTGACCGGTCTGCTGGGCGGGTTCACCACCTTTTCGGCCTTTTCCGCTGATGCGTTGCGGCTTTGGCAGGCCGGTCAGGTCGTGAACGGCCTGCTCTACGTCGCCGCATCGGTCGGTCTGTCCCTGATCGCGGTCGCCCTTGGCGCGGCCCTTGCCAAAGGAGCCCTCGGATGAGCGGCGTCAAACTCTGGACCGTCACCGAAGACGAGGGCGAGCAGCGGCTGGACAAGTGGTTCAAGCGCCGCTTTCCGCATGTGACCCAGGGCGCGGTGGAAAAGATGTGC
This sequence comes from Paracoccaceae bacterium, assembly GCA_052387855.1. GTDB lineage: Bacteria > Pseudomonadota > Alphaproteobacteria > Rhodobacterales > Rhodobacteraceae > CAIYZT01. Next base: position 15,793 of record JBQTIT010000111.1, read on the forward strand.
CGCACGGGCCAGGTGCGAGTCGATTCGGGGCGCGTCAAGGCATCGGACCGGGTGGGCCCCGGCATGGTGGTGCGCGTGCCGCCCCTGCCCGACAAGGAGGCGCCGCAGCCCGAGCATGGACGCGTGAACATCGAGGATGCGCGGATGATCCAGAACGCGGTCCTGTGGAAGGATGATCACATGATCATCCTGAACAAGCCGCCGGGCCTGCCGTCGCAGGGCGGATCGGGGCTGGGGGACCGCCACGTCGACGGGTTGGCCGAGGCGCTGAAGTTTGGCTACAAGGACCGCCCCAAGCTGGTCCACCGTCTGGACAAGGACACCTCGGGCCTCTTGATGCTGGCCCGCACCGACCGCGTGGCCCGCGCCCTGTCCGAGGCGCTGCGGCACCGCGCGGCGCGCAAGATCTACTGGGCGGTGGTCGCCGGCGTGCCAAACCCGCGCAAGGGGTCGATCAAGTACGGGCTGGAAAAGGCGCCGGGCGGGCGCGGCGAGGGCGAGCGGATGCTGTGCGTCCATCCCGCGAAGATGGCCGATCACCCCGAGGCAAAGCGCGCCCAGACCGACTATTTCACACTCTGGTTTCTCGGCACCCGCCTGAGTTGGATGGCGCTGGAGCCGGTGACGGGCCGCACCCACCAGTTGCGCGCCCATATGGCAGAGCTGGGCCATCCGATCATCGGCGACAGCAAATACGGCCCCGTCGGCACCGACAATCCGGGCGATGGCTGGGGCGCGTCCATCGGCGGCGACATCTCGCGCAAGCTGCACCTGCACGCGCGCAGCCTGACGATCGAGCACCCCGTCACCAAGGAAATCCTGACCTTTACCGCCCCCTTGCCCGACCATATGGCCCGGACCTGGAAGGCGCTGGACTGGAAGGAAAAGGACGTGCCGGCCGATCCCTTCGAGGCCTTCAGTTGAGCGGCTGGAAGGCCCGGCGTTTCTGGACCCACGCCGAGGCCGCCCCCTGCCCGGGCGGCTTTGCGGTGCTGCTGGATGGCCGGCCGGTCAAGACCCCGGGCAAGGCGCCGCTCGTGCTGCCCAGCCTGGACCTGGCCCGCGCCTGCGCCGCCGAGTGGGATGCGCAGACCGGCGCGGTCAATCCGGCCAGCATGCCGCTGACGCGCTATGCCAATTCGGCCATCGACAAGGTCGCTGCCCAACATGCCGAGGTGGCCCGGGTCGTCGCCGCCTATGGCGAGACCGACCTTTTGTGCTACCGGGCCGAGGCTCCGCAGGACCTGCGCGAGCGTCAGGCCGCCGGCTGGGACGGCCACCTGCGCTGGGCCGCCGAGGCGCTGGGCGCGCCGCTGCGCGTGACGGCCGGCGTCGTGCCGGTGCCACAGGACCCCGCCAGCATCACGGTCCTGCGCGCGCGGGTTTCGGCCATGGACGCCTTTCACCTTGCCGCGCTGCACGATCTTGTGGCCATCACCGGCTCGCTCATCCTCGGGCTGGCCATGGCCGACCGGCGGCTTGACGCCGACGAGGCCTTTGATCTGAGCCGAATCGATGAACACTGGCAGGCCGAGCTTTGGGGCCAGGACGAGGATGCGGCCGAAAAAGAGGCCCGAAAGCGCGACGACCTTGGCACCGCGCTGCGATTCCTCCGTTTGTGCGGACAAGATTCTTGCCCGGTGGACGCCGGCAAGAGCACGAAAATGCCGGACGACCCAAGGTAAACCCGGCAAAGTGCCGCCCGATCCGGCGCGGAGCAGAGTTTTGCTTGACCATTCAAAGCGCTTTGCCGGAAGATGCCTGACACTGGCGGCTCCGGCCGTCGTTGGTCCAAGCACCTGCGGCCCAAGCAGGGCAAAACACGCACCCTGAAACGGGTGTACAACAGGAAGAGGTAACAATGACAAAATCGACATTCCTCGGCACGCTGGCGGCTTCGGCGCTGCTGGCCGGCTCGGCCTTTGCCGGCACGTTGGACGATGTGAAGGCGCGCGGCGAGCTGATCTGCGGCTCGAACACCGGCCTGAGCGGTTTCGGTGCCCCCGATGCCAACGGCGTCTGGGCCGGCTTTGACGTTGACCTGTGCCGCGCCGTCGCCGCCGCGATCTTTGGCGATGCGACCAAGGTCAAGTTTGTCCCGACCACCGGCGAGACCCGCTTTACCGCGCTCGCCTCGGGCGAGGTCGACCTCCTGGTCCGCAACTCGACCTGGACCTTCTCGCGCGACAACGACCTCAAGCTCGATTTCGTGGCCGTGAACTACTACGACGGTCAGGGCTTCATGGTGAAGAACGACCTCGGTGTTTCCTCGGCCAAAGAGCTTGATGGCGCCACGGTCTGCATCCAGACCGGCACCACGACCGAGCTGAACCTTGCCGACTTCTTCAAGCAGAACAACATCAGCTACACCCCGGTGACCGTGGCCGACGACAGCGAAGCCCAGCGCCAGTACGAAGCCGGTGCTTGCGACGCCTTCACCACCGACGCCTCGGGCCTGGCATCGACCCGCGCCGCGATGGCCGATCCTGCCGCCCACATCATCCTGCCGGAAATCATCTCGAAAGAGCCGCTGGGCCCGGTCGTTCGCCATGGCGACAGCGCCTGGGGTGACCTGGTGCGCTGGTCCTACTTCGCGATGCTGGTCGCCGAGGAAAAGGGCATCACCAAGGTCAACCTTGACGAGGTTCTCGCCTCGACCAACGACCCGGAGGTCAAGCGTCTCTTTGGTGTCGAAGGCACCATGGGCGCGATGATGGGTGTCGAAGCCAACTGGGCCTACAACATCATCAAGTCGGTCGGCAACTACGGCGAGGTCTTTGAGGCCAACATCGGCACCTCGACCCCGATCGGCCTGGCGCGTGGTCTGAACGCGCTGTGGACCCAGGGCGGCCTGCAATACGCCCCGCCCGTCCGCTGATCTGACCCTTCGTCCGGGGGGGGCCCCCGGGCGCGCCCCCGGGGGAAAACCCACCAAAAGAGCGCCCACGCACAGACCCCGGCACCACCCCCCGAACGAGGGCCCCC
>JBQTIT010000112.1:0-3347 GCA_052387855.1 Paracoccaceae bacterium
GGGGGGCCCCCCCCCCCCCCGTGGGCCCCGCGCCCGCCCCGCACCTGGCGGGCGCTCCGCACCCGCCGGGTCGGGCGCCGGCATCTGGTGTGAAGGATGAACCGGTTTACCGGACACGTTCCCACACGGGCGGGGAAAGGCCGTGCCTTTCCTTCTCCGCCCGACTTGGCCGGGGTCATGCGCGAGGCATCAACCTGCCCGGGCCTGTGCGGTCTATATCCCGGGCGGAATTTCCGGCCCGCCTGTTTGCTTTCACGGGATCCAGGACCAGACCTCGATCTGGAAGAAGCGCATGATGGACCTGAGGTAGGCCTGCCATGCCTGCATGTTCGCGCCGTCGATCTTGGCGTAGCCTGTCATGCCCGAGCGCAGGAATTCGTCCTGGTTTGGAAAGACGGCGGTGACGCGGACGACGCTGCCATAGCCTTCGTCCTCGGCCGAGGGGGCGATGGCCTGAACGGTTCCTGCGGTTTCGAGGTCGGACTGGCCTGCGGCCTTGAGGCGCACGACATCGCCCGGGGCGATGAGGCCGATGTCGGATTCGGGCACGGCGATCACGGCGCTGATCTGGCGTGCGTTCTCGATCTCGACGAGGGGATCGCCGGCGCGCAGGAAGCTTCCGGTGAGCAGGTGCAGGTTGGGGGTGACGATGCGCCCGTCCATCGAGGCCAGGATGCGGGTTCGGTCCAGTTCGGCCTCGGCGAAGGCCATCTCCAGGCGCAGCCGGTCGATCTCGGCCTGGAGGATCTCGATGTCGGTGGCGCTGGCCGGGCTGGTGACCAGATCGAGGCTGGCCTGGCTGACCTCAAGGCTGGCGAGGTCGGCCTGCAGGGTCGAGAGGGCCTTTTCATAGGCGGCCTGGCTTCCGGCGCCGGTGGCGGCCAGGGTCTGAGCGCGGTCGGCCTCGGCCTGGGAGAAGGCCAGGCTGGCCTGGGCGCTTTCGAGCTGGCGCTGGGCGAGTTCGATCTCTTCGGGGCTGGCGCCTTCGAGCAGGCGCTTCATCTCGGCCTCTGCGGCGGCCAGGTTGGTCCGGGTGACGTCGCGCTGCTGTTGCTGGTCCCAGGAGGAGAGCTGCGCCAGAAGCTGGCCGGCCTGGACGATTTCGCCCTCCTGGACGAGGATGGCGATGATCTCGCCATCGGTTCGCGCCACCGACTGGCCGCGCGCGGCGGGCAGGAATTCCACCTGGCCGCCGGCCTCGTAGTCATAGGGCTGGAAGGCCAGGATGGCCAGGCCCAGCAGGATGAGCGCCCAGACCACGCGGGCAGTGCTGGAGGTTGCGGGCTCGGCCGCCGGATCGGCGCGGCCGGCGGCCATCTGGCGAAAGGCCTCGCGGTCAAAGCCGGCGTCGGCGTCGGGCGCGGCTTCGGCCATTCCGCCGACCCCGCCCATCATGCCGCCCATCCTTGCGGCCTTGCCGCGCCGGCCGCCGCCGGCGCGGTTCTTCATCGAGCCGACCATTGCCATGAAATAGAGCACGAAGGCCACGACCATGCCGAGGAAGATCACCATGCCGAGCCCGCCCAGCTCGGCGTTGAGCCAGATGGCGGTGACCACGCCCAGAAGCCCGATCAGCGCGGTCAGGGTCAGGATCATGCCGAGCGCCAGGAAGGCCAGCGGCAGGGCGTCCTTCTTCTCGATCATCGGGGTGAGCTCGCCGCGCAGGAAGACGTGCTTGAAGGCCATCAGCGCCTTGCCGAAGATCTTGGGCTCGTTGCTGAGCACCGACAGAAAGCGCAGCCCATCGGCCGGCATCAGCGGAAAGGCGGTGATCAGGAACACCGTCAGCGCGGCCTGCGAGGCGACCAGCGCGACCAGGGGCAGCCAGGATCCGCTGTCGCGGCTGACGGCCCAGACCAGGGCGAAGATGGAAAAGATCGCCAGGCGCGAGAGCAACGAGCTGCCATAGGCCCAGAGCTGGCCGCGCCGGTCCATCTCGGAGATCTTCGAGATGTCGATGAAAAAGCGCGGCATGATGTTGAAGACCAGCTTGATCCCCAGCGCCGGGACCGTTCCGCCATGGGCGACGATCGCCGTGCCCTGCGCCAGGCGCGAGAGCAGGTTGACCAGGAAGAGGCCCAGCACGAACTGGGTGACCGAGGAGAGGTCAGCCATCAGCCTTGCGGTATCCTCGCCCAGCGCCTCGAGGTTCTGCAGCATGGTCATGCCGGCCAGGGCCACGAGCGGGACGATCATCCACAGGATGTACTTGAAGGGGTAGAACAGGATGTAGAGCAGCCTGAAAAGGCCCGTCGGGTTGAACAGCGCCATCTGGGCCTGGCCCTTCTTGCCCTGGGGCTCGGCCCCGGCGCCGCCCATGCCGCCGCCCATGCCACCCATGCGCCCGCCCATGCCGCCAGCCATGCCGCCCATCCGGCCGCCGCCCATTCCGCCCATTCCGCCCATGCGCCCGCCCATGCCGCCGCCGGGCATCGGCCCGATGTCGTCAAAGTCGTCATCGCCAAAGAAGCTGGAGGCCGGCAGGTCCGCCGCGGCCGTCTTGCCCGCCGCCCTGTCAGGGGATTTGCCGGCTGCCTTCTTGCCCTCAACCTTGCCCTCAACCTTGCCCGCCGGTTTGGGGACCAGGGCGGGAACGGCCGGCGCCGGCGCTGCCGGCGCGGCGGCGGCGGAATGGGCGGCCGCAAGCTCTTGCGGGTCTGCGTCTTCAAGATCGGGCAGCCCAAAGGGGGCGCCGGCGGGGTCCTGCGCCTTGTGCGGGGCGGCCGCCATCACCGGTTCCGCTTCTGCAACGGCTGCGGGGGGCGCTGCCGGGTCTGCGAAAAGCACCTCTGGCACGGGGTCGGGCCGCGCCGCGCCGGGGTCTGAACCGGGGTCTCCACTGGGGTCAGCACTGGGCACGGCTCCCGTCTGGATCGGGGGGCGGATCGAGGGGCGGATCGCGGCCACGACCCCGGCCAGGCTGCGCACCCCGCGCGAAAGCTGCCCCACCCCGCGCCGCTCGGGCAGGCGCGTGACCGAGGCGGCCCGCCCGGACGGGGGCTCAGTCTGGGGCTCTGGCGGGGGCGCCGATGGGGGTTCGGTCTGGGGTTCTGGCTGGGCTTCAGTCTGGGCTTCAGCCTGGGTCTCTGGCGCGGCGGCGGGGACCGGGTCAGCCACCTGCGGCGCGACCCGGGGCGCGGCCGCCGGCGCCACCGGGGCCGGTTCGGCGGTCTGGAGCGCCGGCTGGGGCGCGGCCCTCGTTGCCGGCTCCGGTGCTGGCCCCGGTGCCGGCGCCGCCTCGCTGCCCTGGCGCTGGCGGCCACGGAGGCGTTCGAGCGCCTGGTCGCGGTGCGAGGCGGGGGCCTCGGGGCGCGGCGCGGCGGGGCGGGCGGTGCGGGTGGGGGTGC
>JBQTIT010000113.1:0-30493 GCA_052387855.1 Paracoccaceae bacterium
TCAAGGCCGCCGAGATCTGCGGCCTCGCCCCCGTGGTGCCGGTCCTGGTGATCGACGATCTGTCGCACGCCGCCCCGCTGGCGCGGGCGCTGGTGGCGGGCGGTCTGCCGGCGCTGGAGGTGACGCTGCGCACGCCCTGCGCGCTGGACGCGATTCGCGCCATGGCCGAGGTTCCGGGCGGCGTGGTCGGGGCGGGCACGCTTCTGACCCCGGCGGATGTCAGGGCGGCCAAGGCGGCCGGCGCGATGTTCGGCGTCTCGCCCGGCGCGACGGACCGGCTGATCGGCGCCTGCGAGGATGAGGGGCTGCCGCTTTTGCCCGGCGCGGCCACCGCCACCGAGATCATGGCTCTCTTGGAAAGGGGCTACAGCGTGCAGAAATTCTTTCCGGCCGAGCAGGCTGGCGGGGCGGCCTACCTCAGGTCCATCGGCGCGCCCATTCCGCAGGTCAGCTTTTGCCCCACGGGGGGCATCAGCCTGAAGATCGCGCCGGACTATCTGGCGCTGAAGAACATCCTCTGCGTCGGCGGATCATGGGTCGCGCCCAAGGCGGCGTTGGCGCGCGGCGACTGGGCCGCGATCACCGCCCTTGCGGTCGAGGCCGCCGCCCTGCCCCGCGCTTGACGCCCCGGGTGCGAAGGCGCAGCATGGCGCGCAGGGAGAAACGCCATGCAAGACCCCGAGGTTTCAACCTGTTTCTGGTTTGACGCCCAGGCGCTGGAAGCGGCGCAGCTTTACACCAGCCTGTTCGCCGACGCCGCGATCACCGAGGTCTTTTACCGAGGGGGCGATCCGGCGCAGGGGGCCTTTACCGTCTCTTTCACGCTGATGGGCCAAAGGTTCTGGGGTCTGAACGGCGGGCCGCATTTCAAGCCCAGCCCGGCAGCCTCGATCACCGTGTATCTTGACACCCAGCCAGAGATGGACCGGCTCTGGTCCGCGCTGCTGGAGGGCGGCGGGGCCGAAAGCCGCTGCGGTTGGCTGACCGACCGGTTCGGCATCTCGTGGCAGATCATCCCGCGCGCCCTGCCCCGGCTGCTGCGTGCCGACGCGAGCGGCCGGGTGATGCAAGCGATGATGGGGATGGTCAAGCTTGACATAGCGGCCTTGGAAGCCGCCGCGCTGGGGGACTGAGCGGGCGGTGCATCATAGCCCCGCCTGCCGCCCGATCCGCCCGCCGCGCCGTTTGGGATTGGCCGGTGCGGTCAAGGCGGCGGTCAGAATGCCCGTCATGGGATGGTCCGCGCGCCCCGTCCCATACTGCGCAATCAGCAGGCGCAGCGCGCCCATCGGCTCGAACTCCGATTTCAGGCTCAGCGCCCAGTCGATGAAGATGGATTTGCACTCGGCCTCGGTGATGCCTTCGATGGCATAGCTTTCCCGGACAAGTCCCTTGGGATCGGCGTCGTTCAACTCCATCTCGACTTCCTTTCGCTCACCCCGCCAGATGGCGGTCGATCACCTCTGCCGCCGCGCCCGACAGATCGGCCAGGGCGCGGGCCAGTTCCTCGGCCGAGCCATGCCCGGTCTCGCGCAGGACAAAGGCGCGCGCGCCCTCGCCCATCGCGGCAAGATCGGGGGTCTTGTCCGACAAGAGCCGCCCCGCCGCCTGAAGCCGCGCGCAGAGCCTGTAGGCGCCAAGCAGCGCCGTCTGCTCTGCCTGCGACACTTGCCCGCCCTTTGCGCCGCCCGGGGCCGCCGCAAGCTGCCGCTCGACCTGCCGGGCCGGACTGGCGGCCACAAGCGCGGTCATCTGCGCGAAAAGCTCGATGTCCATCAGCCTGCCGGGGCCGAACTTGGCCTCCCAGGTGCCCTCGCCGGGCTTTGCCGATTGCAGGCGGGCGCGCATCTCGGCGGTGTCGGCCCTGATCCGCGCCGGGTCGGCCGCCTTTTCCGCCAAGAGCGCGCGGCGCAGCGTCTCGACCTCGTCGGCAAGGTCGTGGGCGCCCGTCATCACCCGGGCGCGGGTCAGGGCCAGATGCTCCCAGGTCCAGGCCTCGGTCCTCTGGTAGTCGCGATAGCTGTCGATCGAGGTCGCCACCGCCCCCTGCCGGCCCGAGGGACGCAGGCGCACGTCGACCTCGTAAAGCCGCCCCTCGGCGGTCTGGGCCGACAGCGCGGTCACGAAAGCCTGGGTCAGCCGCGCATAATAGGTCCGCGCCGGCAGCGGGCGCGGCCCGGCAGAGCTGTCGGCTCCGGCGGCATCGTAGATCAGGATCAGGTCCAGGTCCGACCCCGCGTTCAGCCGCCCGGCACCCAGCGAGCCCATGCCCAAAAGCACCGCGCCGCGCCCCGGCTCGGCCCCGTGCCGCGCCGCGAAATCGCCCAGGACCACCGGCCAGAGCGCGCGGATCACCGCCTCGGCCAGGTCGGTGTACTGTTTGGCCGCCTCGAAGCCGTCGATCAGCCCGCGAAGGTGATGCACGCCGATGCGGAAATGCAGCTCTTTCATCCAGGCCCGGGCCAAGTCCAGCCGCCGCTCGTAATCCTGCCCCTCGGCCAGACGCGCGGCCAGGTCCAGCGCCAGGCTCTGCGTCCCCGGCCAGGGGGCAAAGAACGACCCCCCGATCACCGCATCCAGCACGGCGGCGTTGCGCGCCAGATAGCGCGCCAGCGCCGGCGAGGTCGCGGCGATGTCGATGATCAGATCGACCAGCGGCGGATTGGCTTCGAACAGCGAAAAGATCTGCACCCCGGACGGCAGCCCGGCTAGAAAGCCATCCAGCGCGACCAGCGCCTCGTCCGGATTGGCCGCGCGGGTCAGCCGGTTCAGGATCTGCGGGCGCAGGCGGCGAAAGATCGCAACCGCGCGGTCGGACCGCAGGCAGGGGTAGGACGACCAACCCGCCACGATGCGCTGGGCGTCCGCCGACAGATCGGGCGCCTGCTCGGCCTGCCCGGGGGCAAAGAAGCCCTCGGTCAGCCGGTCGGTGCGCACCAGCCGGTCCAGAAGGCCGGCGCGGAACGACGCCTCGTCCTGCCCGCAAAAGGCGGCGATGCGCGCCACACCGGCCGGCGTGACCGGCAGATCGTGGGTCTGCTCGTCGCCGACCATCTGCAGGCGATGCTCAAGCTCGCGGTGCGAAAGGTAGAGCGCGGACAGCTCCTGCGCCACCTCGGCCGGCACCCAGCCCTTTTCCGCCAACGCCCCAAGGCCGCCCAGCGTGGTCGGATCGCGCAGGTCCGTATCGCGCCCGCCGGCGATGAGCTGGCGCGTCTGCGTAAAGAATTCGATCTCGCGGATGCCGCCCAGGCCCAGTTTCAGGTTGTGCCCCTCGACCACCAGCGGCCCGCCCAGTCCGCGATGCTCGCGGATGCGCAGGCGCATGTCATGGGCGTCCTGGATCGCGGCGAAATCGAGGTGCTTGCGCCAGACGAAGGGCGTCAGCGCGCGCAGGAACCGCCCGCCCGCCGCAAGGTCGCCGGCGCAGGGGCGGGCCTTGATATAGGCCGCCCGCTCCCATGTGCGGCCCTGCGCCTCGTAATAGGTCTCGGCCGCCGCCATCGACAGGCAGACCGGCGTGACGCCGGCATCGGGACGCAGGCGCAGGTCGGTGCGAAAGACATAGCCCTCGGCCGTGATGTCCGACAGCATCGCGGTCATCCGGCGCGTGACGCGGATGAAGGCGGCGCGCGCCTCGTGCCAATCGGCGCCATAGCGGTCCTGATCGAAAAGGCAGATCAGGTCGATGTCGGAGGAGTAATTCAACTCACCCGCCCCCATCTTGCCCATGGCGAGGCAAAACATCCCCGCGCCGCTCGCCACATCGTCCGGCCCCGCCCCCGGCAGCTTGCCGCGAAGGATCTCGTCCGCCACCAGCGCCTTGAGCGACAGATCGACCGCCCGGTCGGCCAGCCGGGTCAGGGCGCCCGTCACCTGCATCACGTCCCAGACGCCGCCCAGATCGCACAGCGCGGTCAAAAGCGCCACGCGCCGCTTGGCCTGACGCAGCGCGCTGCCCAGCCGGTCGGGCGGCACGGCGTCCAGACTGCCCAGAACCCCGGCTAGGACGGCCTCGGGCGAGGCATGCAGCACCGTGGCAAGCCAGTCCGCCTCGCGCAGCATCAGGGCGCGCAGATAGGGCGAGCAGCCGGCGGTGCCGGCAATCAGATCGGTCGCGGCCCGCCCCTGCCCCGGCAGGCGCGCCAGGACATCGGCCCCCGCGCCCGGGTCAAAAGCGGTCGGATGGCGGGTGATGCGCAAGGAAAGTCCGTTCGACATGGGGCGATGATGGGGCGCGCCCGGGGCAGGGTCAACCAATCAGCTCGGCCGAAACCTGCCCCGCCAGCCAGTCGCGAAAGGCGCGCAGCGGCGGATGCGCCGCCCGCTCGACCGGCCAGACCAGATGATAGGCCTCGGCGCTTTGCTGCCGGCCCTCCCATGCCGGCACCAGCCGCCCGTCGGCCCGCGCCGCCTCGGTCAGCGCCAACGGCAACAGCGCCACCCCGATCCCGGCAATCGCCGCCGCCTCGAGCGCCGAGAACTGGTCAAAAAGCGGCCCATGCAGGCCAGAGGCCGCAATCCCGGCCTGGGCCAGATAGCGCTCCCAGGCGTCGGGACGGGATTCAAGATGCAAAAGCGGCGCCTCCAGCAGCGCCTCGGCACTGCGCAGCGCCAGCCTGGCCGCCAGGCCGGGGCTGCACAGGGGCTGCACCCATTCGCGCTGGAGCGGCATCATCGCGGCCCCCGGCCAGTCGGCCGCGCCAAAGTGAATCGCCGCGTCAAAGGGCTCGCGCGCGAAGTCAAACGGCACCAGCCGCGTCAGCAGATTGACCGTCACCCCCGGATTGGCCGCCAGAAAGCCGGCCAGGCGCGGGGTCAGCCAGCGCGCACCCCAGGTCGGCAGGCAGGCCAGCGTCAGGCTGCCCCCCGCCGGATTGGCCCTGAGCGCGAGCGAGGCCGCCGCGATGCGCCGCAGCGCCTCGCGGATCTCGCGCGCATAGGCGTCGCCCGCCAGGGTCAGGCGGATCGTCTGGCGCTCGCGGTGAAACAGCGCCGCGCCAAGCTGCGCCTCAAGCGCGATGATCTGCCGGCTGACGGCGCTTTGCGTCAGGTCAAGCTCCCGCGCGGCGGCGGTGACGGACCCGGTCCGCGCCGCCGCCTCAAAGGCGCGCAAGCTGGCGGTGGGCGGCAGAAAGCGGCGCGGGCTGTTGGCCATGTCATTCCTGATCGGAATAAGGTCTGGACCAATCCTTGCTTGGCAAGGGCAGGATTTCAAGCCTAGATGCCACAATTCCCATTGTGGTTGCCCCAGATGCAGAATGACCCCAAATCCCACGGCCTGTGGGAGATGACGGCGCCGCCGGCGCCCCCCTGCCCGCCCCTTGCGGGCGAGGCCGAGGCCGAGGTCGCCATTGTCGGTGCCGGCTATGCAGGGCTTTCCGCCGCCCTGACCCTGGCCGAGGCCGGCGTTTCGGTCTGCCTTCTCGAAGCGGTGGAGCCGGGCTTTGGCGGCGCGGGGCGCAATGCGGGGCTGGTCAACGCCGGGCTCTGGGTGATGCCCGAGGCGGTGATCGCGGGCCTTGGCCCGGTCTTTGGCAACCGGGTGCTGGACCTTTTGGGCGCGGCGCCGGCCGAGGTCTGGGCGCGCGTGGCCAAGCACGACATCCCTTGCGAGGCCAATCCGGTCGGCACGCTGCACTGCGCGAACGACGCCAAGGGACTTGGCGAACTGGCCGAGCGCGAGCGTCAGTGGCAGGCGCGCGGCGCCCCTGTGCGTCTGCTGCCCTTCGCCGAAACCAATGCCATGATCGGCAGCCGCGCCTACAAGGGCGCGCTTCTTGACCAGCGGGCCGGCACGATCCAGCCGCTGGCCTATGCCCGGGGTCTGGCGCGGGCCGCTCTGGCGGCCGGGGCCCGGATCCACGGCCAAAGTCCGGTCAGCGCCATCGCGCGCCGGGGCGAGGCCTGGCGGCTGACCACGCCGCAGGGCTCTGTCAGCGCCTCTTGGGTGATCATGGCGGGCGATGCCTATGCCCAGGGCCCCTTTGCCGAATTGCGCGGCCGGCAGGTGCATCTGCCCTATTTCAACATGGCCACCCGCCCGCTGACCACGGCAGAGCGCGGCGCCATCCTGCCCGGGGGCCAGGGCGCCTGGGACACGCGCGAGATCCTGTCCTCGTTCCGGCTCGATGCCGCCGGGCGGATGGTCTTTGGCTCGGTCGGGGCGCTGAAAGGGATCGGCGCGGCGGTGCATGAAGCCTGGGCGCGCCGCGCGCTTGGCCGGATCTTTCCGGGGCTGGCCGGGATCGGCTTTCAATCCCATTGGTACGGCAAGATCGGCATGACCGAGAACAACCTGCCGGGCTTTCACCAGCTTGACCACAACATCGTGGCGATCTCGGGGTACAACGGGCGCGGGATTGGGCCGGGGACGGTCTTTGGCCGCTGCCTGGCCGAACATGTGATGGGCAACCGACCGGCCGCAGAAATGCCGCTGCCGGCCGTGCCGGCGCGGAACCGGCCGCTGCGCGGCCTGCGCGAGAGATATTACGACTTCGGGGCGAGCCTCGCCCATCTGGTGGGGGATCGGCTCCAGCCGCCCCAACTGTGAATGCAAAGGATAAAGATCATGATCTATGCCACTGAAATAAATTCGCTTCTGTCCGAAATGGGCGTGACCGTGGCCAGCCATTCCGGCGGGCAGGTCGACGCCCGTTCGCCCATCACGGGCGAGGTGCTGGCCAGGATCCCGGCCACCACGCCCGCCCAGGCGCAGGCCGCCATCGGCGCGGCGCAGGCGGCCTATCGGGCCTGGCGCACCACGCCGGCCCCGCTGCGGGGCGAGCTGGTGCGGCTTTGGGCGGACGAGCTGCGCCGGCACAAGGCGGCACTGGCGCGGATCGTGTCGATCGAGGTTGGCAAGATCACCTCCGAAGGCCTTGGCGAGGTTCAGGAAATGATCGACATCTGCGACTTCGCGGTCGGGCTGTCGCGGCAGATCTACGGGCTCACAATCGCGTCTGAACGGGCCGAGCACCGGATGATGGAAACCTGGCATCCCCTGGGCGTGGTCGGCGTCATCTCGGCCTTCAACTTTCCGGTCGCGGTCTGGTCCTGGAACACGGCGCTGGCTCTGGTCTGCGGCGATGCCGTGGTCTGGAAGCCGTCCGAAAAGTCGCTGCTCTCGGCCCTGGGCGCGCAGGCCACGCTTGACCGCGCCATCGAGCGGTTCCGCGCCGCCGGCCATCAGGCCCCCGAGGGGCTGGCGCAACTGATCCTGGGCGGGCGCGATCTGGGCGAGGTGCTGGTGGACGATGCCCGCGTGGCACTCTTGTCGGCCACCGGCTCCACCGGCATGGGCCGTCAGGTCGGCCCGCGCGTGGCCGCCCGCTTTGGCCGCTCGCTTCTGGAGCTTGGCGGCAACAACGCCGCCATCGTGGCCCCCAGCGCCGACCTTGACCTGACGCTGCGCGGCGTTGCCTTTGCCGCCATGGGCACGGCGGGCCAGCGCTGCACCACGCTGCGGCGGCTCTTCGTGCATGCCTCGGTCCATGACGCGCTGGTGCCGCGCCTGCGCAAGGCCTACCTGTCGGTCAAGGTCGGCAACCCGCTGGAGGCCGGCACGCTGGTCGGCCCGCTGGTCGACCAGGGCGCCTTTGAGCGGATGCAAAGGGCGCTGGAGGCGGCGCGCGCCCTGGGCGGCACCGTCACCGGCGGCGAGCGGGTGATGATTGCGGGGGATGACGCCTATTACGCCCGCCCGGCCCTGGTCGAGATGCCGTCCCAATGCGGCCCCGTGCTGGAGGAAACCTTTGCTCCCGTCCTTTATGTGATGAAATACAGCAGCTTCGATGAGGTTCTTGAACTTCACAATGACGTGGCGCAGGGCCTGTCCTCGTCGATCTTCACCACCGACCTGCGCGAGGCCGAGGCGTTTCTTTCGGCGCGCGGCTCGGACTGCGGCATCGCCAATGTCAACATCGGCCCCTCCGGCGCCGAGATCGGCGGCGCTTTCGGCGGCGAAAAGGAAACCGGCGGCGGGCGCGAGAGCGGCTCTGACGCGTGGAAGGCCTACATGCGGCGCGCCACCAACACCATCAACTATGGCCGCACCCTGCCGCTGGCGCAGGGCGTCAAGTTCGACGTGGAATAGGCCATGAGCAACGCGCGCGGCTCAGACACGCTGGGCATGTCCGAGGACGAGATGCGGGCCCTTGGGCACCAGATGGTGGACATGGTGATCGCGCATCTGGTCGGACGGGCCACGGAAAAGGCGATCGAGGTGACCGACCGCGCCAGCCTTGAGGCGCAGATCGGCGGGCCGGTGCCGCAGGGGCCGTCCGATGCCGCCGAGGCGCTGGCAGCCCTGCGGGCGCATGTCATTCCCAAGCAGCAGCATGGCGATCACCCGCGCTATTTCGCGCGCGTGCCCTCGCCGGCGGCCTTTACCGGCATTCTGGGCGACTGGCTGGGAACCGGGTTCAACACCATCGCCACATCCTGGGTCGGCGGGTCGGGCACGGCGGTGACCGAGTTGATCGTGATCGACTGGTTGCGCCAGTGCCTTGGCCTGCCCGAGGGGACGCAAGGCATCATCGTCTCGGGCGGCTCGATGGCGAATTTCACCGCCTTTGCCGCCGCCTTCGCCGACAGGGGGCGGGGGGTCGTCTACATGAACGACCAGACCCATTCCTCGCTCAAGCGCAACCTGACGGCGGCGGGGCTGGCGGCGGCGGACATCCGCATGCTGAAAACCAACGCGCGGCAGGAATACGACCCTGCGGCGCTGGCCGAGGCGATCCGCGCCGACCGGGCGGCCGGGCTGACGCCGGTGATGATCATCGCCAACGCCGGCACCACCAACACCGGCGCGGTCGATCCCCTGCCCGAAATCGCCGCCCTCGCCCGCGCCGAGGGGCTTTGGCTGCACATCGACGGCGCCTATGGCGGCCCCGCCGCGATGACGGCCGAGGGTGCCCGCGACCTTGCCGGCATGGAACTGGCCGATTCGCTGGTGATCGACCCGCACAAATGGCTGTTCCAGCCCTATGACTGCGGCGTCGTCCTGGTGCGCCACCCGGGCGCGCTGGAGCGGGCCTTTGCCATGAGCCCCGAATACCTGAAGGACGTGATGAGCGGGGCCGAGGACGAGGTTGACCTTTTCAACCGCTCGCTTGAACTGTCGCGCAAGACCCGAGCGCTGAAGCTGTGGCTGACTTTTCAGACCCACGGGCAGGACCGGATCACGGCCGCCATCCAGGCCGGCCTTGACTGCGCCAAGCGGGCCGAGGCGATGATCCGCGCCCAGCCCGAGCTGTGGGAGCTGGTGACGCCGGCCAAGCTGGGCATCGTCACCTTTGCCCGGCGCGGTGCCGGGGCGTTGGACCATGCGCGCCTGGTAGCCGATCTGACCGAGGACGGCTGGGCCACCCTGTCGTCAACCTCGATCCAGGGCCGCTCGGTCCTGCGCCTGTGTACGCTGAACCCGCTGACCACGGATGATGACCTGCGCGGCACGCTTGACCGGTTGGGGGCCATGCCGGTCGGCGGCGCCTGAGCGCCCGCTTGCCGGTCCCTGCCCCATGGTCTAATCAGGGTTCAGTCAAGGGGGCAGAATGCGCATTCTCATCACCAACGACGACGGGATCAACGCGCCGGGGCTGGCGGTGCTGCACCGGATCGCAACGGAAATCGCCGGCCCGGACGGCGAGGTCTGGACCGTCGCGCCCGCCTTCGAGCAGTCGGGCGTCGGCCATTGCATCAGCTACACTCACCCCACGATGATCGCCGAGCTTGCCCCCCGCCGCTATGCCGCCGAGGGCAGCCCGGCCGACTGCGTTCTGGCAGGCCTTTACCATGTGATGAAGGACCGCCGCCCCGACCTGATCCTTTCGGGCGTCAACCGGGGCAACAACGCCGGCGAGAACGTGCTGTATTCCGGCACCATCGGCGCGGCGATCGAGGGCGCGCTGCACGGCGTGCGGTCCATCGCGCTGTCGCAGTTCTTCGGGCCGCAGAACGCGGGGCTGGGCGATCCCTTTGACGCCGCCGCGCAGCTTGGCGCGGGCCTGGTGCGCGATCTTCTGGACAAGGCGCTGTGGGACGAGGCCGACTATCGGCTGTTCTACAACGTCAATTTCCCGCCCCTGCCCGCCGCCGCCGTCCTGGGCCGGCGCGTGGCGGCGCAGGGCTATCGCCGCTACACCGCCTTTTCGCTGGAGCCGGCCCTGTCGCCCAGCGGGCGGCAGTTCCTGTGGATCAAGGGCGGCGAGCAGGGCAAGCCGACCCTGCCCGGCACCGATGTGACCGCCAATGTCGAGGGCTACATCTCGATCACGCCGCTGCGCTGCGATCTGACGGCGCATGAGGTGCTGACCGACCTGGAGGCGCGGCTGAGATGACCAGCGCCGATCCGCCGGACGCCCCCCTGTCGGCCGCGGAACGCAAGATGCGCTTTCTCTTCGCGCTGCGCTCGCGCGGGATCACCGACACTGCGGTGCTCTCGGCGATGGAAACGGTGGACCGCGGTCAGTTCCTGAAAGGCATCTTCGCCGACCGCGCCTACGAGGACATGCCCCTGCCCATCGCCTGCGGCCAGACGATCAGCCAGCCCTCGGTGGTCGGGCTGATGACGCAGGCGCTGATGGTCCAGCCGCGCGACACCGTGCTGGAGGTGGGCACCGGCTCGGGCTATCAGGCGGCCATCCTCAGCCATCTGGCGCGGCGGGTCTATACCGTCGACCGCTACCGGCGCCTGGTGCGAGAGGCGGGCGAAACCTTTCGCGCCCTGGGCCTGGTCAACATCACCGCCATGGTGGCCGACGGCTCTTTCGGGTTGCCCGATCAGGCGCCGTTCGACCGCATCCTGGTGACCGCCGCCGCCGAAGACCCCCCCGGGCCGCTCTTGGCCCAGCTCAAGATCGGCGGTATGATGGTGCTGCCGGTGGGACAGTCGGACGCGGTCCAGACCCTGATCAAGGTCACGCGCACGCCCCGCGGCTATGAGTATGACGAGTTGCGCCCGGTGCGTTTCGTGCCGCTGGTCGAGGGCCTGGGCGACGAATGACGGCAGCGCCGGGGCAGACCCGGCAAGCAAGGGGCGGAAATGCGCGGGAACAGGCAAGCGATGGGCAGAACTTTCGGCGTGCTGGCGTTTCTGCTGACCACGGCCTGTTCCACCTCCGAACTGGACTGGGACCTGCGCTCTTCCGGGCTTGACACCACGGGCGCGCTGAGCGCCTCGGCCGATGCCAGGCCCGCGCCCGACAGCCGCGGCATCATCAGCTATCCCACCTATCAGGTCGTGGTCGCGCAGCAGGGCGACAGCGTCGCCACCGTGGCCGACCGGATCGGGCTGCCGGCCCAGGAGCTGGCCTCTTACAACGCGCTGTCGCCCAGCCAGACGCTGCGCGCGGGCGAGGTTCTGGTGCTGCCGCGCCCGGTTCCGGCGCAGGGCGCCGCCACCGACGTGGCCGCCATCGCCTCGACCGCCCTGGACCGCGTCGAGGGCGCCGCCCCCGCCGCGCCAGCGGCCTCCGCCGGCGATGACGAGCCGCTGCGCCATACCGTCCGGCGCGGCGAGACCGCCTTTACCATCGCGCGCACCTACAATGTCTCGGCCAAGGCGCTGGCCGACTGGAACGGGCTCGGCCCCGACCTCGCGGTGCGCGAGGGGCAGGTGCTGATCATCCCGACCGGCGCGGCGGCCGAGGCGCCGGCCGAAGAGGCCCCGGCCGACGAGGCCGCCCCCGGCGCGGGCAGCGCCACGCCCGAGCCGCCCTCGGCCAGCGAGCCCCTGCCGGATGAAGAAACCCTGCCCGCCGCCGAGGCCGAGGCAAAGGTGGCCGAGGCCGCCCCGGCCTCTCCGGCGCTGGACGACAACCGCAGCGCCGAAAGCGCCGCCCAGTTCGCCATGCCGGCCGAGGGCAAGATCATCCGCCCCTATGCCAAGGGCAAGAACGACGGCATCGACATCGCCGCCCCGGCCGGCACACCGGTGCGCGCGGCGGCCGACGGCACGGTGGCGGCGATCACCGCCGACACCTCCGGCACCCCGATCATCGTGCTGCGCCACGCGGGCGGCGTGCTGACGGTCTATGCCGGGGTCGACGGCGTGACGGTCAACAAGGGCGACACCGTGACGCGCGGGCAGACCATCGCCAAGATCAAGGCCGGCGATCCGGCCTTCCTGCATTTCGAGGTGCGCCTGGGCGCCGATTCAGCCGACCCGATGGGCTATCTGCAATAGGCCCGCGCGGCGCCTTGCCCCTGTCATCCCCAGCCCTGCCATCCCCTGTGCGGAAATATCCCGCGGGGGCAGCCCGTTGGCCCCGGGCCAACGGGCCGCGGGGGTGCGAAACCCCCGCTGCCCGGCCCGCCAGGGGCCACTCCCCTGGCCGCCCCGGCGCCAACACTCTCAGCCCTCGGCGCGGGCGACCAGGACCTTGTCGATGCGCAGGCCGTCCATGTCGATCACCTCGAACCGGAATCCCTCGGCCAGGAACTCGTCGCCCAGCGCCGGCATGCGGCGAAGCTGGTGCAGCACCAGACCGGCCACGGTGTCATATTCCCCGGCCAGCTCCCGCCCCAGGCCCATGCGGTCGCAGAACTCGTCCACCGGCATCCAGCCCGACACCAGTAGACTGCCATCGGTCCGCTCGACCAGGGCCGGCTCGTCGCTGTCCATCGCCTGTTCGGCGCCGGTGATCGCGGACAGGACATCCGACGTGGTCACGATGCCCTCGAAATGGCCGTATTCGTCATAGACCAGCGCCATGTTGTGCGCCGACTTCTGCAGCACCGCGACCACATCCAGCGCGTCGGCCTGATCCGAGATCACCGGAACCTCTTGCAGAAGCGCTTGCAGGTTCAGGGCCTCGCGGCGCGACAGGGCGTTAAAGGCATCCTGCAATGTCACGATGCCCAGCACCTCGCCGGTGTCGCGGTCCTGCACCGGCATGCGCGGCCGCCCGATCCGGCGGATCGCGGCCACGGTCTCGGCGGAACTGGCCTGAAGCTCCAGCATCTCGACATCCTGCCGCGGCGTCATCAGCGCCCGCGCCGAACGGTCGCCCAGGCGCATCACCCCGGCCATCATGCTGCGCTCGCCGGTCTCCAGCACGCCGCCCTCATGCGCCTCGGTCAGGATCAGATGAACCTCTTCCTCGGTCACCTTGGAGCTTTCCTCGCCCCGCGCGCCCATCAGCCACAGGACGGCAAAGCCGGACCGTTCCAGCAGCCAGACCAGGGGCGCCGCGACGCGCGACAACAGCAGCATCGCCGGCGCCATCCGGATGGCAAAGCCCTCGGGGTTGCGCAGGGCAAGCTGTTTCGGCACCAGCTCGCCCGCGATCAGGCTGAAATAGGTCAGCACCATCACCACGCCGCCGGTGCCCAGCGTGCCGGCCCAGTCCGCATCCATCCCCCGCGCCGCCAGGGTGCCGGCCAGGCGCTGGCCCAGCGTCGCGCCGGAAAACGCGCCCGACAGGATGCCGACCAGCGTGATGCCGATCTGCACGGTCGACAGGAACCGGCCGGGATTTTCAGCCAGGCGCAGCGCCGTGGTGGCGCCCCGGTGCCTGCCTTCCATCGGCTTGAGCCGCGCCGGGCGGGCCGAGACGATGGCAAGTTCGGACAGGGCCAACAGGCCGTTCAGCGCGATGAGAGCGGCAACGATCAGGATCTCGAATAACATGCGCCATTGTCGCGTCATGCGAAGCGGGGCGCAAGGGCCGATCTCAGCCCGGCGCCAGCATCAGCCCCTCGCGCGCGGCCAGATCGCAGAAGAACTGCCAGGCCACCCGGCCCGAACGCCCCCCGCGCGTGGCCTGCCACTCGATCGCCTCGGCGCGCAGGCGGTCATCGGGCACCGTCAGCCCATGGGCCCGCGCATAGCCGCGGATCATCGCCAGATATTCGTCCTGATCGCAGGGATGAAAGCCCAGCCAGAGCCCGAAGCGGTCCGAGAGCGAGACCTTTTCCTCCACCGCCTCGGTGGAATGGATCGCGGCCTGCCTTTCGTTCTCGATCATCTCGCGCGGCATCAGGTGCCGGCGGTTCGAGGTGGCGTAGAACAGCACGTTCTCGGGCCGCCCCTCGATCCCGCCATCCAGCACGGCCTTGAGCGACTTGTAATGCTGATCGTCCTGCGAAAACGACAGATCGTCGCAAAAGAGCAAGAAGCGATGCGGCGCGGCGCGCAGATGCCCCAGCAGGCGCTGGACCGAGGGCAGATCGTCGCGCGCCAGTTCCACGATCTTCAGATCGTGCCCCTCGGCGCGCACCGCCGCATGCACGGCCTTGACCAGGCTCGACTTGCCCATGCCCCGCGCGCCCCAGAGCAGCGCATTGTTGGCCGACAGACCGCGCGCGAAATGGCGGGTGTTGTTCAGCAGCGTATCGCGTGCCCGGTTGATGCCGACCAGCAGCGAAAGGTCCACCCGCGCCACACGCGCCACCGGCTCCAGCCGGTCGGGGGCGGTGTGCCAGACATAGGCCTCGGACGCAAAGTCGGGTGCGGGCATCGGCGCCGGGGCAAGACGCTCCAGCGCCCCGGCGATGCGCGCCAGTTCAGCGCGCAGATCGCCGCTCATGCCTCGTCTTCCTCTTCGACCCAGGTCCCGTCGGCCCGCGCCGCGGCCTCGCGGTCACGCTCGAACCGGGCAATCAGAAAGATCGAGATCTCGTAAAGCGGATAGATCGCGGCAAAGAGGATCACCTGGCTGAGGACATCGGGCGGCGTCACGATGGCGGCAATCCCCAGGATCGCCACCACCGCGTATTTGCGCGTGGCCCGCAGGCCGCGCGACGAGATGATCCCGGCGCGGCCCATCAGCGTCAGCAGCACCGGCAATTGAAAGCACAGGCCAAAAGCCATGACAAAGGTCATGGTCAGCGACAGATAGGCCTCGATCGAGCCCTGATAGACCACGCCCGAGGGCACCGCCGCCAGCCCGGTCGCGCTTTCGGCGTTCTGCTGGAAGGTGTCGGCAAAGCCGAGGAAGAAATCGAACGCGAAGGGCAGGATGATGTAATAGGCAAAGGATGCGCCGATGGTGAACATCACCGGGCTGGCCACCAGGAACGGCAGGAAGGCATTCTTTTCGTTGCGATAAAGCCCCGGCGCCACAAAGCGCCACATCTGGTAGGCGATGACCGGAAAGGCCATGGCGAAGCCGCCCCACATCGCGATCTTGATGGCGACGAAAAAGCCCTCCTGCATCTTGATCAGCACAAGCTGGCATTCCTGCCCACGCTCGGCCATGACCACGCACATCGGATGCGACAGGATGTTGAAGATCGGCTGCCAGATGACATAGCCGAGGATGAAGCAGACGACAAAGGCCGAGATCGAATACAGGATCCGGGTGCGCAGCTCTTTCAGATGCTCGATGAGCGGCGCGGCCGAGGTGTCGACGCTGTCGGTGTTGGTCATGTCGGCTCACCCGGTTCGGCGGCGGCGGGTTTTTTCGCGCGCGGTTTTCTGGGTTTCGGGGCGGCGGGCGCGGGCGCGGGCGCGCCGGCCTCGATCTCTTTGAGCCTGGCGGCGGCCTCTTTCAGCACCGCTTCCTTGGCGGCCTTCTTTTCGTAAAGCGCCTTTGTGGCCGGCCCCACGGCGGGCGGCTCGGCCGGCGCTGCGGCCGCTGTCGGGGCCGGGGTCGGCGCTGGCGTGGGCGGCATCGGCGGTGGGGTCAGGGTGCGGATCGTCTCTGACTTCAGCGGCGCCGAGGGCTTGGCGGCGTTCTTGAGCGGGTCCCACTTTTCGAACTTGTCGGCGGCCGAACGGACGGCATCGACGCCCATGCTCTTGGGATTGGTCAGGTTCTTCATGTCCTTGGCGATGTCGGCCGCACCGGACTGCTTGGCCGCATCGTCCATCGCGCGCTGAAACTCGCGCGCCATCGCGCGCAGCTTGGCGGTGAACCGGCCAAGCTGGCGGAACATGTCGGGAAGATCCTTGGGGCCGATCACGATCAGCGCCACGACGCCGATCAAGAGCAGCTCAGTCCAGCCGATGTCAAACATGAAAGGCGCCTTCCGGGGTCTGGGGGTTTCCGCGAGGTCCCGAAGGCAGAGCTTCGGGCAGCAGGCGGTCAGACCTTGTCGTTGTCGGTGGGCGTGACGTCCTTGGCGGCGTCCTTGACCTCGGCCTCGATTTCCTGGGTGCCGTCCTTGACGCCCTTCTTGAAGGCGGTGATGCCCTTGCCGACCTCGCCCATCAGCGAAGACACCTTGCCGCGCCCGAACAGCACCAGCACGACCACGGCGATCAGCAAAAGCTGCCAGGGTCCCATCTGCATCGTTTTCATCCTTTCGATCCGGCCCGGCCCCCGGGGGGCGGGCATCCAGCGGCCACACTAGTCCCCCGGCGGGCCTGCGGGTAGCGCCAAGCAGGCTGTGCCCGGCGCCTTTGCCCTCGATTCGCCCGCGAACCGCCAGATAACTGACAGCTATATGTCAGTTGCCCTGTGATGAAAACAGAGCCGGGATCGAATCAAAAGGAGGACCCCATGCCAGACCAATCCCCGCCCGCCGTGCTTGAGATCGCCCGTTTTCGCCTGCGCGCAGGCGCCGAGCCCGCGGCCTTTCTGCGCGCGGCCGAAGGCACCGGCGCGCTTCTGCGCCGCTGCCCGGGCTTTGTTCGCCGCATGCTGACCGAGGATCAGGGCCAGTGGGCCGATCTGGTCGAATGGCAGGACCGCGCGGCGGCCCTGGCGGCGGCCGACGCGGTGATGCCGTCGCCGGAGTTTGCCCCGTTCCTGGCGATGATCGAGCCGGCCAGCGTCAGCATGGACCATCACGACATCCGCGCCAGGATGGCTTGACGTCCCGGCGCCGGCGGGGCCAACCTGACCCATGCGCCGCACCGACCGCCTGTTCGACCTGATCCAGATCCTGCGCGACGGGCGGCTGCACCGCGCCTCGGAAATGGCGGCGCGGCTGGAGGTCTCGGTGCGCACGATCTGGCGCGACATGGCCACGCTGATGGCCAGCGGCATGCCGGTCGAGGGCGAGCGCGGGGTCGGCTATATCCTGCGCGCGCCCATCACCCTGCCGCCGATGATGCTGACCTCGGCCGAGATCGAGGCGCTGCGGCTGGGCGTGCGGCTGGTGGCCGAGGGGGCCGATCCGGGGCTGGCCCGCGCCGCCCGCGCCCTGGCGGCCAAGATCGCCAGCGTCACCCCTGCCCCGCCCGAGGCGGATGCGGACGATCTGTTCGTCTTTACGGGGCGCGAGGCGACGCGCGCCGCGCCGCACCTGCCGATGATCCGCAAGGCGATCAAGGCGCAGGAGCGGCTGACCATCGCCTATATCGACAGCCGGGGGGCCGAGACGCACCGCGACATCAGGCCGCTGCAACTGGCCTTCTGGGGGCGGGTCTGGACCCTGGGCGCCTGGTGCGAGGCGCGCGGGGATTTCCGCGATTTCCGGGTTGACCGCATCGTCGCCGTGACCCCGACGGCCGAGGTCTTTGCCGCCGAGCCCGGGCGCAGCCTGGCCGACTACAAGGCCCGTCAGGCCCTGTCCGAGGCCGAGACCGCACCCTGAAGATGCAGCCCGATCAGCCGCGCCGCCTCGTCCCTGGGGCTGGCGTGGCGGGCGCGGTCCTCGCCGGGGTAGAACCGCGCGCGGGTGGCCGTCGCCATCGGGGCGGGGCTGGCGATGATCACGCGCGGACCGATGGCGGCATTTTCCGCCGCCCAGGACCGCGCCAGCGCGATCTGCCCGGCCTTGGTGGCACCATAGGCGCCGTGAAACTTGTCGCCGCCGCGCGGATCGTCAAAGAACATCGCCGCCCCCTGCCCGGCGCGCAAGAGCGGCTCGACCATCGGGATCAGCGTGCCGGTGGCGCGCAGGTTGGTGGCGATGGATTTCTCCCAATCCTTGCCATCCAGCGAACCCGCCGGGGCCAGGGGCGCGGCGTGGATCGCGGCGTGGACCCAAAGCTGGAGCCCCCCCCAGCGCTGGTGGACCGACAGGCAGAGATGCCGTATGGCATCGTCGTTGGTCACGTCCATCGGCGCCAGCGTCAGCGCGCCGGCGCCCGGAAGTTTCAGCGCCCTGACGCCGTCGTCCAGCTCTTCAAGCCCGCCGACGGTGCGGGCAACCGCGATGACATGCCAGCCGCGAAGCGCCAGCGCCTCGGCCATGGCCGCGCCAAGCCCGCGCGAGGCGCCGGTCACGAGGGCTGTCTTCTGGGTCATGGGCGGCTCCGGCGGCAAGAGGGGGGGCTCACACCCCCCCGGGGCGGTTTGCGGGCGCAAACCACCCTTCCCCCCGTGGGATATTTGAGCGGAAAAGAAGGCGCAAGGGCCGGGTCAGGCCCGCTTGCCATATCCGGCGGCGATTTCGGCCTGGCGGGTGCGGATGATCCGTTCAAGCAGGTCCTGCGGGATCGGCTGGACGGGAGTGAAAAGGATGCCCGATTTCGAGGTCTTGAAGGGCGCGCAGTCGATCTGCGGGATGACCGAGCCGGAATGGGGATACAGCCCCAGATGATGGGCAAAGGCCGCGTAGCCCGCCACCATCTTGCCCTTGGGCCCGGGGGCGCGAAAGCCGGGCATGGCATAGGACATCACCTCGGCATGGCCGGGCAGCAGGGCCTGCAGGCGGGCGCGCAGATCGCGCAGCGCGGCGGCCTGGTCGGGTCGGCAGGCGGTCAGATAGGCCTCGACCTCGGCGGTCATTCGGCGGCCTTCATCTGAAAGCCTTCCTCGATCTTGTCGGCCGGCGCGACGGGGTAGTCGCCGGAGAAGCAGGCATCGCAGAACTTCGGCGCGGCCGGATCGCGCCCCGCCGCCTCGCCCGCCGCGCGATAAAGGCCGTCGAGCGAAATGAACTTGAGGCTGTCGACGCCGATCCAGTCGCGCATCTCGTCCTCGTTCATCGTCGCGGCCAGAAGCTTGGCGCGTTCGGGCGTGTCGACGCCGTAAAAGCAGGGCCAGGCCGTGGGCGGCGAGGCGATGCGGAAATGCACCTCGGCCGCGCCTGCCTCAAGGATCATGTCCTTGATCTTGCGGCTTGTGGTGCCGCGCACCACCGAATCGTCGACCAGGATCACCCGCTTGCCCTTGATCAGCGCGCGGTTCACGTTCAGCTTCAGCCGCACGCCCATGTTGCGGATGCTTTCGGTCGGCTCGATGAAGGTGCGGCCCATGTACTGGTTGCGGATGATGCCCATGGCATAAGGGATGCCCGATTCCTGGCTGTAGCCGATCGCGGCCGGGGTGCCGCTGTCGGGCACGGGGCAGACGAGATCGGCATCGACCGGGGCCTCGCGCGCCAGTTCCACCCCGATCTGGCGGCGGGTCTCGTAGACGGAACGCCCGCCGATGATGCTGTCGGGGCGCGAGAAATAGACCTGCTCGAAGATGCAGAACCGCGAGGCCGCCGGCGCGAAGGGACGCGAGGAATTGACCTTGCCATCCTCGATCACCACCATCTCGCCCGGCTCGATCTCGCGGACAAAGGCGGCGCCGATGATGTCGAGCGCGCAGGTCTCTGACGCCAGCGCCCAGGCGTTGTCACCCAGCCGGCCCAGCACCAGGGGGCGCACGCCCAGCGGGTCGCGCACGCCGATCAGCTTGGTGCGGGTCATGGCGACGATGGAAAACGCCCCCTCGACGCGGCGCAGCGCGTCCTTGATCCGCTCGGAGATCGTCTTTTGGATCGAGCGCGCCATCAGGTGGATGATGCATTCGCTGTCCGAGGAGGACTGAAAGATCGAGCCGCGCTCGATCAGCTCGCGGCGCAGGGCGGCGGCGTTGGTCAGGTTGCCGTTGTGCGCGATGGCGGCGCCGCCCATGGCGAACTCGCCAAAGAAGGGCTGCACGTCGCGAATCGCGGTCGCGCCCTTTGATCCGGCGGTGGAATAGCGCACATGGCCGATGGCCAGCGCCCCGGGCAGGGTTTCCATCACGTCCGGCTTGGTGAAATTGTCGCGCACATAGCCAAAGCGGCGCGCCGAGTTGAAGCCGTGGCCCTGATCGAAGCTGACGATGCCGCCCGCCTCCTGGCCGCGGTGTTGCAGGGCGTGCAGGCCGAGCGCGACAAAGGTCGCGGCGTCCTTGACCCCCAGGACCCCGAAGATCCCGCATTCTTCCTTGAGCTTGTCACCGTCTACGGGGTCGAAGGGATGCACGGGAAGCTGTGGCATGGTTCCTCCTGATCCGGTCGCCGCGCGGGCGGCCGTTCCTGCGACGCATTTAGGCCCATCGGCGGGCAGTGTCACGCCCCAAAGCTGCTTGGGTGCGATCAGCCCCCGGTGGTGCCTTCGGTGGCCGCGGCCGGGGCCTGCGGCGCGGCGCAGGTCAGGGTCAGGTCGTTGTAGCGCTCTGCGATCCAGTCCGGTGCCCCGTCCGGCACCAGCGCGTTCACCCGGTCCTGAAAGTTGGCATAGACCTTGAGCGCGCGCGAATCGTCGACCATGGCCACCTCGGCGCCCGAAAGCGCGCGGTCGTAGACCAGAAAGGCCACCAGCACCAGAATGGCGCCGCGCGCCACGCCAAAGAGAAAGCCCAGGCCCTGGTCGATGCCGCCCAGGGCAGAGCGCTGCACGACCGAGGACAGAAGCGGGGTAAAGAGCGATGCCAGGATCAGCCCGACCGCAAAGACCGCGGCAAAGGCGCCGACGATGGACAGCTCGCAACTGTCTGCCAGGAAATCGCCCAGGATCGGGACCTCCTTGATCAGCGGTTGCACGGCCGGCGCAAAGGCATAGGCCAGCACCGCCGCGCCGACCCAGCCCGCGATGGCCATGGATTCGCGCACGAGGCCCCGGGAATAGGCCAGGATGGCCGACAGGAGGATGACCCCCGCGACAATCCCATCGACAAACGTGAAGCCTTCCATTCCGCCCTCGCTTTCAGCCCGCGCCAAACATCTCGCCCACAAAGGCCGTCAGGTCGGCGATCTGCCGCACCTCGATCGCATCCGCCGCCCCAAGCTTTGATCCTTTCGGGGCGATGGCCTGTGTGAAACCAAGTTTTTGGGCTTCTTTCAACCTGTTTTCGGTCTGCGCCACCGGCCGAAGCGCGCCGGACAGGCTGACCTCGCCAAATAACACCGTCTCGGGCGGGATCGCCACATCCTCGCGCGCCGACACCAGCGCCGCCGCCACCGCCAGGTCTGCGGCCGGCTCGCTGACGCGCATGCCGCCGGCAACGTTCAGAAACACATCGAGACCGGCAAAAGGAATGCCGCAGCGCGCCTCCAGCACCGCCAGGATGGTCGAGAGCCGCCCGCTGTCGAGCCCGACCACCGTGCGCCGCGGCGTGCCAAGGGTTGAGGGCGCGACCAGGGCCTGAATCTCGGTCAGCACCGGCCGCGTGCCCTCGATCCCGGCAAAGACGGCCGAGCCGGCCACCGGCTGGCCGCGCTCGGACAGGAACAACGCCGAGGGGTTGCCAACCTCGGCCAGACCGGCGCCGGTCATCTCGAAGACGCCGATCTCGTCCGCCGGGCCAAAGCGGTTCTTGACCGCGCGCAGGATGCGGAACTGGTGGCCCCGCTCGCCCTCGAAATAAAGCACGGTATCGACCATATGCTCCACCACCCGGGGGCCGGCGATCTGGCCCTCCTTGGTGACATGCCCCACAAGGATCACCGCCACCCCGCGCCGCTTGGCGAAACTCACCAGCTCATGGCTGCAGGCGCGCACCTGCGCCACCGAGCCGGGGGCGGACTCGACCGTGTCCAGCCACATGGTCTGGATGGAGTCGATGATCGCAAGGTCCGGCTTCTGCGCATCGAGCGTGGTCAGGATGTCGCGCAGGTTGGTCTCGGCGCCAAGGCCGATGCGCGCCCCGGTCAGTCCCAGACGCCGTGCCCGCATGCGGACCTGCGCGCTGGCCTCTTCGCCCGAGATGTAAAGACAGGCCAGCCCCTGACCGGCAAAGCTGGCCACCGCCTGCAACAGCAGCGTCGACTTGCCGATCCCCGGATCGCCGCCAACCAGGATGGCCGAGCCTTTGACCAGCCCGCCGCCCAGCACCCGGTCCAGCTCGCCCATGCCCGAGACGCGGCGCGCCGGCGCTGGCTCGTCCGCCTCCAGCCCCGAAATCGCAATGCCCTTGCCCTTGGCGCCGATCGCCCTTGGCCCGGCCGACAGCGGCGCCTCCTCGACGATCGAATTCCACGCCCCGCAGGCATCGCACCGCCCGGCCCATTTGCCATGGCCCGCCCCGCAGGCCTGGCAGGTGAACTGGGGCGCCGCGCGGCTCATCGGGCGCGGCCCTCGTGCCAGGACACCCAGAGCGAGGCCAGCACGCAAGCGGTGAACAGATACAGCCCCCAGGCCACCTCGACCGTGGCCAGACCGATGCCCTTGACCAGCACGATATAGAGCGCGATCAGAAAGATGTCTGCCATGGCCAGCTTGCCCAGCACATGCAGCGCCGGCAGCACGCTGCGCGACAAGAGCCCGGCCTGGATCAGCGCCAGGCCCAGCGTCTTGAGCATCGGCGCGAAGACCGCGAAAAAGGTCACGACCAGCCCCAGCACCACATCGCTGCGCCAGAGCGATTGCAGCCCGGTGATGACCGAGATCTCTTCAAGCCCGAAGACCGGCAGGATCCCCGCCCGCATCAGCGGCGCGAACCACGACACCGGAAAGAGGATCACAAGCGCAAGGTTGATCAGTCGCATGCCCCTTGCTCCCCCGCCCGCGCGCCG
This sequence comes from Paracoccaceae bacterium, assembly GCA_052387855.1. Lineage (GTDB taxonomy): Bacteria > Pseudomonadota > Alphaproteobacteria > Rhodobacterales > Rhodobacteraceae > CAIYZT01. The sequence continues at coordinate 22,615 of JBQTIT010000113.1, forward strand.
GGGTCAAGCCCCATCGGCGGCCCCGACCTCGGCCAGCGCGGCGCGGATCGCGCCCCACAGCGCTTCGGCCGGCTCGATCCCGACCGACAGGCGGATGAAGCCGGGGCTGACCGCATCGCCCCAGCGCGCGCGCCGCTCGGCCGCGGTATGGGTGCCGCCAAAGCTGGTGGCCTGCACGATATAGGGGCAGGCGGCCAGAAAGGCCTCGGCCCGGGCCTCGCTGTCCAGCGCGAAGCCGATCAGAAAGCCAAAGCCGCTGGCCTGCCGCGCGGTGATGGCATGGGCCGGATCGCCGGGCAGCCCCGGATAGCGCAGCCCCGTCACCCCGGGCTGATCGGCCAGACGGCCGGCCACCAGCGCGGCGGTCGCGCACATCCGCTCCAGCCGCAGCTCCAGCGTCTCAAGCCCCCGGTGCAACAGATAGGCCTCGAACGGCCCGGGCACCGCGCCCGACTGGCGCCGCCATTCGCGGATGCGCGCCATCTGCTGCGGATCGCGCCCCGAGACATGGCCGAACAGAGCATCCGAATGCCCCGCCGGCGCCTTGGTGTCGGCCGCCACCACCAGCGCCGCGCCCAGATCGAGCGGGCGCTGCAAGAGCCCGGTCATCGTGGTGTTGTCGGCAATGACCATCGCCCCCGCCGCCCGCGCCCGCGCGCTCAGCGCGGCGATGTCGACCACATCCAGGCCGGGGTTCGACGGCGTTTCGATATAGACCACATCGCAGCCGCTGAAATCCGCCTCTCCCATCGCCAGCGTCGGCACCTCCAGCACCTCCACCCCATAGGGCCGCAGCAGGTCTCGTCCCAAGAGCCGCGTGACGTAATAGCCATCCGAGGGGATCATCACCCGCGCCCCGGCCTTCAGCGTCACGATCAGCGCCGCCGAGATCGCCGCCATGCCGGAAGGAAATGCCACCACCTCGGCATCCTCCAGGATGCCAAGCTGCGCCTCCACCGCGTCCCACATCGGCTGGCCCGAGCGGCCATAGACATGCGCCGCCCCGTTGGATTGCGGCAGATGAAAGGTCGTCGACAGCGAGATCGCCGGCACCACCGGATCGCCAAGGCCCAGCGAGGCCTTGCGATGATGCAGCATCCGGGCCGCGCGGCTGCGGGCAGTCTCGTCCATCCCTCGCCCCTCCTTCTCTTTCGCCCAAATATCCTGCAGGGGGCAGTGCCCCGGCCCCGCCGGGGCGCGTCGGGGGACGCAAAGTCCCCCGTCTGCGCCGGACCGCCCTATTCCAGCCGCGCCGGAAAGCCCGGCGCGCGCAGGTCCGTGTGCAGAAGGTCCTCAAGCAGCTTGGCGATCATCGGGGACTGCGCCTCGCCACCATAGGCGGCCTTGGCGGCGATGTAGGTCTGGTTGGTCATGCTCGCCAGATCCAGCGGCACGCCGAATTCCTTGCCGAAGCCCAGCGCAAAACCCAGATCCTTGAGCGCCAGGTCGATGTTGAAGGCAATGTCATAGCTGCCGTTCAGGATCAGCGCGCCCTCGGTCTCGTGCACGAAACTGTTGCCCGACGAGGCCGCGATCGCGTGCCAGGCCTGCGCCAGGTCAAGCCCGCCGCGCTTGGCCAGCATCAGCGCCTCGGACGTCGCCTTCAGATGGATGAAGGCCAGCATGTTGGTGATGACCTTGATGATGCAGGCCGCGCCGAGGGGGCCAAGATGAAAGATCCGGTCGCCCATCGCCTGCATCGCCTTGAAATGCAGATCATAAAGGTCTTTGTCCCCACCAGCGAGCATGGTGATCTTGCCCTGATAGGCCAGATGCACCCCGCCCGTCACCGGCAGCTCCATCATCCGCACACCCGCCTCGGCGGCGATGGCGGCCAGCTTGAGCACCTCGTCACGCCCCAGCGTCGACATCTCGACCCAGGAGGCGCCTTTCTTCATATGCGGCAGGATATTGCGCAGCACCCGCTCGGACACGGCGGGCGAGGGCAGGCAGGTGATGACATGATCGACCGAGGCCGCCAGTTCCTCGGCGCTGCCCGCCAGCACCGCACCCATGGCCACCAGAGGCTCGGCCAGCTTGGGGTTCAGATCGTAGACCGTGACCTTGAATCCGTCCTTGACCAGACAGCCCGCGCAAGCGGCCCCGAGATTGCCAAGGCCGATATATCCGTAATGCATGTTGTCCCCGATGTCTTGAATGGGGCGGGCCGCAGCCCGCCCCGCATGTGTCTATTCGCCGTAGCCGACGATGCCCTTGACCTCGCAGAAGTCATGGATGCCCCAGTCGGCATATTCACGCCCGTTGCCGGACTGCTTGTAGCCGCCAAAGGGCGCCGAAGTGTCCCAGTCGGGATAGTTCAGGTTCACCGTGCCGGCGCGCAGACGGCGCGCGACCGGGATCGCCTCCTCGACCGGGCCGGCGATATAGGCGGCCAGGCCATAGATCGTGTCATTGGCCTGCGCGATGGCATCCTCGATGCTGTCATAGGGCTGGATCGCCAGCACCGGGCCAAAGATCTCTTCCTTCGAGATCGTCATCGCGTTGACCACATCGCCGAACACCGTCGGGCGCACGAACCAGCCCCGGTTCAGATCGGCCGGCCGGCCCACCCCGCCCGTCACCAGCGTCGCGCCCTCGTCGATGCCGGCCTGGATCAGGCGCTGCACCTTGTCGAACTGCAACTTGGACACCAGCGGGCCCATTTCGGTCGCCTCGTCCCGCGGATCGCCGACCTTGATCGCGTCGGCCACCCGCTTGGCCACGGCCAGCGCCTCGGCCTGCGCGGCGCGCGGCACCAGCATGCGGGTCGGTGCGTCGCAGGACTGGCCGGTGTTCGCCATGACCGCCGTCACGCCCGAGGCAACGGCCTCGGCGATATTGGCGCTGGGCAGGATGATGTTGGGGCTCTTGCCGCCCATCTCCTGCGCCACGCGCTTGGCGGTTGCGGCAGCCACGGCGGCGATCTGCGTGCCGGCCCGGGTCGAGCCGGTGAAGGAAACCATGTCCACCTCGGGGTGGACCGACATGCGCGCGCCCACCTCGGGACCAGCGCCATGCACCAGGTTGAACACGCCCGCCGGCACCCCGGCATCATGGCAGACCTGCGCAAAGAGCGTGCCGGACAGCGGCGCGATTTCCGACGGCTTCAGCACCATGGTGCAGCCCGCCACCAGCGCCGGCGCCACCTTGCAGGCGATCTGGTTCATCGGCCAGTTCCAGGGCGTGATCAGCGAGCACACGCCGATCCCCTCGTAGAGGATCCGCGTGGTGCCCCGGTTGTATTCCCAAACCATCTTTTCGGCGGCCGTGATCGTGGCCTCGATATGGACCTGCCCCGCCCAGGCCTGCGCCGAGCGCGCCCAGGAGATCGGCGCGCCCATCTCGGTCGACATGACCTGCGCGAAATCCTCATAACGCTCGTTGTAGATTTCGAGGATACGCTTCACCACCGCGATGCGCTCGGCGACCGGCCGATAGGTCCAGCCGTCGAACGCGGCGCGGGCGGCGAGAATGGCGCGGTCGGCATCCTCGGCGCTGCCCATGGCGACCTCGCAGACGATTTCTTCGGTCGCCGGATTCTCGACCCCAAGGCGCACCTTGGACAATGGCTCCACCCAGGCGCCGCCAATGTAGAATTTCGTCATGTTTTGCGGGATCATGGCAGCCTCATTTGAAGTAGATGTTGAACCGGGCGCGAATGGCGCGGTCGATCTCCGGATCGACCTGGCACCCGGCTTTTGCCAGGATATCATTCTTGCGCCGGATCGCGGTGTCAAGCAGCAGCGGCTTGCCGGCCTCGTTCCACTCCTTGGGGCTCATCCGGTTGCCGACGTTGGGATAGATGTATTCGGTCTGCATCAGCTTCAGCGTCTGGTCAGAGCCCAGGTAATGCCCCGGCCCGCCCAGACAGACCTCTTTCATCGCCTCGATCGAGGTGCTGTCGGGCGTCACGTCAATGCCGCGCACCAGGCGCATGGTCTGGCCCAGAAGATCATCGCCCAGCACCAGGCTTTCCAGACAGAACCCCAGAAGCGAGGCATGCATGCCCACTGCCTCGTAGCACATGTTCAGCCCGGCCAGACCGGCCAGCGCATTGGTGATGCCCTGCTCCCAGCCGGCCTGCATGTCCGGCAGCTTGCTGTCGGAAATGCCACTGGCTGCCCCGCCGGGCAGGCCATAGAACCGGTGCATCTGCGCGCAGCCGGCGGTCAGCAGCGCCTGCTCGGCCGAGCCGCCCGACATGGCGCCGGTGCGCAGGTCCGACACAAAGGGCCAGGTGCCGAAGATCGCCGGCGCCCCCTTCTTGATGGCATTGACATAGACCACGCCGGCCAGACACTCGGCCACCGCCTGCACGATGGTCAGCGCGATCGGCGCCGGCGCCGTCGCCCCGGCCTGCCCGGCGCTGAGCAGCAGCATCGGCATGCCGCGCCGGATGCAATCCTCCATCGTGATGCAGGACTCCTCGGCGAACTTCATCGGCGGCACGACGAAGCAGTTGGAATTGCTCACGAAAGGCCGCTCGACCCAGCGCTCTTCGCCGCCGGCGACCATGTAGAGCATCTCGAAGCAGTCGGCGACATGGGCCGGATCGCTGAAAGAGGTCCCGACATGCTTTTTGGTGCCCGCAAGGCAGCCATAAAGCGTGTTCAGGTCCATCTCCTTGTTGTCCTTCACGTCCCGGCAGACCATGGTCCGCTGGTAAAAGTGAATGTTGTCAAGGTTCTGCACCAGCCGCGCCGCGTCATAAAGGTCCTGCGCGGTCGACTCGCGATAGTCCAGTGTGATCGGATCGACGATATGCACCGCCGCGCCCGCCGTGCCGTAATGCACATTGGTGCCCGACAGCTTGAGGTCGAATTTCTCGTCGCGCGCGTACAGCGTGATGTCGCGCGCCGCGACCGCCAGCATGTCCTCGACCAGCGCGCGCGGAAAGCGCAAGCGGCCGTCATCGCCCAGGATCGCCCCGGCCTCGGTCATGATCTTGACGCCCGAGGGCGGGGCCTGCGACAGCCCGATCTGTTCCAGCGCCTGCAAGGCGCTTTCGTGGATCTGCGCCACCCCGGCCTCTGTCAGGGGCTTGTAATTGCCCCCCGGCATGCCCGGACGCACCGGGCGCACATTGTCGGCCAGCGGCGCCGCGCGCATCGCCACGCGGGCCTGCCGCCCGCCCGACCGCCCGACACGCGCCCGCGCCGGCTCGCAAACTTCGCCCAGCTCCAGATCGTCACTCATCTTGCCCATCCTCTGTGTTCAAATGTCCCGGGGTAGGGTTGAATTTTCAGGAAAATTCAACCTCTGGGGCAGAGCCCCGGCCGCGCGTCACGCGCGCACCCGTTCCGATTTCGGATCATGCATCGCCCCCAGGCTGGCCACGGCCGCATGCCGCACCCCCGCCACCTCGATTTCATAACGCGAGGCCAGAACCTCGTCCTCGCTCTGCCCTTCGCAGGGCACATAGCCCAGACCCACCGCCCCGCCCAGGAAATGGCCATAGTTGCCACTGGTCACGGGCCCGACGATCTTGCCATCGCGCACCAGCGCCTCGTTGTGAAACAACAGCGGCTCGGGGTCGGTCAGGCGGAACTGCACCATGCGCCGCGCCAGCCCGGCCTCCTGCTTGCGCAGGACGGCGTCGCGGCCGATGAAGCCTGGCTTCTTGCGTCCGACGGTAAAGCCAAGCCCCGCCTCCAGCACATGATCCTCGTCGGTGATGTCATGGCCCCAGTGCCGATAGGCCTTTTCGATCCGGCAGGAATCCAGCGCATGCAGCCCGCACAGCTTCATTCCCAGATCGGCCCCCGCCTCTTCAAGCGCCTCGAACACATGGGCAGTCTGGTCGGAAGAGGCATAGATCTCCCAGCCCAGCTCGCCGACATAGGTCACCCGGTGCGCCCGGGCCAGACCCATGCCGATCTCGATTTCCCGCGCCATGCCAAAGGGATGCGCCGCGTTCGAAAAATCCGCCGGCGAGACGCGCGCCATCAGCTCGCGCGCCTTGGGCCCCATCACGCACAGCACCGATTCCGCCGCCGTCATGTCGGTGATCACCGCGAAATCATCGCCGACATTGGCCCGCATCCAAGCCAGATTGCGCTGCAAGGTCGCGCCCGGCACGACCAAGAGATAGGCCGTCTCCGAAAGACGTGTCACCGTCAGGTCGGCCTCGATCCCGCCACGGGCATTGAGGAACATGGTGTAGACGATCTTGCCCGCCGCCACGTCCATCTCGGCGCTGCAAATGCGGTTCAGAAAAGCCGCCGCCCCCGGCCCCTCGACCCGGATCTTGCCGAAAGAGGTCATGTCGAACAGGCCCACCCCCGTCCGCACCGCCATATGCTCGTCGCGCTGGTTGTTGAACCAGTTCTGCCGCTTCCAGGAATAGCGGTATTCGCGTTCCTGCCCCGGGCGCGCGAACCAGTTGGCCCGCTCCCAGCCCGCCACCTCGCCAAAGACCGCGCCGCGCGCCTTCAGGTGCTCGTGCAGCGGCGTGCGGCGCACCCCGCGCGAGGTTTCCATCTGCCGATAGGGGAAATGGTCGGCGTACAAGAGGCCCAGCGTTTCGCTGACCCGCTCCTTCAGATACCGGCGGTTGCGCTGGAACGGCTGGGCGCGGCGGATGTCGACCTCCCACAGATCGAACGGCGCCTCGCCCTCGACAATCCAATGCGCCAGCGCCATGCCGGCCCCGCCCGACCCCGCGATCCCGACCGAGTTGTAGCCGGCGGCGATCCAGTAGCCGCCCAGCTCCGGCGCCTCGCCCAGATAATACCGGTCATCGGGGGTAAAGCTTTCGGGCCCGTTGAAAAAGGTATGGATGCCGGCGGTCTGGAACAGCGGCAGCCGGTTCATCGCGTTTTCCAGGATCGGGGCGAAATGGTCCCAATCCTCGGGCAGGGTGTCGAACATGAAATCCTCGCGGATGCCCTCCATGCCCCAGGGCTTGGCCTTGGGCTCGAAGGCGCCGACCATCATCTTGCCCGCGTCGGACTTGTAATAGGTGCATTCGTCCGGCACCCGCAGCACCGGCAGATGGCCAAGGCCCGCCACCGGCTCGGTGATCAGGTAGAAATGCTCGCAAGCGTGCAGCGGCAGCGTCACGCCTGACTGCTCGGCCAGATCACGCCCCCACATGCCGCCGCAGTTGACCACGACATCGGCCGCGATATGCCCCGGTTCGCCGTCCTTGCCGACATAGTCGACGCCCGTCACCCGGCCGTTGGCCTTTGTGACCCCGGTCACCTTGGTATGCTCAAAGATCTGCGCCCCACGCATCCGCGCGCCCTTGGCCAGCGCCATGGCGATGTTGGCCGGGTCGCACTGGCCATCCAGCGGCAGCGCCACCGCGCCCACGACGCCATCGATGTTCAGATGCGGATATTTTTCCAGCGCCTCCTTGGCGGAAATCTCGTGCACCTCGACGTCGAAGATGCGCGCCACCGTCGCCTGGCGCAACAGCTCCTCATGCCGCGCCGCCGTCAGCGCGACCGAGATCGAGCCGACCTGCCGCATCCCGGTCTCGACCCCGGTCTCGGCCGCCAGCTTGACGTAAAGATCGGCCGAATACTTGGCCAGCCGCGTCATGTTGGCCGAGCCGCGCAACTGCCCGATCAGCCCCGCCGCGTGCCATGTTGTGCCCGAGGTGAGCTGCTTTCGCTCCAGAAGCACGACATCGGTCCAGCCCATCTTGGCCAGATGATAGGCCACCGAACAGCCCGAGACCCCGCCTCCGATGATCACGGCGCGGGCTTTGGCGGGAATTTCACTCATTTTCTGGCCTTCTTCTCTGCGAAAATATCCTCGGGGGGTCCGGGGGGCAGACAGCCCCCCGGCCGTTGTCATTCGCGGATGCGCGCGGTACTGGCGTCCCACAGCGGGGCGGCCACCAACACCCGTGCCGGATTGCGGACACCAAACA
>JBQTIT010000114.1:0-17571 GCA_052387855.1 Paracoccaceae bacterium
TGGCCGAGGGCCTTTGGGGCCCTCGGCCGGGGATCGGGCAAGCGTCCGGCATGACCTCGGCGATGGCCTCGGCCAAGGCGGGCGGATCAGGAAAGGCACTGCCTTTCCCCGCCCGTGTGGGAACGGCTCGGCACAACCGGTTCCGCATAGCTGACAGAGGCCAGCGCCCGACCCGGAGGGCGTGGAGCGCCCTCCCTGGGGGGGGTCGGGCGCTGGCCGAGGGCCTTTGGGGCCCTCGGCCGGGGATGTTGACGGGCCTTGGCATGACCTCGGCGATGGCCTCGGCCAAGGCGGAGCCGGGAGGACCCGGCAACGCACCGCCTTTCATCGCCCGGGTGGGAACAGCGAAGGGAACACGGTTCCGACCTCACACCAGAGGCCGGTGCCGTCCTGCAAGGCCCCGGCCCCTTCGGGCGCGGCGTCCCCGCCGAGCCCTCTCACCCCCCGCCCGGGTCCGCCATTCCAGCACCTGGCGACGGCGCGGCCCGGGCAAAGGCCCGGCAGATGGTGGGGTCAAAGCCAAAGGCTGGGGTAAAGCCGCAGGCGCCCAGCACCTCTGCCAAGGCTGGCAGGTCGGCGTGAAAGGCCTCCATCCAGCGGCCATAGACAAAGACCTGTTCGGGCAGATCGTCGCCCAGCCGGCCCAGCACCCGGCCCAGGGCCGCCACCGGCAGCCGGCCGTCTGCAATCAGCAGGCACCGGGGCGCCTCGGCACGGATCAGGGCCAGCGCCGCCTTTTCGGAATCGCCGTCCAGACTGGCCCCGCTCAGGCGAAAGCGGTCGTCAAAGGCGCGGCCGGACAGCGCGCAGACCCGGCCCATCATCCGGACCAGGCCGGGGTTGTCCTCTTGCAGCGTCAGCGAAAGGTCGGGGCGAATATTGGCGCAATGCCCGGCCAGAAACCCCGTGGCCGAGCCGATCTCAAGCACCCTGGCGCCGCGCGGCAGCACGGCGGGCATCTTGCGCGCCAGCCCGCGTTCAAACTTCCCCGCCCGCAGCGCCGGCAGGGCGGGCGCGGCAAAGACCCGCTCGTCGGCCGGCAGGCGCATGGTGTGGTTGGCAAAGACCGGCAGGTCGCGCTCTTCGGACAGATCAATCGGGCCGGCCACGTAATTGCCCATCGGCACCGCCGGCGCCGGGGCGGGTGCCGGGGCGGGGGCGGACTTGCGCTGCGCCCTGGACTTGCTCGCCCGCGCCTTTTCGACCTCGGACATCAGCGCGGCGATCTTTTCACGATCACGCGGCTGCGGCGGCTTGGCGACGATCTGGCTGATCGGCACCTGTGAGGCCGCCGCCAGATCGGCCCTGAGCTGGCGATAATCCTCACTCTGGCGCAGCTCCTCCAGCCGTGCTTCGGCGCGGGTCAGGGCGCCGAAATGCAGCCGCCGCAGCACCGGGTCCGACAAGAGCGCCTCCATGATCCGCCCCCGCGCCGCGCTGTAGCGCAGCATGGTCTCGTCGCGCACCTCGTTGCGGTCTTGCAGGCTCCAATAGGCAGAGTTGTACTTGTCCGCCTTGTTGTTCACATTGCCGCGCAGCTTGCGGATGGCATAGGCGTCCACCGACTTGACCGCGTAGTGATTGAGCTGGACCCAGTCATAGCCGACCGTGCGCGCGATCGACCGCCAGCCGCGAAACTTGAAGTAGTCCTCCATCTCGCGGCCGGACCCGTTCAGCCATTTCACCCGGTCCGGAAAGTCGGACTTCAGCCACTTCGACTTCATCTTGGGCCGGTGGATGCCCAGTTTCCAATGCTCGGGCGAATAGGCGAACAGGGTCTTGACCCCCCAGCCCTTGTTCCAGCTTGGCGGGGCGGCCATCAGGAACTGCTCGGTGACCGGCGCGCGCGACCAGTCCACCGCGCCGGCCGAACCAAAGATGCGCCAGGTCACGACGATGCCGCTTGCGCCCTGGTCCTTGGCCGCCGTGATCAGCCCGTCGACCGAGCCGTCGCCATGGCGGATCGACAGGAATTCGTCGGCGTCGAACACCATGACCCAGTCGGACTGCTGCACCACAGGCTCGTCCTGGGCGTGGTTCAGCGCCGAGGGCTGGGGCCGCTGCCCGGCGGGAATCACGTTGCGCCGATGGTGGCAGAGGCCAAGCTCTTCCAGCCGGATCAGCATCTCGTCCGTGCCGTCCGAACAGTCGTTGGTATAGACCACCAGATCGGTGAACCCCACGGCCAGGTGATGGGCCACCCATTCCAGCACATAGGGCCCCTCGTCCTTCATCATCGAGATGGCCGTGAGCTGGCCATGGGGGCTGATGTGGCGGCGCAGGGCAAAGGGCACGGTCCCCCAGACATCAGAGGCGCCCAGCGGCCGCTCCGGCCCCGGCACCGGCCCCGGCCCCGGTCCCGTGGTCTCGGCGCGCCTGACCGCCGCCGTCTTTCCCGGTTTTCCCGCCATGCCTTGACCTTGATCCCTCACGGCCGGACTCTAGGCGCCCCGCGCGCCCGGCTGCAAGAGCCCCGCGTCCGGAGCCGCGTTTTTCGGGGTGACAGGGCCATGCGCGCCCGGCATAGTCCCGCCCGGAGCATGGCGCACAAGGGATGAACCCGCGGCGCGGGTTGCAGGATCGTTCCATGATGGCGCCAGAGGCCAGACCCCATCCACGGCGCGCGGCTGGATCCGGGCCGACCCCATCGGGGGTGCTGACGGGCGCGTTCCCGCGGGCAGAGGCCCCCGCGTGATGCCCGAGGCAGACCTCGACCCCGATCCCGAACCCGCCGCCGCCAATCCGTCACCGATGCCCGGCACCTATCCCCCGCCGCCGCTTGCGCGGGGGGCGGCAGAGGCGGCCGCGATGCCGTCCTTTCGGCTGGTGGGCGGCCTGGTCGACGCCTATTTCGTGCGGCGCGGTCCGGTGCTGCTGGTCACCTTCGACAACCTCGCCTCGGTCGGCGAATACGACCCGCCCCAGCCCTGGCTGATGGGCACCTCGGACAGGCTGGGCCATTCCGTGCTGGGCATCATCGCGCGGCAAAAGGACTGGTACCGCAACCCCGACACGCCGGCGCTGATCACGGCGCTGCGCGATGCTGGCCTGTTTCGGGGCTTTGCCCGCGTGGTGTTCACCGGCACCTCGATGGGCGGCTTTGCGGCTCCGGTCTACGCGGGCCTCGTGCCCGGCGCGGCGGTGCTGGCCTTTTCGCCGCAGACCACCCTCGCGCGCGGGCTTGTGCGCTTTGAACGCCGCTTTCCCTATGCGCGCCGCCGCTGGGACTGGACCACGCCAGAGTTTCTGGACGCCGCCACCAGCCTTGCCCCGGGGGCCGAGGTCCATGTCGTCTTCGATCCCTTCGTGACCGAGGACAAGGCGCATTTCCAGCGCCTGGCCCGCCCGGGCGTCACCGCCATCAGGCTGCCGCACATGGGTCACCGCGCCCTGCGGGTGCTGAAAGAGATCGGCGCCGTCGCCGAACTGATCGGCGCCGTGGCCGAGGGGCGCTTTGACCCGGCCGCCTGGGCGCGGCGCCTGCGCGACCGGCGGGGCAGCCCGCAATGGCGCCGCGCCGTTCTGGCCGAGGCCGAGCGTCGCGGCCACCACCGGCTGGCCCTCGCCGCCGCGCGGCGCCTGCTGGCGATCGACCCGCAGGACGAGCCCACCGCCAAGGCGGTCGAACGGCTGGCGCTGCTGGCCGACCAGCGCGCGCGCCCGGCGATCGACGAGATGACCTTTGTCCGCAAGGGCAAGCCCAAACCGCCCTTTGCCGGCGCCATCGCGCATCTGGGCCGCGCGCTGGTCCTGCCCGAGCGCAAGGGCGATGCCAGGCTCGCCTCGGGGGTGCTCAAGGCTGACGGCAGCTATGTCGAGCTGTCGCGGGCCTGGATCCGCGCCCGCAAATCCACCCCGCCGCCCACACTGCAACCCGGTGAGACGATCACCGATCTGCCGGGCCGCTACCTGTTCGGTGGCCATTACCGCGCCCATTTCGGCCATTTCCTGGTGGAAACCACCGCCCGGCTCTGGGCGCTGGACCATATCGGCGCCGCGCTGGACGGCATCCTCTATCTGCCCTACCGGGGCGATCATGCAGGCGTGCGCAAGGCCATGGCGGTTCAGCAGCCGATCTTTAACCTTCTGGGCATCACCGTGCCGGTGCAATGCCACCCGGGCGTTCTGCGCGCCGAAGAGCTTTACGTGCCCGAACTGGGGTTCGGCTGGCTCAAGATGTATTCCGGCAGCCCGGCCTACCGGCAGTTCATGTGCACGCGCCTGTCGGCGGCAGCCGAGGCCGAGGGGGCCGAAAAGCTGTACATCTCCCGCGCGCGCCTGGCGGCGGTGCGCGGCGGCATCCTGGGCGAGAGCGTGATCGAGGAAAACCTGGCCCGCGCGGGGTTCGAGATCTTTCACCCCGAACGCCACCCGCTTTCGGTGCAGATCGCGCGCTACAAGGCGGCGCGGACCATCGTGGCGCTGGATGGCTCGGCGCTGCATCTGGCGGCCTATGTGCTGCCGGAACAGGCGCGGGTCGCGATCATCCTGCGCCGCTCCAGCGCCAATGTGGCCGATTACGTCCGGCAGTATCAGGGCTTCAAGGGCATCACGCCCGATCTGGTGGACGTGATCCGCCACGACTGGATTTCAGGCGACAGCACGCGGGCCGATTTCAGGTCGGTGGGCGAGCTGGACTTTGCCGCGCTCTTTGACCGGCTGGCGGCGTTGGGCCATCTGCCCCCGGATTTCCGCCCCGTCCTGCCCGGCGCCGAAGAGATTGCCCGCATGCTCGAAGCGGCCGGCGACCGGCGCGGCGATGCCTTTCGCGCCCTGCCCAAGGGCGCGCGGCACCCCGACGCTGGGACCGCCTGAGCGCCCCTTCATCCCCTGTGCGAAAATATCCCACGGGGGAAGGTCCGTTGGCCCCCTGGCCAAGGGACCGCGGGGGTGTGAAACCCCCGCCGCGCCCACCGGGGCCGCCCCGCCATCGCCGCTCGGGCGCGCTCCGCCTACTTCTTGGCGACAAAGGCCTTCCAGAACCAGATCAGCACCAGCGCGCCCAGCACCGCGCCGACCAGACCCGAAAGCCAGCCGCTCATCATCATGAGCGAGCGCAGGGCGAACCCGCCCAGCACCGCGCCGGCCATGCCGATCACGATCGTGGTCGGGATGTCGGTGTTCAGCTTCATCACGCGCGTGGCGATGAACCCGGCGGCGGCCCCGATGATCAGAAGAAAAATGATGCCCGGCATGAAAACCTCCCTCGTTGCGGCCAACATGGGGTGCGGCGGCGGCTTTGTGAAGATCACAGGCGCGGCGGCAGGGGCAATCCTTTCAGCACCTCGGCGGCCGGTGCCCGGCGCCTGCCCTCGCGCTGGGCTTCCAGCACCTCGACGGCGCCGCCGGCGCATGCGATGACAAAGCCGCCCAGAACCTGCCCCGGCGCGCCGCTGCCCGGCACCACGCGGCTGCGCAAGAGCTTGACGCGCTCGCCCGCGACCAGGGTCCATGCCCCCGGAAACGGCGACAGGCCCCGGATCAGGCGGTCGACCGCTTCGGCTGGCTGGGCAAAATCGACCCGCGCCTCGGCCTTGTCGATCTTGGCGGCGGTGGTGACCCCTTCGGCCGGCTGGGGCGTGGCGGGCAGGGGCAGGCCGGCGACCGCGCGCGTGATCATCTTGGCGCCCAGGGCTGAAAGGCGGCCCTGCAGGTCCGAAGTCGTCTCGCCGGCGCCGATGGGGGTGGCCTGACGCAGCAGCACGGGGCCGGTGTCCAGCCCCTCGTCCATCTGCATGATGGAAATGCCGGTCTCGGCATCGCCCGCCATGATCGCGCGGTGGATCGGCGCCGCGCCGCGCCAGCGCGGCAAGAGCGAGGCGTGGATGTTCAGGCACCCCAGACGCGGCGCCGCCAGCACCGCCGGCGGCAGGATCAGGCCATAGGCCACCACCACGGCCACATCCGCACCAAGGGCGGCAAACTCGGCCTGTACAGCCGCCTCGCGCAGCGTGGCCGGATGGGCAACCGGCAGGCCCATCGCCTCGGCCGCCTCTTGCACCGGGCTCTTGCGCAACGCCTTGCCGCGCCCGGCGGGGCGGGGCGGCTGGCAGTAGACGGCAAGGATCCGGTGCTGCGCGTGCAGCGCCCGCAACGCCGGCACGGCAAAGTCGGGCGTGCCCATGAAGATCACCTTCATGCCCGCCTCCGCAGCTTTTCCGCCTTTGCGATCAGCATCTTGCGCTTGAGAGCCGAGAGGTGGTCGAAATACATCCGCCCCGCCAGATGGTCGATCTGGTGCTGGACCGAGGTGGCCCAGAGGTTGACCATGTCGCGCTCTTCGACCTCGCCCGCCGCGTTCAGGTAGCGCACCGTCACCGCCCGGGGGCGCGCGATGACCGCCGAGACGCCGGGCAGGTTCGGGCTGGCCTCGTCATGGGTCCGCATCTGGGCCGAGGCGTGCAGAACCTGCGGATTGGCCATCAGGATCGCCTGACCCCGCGCGTCCGAGCAGTCGACCACCGCCAGGCGCAGCGGAACGCCGATCTGCACCGCCGCCAGCCCATAGCCGGGCATCGCGTCCATCGTCTGGGTCATGTCGGCCCAGATCGCGCGCACCTCGTCGGTGATCCCATCCACATCGGCCGCGCGCTGGCGCAGCACGGCGGCGGGCCAGGGCACGAAGGGGCGCCGCGTCATGCCGCCACCTCGGCCTCGGCCCGGGCGCGGGCGGTGGGGGAAAGGTGATCGAGCGTCAGGATCCCGTCCAGATGGTCGATCTCGTGCTGCGCGATGATGGCGGCGGCCCCGGCCAGCCGCGCGCTGTGGGCCCGTCCGTCCAGATCGTGCCAGTCCATGCGGATCGCCTGTGCGCGGTTCACCTGGACAATCGGGCCAGGGATCGACAGACAGCCCTCCGGGCCGCTGGCCGTCACGTCGGACCGCCAGACGAGTTCGGGGTTGACGCAGACAAGCGGGCGGGGCGCGCCCGACTTCCAGCCGGCATCCATCACGAACAGCCGCTGCGCGATGCCGACCTGCGGCGCGGCCAGCCCGCGCCCGCCGGCGTCATACATGGTGGCCAGCATGTCGTCGGCCAGCCGCCGGATGCCGGCGGTCACGCCCTCGATCCGGCCGGCGCGGACGGTCAGGATCAGGCTTGGCCAGATCACGATGGGCAGGACCGCCATCAGGCGCCCCGCGCCCGCTCGCGCTTGAGCTTTTCCATCTTGCGGGTGATCATCTGGCGCTTGAGCGGACCCAGATAGTCGATGAACAGCTTGCCGTCGAGGTGGTCGATCTCGTGCTGCACGCAGGTGGACCAGAGGCCCGAGAATTCGCGCTCGTGCGTCTGCCCGTCCAGCCCCAGCCATTCGGCGCGCACCGTGGCGGGGCGTCGAACCTCGGCATACTGGTCGGGGATCGACAGGCAGCCCTCTTCGTAGGTCGACACATCCTCGGACGCCCAGGTGATGCGCGGGTTGACCAGAACCATCGGCTCGGGCGTGCCCTCCTTGATGCAGTCCATCACGATCACCCGCCGCAGCACCCCGATCTGCGGCGCGGCAAGACCGATGCCGGGGGCGTCGTACATCGTCTCAAGCATGTCGCGGCCCAGCGCCGCGATCTCGTCCGTGATCTCGGTCACGGGCGAGCAGGGCTTTTTCAGTCGCGGATCGGGATGGATCAGGATGGAGCGGATCATCAGCGGCATTTACGGAATGGGGCGATTTGGTGCAAGAGGGAGGCGCGGCGGGGCGCCGGGTCGCCCTGCCGGCGGATGAAAGGGAAAGTGTTCCATGATTATGAACTATACCGGCACAATATCCCGAAAATATAATAAAAACAGGAATGACATTCCGATCAATGGTTGATTATAAGAACAAATCACCAGCAGACAGGCAGACCATGGACTTCGACACGATCTATAACCGCGTGGGCACCCATTCCTCCAAATGGGATTCGATGGAAGAGTCCTATGGCGTCTCGCCGCAGGACGGAATCGCGATGTGGGTCGCGGACATGGACTTTCGCCCGCCGGCCTGCGTGCAGACTGCGCTGCAAGGCGTTCTTGATCACGGCATCTATGGCTATTTCGGCGATGAGAGCGCCTATCACGAGGCCATCTGCTGGTGGATGCAGACCCGCCACGGCTGGCAGGTCGCCCGGGACGAGATCTTTACCACCCATGGTCTGGTCAACGGCACCGCCCTGTGCATCGACGCCTTTACCGCGCCCGGCGACGCGGTGGTGCTGACGACCCCGGTCTATCACGCCTTTGCCCGGGTGATCCGGGCGGCGGGGCGCGAGGTTGCCGAGCGTCCGCTGAAGCTGGTGAATGGGCGCTATGAGATGGACTTTGCCGCCTGGGACGCGGCGATGACCGGCCGGGAAAGGATGTTCATCCTCTGCTCGCCCCACAACCCCGGCGGACGGGTCTGGACAGCGCAGGAGCTGCGCGGTGTTGCCGATTTCTGCAAGCGGCACGACCTGATCCTGATCAGCGACGAGATTCACCACGATCTGGTGATGCCGGGCCACCGGCATGTGCCGATGGCCGTGGCCGCGCCGGACATCGCGGACCGGCTGGTGATGATGACGGCGACGACCAAGACCTTTAACATCGCCGGGGCGCATGTCGGCAACGTGATCATCGCCGACCCGGCCCTGCGCAGTCGGTTCGCCGCGCGGATGATGTCGATGGGGATTTCGGCCAACTCCTTTGGCCTGCACATGGCGACGGCGGCCTATTCGCCCGAGGGCGCGGCCTGGGTCGATGCGCTTTGCACCTATCTGGCCGGCAACGCCCAGGTGTTTGGCGCGGGGATCGGTGCGATTCCGGGCGTGCGGTCGATGCCGCTTGAGGCGACCTATCTGGCCTGGGTCGACTTCGGGCACCTGGGCATGGACCAGGCCGAGGTGATTCGGCGCGTGCAAAAGGATGCTAGGATCGCGGCCAACCACGGGGATTCCTTTGGCTCGGGCGGGCAGTCCTGCCTGCGCTTCAACCTCGCCACGCCGCGCGTGCGGGTCCATGAGGCGGTGGCGCGCCTGCAAGCGGCGTTCGCCGACCTGCAATAGCGTCGGGCCCGGGGTGAAAGAGAAAGGCAATGCCTTTTCCCGCCTGTGTAGGAGCGTGTCCGGCGCGGGTCGAGGGCCCTTGGGGCGCTCGGCGGGGATGCTGACGGGCCTTCGCATGACCTCGGCGATAGCCTCGGCCAACTTTGGCCGGGCGGATCAGGAAACGCACCGCGTTTTTCCGCCCGAGTTGGAGCGTGCCAGGTAGACCGGTTCCGCTTTCGATCGAGAGGCCAGCGCCCGACCCGGAGGGCGTGGAGCGCCCTCCCTGGGGGGGTCGGGCGCTGGCCGAGGCCCTTTGGGGCCCTCGGCCGGGGATGCGGCGTGCGGCTCGCATAGCCTCGGCTATAGCCTCGGCCACTTCTGGCCGGGCGGAGAAGGAAACGCACCGCGTTTCCCCGCCCGTGTGGGAACGCATGCGGTAAACCGGTTCCGCATAGATGTCAGAGGCCAGCGCCCGACCCGGAGGGTGCGGAGCGCCCTCCCTGCGGGGGTCGGGCGCTGGCCGAGGGCCTTTGGGGCCCTCGGCCGGATCGCGGCGACCCTCCCGCATGACCTCGGCGATGGCCTCGGCCACGTCTGGGCGGGCGGATCAGGAAACACTCCGCTTTTCTCCGCCGTGAGGGCGGGTGCTGGCCGAGGGCCTTCGGCAAGATTGCGACAATCCTATCACATGACCTCTGCAAGGCCGGGCGGGGTCAGCCCCCGCATTTCCCGATCATGCCCGCCGCAGCGAAGGCCCACGGTCACGCCTTTGGCAGATAGCCGGCCGGGGCGTCCTCGCGCCGCACATAGTCCAGCGCGGCGCGGTCCAGCACCGGGGTCGCGCGCTTGAAGCCGCAGGTCAGTTGCCCGCCCTCGACCCCCGAGGCGACGATGAGGCATTGAAAGATGTGCCGGGCGCCGTCGTAGATGTCGACCAGACCGCGCAGGTGGGTCGCATGTTCGGCGTCGATCGCCATCCCGTCGGACCACAGGCGCAGGACCGGATAGCTTTTTCCGCCCGCCTCGGCCCGCAGCCGCGATTTCTTGCGCGCCTGCGCCAGCCCGCCGGCCGCCAGCCCGTCGACCAACTCCTTTGGAAAGAAGCTCTGCATCCCCTCACCCCATGCCACACCCTCAGCCCCAAGCCTGTGCAAATCAAGTTAACGGGGGGTTGCGGCATCGTTGCCAGGGCACTGTGACATGCGCGCAACAAGATTCGAATGCGCCGCGCTCTGCGTGCTGTCGCGGCCGGCCAGGCCGCGCTACGCTGGCCCCGAACCACCGGAGGCATGATGACAGTGCGACTCACCCCCCTTGTTCTGATGGCAAGCCTTTTGGCCGGCCCGCTCGCGGCGGCGCCCTGTGGCGGCGACTTCGGCGATTTCGTCACGGCGATGGCCGCCGAGGCGCGGGCCGAGGGGCTGCCGCCCGACGCCATCAAGGCGTTCTTCAAGGGCGCGCGGCAGGACCCGGCGGTGATCAAGGCCGACCGGGCGCAGGGCATTTTCCGCAAGCCCTTCCTGGACTTCTCGCAGGCGCTGATCTCGGCCAACCGGCTGGAGAACGGGGCGGCCTATTCGAAGAAATACGATGCGGTCTTTGACCGGGCCGAAGCGGACGACGGCGTGCCGCGCGGCATCTTGCTGGCCTTTTGGGCCTTCGAGACCGACTTCGGCGCGGTTCAGGGCGATTTCAACACCCGCGATGCGATCCTGACCCTGGCGCATGATTGCCGCCGGCCAGAGCTGTTCCAGCCGCAGGTCCTGGCGGCGATCCGCCTGACGGCGCTTGGCGATCTGGACCCCGCCACCACCACCGGCGCCTGGGCGGGCGAGATCGGCATGGTGCAGATGCTGCCCCGGGACATCCTGCAACTGGGCGTCGACGGCGATGGCGACGGGCGCGTCAGCCTCAAGACCTCGGCGCCGGACGCGATCCTGTCGGGCGCGGCGATGCTGCGCCACCACGGCTGGCGCGGCGGCGAGCCCTGGCTGCAAGAGGTCACCGTTCCGGCCGATCTGGACTGGTCGCTGAGCGGGCTTGATACCGTGCTGTCGGGCACGGACTGGGCCCGGCGCGGCGTGCGGCCCCGGCAGGGCGAATTGGCCAACCTGCCCGCCAGCCTGATCCTGCCGCAGGGCCGCAACGGGCCGGCCTTTGTCGCCTACGACAATTTCAAGACGCTGTTCGAGTGGAACAAGAGCTTTGTCTATGTGACCACCGCCGCCTATTTCGCCACGCGGCTTTCGGGGGCCCAGCCCTATCTGGCCGGCAACCCCGACCCGGTCCTGACCCTGGAAGAGACCAAGGCGCTGCAACAAAAGCTGGCCGAGCGCGGCCATGACGTGGGCAAGATCGACGGCATCCTGGGCGCGGCCACCCGCACGGCGGTCCAGAAAGAGCAGATCCGCCTGGGCCTGCCCGCCGATGCCTGGCCGACGCTGGAGCTTTTGTACGGGCTCTGAGCCCGGTCAGGCCACCAGCGCCTCGGCCCGTTTCAGATCGACCGAGACCAACTGGCTGACCCCGGGTTCGGCCATGGTGACGCCATAGAGCCGGTCCATCCGGGCCATGGTCACGGCGTGGTGCGTGATGATCAGGAACCGCGTGTTGGTGCGCCGCGTCATCTCGTCGGCCAGATCGCAGAACCGGCCGACATTGGCGTCATCCAGCGGCGCGTCAACCTCGTCCAGCACGCAGATCGGCGCGGGATTGGCCAGAAAGACGGCAAAGATCAGCGCCAGCGCGGTCAGCGTCTGCTCTCCGCCCGACAAGAGCGACAGGGTCGACAGCCGCTTGCCCGGCGGCTGGCACATGATCTCCAGCCCCGCCTCCAGCGGATCGTCGGACTCGACCAGCACCAGCCGCGCCTCGCCGCCGCCGAAAAGGTGGGTGAACAGGGCGGCAAAGCTGGTGTTGACCTGCTCGAAGGCGGTCAGCAGCCGCTCGCGCCCCTCGCGGTTCAGCCCCGCGATGCCGCCGCGCAGCTTGCGGATCGCCTCTTCGAGGTCCAGCTTTTCGCGCACAAGGGCATCGTATTCGGCGTTGACTGTTGCCATGTCCTCTTCGGCGCGCAGGTTCACCGCGCCCAGCGCCTCGCGCTGGCGCTTGAGCCGCTGCACCTCGGTCTCCAGCGTTTCGGCGTCGGGCATGCGGTCGGGGTCGACCTTGAGCGTGCTCAGCAGCGTTTCGGGATCGGCCGAGGTTTCCTCGTACACCCGCTCGCGGGCAGCACCGGCGGCGGCGCGGGCGGCTTCGGTCAGCGCCTCGGCGCGGGCGCGGGCCTCGCGCGATTCAGAGGCGGCGCGTTCGGCCTCGCGCTCGGCGGCGGCAGCGCCGCGCGCGGCGCCTTCGGCCTGCCCAAGCGCCTCGTCCGCGGCGCGGCGCCGGGCCTCGGCCACGTCGATCTGGTCTGCAAGCGCGGCCCGCTGCGCCACGATCTCTTGCGGCGCGGTCAGGGTCCGGGCCAGTTCGGCCTCGGTCTCGGCCCGCCTGCCTTCAAGTTCGGCCAGTCGCTTTTCGGCGGTTTCCTGACGGTGCTTCCAGCCCGACAGCTCTTGAGTGGCCTCTTGCTGGCGGCGCCGGCGCGCCTCGCCCTCGCGGCGGGTCTCTTCGTGCGCGGCCCGGAGCGCCATCATCGTGCCCCGTGCCGCCTCGGCGGCGGAGCGGGCGGACTCAAGCCCGGCTTTTTGCCCATCAAGCTCTGGCAGGTCGGCCATCTGCGCCTCGGCCGCCCGCAGGGATTGCCGCGCGATGTCGCGCTCTTGCTCATGGCGGCCGACCGACAGGCGCGCGGTTTCCAGCCGCCCCTCGGCCAGCGCGCGGTCGGCCTCGGCCCGGGCCAGGGCGCGGGCGGCCTCGGTCAGGGCGGCGTCGGCGGCGCGGCGGGCCTCGCGGGCGCGGGCATCGGCGGCGGCGGCCTCGGCCATGCGGGCCTGCAACGCCTCATGCGCCTGCCGCGCGCCCATGGCGCGGGCCTCGGCCTGCGACAGATCGCCCTTGAGCCGCGTCAGGCGGTTGAGCTGCACCAGACGCAAGGCGGCGGCCGAGGGGGCATCCTCGGCCCCGGCGCGAAAGCCGTCCCAGCGCCACAGATCGCCCTCGCGGCTGACCAGCCGCTGGCCGGGCCCCAGCGCCGCCTGAAGGTCAGCGCCAAGGCTGGCATCGACCAGCCCGATCTGCCCCAGCCGCCGCGCCAGAACCGGCGGCGCCGTCACCACCTCGGCCAGCGGTCGGGCGCCGGGCGGCAGGGGCGCGGTGCCCGCCCCATAGGGCGGCAGCGGCACCCAGCCCGACCGGCGAGAAGGCTCGATCTGCGGCGCGCGCAGATCGTCGCTCAGCGCGGCGCCCAGTGCGGCCTCAAAGCCCGGTTCGACCTGAAGACGGTCCAGAAGCTGGCTGCCGGTGGCCGCCTCGCGCTCCACCAGCCGGGTCAGGGCGGCCATCTCGGCGCGCAGGGCATGGGCCTCGCCCTCGGCGCTGCTGCGGGCGGCGCGCGCGTCGGCCTCGCGCGATTGCGCCTCGGCGCGGGCCTCTTCGGCCGTCTGAAGCGCCGCCTCTGCCACGCGGGCGTCATCGCCGGCCTGCCGCGCCGCCTCGCCCGCCGCCGCCAGCCGCGCGCCGCCGCCGGCGAGCTGGGCCTCTGCCTCGGCCGCGCTGCGCTGCGCGGCCCCAAGCGCCGTTTCGGTCCGGGTCAGCGAAAGCTGGCTGTCGGACAAAAGCCGCTGCGCCGACTGGTGGCGGGCCGACAGGCGCGCCATGTCCTCGGTCGCCTGGCCCAGCCTTTGTTCCTGCTCCGCCAGGTCGGCACCGGCGGCGCGGGCGGCCTCGGCGGCCTCGGCCAGCCGCGCGTCCTGGCCCTCCATCGCGCGGGCAAGCTGGGCCAGTTCCCAGTCCAGCCGCTCGATCACCCCGGCAGCGTCGCGGCCCAGCCCCGCCTCGCGGTCCGCGTCACGCTCAAGCTCGGCGCCGCGGGCGCGCAGGGTGTCGATCCGGGCGCGCAGCCGGGCCTCTTCGGCGGCAAGCTGCTCGCGCGCGGTGAACAGGCGTTGCAGCACGGCGCCGGCGATGGCCTGCTCTTCGCGCAGGCCCGGCAGCGCCGCCTCGGCCACCTCGCGCGCGGCGGTGGCGGCGCGGGCGGCGGTCTCGGCCCGCGCGGATTCGGTCAGGCGCAGGCGCAGCGCGCCGTCGGCGGAGGCGCGGGCAATCTCGGCCTCGCGCCAGCGCCGGTACAGCAGCATCCCCTCGGCCCGGCGCAGCTCGTCGCCGATCTCGCGGTAGCGGGCGGCCTGCTTGGCCTGGCGCGTCAGGGTGGATATCTGCTGCGCCAGCGCTTCAAGCACGTCATCGACGCGGGTCAGGTTCTGCTCGGCGGCGGACAGGCGCAACTCGGCCTCGTGCCGCCGCTGGTACAGGCCCGAGATGCCCGCCGCCTCTTCGAGGATCCGCCGCCGCGCCTTGGGCTTGGCGCCGATCAGCTCGCTGATCTGCCCCTGGCGCACCAGCGCCGGCGAATGCGCCCCGGTCGAGGCGTCGGCGAACAGCATCTGCACATCGCGCGCCCGCAGGTCCTTGCCGTTCAGCCGATAGGCCGATCCCGCGTCACGGGTGATGCGCCGGATGACCTCGATCTGGTCGGCGTCGTTGAAGCCCTGCGGCGCCAGACGTTCCGAATTGTCCAGGACCAGCGCCACCTCGGCATAGTGCCGCGCCCCGCGCGTCGCCGCGCCGTTGAAGATCACATCCTCCATCCCGTCGCCGCGCATGGCCGAGGGGCGGTTTTCGCCCATCACCCAGCGCAGCGCCTCCAGCAGGTTCGACTTGCCGCAGCCGTTGGGGCCGACAACGCCGGTCAGCCCCTCGTGGATCACCAGATCCGTGGGGTCGACAAAGCTTTTGAAGCCGTTGAGCCTGAGCCGCGTAAAGCGCAAGGGGCGATTCCTCTTCGGGCGGCCAGTTTGGCCGGCTCGCCCCACAAGTCAACAGGTGCACCCATCATGTGGGGTGAATTGGCCCGATTATCCCCAACATCTTGCCCCTTTGGGGAACGCCGGATCAGATAAAGGCCGCGACTTCGCCCGCCTCGCCCTGCGCCTCGGCCAGGGCCTCGCCCAGCCTGATCGTGCGGTTGAACAGCGCACGCCCCACCAGCGCCCCGGCGATGTGGCTGGCGAATTTCAGCCGCGCAACGTCGTCGATGGTGCGCACCGCGCCGCTGGCGATGACCGGCACCTTGACCATGTCGGCCAGCGTGGCGAGCATGGAATACGAGGCTTCGGTTCCCGCCGTATCGGCGTCGACGTCGGTGACGATGATCGCGGCAAAGGGCGTCTGCCCATAGGCCTCGATCAGCGCCTCGGGGGTCAGCGCGCTTGAGGTGCGCCAGCCGTCGACCAGCACCTTGCCCTTCCAGACATCGACCGCCAGCGCGATCCGCCCCGGATGGTGCGCCACCATCTCCTTGACGACCGAGGGCATCTGCACCCCCAGCGTGCCGATCACGATCCGCGCCGCGCCGATGCCGAACCATTCCTCGACCCGCGCGGCCGAGCGAAAGCCGCCGCCAAGCTGCACCGGAATGCCGGCGGTGCGGATGATCTCGGTGATCAGCGCGCGGTTGGTGTTCAGCCCCTTGACCGCGTCAAGGTCGGTGACATGCAGCCATCCGGCGCCCTGCTCGACGAATTCCTGCACCTTCTTCAGCGGGTCGACATGCCACAACTCGGGCTCCTCGATGCGCCCGCGGATCAGGCTGACGCAGCGGCCGTTCTGCAATTCGATGGTCGGATACAGGATCATGACAGGGCTCCTCGCGCAGCGCCGCGGCGGGCGGCGGATGTTACGGGCCAAAGGCCGTGCGAAACGCCTCGGCCGGACCGATTCTAGCGCTTATTGCCGGAAATCCAACGATTCCCTTCACCTCGCGCCGCCCGGGCTTGACCGGACCCCGGGCTTGCGCCTTGGTGGTGGCAAAGCCATGCCCCCCGCCAGCGACAGGACCGCCATGATCCACTCCCTTCTTGCCGTCCTCGCAGCCCAGCTTGCGGGCGAGGCGATCTCGCGCGCGCTCGCCCTGCCGGTTCCCGGCCCGGTGCTGGGGATGATCCTGATGGTCCTTGCGCTGCGCGCCAGCCCCGGGCTGGTCCGGATCGTCAGCCCGCTGGCGACCGGCGTTCTGGGCCACATGTCGCTCTTGTTCGTGCCGGCGGGCGTGGGCGTGGTCGGCCACCTCGCGGCCCTGGGGGCGCAGGGCCCGGCGATCCTGGCGGCGCTGGTGCTGTCGACCGCGCTGTCGATCGCGGTGGGGGCAGTGGTCTTTGCCGGCGTGGCGCGGATGACGGGCGATGCCGATGACTGACATGGCCGAGATCTGGGTCTATCTGTCGCAAGGCCCGCTCTTGTGGCTGACGGCCACGCTGGCGGCCTATGTCGCGGGGGACGCGCTTTTTCGCGCCGCCGGGCGGGCGCCGCTGGTCAACCCGGTGCTGATCGCGGTGATCCTGCTGGCGGTGCTGCTCTGGGCCACCGGCACCGGCTATGGCGCCTATTTCGAAGGCGCGCAGTTCGTGCACTTCCTGCTGGGGCCGGCCACGGTCTGCCTGGCGCTTCCGCTGTCGCAGAACCTTGGCCGCGTGCGCAGGTCGATCCTGCCCATCGCGGCGGCGCTGGTGGCGGGGTCGGTGACGGCCGTGGTCTCGGCCGTGGCCATCGCGCATGCGCTGGGGGTTACCGGCGTGGCGCTGGCCTCGATCTCGGCCAAGTCGACCACGGCGCCGGTGGCCATCGGCATCGCGGAAAAGATCGGCGGCTCTCCGACGCTGACCGCGATCCTGGTGATCATGACCGGCATCATCGGCGCGGTGATCGCAACGCCGCTGCTGAATGCGCTGGGGCTGAAGGACTGGCGCGCGCGCGGCTTTGCGGTTGGGGTCGCGGCCCACGGCATCGGCACGGCGCGCGCGATGCAGGTCAACCCGACAGCAGGTGCCTTTGCCGGGCTCGGCATGGGGCTGAACGCCGTGCTGACCGCGCTGCTGGCGCCCTATGTGCTGCGGTTTTTTCAATGAGCGCCCGCGCCGGATGACCCCGGCCGGTGGGAACATGTCCGGGTGACCGGTTCCGCATGAGTGACAGGGGCCAGCGCCCTCCCTGGGGGTGGCGAGGGACGTTGACGGGCCTTCGCATGACCTCGGCGAGTGCCTCGGCCAGGGCGGGCGAAAAGGAAAACGCACTGCGTTTTTCCGCCCGTGTGGGAACCTGTCCGGGTGACCGCTTCCGCATGAGACCACAGAGGCCGGCGCCCGACCCGGAGGGCGTGGAGCGCCCTCCCTGGGGGGGCGGGCGCTGGCCGAGGGCGTTTGGGGCCTTCGGCCATGGGTCGGAAAAGCCTTCGCATGACCTCGGCGATGGCCTCGGTCAAAGTCGGGCGAAAAGGAAAACGCACTGCGTTTTTCCGCCCGTGTGGGAACGCACCCGGTAAACCGGTTCAGCGTAGAGGTGAGAGGCCAGCGCCCGACCCGGAGGGCGTGGAGCGCCCTCCCTGGGGGGGTCGGGCGCTGGCCGAGGGCC
>JBQTIT010000115.1:0-11977 GCA_052387855.1 Paracoccaceae bacterium
TGCAACACGCGCCTTGAACGCCGCGTCATGGTTCCTGCGTTTCGACATATTCTGATCTCCTCGTCTTGGGATCAGCAGACCTCAGATCGTAGCTTCCGTCACTGTCCGATTTTCGGGGGGTAGCTCATGGTGCCGCTGGCGGATCTGGGCAACGGCTGGTCCATGGTGCTGGAAATGGACCGGGCCGAGATTCTGGCCGATTCCAACGCGGTCCTGCGCACGACCCTGATGATCGGCACGATCCTGGCCCTCGTGGCGCTGGGGATCGGCATCCTGTTGTCGCGGTCGATCGTGGCCCCGATCACCCGGGTCACTGCCTCTGTCGGAAAGATCGCCGACGGCGACCTTGAAAGCCCGGTCGCCGATGCCGGCCGCACCGACGAGGTCGGCGAAATCGCTACCTCGCTGAACGCGCTGCGCCAGAAGCTCGCCATCGCCAAGGGGCTTGAGCGCGAGCAGGAACGCCAGACCGCCGCGCAGAACGAGGTTGTGGGCGCGCTCGGGCAGAGCATGAAATCCCTGGCCGCGGGCGATCTGAGCCGTACGATCGTGCAAGCCTTCCCCGATGACTACGAAACCCTGCGCCAGGATTTCAACATCGTGGTGGAAAAGCTGGCGACGACGATCGCGCAGGTGGTGGAGGCCTCGGACAGCATTCGCGGCCGCTCGGGCGAGATTTCCTCGGCCTCCGAGGATCTGTCGCGCCGGACCGAGAACCAGGCCGCGGCGCTGGAGCAGGCCGCCGCGGCGATGGACGAGCTGACCGCCTCGGTCAAGTCGGCGGCCGATGGCACGCGCGAGGTCGAAGAGATCGTCCGCCGGGCCCGCAAGGAGGCCGAGGACAGCGGCACCGTGGTGCAGGGCGCCGTCGCGGCGATGTCCGAGATCGAGAAATCGTCCGAGCAGATCACCCAGATCACCAGCGCCATCGCTGACATCGCGTTCCAGACCAACCCTCTGGCCCTGAACGCCGGGGTCGAGGCGGCGCGGGCGGGCGATGCCGGCAAGGGCTTTGCCGTCGTCGCCTCCGAGGTGCGTGCGCTGGCACAGCGGTCCTCGGCGGCGGCGAAAGAGATCAAGGCGCTGATCGGCACCTCGGCGGCGCATGTCCGCTCGGGCGTGGATCAGGTCGGCAAGGCCGGCGAGGCGCTGCACAGCATCGTCGCCTCGGTCACCAACATCTCGTCGCTGGTGTCGAACATCGCCACGGGTACGGCCGAGCAGTCGCAGGGCCTGGCCGAGATCAACATCGGCGTGACGCAGCTTGATCAGGTGACGCAGCAGAACGCCGCCATGGTCGAACAGACCACGGCCGCCAGCCATTCGCTGAACCAGGATACGACGGGTCTGGCAGGTCTGGTCTCGGTCTTTACCCTGCCCAGGACCGAAGGCGCCGCCACCGTCGCCCCGGCCCTCTCGAACTTTGCGACCAAGGGAAAGCCGGCTGCGGCGCGTGATCCCGCGCCCGAGCCGGTCCGGGACGAGGTTCGGCCCGCCAAGGTTGCCAACGCGCGGGGGGAGGCGGTCTGGCAGGATTTCTGATCCCGGCCCTGCGCGATCTTGAAACCGACCCCGAAAGGCAGACAGAAGAATGGCCAAGACCCGACTGATCATCGCTTCACCCTCGCCCGTGCACCGCTCACGGCTGGCCAGAATGGCCCAGGCGACGCAGGGGATCGAGGTGATCGCCGTCACCGGCGATCTGCCCGAGACCTTTACGAAGTCCGAGGCGCTGGAGCCGGATGTCGTGCTCATGTCGGAGGATTTCTGCAAGGTCGACGAATGGACCGCGATGAAATCGCTGTTCTACGCCCTGGGCACGGCATGGCTGGTGGCCGTGCCCGGGGACAACCCCTCGTCCGCCATCTGGTCGGGCCGCTTTGCGGGCGAGCCCATGGTCTTTGCCTCGTCGACGAAGGACGAGCTTTGGAAAGCCGTGCAGGGCGCGCGGCAGATCTGCAAGAACCGCGTGGCGCAGGACGCCAGGGGACCGGTGCCGGAACCCGCCGTTCAGGCCGGTCCCCTCGTGGTGATCGGTGCGTCAACCGGCGGGGTCGATGCGCTTCTGACGCTGCTGTCCGACTACCCGATCAACTGCCCGCCGACGCTGCTGGTGCAGCACACCGGGCAGGGTTTTTCCGATGGGCTCGTCCGGCTCCTCGACCGGCGCTGCAAACCCGCCGTGGTGCAGGCGCGCGACGGGCTGCCGCTGGTTCCCGGACAGGTGGTTGTGGGGGCCGGCTCCAAAGGCCATGTCGAGGTGGCTCGCGGCACGCCAAATCGCTGCCGGATCCGGATGGGCGAGCCGATCTCGGGCCACACGCCTTCGGTTGACGCGATGTTCCAATCCGCACTGCCGCTGGCGCCGAACGTGGTCGGCGTCATCCTGACCGGCATGGGCCAGGACGGCGCGGCCGGGCTCTTGTCGCTGCACCGCGCCGGATGCCCGACCATCGGCCAGGACGAGGCGACCTCGGTCGTCTATGGCATGCCCAGGGCGGCGTTCAACCTGGGCGCGGTTCGGACACAGTTGCCAATCGACCGGATCGGCGCCGAAATCCTTCGGATCTGCCAGTCGGGGCAAGACGAGACGAGCTTGTCCAGATCGGCAGCAAGATGACCGATCCCCATCCCAGAAAAAGCCGCCTGACCACGGTCGTACAGGGCGAATACCGGGTCTCGGACGACCCCGAAGAAGAGTTCTCCACCATCCTTGGGTCCTGCGTGGCGGTCTGCCTGCACGACCCGGCGCTGCGCATCGGGGGAATGAACCACTTTCTCTTGCCATTCGGCGACGATCGGGGCGAGGATCGGCCCGTCCGATACGGACTTTTCGCCATGGAGCTGCTGATCAACGCGCTGATGAAGAAGGGGGCCAGCAAGGCGCGTCTTCAGGCCAAGATTTTTGGCGGCGCGAAAATCGTCAGCGAGTTGCGCAACGTCGGCGCTTCGAACGCGACCTTCGCGCGCGAGTTTCTGCAGACCGAAAGGATCGAATGCCTGGCCGAGCATGTGGGCGGGACGAATACCCGCAGGGTGATCTTTTGCCCCGCGACGGGAGCCGCGCGGATGATGCTGGTGCCCCTGTCCGCCGCGCCGCGCGAGGAGCAGCCCCGTCACTCCGAGCATCCCGGGCCAAGCCACGCGATCGACCTGTTCTAGGCGCCTGCCCGCCCGGTTCTGCCGGCTCGACCGACCCACCGGCCCCAGAAAGGGGGGGGTGGCAACCACATCGCGGGGCAGGTCAATCGTGGCCAGTCAAGCGCGGCCTTCGACGTTTCGGGACTGCCGGGGTTTGAGATCTCAGGGCTAAAATGGCGCGGCATCCCTGCCCGGCGGCGGCGCCACCTGACTGACTTGGCCGGCCCAAGGGGCAAGTGACCCTTTTCCCGCGCGATCACCCTGCCGGCAAGGATGCCGTGGCGGCGATTTCCGGCGCGGGGGCTGGCTCTGCCACGGATCGGGACGATATCGGGCCGTAGGGACGCAGGTAACCACCCCGGGCCAGCCTGTTCAGCTCTGCCCAGCCGTCGGCGTCGCCCAGTCCTGCCGCGCGCATCCTTGCCAGCGCATCGGCGGTCCGGCGCGGTCCTTGCGAGAGCCAGTGCAGGACCGGCGCAAGGCCGGCGTCCAGCCGTTTATGATCGCTGGAATTGGCATTGGCCAGGATCAGCCCCGTGCCCGAGGAAAGCGCCCGCGCAAGGACCGTGTTCGGCAGGCAGATTTCCGGCACCTCCCGCAAGTCGGGCGCAAAGGCGCCGGCATGGATCGGCCGGTTCGCCGGCCACAGATGCGCGCGCTGCACCTGCTCCCAGAACCGCAGAAACTCGGGCTGGCGGGACAGGGGCGTGCTTTCGGGGGTCCTGGCCGCGATCTGGCCGACCGCCGCCACCTCGTCGGGCGTCATCAGCGCCGAGCAGGCCTTGCCATTGATCAGGATGGTGGCAAGCGAAAATGCCCCGGCGCCGCGATTGGCAAAGACGATCCGGTCGATGGCCTGCTCGCCCAAGCGGCCGACCGCCGAGCCGACCTGCTTTTCCTGCAGGTTCCGGGCCAGGCGGAACTGGCCGAGCCGCTCCAGCCCCTGGTTCGGTCCGGTGGCGGAACAGGCAATCCCTTCGGTCACGTCGCGGTGCCGGGGCGCGATGTCCAGCACCTCGTCGGACCAGGGCGCGGTCTGGATGCCGATCTGGTCGAGATTGGCAAAGATCGGCTGCCCCGGGGTCAGGATAAAGGGCACGACCTCCATCTTCAAAAGCCCCGGGTGGCTGTCGGCGATGCCCCTGAGGATGTCGACAGTCCGGGCGAAACGCTCGCGCCGGTCGCCTGGAAAGCCGGCGATGACCCCGGTGGTCACATGGATGCCCTGTTCAAGAAACGCCCGGATGGCCTTGGCGTTGTCGTTCTCGGTCCGCCGCTTGTTCATCAGGCCCAGCGTGTCGTCCGACAGCGATTCGACACCGATGAAGACGTAGCTCAGCCCGGCGGCCTTCAGAATTCTGGCGGTCTCTTCATCCATCTGGGCGCGCATGAAGCCGCCCCAGTCGATCTGCAACCCGCTTTGGAGGATGTTCTCGGCAAACTGGCGCAAGCGGCGCATGTGCCCGTTCAGAAGGCTGTCGGTGAAGTCAAAGCTGTGCACCCCGGTCCGCGCGACGATCTCGGTGATCTGGTGGGCCGCGTGGTCGACGGTATCCAGCCGGAAATGCTTCCAGAACACCCATTCAGAGCAGAACGAGCATTCGTCGGTGCAGCCGCGCGAAAGCTGGAATGGCAGCCTGACAGAGCCAAAGGCCGACTGGTAGTCGGGCAGCGCGATCTGGTCAAAGTCCGGGGCGGCGAGGGTTTTCAGGTGCAGGAGCCGCCGCGCGGGCCCCTCGGTCACCTGCCCACCGTCGCCGCGCTGCAAGGTGCCCGGAACCCCCTCCGCCGGACCTTCGCCGCTCTCCCAGGCGCGGTAAAGATCGACCAGCGCCGCCTCGCCTTCGCCCAGGACGACGGCATCGGCCAACCCCGAGCGCAGCGCCAAAAGCGCCGATGCGCGGCTTTCGGTCACCTGGGGGCCGCCCAGCACGATGAAGGGCGGGTTCGCGCGGCGCTTCAGATGCGCGCAGATGATCAGCGTGGTGACATAGTTCGACGACCAGGTCGAAAAGCCGCAAAATCCAAGCCCGCCATAGGCGCCAAAGGCGTCCTTGGCCAATTCTGCCATGCCGACGAGGTATTCGATCACGCGCACCGGCTTCAGCGCGCGCTCCATGCAGAACCGGTGCAGCCAGTCGGTATCCAGCGCCGCCCGGAGATCGTCCTGCCCCCGCTCGAAGTCCGCGATCACCGCCAGCGCCAGCGGCAGGTCGGGCATGTCGATCACGAAGTTCTCGCCAAAGGGGCCAAGCGCCTCATAGGTCGGCGCCTCCATCAGCACCGAGGACAGTCGCAGGTCCAGAAACTCGAACGCCAGCCCCTCGCGCCGCAGGTGCCCAAGCAGCGCAGCGGCCGAGGCCGGCGGCCCGTTCGCCGTGCGGTAGGGCGGGACGATGCCAAGAAGGGCCTTGCAGTCTTGCATTCGAGATTCGTCCTGACCAGTCGGTGCCGAGACCTTTGTCCAGTTCCGCCGCCCGTTCAACAGCTTCTTTCCGGGCCCGCGCCGCGATCCGGCGGGACGGGCTCTCTTGCCTTGCCCGGGCTGCTGGCCTAATTGGGGGCCGAAACCGGAGAAACCCATGCCGCAGGTCCTGAACACGAGGCACGGCACCTTCGAGGCCGACTTTCGCACGCTCCTGGGGCAGAAGCGCGAGGACAGCCCCGATGTCGATGCCGCTGTCGCCGGCATTATCGCCGATGTCCGCGCGCGCGGCAATGCGGCGGTGATCGATCTGACGCGGCGCTTTGACCGGCTTGAGCTGACGGCGGAGACCCTGGCCTTTTCGCCCGCCGAGATCGCAGCCGAGACCGCGAAAGTCAGCGCCGAGGATCGCGCGGCGCTGGACCTGGCGGCGAGCCGCATCCGGGCCTATCACGCCCGCCAGATGCCGCAAGACGCGATGTGGACCGACGCGGCGGGCGCGACGCTGGGCTGGCGCTGGACGCCGGTTTCGGCGGCCGGGCTTTACGTGCCGGGCGGGCTTGCCTCCTATCCTTCGTCGGTGCTGATGAACGCGATCCCGGCCAAGGTCGCCGGGGTAGGCCGGCTGGTGGTGGCCTGCCCGACCCCGGGCGGCCAGGTCAACCCGCTGGTGCTGCTCGCGGCCCAGATCGCCGGGGTGGATCAGGTGCTGCGGATCGGCGGGGCGCAGGCCATTGCGGCGCTGGCCTATGGGACCGAAACCATCCCGCCGGTGGACAAGATCACCGGGCCGGGCAACGCCTATGTGGCGGCGGCCAAGCGACGGGTCTTTGGCCGCGTCGG
Organism: Paracoccaceae bacterium; assembly: GCA_052387855.1. GTDB lineage: Bacteria > Pseudomonadota > Alphaproteobacteria > Rhodobacterales > Rhodobacteraceae > CAIYZT01. The sequence continues at coordinate 6,410 of JBQTIT010000115.1, forward strand.
CATCGACATGATCGCCGGCCCGTCCGAGATTCTGGTGATCGCGGACGGCAGCGCCGATCCGGACTGGATCGCGCTGGACCTTCTGGCGCAGGCCGAGCACGACCAGAGCGCGCAGTCGATCCTGATCACCCCCGACAGGGCCCTGGCCGATGCGGTCATGGCGGCGGTCGAGGCGCGGCTGCAAAGCCTGGCGCGGCGCGAGATCGCCGGCGCCTCCTGGCGCGATTACGGCGCCGTGATCCTGTGCCGCGACCTTGCCGAGGCGGCGGCGCTGTCGGACCGCGTCGCGCCGGAGCATCTGGAGCTTTGCGTCGCCGACCCCGAGGCGCTGGCCGGCCAGATCACCCATGCCGGCGCGATCTTTCTGGGGGCGTGGACTCCGGAGGCGATCGGCGATTACGTTGGCGGGCCGAACCATGTGCTGCCGACGGCGCGGTCGGCGCGGTTTTCCTCGGGGCTCTCGGTCATGGACTTCGTCAAACGCACCACCCTTGCCCGGATGACGCCGGCGTCCCTTGTCGCCGTCGGGCCCGCCGCCGAGCGTCTGGCCGCCAGCGAGGGGCTTGAGGCACATGGCCTGTCCGTCTCGGCCCGCCTGGCCCGGCTGAACCGGACCGCGCCATGACGGCCCGCATCTCGTCCATCGACATCGACGAACGCGGCCTTGCCCGCGCCACGCCCGACATCGAGCAAGAGCGCAAGGTCGCGATCTTTGATCTGCTCGAGGAAAACTCCTTTGCCCTGCCCCCGCGCGAGGGGCGGGCGGCGCAAGAGGGGCCCTACCGGCTGGGCCTTGCGATCCGCGAGGGCCGGCTGGTCTTTGCCGTCGCCACCGAGGCCGGCGCGCCGGTGGCCGAGTTTCACCTGTCGCTCGGCCCGTTCCGCCAGGTGGTCAAGGATTACTACCAGATCTGCGAGAGCTATTTCGACGCGGTCAAGCGCCTGCCCCCGGCGCGGATCGAAGCGATCGACATGGCCCGGCGCGGCATCCACAACGAGGGGGCGCGGGTGCTGCAAGAGCGGCTCGAAGGCAAGGCACTGGTCGATACCGACACCGCGCGCCGGCTCTTTACCCTAATCTGCGTCCTGCATTGGGGTTGACCATGGGCAAGCTTCCCCAGGCCGTGCTGTTCTGCTGCGACCACAACGCCGTCCGCTCGCCCATGGCCGAGGGCATGATGAAGAAATTCTACGGCCAGGCCTGCTATGTGCGGTCGGCCGGGGTGACCAACGATATGGAAATCGACGGATTCTCGGTCGCGGTCTGCGCCGAGATCGGGATCGAGCTGTCGCGCCACCGATCGCGCTCGTTCGACGAGATGCGCGATCTGGGCGATGATCTGGGCCAGTTCGACCTGATCGTCGCCCTGTCGCCGACCAGCCAGAAACGGGCGCTGGCGCTGACGCGGGCGAGCCATGTCGAGGTGATCTTCTGGCCGATCCTGGACCCCACCGCGCTGGGCGAGACGCGCGAGGCCAGGCTGGCCGCCTACCGCCTGGCGCGCGACCAGATCCGCGCCAGCATGCTGGAACGGTTCGGCCCGCCCACCGCGGCCTGATCCGGCCTTGCCCGGATGTCGCGAACGGCGCCGGCCCGGTCCGTTTCGGACTTTGACGAAGTCCGGGCCGCGTGGCAGTCTCGATCCCTGACCCGGAGGACCGCATGACCCAAGCCCCCGCTGCCCGCCCAAGGCGGTCCGCATTCGCGCACGGCCCCAGGATGGCGCGTCATGGTTGAACTGCGCGCGCTTTCCGGGGCGGACCTGGACAGGCATCTGGACGATGTGGCGCGGCTGCGCCTGGCGGTGTTCCGCGACTGGCCCTATCTGTACGAGGGCACGCTGGACTATGAGCGGGCCTATGTCGGCACCTACCGTCAGGCGCCCGGCTCGCTCTTGATCGGGGCATTCGACGCCGGCATTCTGGTGGGGGCCTCGACCTCGACCCTGATGGAGGACCACGCCGACAGCTTTGCCGCGCCCCTGTCCCGCATCGGCGTTCCGGCCACCGACATCGTCTACGGCCCGGAATCGGTGCTGCTGCCAGCCTATCGCGGCCAGGGTCTGGGGCACCGCTTCTTTGACCTGCGCGAAGCCCATGCCCGGCATCTTGGGCGCGGTCATGTCGCCTTTTGCTCGGTCGTGCGCCCCGAGGACCACCCCAGACGCCCGGCCGTCTGGCGCAGGAACGATGGCTTTTGGCTGGGTCGCGGCTATGTACCCCTGCCAGGCATCCTGGCCGAATTCGCCTGGCGCGATGTGGGCGACGCCGCCGAAACCCACAAGACACTGCAATTCTGGATGCGGCGACTTTAAGGTCAGCCCCAGGCCTGCCCGCCAGCGCGGGCGATGCGATGATGAACGCCCCGGCAAACCGGCATTGACGACGCAAGGCCGCTGCCGGGCTCCCGCAGGACGCCCCGCGCCGGATCACCCGGCGCGGGAAGGGCCGCCGCGGCTTACCATTCGATCTCGACACTCTGGCCCAGGCTCGGCGCGCCCTGATTGCCGGCCTGAACCGACGTCGACACCTTGCCGCGCCCGTTCAGGAAGGTCCGCGTCCGGGCAAGCTCAAGGCTGGCCCGGCTGACCTCGTCGGTCTGCTCGTAATCCAGCGACAGGCTCCAGTCGACGCCCGTCACCCGGTCTTCCGACGCCCAGCCAAACCCGGCGCCATAGCCGCAGTCGAGGCCGGTTCCGCCGAACCCATCCTCGCAGAACAAGCGCGGGGCGAATTCGAGCACGCGGTGCTGGCGCAAGGCGGCGCCAGCGTCGCGGCCGTTGTCAAAGACAAAGGTCGTCTCGACAAAGGCGCGCAGGCCCGTGACCGGGTCGATCTGGATCGATCCGGTGTCGGTCAGCGTGAGGTCCGACGCCGTGACGCTTGCATCGGTCGCGACCGCATGGCCCAGATCGATGCCAGCACGCGGCCGCAGGCTGAAGCCGGCAAGGTCGCGCTCGCCCGACAGGGCGATGCCGCCAAAGACGCCCAGATAGCTGTAGCCCCCCGTCGCATCGATGCTGCCGAAGAACCGCAGATCATACTCGTGCCGCCCGACAGCCCCGGCAGCGTAGTAATCGACAAAGAGCCCGCCGTTCAGGTCAAGCGCGCCATAGACCCCGCCATTCAGGCCAAGCCCGGTGATGGTTCCGGTATCGCCCAGGGCATCGACGGCCGTTTGCGAAAGATAGCCGCCCCAGAACCGCCCGTGGATGCTGTCGTGATCCTGCCGCTCGCGGGCAGTGCCAAAGGTCAGCATCCCCTGCACGCCCAGGGCCGCGCTTTGCGTGGCCGAGAAGTCGCCCCAGGTCAGAACCCTTATCCCGGTCGCGCAGTCATAGGTCTCTTCGCCAAAGGCGCCTGAGGCCGTAAAGCCATCGGCGGTGGCCTCTGCCGAGCCGTCGATGTCAAGGGGCTTGCGCGCGGCGCAGTTGGCCTCGTCGGCCGAGGCCGTGCCCCCCTCAAGCGGGAGGAACTCCACCCGGCGGTTGGCGGCGCGGCCGTCTTCGGTGGCATTGTCGGCCACCGGCTGGCTTTCGCCATAACCGCGCGCCACAAGCCGGCCGCCCCCGACGCCGGCTCGCACCAGCGCGGCCCTGACCGCCTCGACCCGGCGCTGGCTCAGACCCAGGTTATAGGCCTCGTCACCCTGATCGTCGGTATGGCCCGCAATCTCGAAGCGGCCATCGGGACAGGACCCCAGCAGCCCTGCAATCTCGGCCACGACGGCGGCCCCGTCCGGCGTCAGCAGGGCGCTGGCCGATTCAAAGGTGATGGGCCGTTCGCGCAACCTGCCCGCAATCGCGCCCGAGCAACCGTCCGCCCCGGCACTTTGCAGCCTGTCCAGCGCGCCGGCAGAGATGTCAGAGAACTGGCGCGACTGCGTGGCGATGGTCTGCTCGAAGTCCTGCTGCAGGATCGCGGCGAGGGAATCGCGGATCTCGTCCACCAGATCCTCGGCGATGGAAATCGAGGCGCTGGAGTCCCCGCCGATCACGGTCGCGCTGTCGCCGGCGACGCTGACCAGCGTCACCTCGACCGTCTCGGTGCCCTCGGCCAGATCGTCGCCCAGGATCCCGACATCGATGACCGCCGTCAGTTGCCCGGCCGGAATCGTGACCGTACCAGAGAGGGCAACATAGTCGGCTCCTGCAACCGCCGATCCGCCGGCGGTATAGCTGATCACCGTATCGACGGTCGACACCCGCTCCAGCGTCACCACAAAGCTTCCGTCCTGGATATTGGCGCCATTGGGCTCGCGGCCATCCTGCTGCGCGGCAATCGTCACCCCAGAGATCGAGCATCCCTCAAAGGGAATGTTGTTGCCAAAGACGTAGGGGTCCCCTTCGGCAATCACGAATTCGGTATAATAGGGCGTCGGCGCGTTCGGATCGTGCGGGTTGCCGTTGAACTCGCCAAGGTACCCGGTCGAGCCCGATTCCGACGCCCCGATCACGATCGGATCGCCGATCTGTGTCGCCAGCACCAAAGAGCCGGCCGAAGCCACCGCGATGGTGCTGAACTCCATGCCAGAGGTGTCGATGGACATCTCGTAGGTGCCGGCGGCATCGACAAACCACTGGTAGTTTCCGTTGGCCGAGCCGTCCTGCACCATCGTGACACTGCCCGGGCCGCTGACCGACACGCTGCCACCCGTCAGGATGCGCCCGTCGGCAAGGCAGAAGAAATAGCCCTGCGGGTCATAGTCCTGCGCGTCGGGGATCCCGTCGCCGTCGCGATCCTCGGTCGAGCTTTCCAGACTGTCGTCCACGCCGTCACCATCCAGATCGGTCAGATCCGGCCCCGGCACGCCGGGCATCGGAACGTCCAGCACCGTCACGGTCAGCGTCTGGGTCGAGATGTTGCCATTCTCGTCCGTCGCCTCGATCACGATCACATAGACGTTGTCACCATCCTGATCGAGCGGCGTCTCAAAGTCCGGCGGCGCGTTGAACGTGATCCGGCCCGAAGCGTCGATGCTGAAAAGGCTCGCATCCTCGCCGCTGAGCGCCCAGTTCGCGATCGGTTCGGGAGAGGAGATCGTTATGACCTCGGTGCCGCCCTCAAGGATGGCATCCACAAAGGCCCCCTCGCCCTCTTCGCCGTCCGGATCGGTCAGGACGGGCGGGGTATCGTCCACATCCGTCTCGTTCAGCGCCACCTCGATGGTGACCTGCGTGGTGCCGTCGTCGACCTCGACCGTCAGCGTGCGGCTGTTGGCCAGCGCCTCGAAGTCGTTGGCAAGGCTCGCCGCCCCCGCCGGGGTCAGCGTGATCTCGCCGGTGGTGGCGTCCAGCTCGTAAAAGCCGTCGCCGTTGCCTTCCGTGATGGCAAAGCTCAGCGCATCGCCATCCGCATCCGTGGCCGAGACGGTGCCGAGGACATCGGTCGTCGCCGATCCCTCGGGGTAGTCAAAGCTGTAGGAGGGGTTCCCGCCGCCTTCCGTGGCATTGGTCGCGGTGAACTCGGGCGCGGTGTTGTCGGGGGGGGAAGTTGACCGTCAGGGCCGCGGCAAGTTCGGCCAGCTCGTTCGCGCCAAAGTTGGCGCTTCCGTCCGTGCCGTCGCCC
>JBQTIT010000116.1:0-18582 GCA_052387855.1 Paracoccaceae bacterium
CCGAGGGCCTTTGGGGCCCTCGGCTGGATTGCGGAACGGTCCCCGCATGACCTCGGCGATAGCCTCGGCCACTTCCGTGTGGGAAGGGTGGCGGGTAGACCGGTTCCGCCGTCACAACACAGGCCAGCGCCTGCCATGGGCAGGGCGGGCGCTGGCCGAGGGCCTTTGGGGCCCTGCGGTCGGACCACCGACAGGTTTCCGCATGGCCTCGGCCATGGCGTGCGGAAAGGTCTGGCGCCCTTACGCCCTTTTCCCCACCACCGCCACGCCCAGCACCTCCAGCACCTTCGCCTCGATCTGGGCGGCGTCCATGCCTGCCACGCGGTACATCGCCTCGGGGCTGGCCTGGTCGATGAAGATGTCCGGCAGCACCATCGCGCGGAACTTCAGCCCCCGGTCGAACACCCCCTCCTCGGCCAGAAGCTGCGCGACATGGCTGCCAAAGCCGCCCACGGCGCCCTCTTCGATGGTGATCAGCGCCTCGTGCTGGCGCGCCAGGTTCAGGATCAGATCGCGGTCGAGCGGCTTGGCAAAGCGGGCGTCGGCCACGGTGGGCGCCAACCCGCGCGCGGCCAGCGCCTCGGCGGCCTGCAACACCTCGGCGAGGCGCGTGCCAAAGGACAGGATCGCGACGCGCGCCCCCTCGCGCAGCACGCGGCCCTTGCCGATCGGCAGCGGAACGCCGCGCTGGGGCAGTTCCACCCCCACCCCCTCGCCGCGCGGAAAGCGAAAGGCGATGGGGCCGTCATCATGCGCGGCGGCGGTGGCGACCATATGCACCAGTTCCGCCTCATCCGCCGCCGCCATCACCACCATGCCGGGCAGGTTCGACAGGAACGCCACGTCAAAGGCCCCGGCATGGGTGGCCCCGTCCGCCCCCACCAGCCCGGCCCGGTCGATGGCAAAGCGCACCGGCAGACGCTGGATCGCGACATCGTGCACCACCTGATCATAACCGCGCTGCAAAAAGGTCGAATAGAGCGCGCAGAACGGCTTCATCCCGCCGGCCGCCAGACCCGCTGCAAAGGTCACGGCGTGCTGCTCGGCGATGCCGACGTCAAAGCACCTTTTCCCGAACCGCGCCGCGAACAGGTCCAGCCCGGTGCCGTCGGGCATCGCGGCGGTGATCGCGACGATGCGCGCATCCGCCTCGGCCTCAGCGATCAGGCTTTGCGCGAAAACCTTGGTGTAGCTCGGCGCGTTCGAAGGCGCCTTTTTCTGCTCACCCGTCACCACGTCGAACTTGGCCCGCGCATGGCCCCGGTCGGCGGAATTCTCGGCCGGGGCATAGCCCTTGCCCTTTTTGGTCACCACATGCACCAGCATCGGCCCGCTGGCGCGCTCGTGCACCGTGCGCAGCACCGGCAGAAGCTGGTCCAGATCGTGCCCGTCGATCGGGCCGACATAGGAAAAACCAAGCTCCTCGAACAGCGTGCCGCCCACCGACAGGCCCCTGAGCATCTCCTTGGCCCGGCGCGCCCCCTCCTGGAATGGCTCGGGCAACAGGCTGACCATGCCCTTGGCGGCCGAGCGCAGTTCCTGAAACGGCTCTTGCGCGTAAAGCCGCGTCAGGTAGGCCGACAGCGCCCCCACGGGCGGGGCAATCGACATCTCGTTGTCGTTCAGGATCACGAACATCCGCTTTTTCAGATGCCCGGCGTCGTTCATCGCCTCGAAGGCCATGCCGGCCGACATCGAGCCATCCCCGATCACCGCCACCACATCGCCCGGATCGCCGCCAAGGTCGGCCGCCACGGCAAAGCCCAGCGCGGCCGAGATCGAGGTTGACGAATGCGCGGCGCCAAAGGGGTCATAGGGGCTTTCGCTGCGCTTGGTGAACCCGCTCAGGCCCCCCTCGGTGCGCAGGGTGCGGATGCGGTCGCGCCGCCCGGTCAGGATCTTGTGCGGATAGCACTGGTGCCCGACATCCCAGATGATCTTGTCGCGCGGCGCGTCAAAGACCGCGTGCAGCGCCACGGTCAGCTCCACCACCCCCAGCCCGGCGCCCAGATGCCCGCCGGTGACCGACACGGCCGAGATCGTCTCGGCCCGCAGCTCATCCGCCAACTGACGCAGCTCGCGGTCCGACAGCGCCTTCATGTCCGCAGGGATCTTTACCCGGTCCAGAAGCGGGGTCGTCGGTCTGTCGGCCATGGCGCTTCCCCTTCAGCTTTCGCGCGAGATAACGAAGCGCGCGGCGGCAATCAAGTTCCCTGCACGATCACCATAGCACGCCAGATGCCCCTCCGCCTCATCAACCAGCGCCCGGGCCCGGGCCCGCGCCCCCTCAAGCCCCAGGACCGAGACAAAGGTCGCCTTGCCGGCCGCCGCGTCCTTGCCCAGCCGCTTGCCCGCCAGCCCGGCATCGCCCGAGACGTCAAGCACATCGTCGGCGATCTGGAACGCCAGCCCCAGGCAGGCGGCATAGGCGCCCAGCGGCCCCGGATCGGCCCCAGCGATGATCGCCCCTGCCTCGGCCGAAAAGCGGATCAGCGCGCCGGTCTTGCCGGCCTGAAGCCGGGTGATCTCGGCCAGCGTCAAGGGCGCCGGCGCGGTTTCGGCCGCGATGTCCAGCGCCTGACCCAGCACCATCCCCCCCGCGCCCGAAGCCCGCGCAAGCCCCGCGACCAGCGCAACGCGCACCTCCGCCCCGCCCAGCGCCGGATCGCACAAAAGCTCGAACGCCAGCGTCTGCAGCGCGTCGCCGGCCAGAACCGCCACCGCCTCGTCCCATTTCACATGCACCGTGGGCTGGCCGCGCCGCAGATCGTCATCGTCCATGCAGGGCAGATCGTCATGCACCAGCGAATAGGCGTGCAGCGCCTCGACCGCCGCCGCCGCCGCAATGGCCCGCTCTGCCGGCAGGCCCAGCATGCGCGCGCCCTCCAGCACCAGAAACCCGCGCAGCCGCTTGCCACCCCGGACGGCATAGCGCATCGCCTGCACCACCGCCTCGTCGCCAAGCCCCGACAGCGCAAGACCCAGCCGCGCCTCGATCGCCCGGGCGTCCGCCGCGATCAGCGCGGAAAAGCTCACATCCCCTCCGCCGGCACGGTGCCGACGGCGCGGCCCTCCTGCACGCGGATCATCTCGACCTTGGCCTCGGCATCCTTCAGCTTGCCGGCGCAATGCGCCTTCAGCGCCGCGCCGCGCTCGTAAAGCGCGATCGACTGCTCCAGCGCGACATCGCCGCGCTCAAGCTGGCCGACCACGGCCTCCAGCGCCGCCATCGCCTCTTCGAAACTCATTTCGGCCACGGGCTTGTCGCTCATGCTTCGGCCTTTCCCCTTGCCGGCCCCGCCTGCGGACGGCCCAGCTCCTCGACATGCGCCACGACCGAGGCGGTCAGCGCGCCCAGATCATAGCCGCCCTCAAGACAGGATACCACCCGGCCCGCGCAGGCCGCGTCGGCCAGATCGCAGATCGCGCGGGTGATCCAGCGGAAATCCTCCACCTGCCAGTCCAGCCCGCCCAGCGGATCGTCCGAATGGGCGTCGAACCCGGCCGAGACCAGCACCAGCTCTGGCCTCCAGCCCGCAAGGTCGGCCAGCGCCTGCCCCCAGGCCGCGCGCATCGCTGCCCCGCCCGAGCCCGCCCGCAGCGGCAGGTTGGTGATCTGCCCATGCGCCCCCCGTTCGCCGGGCGCGCCGGTGCCGGGATAAAGCGGCATCTGGTGGCTGGAGACATAGCGCACGCGCGCCTCGTCCCAAAGGATATCCTGCGTGCCGTTGCCATGATGCACGTCGAAATCCAATACCGCGACGCGGGCCAACCCGTGCACCGCCAGCGCCCGCAGCGCCGCGATGGCGACGGTGCTGAACAGGCAAAAGCCCATCGCCCGCCCGCGCTCGGCATGGTGGCCCGGCGGGCGGGCGGCGACAAAGGCGCGCCCGCCCGTCGCCATCACCCCGTCCACTGCGGCGCAGGCCATCCCCACCGCCCGCATCGCCGCCGCGCCGGAGCCGGCCGACAGCACCGTTTCCCCGTCCAGCAAGACCCGCCGCCCCGGCGCCACCTCTTGCATCACCCGCGCCAGATGCGCCGGCGAATGGGCGCGCAGGACATCCTCCGCCCGCCCCATCGGACAGGCCCCGCGGGACAGGCCCAACGGCTCCAGCGCCGCCCTGACCGCTTCCAGCCGCTCCGCCCGCTCGGGATGGCCCGGCGGCGTCAGATGCGCCAGCCCGTCGTCATGCAGATAGAGCGTCAGCACAGCGGCTCCATTTTCTGTCCACAAATATTCCCGGGGTCCGGGGCAGAGCCCCGGCATCGGCCCTCAGTCCGGCTGCAACATATAGCCCTCGCCCCGCACCGTCTGCAGATAGCGCGGCTGGCGGGGGTCGGCCTCGATCTTGCGGCGCAGGCGGGTGATCTGCACGTCCACGGCCCGCTCCTGCCCCGCGCCGCCGGCCTCGTCCCGGCTCACCTCGCCGGCCAGCGCCTCGCGGCTCAGCGGCGCGCCGGGCTGCCCGGCAAGCCGCCGCATCAGCGCCGCCTCGGTCGCGGTCAGGCGCACCGGCTCGGCCCCGCGCCAGACCTCGCCCCGGTCGATGTCATAGCGCACCGCCCCCAGATGCAGCACGCGCGGCGCCTCGGCGGCCCTTGGCTGCGGCACGCGGCGCAGGATGGCGTTGATCCGCAGCAGCAGCTCCTTGGGCTCAAAGGGCTTGACGAGGTAATCGTCCGCCCCCGCCTCCAGCCCCTCGATCCGGTTGGCGGCCTCGCCCTTGGCCGTCAAGAGCAGGATCGGCACCGCCAGACTGCGCCGCAGATCGCGCGTCAGGTCCACGCCGGTCTCGCCCGGCATCATCACGTCCAGCACCAGAAGGTCAAACTCCAGCCCCGCCAGCAGGCGCCGCGCATGGGCGGCATCGCGCGCGATGGTGACCAGAAAGCCGCTCCGCATCAGGAACTTCTGCAACAGGCCCCGGATGCGCTCGTCATCGTCGACCACCAGCAGGTGCGGCAGGGGCGCGCTCATTGCCCCGGCTCCGCCCGCCCGGCGAACTGCCGGCGCATCTCGGGGTCCATCATCGCCTCCAGCACGGTGCGAAAGCCCTGCACCGCCTGCGGGCCGGCGGCGCGATAGGCGGCCCGCATCCGCGCGCGCTGGGCGTCGGACAGCTCGCGCTCCAGCGCGCGGCCCTTTTCGGTCAGCGTCAAGAGCCGCTCGCGCCGGTCCTTGCGCCCGACCCGCGCCTCGACCAGCCCATCCTCGAACAGGGTCCGCAGCACGCGGTTCAGGCTCTGCTTGGTCACGCCGAGGATGGCCAGCAGATTGCCCACGGTGACCCCCGGCGAGCGGTTGATGAAATGCACCGCCCGGTGATGCGCGCGCCCATAGTTCAGCCCCTCCAGAATCCGGTCCGGATCGGCGGTAAAGCCCCGGTAGGCAAAGAACATCGCCTCGATTCCCTTGCGAAGCTGCTCGTCGGTCAGATAAAGCAGACCCTCGCCGCCCGCGCCGGTCTTTGTCATCGCCTCGGCCATCTGCACCCCCACTTGTCCAAAATCTACGTCAGCCTTGTTGACATTCCAAGTCACAAACGCTAGCGATTCCGCGATTTGGCGCAAGAATATGTCCGAAACGGACCAATCGCGCGCAACTTTCGCAAAACCGGAGGCGCAAATGGCAGGCTATGACGATCGCGACGGGTTCATCTGGATGGATGGCAAGCTGGTGGACTGGCGCAGCGCCAATGTGCATATCCTGACCCATGCCCTGCACTATGCCAGCGCGGTGTTCGAGGGCGAGCGCTGCTACAACGGCAAGATCTTCAAATCGACCGAGCATTCCGAGCGTCTGCGCACCTCGGGCGAGCTTCTGGACATGCCGCTGCCCTACAGCGTGGCCGAGATCAACGCCGCCAAGGAGGCGGTCCTGAAGGCCAACAACCTGACCGATGCCTATGTGCGCGCCATCGCCTGGCGCGGCGCGGGCGAGATGATGGGCGTTGCCTCGAACAAGAACCCGATCCGCCTGGCGGTGGCCTGCTGGACCTGGGGCAACTACTATGGCGACGCCAAGTTCAAGGGCGCCAAGCTGGACATCGCCAAGTGGAAGCGCCCCTCGCCCGAGACAATTCCGCATGCCGCCAAGGCCGCCGGGCTTTACATGATCTGCACCATGTCCAAGCACGCCGCCGAGGCCAAGGGCTGCTCGGATGCGATGATGCTGGACTATCGCGGCTATGTGGCCGAGGCGACCGGTGCCAACATCTTCTTTGTCAAGGATAGCGAGGTTCACACCCCCAAGCCCGACTGCATCCTGAACGGCATCACCCGCCAGACCGTGATCGGCATGCTCCGCGACATGCAGATCAAGGTCCACGAGCGCCATATCGAGCCGTCCGAGCTTGAAGGGTTCGAGCAGTGCTGGCTGACCGGGACAGCGGCCGAGGTGACCCCGGTGGGCCAGATCGGGGATTACACCTTCGAAGTGGGCGAGATCACCCGCCGCGTCGCCACCGAATACGAAAGGCTGGTGCGGGCGTGAAAGGCTTATCCACAGAAGATTCATGAGTTCTTAGGAACGCGACAAGAACATCGTGGCCATGAAGAAATTTCCCGATTGACGGGGCGATTCGCGCATGATTCAATGTAAGAGCTACGGTGGGATCGGAAACGGTTCCCGGAAAGGGGGCTGGGGAAACCTGGTCCTCTTTTTCATTTGATTCAAAAGCTTATCGGCCACTTGGGCGGCATGAGATTCTTGAACCAGATGCGGTTTTTCTTTCAATATCTTGTGCTTGACGGAAGCCAAAACACTACCTATCGTCAGGGTTGATCTGATCCCACCGTAGCAAGTCGTGGTCAGGTCTGTTCCACCAACCCGACTAGGAGGCCACTATGGCTCACCAAATTGACTGTATTGAGAAAGACGACCGTAACAGCCCTACCGAGGCTATCCAGTTCGTGGGTGGCAGAAATCCTGACGGAACCAGGTGGCGAATATCCCAGAAAGAGGCAATCGCTGGAATAGAAACAGGCAAATGGTCATTCTTTGTGTCTGTTCGTGGAGATCGCGTGAACGTCATCGTCTCTGTCAGCCGATTTGGGAATAAGTACATAAAGACTGTCGCTGATGGCGACAGCCCGAACAATTTGCTCAACTTAGCGCATTGCGCGCTGATTTGACCTAACTAGTGTGGGGGCAGGTTTGGGGGGCGTAAAAACGCGCCCCCTCATTCCCTAGTTGCCGCCTAGGTTAGAGCGGTGTTGGGGCTTAGGTCGGGAAATAATAGCCGTTCGCTTTGGGATATCTGGAAAAGACCTGTCGCGGTCTGCTTACCCGCCGCGTCGCCACCGAATACGAAAGGCTGGTGCGGGCGTGACATTCCGCACCCGCCCGCCCGCCCGCCCGGTCTGCCGCGTGGCAGGCCCGGCCGGCCGTCGCGGCCCGACAGCGCCCTTTCCCGCCCCGCTCGCCGGGGCGGTTCATTTTTTACTAAAAATCCCTTCGCTCTGCCCCGACGCCCTGCTAGCAATGGGCCGGACACAGGGAGAGAACGCCATGACCATCCGCTGGGGCATCATCGGGCCGGGCGCCATCGCCCACAACTTCGCGGATGGGCTGGCGCAATCCACCTCTGGCCGCCTCGTCGCCATCGCCTCGCGCGATGCGGCGCGGCGGGCGGCCTTTGCTGACCGCTACGGCCTTCCCGCCGCCGCGCGCCACGCCAGCACCGAGGCGCTTCTTGCCGACCCGCAGGTCGACGCGGTCTATGTCTCCACCCCCCATCCCTGGCATGCCGAACTGTCCATCGCCGCCCTGCGCGCCGGCAAGCATGTGCTGTGCGAAAAGCCTGCCGGCATGAACGCGGCCGAGGTTGTGGCGGTGACCGAGGTCGCGGCGCAAGAGCGGCGCTTCTTCATGGAAGCCTACATGTACCGCTGCCATCCGCAGATCGACCGGGTGCTGGCCCTGATCGCGGCGGGGGAAATCGGCACACCCCAGCACATCGAAACCCGCTTCGGCTTTGACGCGCCCTATCGCGAAGGCTCGCGGCTGTACGATCCGGCGCTGGGCGGCGGCGGCATTCTGGATGTGGGCGGCTATCCGGTCTCGCTGGCCCGCCTGATCGCCGGGGCGGCGGTGGGCCAGCCCTTTGCCGATCCGGTCCTGGTCAAGGGCATCGGCACGCTCGCCCCCACCGGGGTCGACGCGGTGGCGCACGGGCTCTTGACCTTCGCCTCCGGCTTCACGGCGGAAATCGCCGTGGCCGTGGCCCGCACCATGGACAACCGGGCGGTGATCACCGGCACCGGGGGGCGCATCGTGATCGACGATCCCTGGGTGCCCGGCCGCAATGCCGGCCCCTCGGACGCCTGGCTGCACATCACCAGCGGCGGGCAGACACGGACCGAGGCGATCCGCGATCCGCGCATGCTCTTCGCCTTCGAGGCCGAGGCCGTCAGCCGCGCCATCGCCGCAGGCCTGCTTCAGGCCCCCCACCCCGCCCCCAGCCACGCCGACAGCATCGGCAACGCCGAAACGCTCGACCGCTGGCGGGCCCAGGTCGGCGTCGTGACCGTTGCCGAAAAGCCGGCCAGCAACCGCCCCCTGCCCGGCGTCCTGCCAAAACGCCTGCCGGCGATGCCGATGATCACCCTGCCGGGCGTGACGCGCCCGATCTCGAAGCTGATCCTGGGCTGCGACAACCGCGGCACCCTTGCCGAAGGCGCCGTGGTCTGGGACGCCTGGATCGAGGCGGGCGGCAATGCCTTTGACACCGCCTTTGTCTATGGCGCCGGGCTGCACGAAAAGGTGCTGGGCGAGTGGATCCGCGCGCGCGGCCTGGCCGGCAGCGTCCATGTCATCGCCAAGGGCGCCCACACGCCCTATTGCCTTCCCGATGCCATCGCCGCGCAGCTTGACCTCTCGCTGGAGCGTCTGCAACTGCCCTCGGTCCCGATCTACATCCTGCACCGCGACAACCCGGCGGTTCCCGCCGGCGAATTCGTCGATGCGCTGAACCGGCTGAAGGCGGCCGGCAGGATCGGCATCTTCGGCGGCTCGAACTGGTCGCCCGCCCGGGTGGCCGAGGCCAATGCCTATGCCGCCGCCAGGGGGCTTGAGCCGTTCCGCATCCTCAACAACAACCTGTCGCTGGCGGTGATGGAGCGGCCGGTCTGGGACGGCTGTATCACCTCGAACACGCCCGAGACGCTGGCCACCCTGCGCGCGGGCGGGCTCGTCCATCTGTCCTGGTCCAGCCAGGCGCGCGGCTATTTCCTGCCCGCCGCGCTGCGGGGCCGCCTGCCGGCTGACACCGCGCCCGAAACCTGCTTTGGCAGCCCCGCCAACGCCGAGCGCCGCGCCCGCGCCGAATCCCTTGCGGCCGAGCGTGGCGTCTCGGCGCACAACATCGCCACCGCCTGGGTGCTGGGCCAATCCTTTCCCTCGCTGGCCCTGATCGGCCCGCGCAGCCCCGGCGAGATCGCCTCGACCCTGCCCGGCGCCGCGCTGACCCTTTCGGCGGTCGAGATTGCCTGGCTCAACCTCGAAGCGGCCACCAGGTAGGGCCCTCCGCCCATTCACTTTGGCAAAATATCCTCCGGGGGAGGCGCCTTTGCCAAAGGCGCCCGGGGGTGGAAAACCCCCGCTCTGGCCCGGTCAGCCACCCGCCTGCGCCAAGAGCCTGATCGCCATCCCCAGGCAAACCAGAACCAGCAGCGGCCGGATCGCCCCCGCCCCGCGCCGCAGCGCCGTCCGGGCCCCCAGGCTCGCCCCGGCCACCTGCGCCGCCGCCATCGCCAGCCCCAGCGCCCAGAGCACCTGCCCGCCCAGCGCAAAGACCACCAGCGCGCCAAAGTTCGAGGCAAGGTTCAGGAACTTGGTGTGCGCGGTCGCCTTCAGCAGGCCCTGTCCGGCCAGCATCACAAAGGCGATCATGAACAGGCTGCCGGTGCCGGGGCCGAAAAAGCCGTCGTAAAACCCCAGCGCCGGCACCACCAGCACCGCAAAGCCCAGCGGGGCCAGAGACCGGGGGCGGTCTGCATCCGCCAGGCCGGGCTTCAGCCCGAAATACAGCGCCGCGCCGATCAGGAGCCAGGGCATGACCAGGCGCAGCACATCGGGCGGCAGCACCTGTGCCAGCAACCCCCCGCAGCCAGCCGCAAGCGCGGCCAGGGCGGCCAGGCGCCATTGCCCGCGCAGATCGACCAACCCCGCCCGCGCATAGGCCAGCGCGGCGGTGCCAGCGCCAAAGCTGCCCTGCAACTTGTTGGTGGCCAGCGCCTGCACCGGGCTCAGCCCGCAGAGCAGCAGCACCGGCACCGTGATCAGCCCGCCGCCCCCGGCGATGGCATCGACAAAGCCGGCCACAAAGGCCGCCAGGATCAGGACCGCGACAAGCTCCGGCCCAAGGTCAATCAAGGTCGAACCGACAAGGCAGGGCCCCGACCGCCGGAACAAGCCGGCTCAGCATGGCGCGAACTCGTCCCGCGCGTAGCCTTGCAGGTACAAGAGCGCCGTCAGATCGCCGTGGTTGACCCGCAGCGAACACTCGGCCGCGACGGCGGGCTTGGCATGCAGCGCCACCCCTGCCCCTGCCAGCCCCAGCATGCCCAGATCGTTGGCCCCATCCCCCACCGCCATCGCCTCGGCCGGGGTGATCCCCAGCCGCGCGGCGACCTCTTGCAGCGCCTCGACCTTGGCCGCGCGGCCGAGGATCGGCATCGCGACAGCCCCCGTCAGCACCCCGCCCCGGGCCAGCAGGCGGTTGGCGCGGTGCTCGTCAAAGCCAAGCCGCGCCGCGATCGGCCCGGCAAAGGCGGTGAACCCGCCCGAGACCAGCACCGCATGGCCGCCCGCAGCCTTGATCGTCGCGAGCAGCGCCGGGCCGCCCGGCATCAGCGTGATGCGGTCGGCCAGAACCCGCCCGATCACCGCCTCTGGCAGACCCTTCAAAAGCCCCACCCGCTCGATCAGCGCGGCCTCGAAATCCAGCTCGCCATTCATCGCCCGCGCGGTGATCGCCGCCACATGCGCCCCGACGCCGGCCTCGTCGGCAAGCTCGTCGATGCATTCCTGCTCGATCATCGTGCTGTCCATGTCCGCGACCAAGAGCCGCTTGCGCCGCCCCTCGGCCGGTTGCACGGCCAGATCGACGGACAGCGCCTGAAGCTCGGCCCAGACCTGCCACAGGTTCGCCGGCACCTCGGCCAGGGCAAACTCGGCGGCAACGCCGGGGTCAAGCCAGCGCGCATCGCCCCCGCCCCAGGCATTGCGCAGCGCCTCAACCATGGCGCGGCTCAGCACCGGGGTTTCGGGAATGGTCAGCAGGGTGGCGATGAACATTTCCGGGCGGCCCCATGTCGCACAGTCGGCATGAAGTGCCGCCCTACGACACTTTTTCGCCTTGCACCACCCCCGCAAAGCCCTTATCCCCGTCCTTGGGACACCCTTCCCCAACGAAGGGCCTTTAGCTGGAAGGCTACCATGACAGACCTGACCCCACCGGCCGCGCGCCCGGCAAATCCGCGCTTTTCATCCGGCCCCTGCGCCAAGATCCCCCAATTTTCGCTGAACATGCTGTCGGACGCGCCGCTGGGCCGTTCGCACCGCGCCGCCATCGGCAAGGCCAAGCTGAAAGAGGCGATCGACCTTACCCGCGAGGTCCTGGGCGTGCCGGCGGACTACCGCATCGGCATCGTGCCCGCCTCGGACACCGGCGCTGTGGAAATGGCGCTGTGGAGCCTTCTTGGCCCCCGCCCGGTCGAGATGCTCGCCTGGGAAAGCTTTGGCGAGGGATGGGTGAGCGATGTTGTCAAGCAGCTCAGGCTGCCGGCCAAGGTTCGTATCGCGCCCTATGGCCAGATCGTGAATTTCGCCGAGGTCGATTTTGACAGCGATGTGGTCTTTACCTGGAACGGCACCACCTCGGGCTGCCGCCTGCCGAACGGCGATGCCATCCCGGAGGGCCGTCAGGGCCTGACGATCTGTGATGCCACCAGCGCCGCCTTTGCGATGGAGCTGCCCTGGGACAAGCTGGATGTCACGACCTTTTCCTGGCAAAAGGTGCTGGGCGGCGAGGGGGCGCATGGCATGCTGATCCTGTCGCCCCGCGCGGTTGCGCGGTTGGAAACCCATACCCCCGCCTGGCCCCTGCCCAAGATCTTTCGCCTGACCGCCAAGGGCAAGCTGATCGAGGGCATCTTTCAGGGCGAGACGATCAACACCCCGTCCATGCTCGCGGTCGAGGATTACCTGGTCGCGCTGAAATGGGCGCAATCGGTCGGCGGACTGCCGGGCCTGGTCGCCCGCGCCGCCGCCAATGCCCGCGTGGTCTGGGATTTCTGCGCGCAGAACCCCTGGCTGAAAAACCTGGCCGCGACGGCGGAGATTGCCTCCACCACCTCGGTCTGCCTGCGGTTCGACGATGCGCGCATCACGGACGGCGAGGTCTTTGCCAAGGCGGTCGCCAAGCGGCTGGACAAGGCCGGGGTCGCCCATGACATCGGCGCCTATCGCGATGCGCCGCCGGGCCTGCGCATCTGGTGCGGCTCGACGGTGGAAACCGCCGATGTCGCCGCCCTGATGCCCTGGATCGCCCATGCCTTCGCGGTTGAGATCGCCGCGCAGGCGCAGGCCGCCTGAAAACCCGCCCCGGACCTGATCCGGGGCCTCCCTTGATCACCCGAGGTCCCGGGTCAGGCCCGGGACGCGTTGTACCCGAACATACAGGTTCCTAAAATGCCCCGCGTTCCCGTCTCCGACGACCTTTCCGAAACCGCCCATGCCTTCGCGGTTGAGATGACCGCGCAATAGCAGCCCCTTCGCGGTGGGGTAGAACCCCACCCTACCCCATCCAGTAGGGTGGGGTTCCACCCCACCATTCCCCGACAGGAGTCCCCCCATGTCCCCCCGCGTTCTCGTTTCCGACGACCTTTCCGAAACCGCCCATGCCTTCGCGGCCGAGATCGCCGCGCAATAGCAGCCCCTTCGCGGTGGGGCAGAACCCCACCCTACCCCATCCCGTAGGGTGGGGTTCCACCCCACCAATCCCCGACAGGAGTCCCCCATGTCCCCCCGCGTTCTCGTTTCCGACGAACTTTCCGAAACCGCCGTCCAGATCTTTCGCGACCGAGGGGTCGAGGTGGATTACCTGCCAAAACTCGGCAAGGACAAAGAGGCCCTTGCCGCCGCCATCGGCCAGTATGACGGCCTTGCCATCCGCTCGGCCACCAAGGTCACCGAAAAGCTGCTCGCCCAGGCCCCAAGGCTCAAGGTCGTCGGCCGGGCCGGCATCGGGGTCGACAATGTCGACATTCCCGCCGCATCGAAAAAGGGGGTGATCGTGATGAACACGCCCTTCGGCAATTCCATCACCACGGCCGAGCACGCCATCGCGATGATGTTCTCCATCGCCCGGCAGATCCCCGAGGCCAATGCCTCGACCCATTCCGGCAAATGGGAAAAATCCCGCTTCATGGGGGTGGAACTGTTCAACAAGACGCTTGGCGTGATCGGCGCCGGCAACATCGGCGGCATCGTCTGCGACCGCGCCCATGGGCTCAAGATGAAGGTCGTGGCCTATGACCCCTTTCTGTCGGACGAGCGGGCCAAGGCGCTGGGCGTGACCAAGGTTGATCTGGACGAGCTGTTGCACCGGGCCGATTTCATCACCCTGCACGTGCCGCTGACCGACAAGACCCGGGGCATCCTGTCGGCGGAAAACCTGGCCAAGACCCGCAAGGGCGTGCGCATCATCAACTGCGCGCGCGGCGGGCTGATCGACGAGGCGGCGTTGCTGGCGGCTCTGAACTCTGGCCACGTCGCCGCCGCCGCGCTGGATGTGTTCGAGGTGGAGCCGGCCACCGAAAGCCCGCTCTTCGGCCATCCGAACGTGGTCTGCACCCCCCATCTCGGCGCCGCCACCACCGAGGCGCAGGAAAATGTCGCCCTGCAGGTGGCCGAGCAGATGGCGGATTATCTGATCACCGGCGCGGTGCAGAACGCGCTGAACATGCCCAATGTCACGGCCGAAGAGGCCGCCGTCATGGGCCCCTGGATCAAGCTGGCGGGCCATCTGGGCAGCTTCATCGGCCAGATGACGGATGAGCCGATCCGCGCCATCAACATCCTTTATGACGGGCGGGTGTCGGATATGAACCTTGCCGCGCTCAACCAGGCGGTGATCGCGGGGGTGATGAAGGCGTCAAACCCGGATGTGAACCTGGTCTCGGCCCCCATCGTGGCCAAGGAGCGCGGCATTCAGGTGTCGACCACCCGGCAGGACAAGACCGGCGCCTTTGACGCCTATGTCAAGGTGACGATGGTCACCGACAAGCGCGAACGCTCGGTCGCCGGCACCTGCTTTTCCGACGGCAAGCCGCGGTTCATCCAGATCAAGGGCATCAATATCGACGCCGAGATCGGCGCGCACATGCTTTACACCACCAACGAGGATGTGCCCGGGATCATCGGCCTTCTGGGCATGACCATGGGCAAGAACAACGTGAACATCGCGAACTTCACGCTGGGGCGGTCCGGCGTGGGGCAGGATGCGATCGCGCTTTTGTATCTGGATCAGCGGATCGACCCCAAGGTGGTGGACACGCTGGTTTCCACCGGAATGTTCGCCTCGGTCAAGCCGCTGGCGTTCGATCTGGGGTGAGTCTGGACTTGGCAGATATGCCCCAAGCATATCTGCCCGCGCCTGCCTGCCCCCGGCAGGCGCGTTGCCGCGCCAGCCCAGGCAGGCGCGGGCAGATAGGAGCCGTCCGGTTTGCGGCACAACGCCCCTTGGCCTTCGCCTTGCGGCTTCAGCCAACGGACCGGGAAACTCTGCCCCGCAGAGTTTCCTTTTCGGTCCGAAGCGCCCTAATGCCCGCCCCAGGGCCCGTGCTTGCCGGGCCGCCCGTCGATCCGCTCGAACCCATGCGCGCCGAAATAGTCGCGCTGGGCCTGGATCATGTTCGCGGTGCCGCGCGCGGTGCGCATCAGGTCGAACCAGGCGAGGCCTGCCGACAGCGCCGGCACCGCGTGCCCGGCCAGCGCCGCCGCCGCCACCACGCGGCGCAGGGCGCCGTGGTGCGCGCGCAGATGGGCGGCAAAGGCCGGCGCCAGGATCAGGTTGCGCCCGGCATCCTCGGTCAGCGCCTGCGCCATATGGTCCAGCATGTCCGACCGGATGATGCAGCCGGCGCGCCAGACCCGCGCCGCCTCGGGCAGGGGCACGCCCCAGCCGTAAGACGCCGAGGCCGCCGCCAGCATGGTGAAGCCCTGAGCATAGCACAGGATCTTGCCGGCGATCATCGCGCCCTCCAGGTCGGCCAGATCCAGCGTCAGCCGCTGCGGCCCGGCGCCAAAGGCCGCCTCGCCCGCCCGACGCTCGTCAAGACGCGCCGAGACGTTGCGCGCCATCACCGCCGCCTCGATCACCGGGACCGGCGCCGCCAGATGCTGCGCCTCGATCGCGGTCCAGCGGCCGGTGCCCTTTTGCCCGGCGGCATCGAGGATGACATCGAGCATCGCGGCGCCCGTCGCCGGGTCGACCGCCCGCGCCACGGCGCCGGAAATCTCGATCAGGTAGCTGCGCAGCGTGCCCGCGTTCCACCCCTCCAGCACGCCGGCGATGGCGGGCGCCCCCATGCCGAGCCCGTCGCGCATCAGCCCGTAGGCCTCGGCGATCATCTGCATGTCGGCGTATTCGATGCCGTTGTGCACGGTCTTGACGAAATGCCCCGCGCCGCGCGGGCCCATCCAGGTCGCGCAGGGCACCTGCCCGTGCCGCGCCGCGATCGAGGTCAGCACCGGCGCCACCCGGTCCCAGGCCGCCCTTGGCCCGCCGCCCATGATCGAGGGGCCATGCCGCGCG
Organism: Paracoccaceae bacterium; assembly: GCA_052387855.1. Classification (GTDB taxonomy): domain Bacteria; phylum Pseudomonadota; class Alphaproteobacteria; order Rhodobacterales; family Rhodobacteraceae; genus CAIYZT01. The sequence goes on from JBQTIT010000116.1 coordinate 15,825, forward strand.
CCCTCTTCGCCGCCCGACACGCCAATGCCGAGAAAGGGCAGGCCCGCCGCCTCGGCCGCCGCCGCCCGCCGCTCGGTGTCGTGGAAATTCGCGTTGCCGGCGTCGATGATCAGATCGTCCGGCCCCATCAGCGGGCGCAGCGCGGCGATCTGGTCGTCCACCGCCTGCCCTGCCGGCACCATCAGGATCACCGCGCGCGGCGGCCTGAGCGCGGCCACCAGCGCGGGCAGGCTATCGCAGGGCACGATGTTCGGCGCCAGATCGCCGGCCGCGCCATGAAACGCCGCCGTCACCGACCCGGTACGGTTCCAGACCGCAATCCGGTGTCCCTTTTCCGCGATGTTGAGCGCCAGCGCCGCGCCCATGGTGCCAAGCCCGACCAGCCCGATTGCGGCAAATTCCATCCCAGACCCCCCATTTCCTGCGCCGTTAGCGCTCGCAAACGTGCTAACACGCCTGCCGGCGTCTGAAAACCGCTCTTGTGCCGGCCGGGGCTGGCCCCTAATCCTGCGCCCGAGGCAACCAGGGGTCCGGAATGCGCAGCTATGCGATTGGCGACATACACGGCCAGCTTGACCTGCTGAAGGATCTGCACGGCCTGATCGCGCAGGACATGGCCCGGCACGGGCCGGCCCCGGTCATCCATATCGGCGATCTGGTCGACCGTGGCCCCGACAGCGCCGGCGTGGTCGGCTATCTGGCGGCGGGCATCGCAGAGGGGGCCGACTGGGTGGTGCTGAAAGGCAACCATGACCGCATGTTCACGACCTTTCTGACCGATCCCTCGGCGCAGGACCCGGGCCTGCGGTCTGATCTGTCCTATCTGCATCCCCGGATCGGCGGGGCCGCGACGCTTGGCTCCTATGGCGTCGCGAATGCCGGCGACCGCCCCCTTGCCCCGGTCCATGCCGAGGCGGTCCGCGCCGTGCCCCGCGCGCATCGCGACTTTTTGCAGGCCTGCCCCACCTGGCACCGGCGCGGCGGCGTGGTCTTTGTCCATGCCGGCATCCGCCCCGGCCTGCCGATCGAGGCGCAGGCGGAGGATGATCTGCTCTGGATCCGCAAGCCCTTTCTTGAGGAAGCGTGCGATCATGGCGCGCTGATCGTACATGGCCACACCGCCGTCGACCGGCCCACCCACTACGGCAACCGGGTCAACATCGATTCCTCGGCGGCCTATGGCGGCCCGCTGTCGGCCATCGTGATCGAGGGGGCAGAGGTCTGGCAGATCACCGACCAGGGGCGCCAGCGCCTGCTGCCGGGGGGATGAGCGAGGTTCGGCTCAGCCTGGGATAGGCCAGGGCCGAGACCACCGACAGACCCAGCGACAGGCTGGCGGTAGCCCAGAAAAAGCCGCGCGGGCCAAAGGGCTCGATGCTTTGCGCCAGGATCATCGGCAGCACCATCGCGCCGATCTGCGCCATGCCGATCAGAAAGGGCGACACGCGCGGATCGGCTCCCATCAGGCGGCTGCCGGTGACGTAGTAGCCCGGAAAGAACACGCCCGCCGCGATGCCGACAAAGGGAAAGAACCAGACCGGCGAGACCAGCGCGCAGCCCCAGAGCCCCGCCGAGGCCAGCGTCATGCCCGACAGGTACAGCGCAAAGGCCGGCAGCCGGTGCGCCAGAAAGATCAGCGCGATCCGGCCGGCCAGAAAGGTCAGGTAGAAGGCGGACAAGAGCTGCGCCGCCGTCGCCTCGGCCGCGCCGGAGCGGACCAGCGCCGCCGGGCCAAGTCCGGCGAAGGACACCTCAAGCCCGATGCCGGAGGCGCCCAGCAGCAGGATCAGGGGCCGGACCCTGAACCCCGCCGCGCTCTCGGCGCGGGCGGGCGTGACCCGGGCGGCCGGGCCGGCGGCCAGCAGGATCGCCAGCGTCAGCGCGCCCAGCAGGATGAACAGCCGCTCCGGATGCGCGGTGGCCAGCGAAAACGCCAGCGGCGCCAGGATCGCCCCCAGCGAGAACACCGCGTTGACCAGCGACAGCATGGCCGGCCCGCGCGCGCCAAAGGCCGCCAGGATCCGCGGGTTGAAGACGGCCGTCAGCGAGCCATAGCCAAGCCCCAGCACCACCGCGCCCAAAAGCGTGACGACCCAGGACAGCCCGCGCCCAGGAGCCCCGCGCCGATGGCCAGCAGGAACAGCCCCGGCCGCGGCCCGATTCGCCCGGGAAAAAGGAACATGACCAGCACCGCGCTGAGCGAGCCCACCCAATGGGCCGACAGGACCCGGCTGGCCTCTTCGGTCGAAAGCGAAAAGAGCGCCTGATAGGACAGCACCGAGGGCCCGTACAGCGACAGCCCCGCCCCCATCATCGCAAAGGCGGCGCTGCCGGTCAGCAAGAGGGCCAGACGCTCAAACCGTGATCTGTCCATCGCCCGCTCCGCCTGTGCCGGCACGGCGTATCGCGGCGGCGGGAGAAGGTCAACGTCAGCGTCCCCGCCCATGTGGGAACGGTTCCGGGTGACCGGTTCCGCTACACCGACAAAGGCCAGCGCCTGACCTGGCTGGCGCGAAGCGCCTGCCGGGGGAAGGGCAGGCGCTGGCCGAGGGCCTTTGGGGCCCTCGGCCGGGGATGTTGACAGGTTTCACCATGACCTCGGCAGTAGCCTCGGCCAAAGTCGGGCGGAGAAGGAAACGCATCGCGTTTCCCCGCCCGTGTGGAAACGTGTCTGGGTGACCGGTTCCGCCCTCACACCAGAGGCCAGCGCCCGACCCGGCGGGCGTGGAGCGCCCGCCTGGGGGGGTCGGGCGCCGGC
>JBQTIT010000117.1:0-14711 GCA_052387855.1 Paracoccaceae bacterium
TTCCCGCCCGCCATTTCGGGGCGTGGGCCATGCCGGTGTTCTTGGGGGAGTTGTCCCCAAACCCGGCGGCGGCCCCCACCGCCCCTGGCCAAGCGCCCGACCCCCGCTGGGAGGGCGCTCCACGCCCTCCGGGTCGGGCGCCGGCCTATGTGGTCTCATGCGGAACCGGTCACCCGGATGCGTTCCCACACGGGCGGGAAAACGCAGTGCGTTTTCCTTTTCGCCCGACTTTGGCCGAGGCACCAGCCGAGGTCATGCGAGCCGCCCGCCCCATCCCGGGCCAAGGGCTTCAAAGGCCCTCGGCCAGCGCCTGCCCTTCCCCCGGCAGGCGCTTCGCGCCAGCCAGGTCAGGCGCTGGCCTCTGTCAGGGATGCGGAACCGTTTTACCGGACAGGCTTCCACACGGGCGGGAAAACGCGGTGCGTTTTCCTTTTCGCCCGACTTGGCAAGGGCGCTCACCTAGGTCATGCGAAGGCCCGCCCCATCTCCCGCCGAGGGCCCCAAAGGCCCTGGGCGGTTTCATGCCAGGCGGGTCCACCCTCGCCGTCCCCACACGGACGGGGAAACGCCAGGCGTGTCCTTTTCCGTCCGGCCCGATGGGGCCAGAGCCTTGTAAGGCCGCTCCCCCTCCCCGGGGCGCACAGCCGGGTCTTTCCTCGGACGTCCGGGCTCTGGCCCTCGGCGCGGCTTTGCGGTATGGCGCGGCCATCCCCTTGCAAGGAGCGCCCCATGAAAGCCGCCGTCATCACCTTTCCCGGGTCGAACTGCGACCGTGACCTGGCGCTGGCCTTTGCCGGCGCGGGCTTTGAGGTGGCGCGGGTCTGGCACAAGGACAGCGCCTTGCCCGCCGGCACCGATGTGGTCGGCATCCCGGGCGGCTTTTCCTTTGGCGACTATCTGCGCTGCGGCGCCATCGCCGCGCAGTCGCCGATCGCCGGCGCGGTCGTGGCCCATGCCGGGCGCGGCGGCTATGTGCTGGGCATCTGCAACGGCTTTCAGGTCTTGACCGAAATGCGCCTGCTGCCGGGCGCGCTGATGCGCAACGCGGGGCTCAAATTCGTCTGCCGCCCGCAGGTCCTGCGGGTTGCCACCACCGGCAGCGCCTTTACCGCGGGCTACACCGCCGGCCAGCGCATCACCGTGCCGATCGCGCATCACGACGGCAACTATGCCATCGACGCCGAGGGGCTGTCCCGCCTCAAGGCCGATGACCGCATCGCCTTTGTCTACGAGGACAACCCCAACGGCTCGGCCGAGGGCATTGCCGGGGTGCTGTCGGACAACCGCAGGGTTCTGGGGATGATGCCGCATCCCGAGCGTGCCCTTGCGCCGGGCCTGGGCAGCGGCGATGGCGCGGCGCTCTTTTCGGCGCTGATGGGCGGGATGGCGCCTGCCTGACCGCGAGAGGTTGAGGCCGGACCACCCTTTGGCCTAAACCTGCCCCATGAAGACGCCGAGCCCCAGACCAAAGCCCGAGCCGACCGCCGACGCGCCACTGGCGGCCCGGCAGGGCATGACCTGGTGGGTCAAGCTGACGCTGTCGCTTGTGGTGCTGCTGGCGATCGGGGTCGTTCTGGTGACCAACCGCTGGCTGTCCGAGCGCTTCACCGAGACCACGCGCAACCGGGCAGAGCTGCGCCTGGCCTTCTATTCAGGCAACATCGTCACCGAATTGCAGCGCACGGCGATCGTGCCGCTGCTCTTGTCCAGCGATCAGGTGATCTCGCAGGCGCTGCGGGACAAGGATTTTTCCTCCACCACGCGGCGCCTGATGGCGGTTCAGGGCGAGATCAACGCCGCCCAGATCCTGCTGCTGGACAACGACGGCATCGTGCGCGGCGCGACCGACCGCAACCTTCTGGGCTCGAACCACCGCGCCCGGGCCTATTTCGTGCAGGCCAGCCGGACGCTGGACACCGTGTTCACCGCCTCGGCCTCACCGGCGGGCGGCTATGACTTTGTCTACAGCCGCGTCTTTCGCTTCGACGGCAAGTCGCTGGGCGTGATCGTGGTCGAGGCCGATCTGTCGAAATATGAGCGGGCCTGGTCCGGGCTTCAGGACGTGGTGCTGGTCACCGACAGCGAAAACCGGGTGATCCTGGCGACCGAGCCGCGCTGGCGCGGCAGCACGGTCGAGGAGGTCACCAAGACGACCGAGGTCCCCTCGGTGATCGACCGCGCCCTGTCGGCCACCTCGCGCCTGGCCGCCAACCAGCCCGACACCTATCTGCGCGGCGAGGCCGTGCTGCGGACCGAGGCGCGCGTGCCCTTTCAGGGCTGGCGCATGGTCTCTTTCGCCGCCTATGGCTCGGTGCGCGAGCGGGTCAATGGCGTGCTGGCGCTGGAGATCATGGGCTTTGCCATCCTGCTGGCGATGATCACGACCATGCTGTCGCGGCGGGCCTGGTCGATCTCGGCGCTGGCGCAGCGCGAATCGGCCGAGCTGCGGCTCTTGAACGCGCGCCTGAGCCGCGAGATCGCCGAGCGGGAAAAGGTGCAAAAGACCCTTGCCGTGGCCGAGCTGACGCTGGCGCAGTCCTCGAAACTGGCGGCGCTGGGCGAGATGTCGGCGGCGGTCAGCCATGAATTGAACCAGCCGCTTGCCGCGATGAAGACCTATCTGGCCGGCGCGCGGCTCTTGCTCTTGCGCAAGCGCCCGGACGAGGCGCTGTCCTCGTTCCAGCGGCTTGATGATCTGATCGAGCGGATGGGCGCGATCACGCGGCAGCTCAAGTCGTATGCCCGCAAGGGCGCCGAGGCGCTGGAGCCGGTCGATCTGCGCCGCTGCCTGTCCTCGGCGCTGTCGATGATGGAGCCGCAGTTGCGGGCCCGCGTGGTCAAGATCTCGCGCAGCCTGCCGCGTCAGCCGGTGATGGTGATGGCCGACCGGCTGCGGATCGAGCAGGTGATCATCAATCTCTTGCGCAATGCGCTGGATGCGACCAAGGATCTGGCGGAGCCACGGATCGATCTTTCCCTGTCGGCCGAGGGGCTGGCCCTGCTCAGGGTCAGCGACAACGGCCCCGGGGTCAAGGATTTCGACAATATCTTCGAGCCGTTCTACACGACAAAGAAGCCCGGCGAGGGGGTCGGACTGGGGCTGGCGATCTCGTCCACCATCATGACCGACATGGGCGGGCGCCTGACCGCGCGCAACGCCGAGGCGGGCGGGGCGGTGTTCGAGATGCAGCTTCCCCTTCTGCTGGCCGGGATTGACGCGCTGGCCGAGGCGGCGGCAGAGGGGCCTCCGGGTGCCGGGCAGGACGCGGGGCAGTTCGCGGGGCAGGGCGCGGGGCAGGATCAAAGGGGCGACGGCCCCCAGGCCCGGGCACGCCCCGGCGCGGCGGAATGAGGAAAAGGAAAGACCATGGTGCGAACGATGAAGGTTGCGATCGTCGATGACGAGGCCGACATGCGGCAGTCGATCAGCCAGTGGCTGGCCCTGTCGGGCTTTGACACCGAAACCTTTGCCAGCGCCGAAGAGGCGCTCAAGGTGATCGGCCCGGATTTTGCCGGCGCCGTGGTCAGCGACATCAAGATGCCCGGCATGGACGGGATGGCCTTTCTCAAGCGGCTGATGGGAATGGATTCGGGCCTGCCGGTGATCCTGATCACCGGGCATGGCGATGTGCCGATGGCGGTCGAGGCGATGCGGATCGGCGCCTTCGACTTTCTGGAAAAACCCTTCAATCCCGACAGGATGACCGAACTGGCCAAGCGCGCCACCCAGGCGCGGCGCATGACGCTGGACAACCGCGAGCTCAGGCGCGAGCTGTCGGACGGCACCATGATCATGCGCAAGCTGATCGGCGGCTCGGCGGTGATGGAGCGGCTGCGCGAGGATATCCTCGATCTCGGCCAGGCCGACAGCCATGTGCTGATCGACGGCGAGACCGGCACCGGCAAGACGCTGGTCGCCCATGCGCTGCACGCGGTCGGGCCGCGCGCCGGGCGCAAGTTCCTGACCGTCTCCTGCGCCGCCTGGTCCGAGGACCAGCTTGCCGCCAAGCTGTTCGGCCCGAACGAGGACGGCGCCCTGCCGCTGGTCGAGGAGGCGCGGGGCGGCACCCTGTGCCTTGAGGACATCGAGAACCTGTCGCACGCGCTGCAATCGCGGCTCCTGACCGTGATCAACGCCCAGGGCACCCCGCCCGACACCCGCGTGATCGCGATCTGCAACCAGCACGGTCCCGACAAGACGCTTGAGGACATCCTGCGCCCCGACCTGTTCTTTCGCCTGGGCGCCATGACCATCGTCCTGCCGCCGCTGCGCAGCCGGGGCGAGGATATCCTGACGCTGTTCACCAAGCTTTCCGAGCAGTTCGCCGAGGAATACGGCTGCGAGGCGCCGCCCCTGACCGCGCAGGAGGCCGCGCAGCTCTTGCAGGCACCCTGGCCGGGCAACGTGCGCCAGCTTGTGAACGTGGCCGAGCGGGCGGTCTTGCAGAACCGTCGCGGTTCGGGCTCGGTCGCCTCGCTCCTGATGTCGGACAACGAGGCGGGCGGGCGGGCGCTGACCACCGAAGGCAAGCCGCTGAAGGACCATGTCGAGGCCTTTGAGCGCATGCTGATCGACAACACCATGCGCCGGCACAAGGGATCGATCGTGGCGGTGATGGAAGAGCTGTGCCTGCCGCGCCGGACGCTGAACGAGAAGATGGCGAAATACGCGCTGCAGCGGCAGGACTACGTCTGAGCCGCCCCTCGCCGGAGCCGGAGGGTTTTGCACCCTCTGGACCTCCCGCAGGATATTTCCGCACGAGAGGATGACCGGGGCCCGGGCAAATCGCCCATTGTGTTCGGGGCGCGATTGCCGATAGGGTTGGGACAGGCGCCCCTGCGGGTGCCGCGGAATTCTCTGCCCCGGACATGGCATCGCTGATTGTCGTTCGGGGTGGCCGGATGGGCCCGTCATGGGGTTCGTGAACTTGCCCAAACCCCGTCAGCGACGGGGCGGGCCGTGAAAAGCGGGTGGCCGCAAGGCCGCCCATGGTGAAGATACGCGATGAGACGCGCGGCAGCAGTGATCCAGCCCGAGGACTGTCCAAGTGGCAGCGCCCGGTCTGCTCGTGCCCGTGCCATCGCCCGAACAAGCCGCCCCTTCCCGTGCCTGCCCAATGCCGGACCCTGGTCCGGACGGCGGGCGCGGGGCCGGCGCATTGGAACAACATGTCTAAGAAAATGCTTATCGATGCCACCCACGCCGAGGAAACCCGCGTGGTCGTGGTCGACGGAAACAAGGTCGAAGAGTTTGACTTTGAAACCATAAACAAGCGCCAGCTTGCCGGGAACATCTACCTGGCCAAGGTGACGCGGGTCGAGCCTTCGTTGCAGGCGGCCTTTGTCGATTACGGCGGCAACCGGCACGGCTTTCTCGCCTTTGCCGAGATCCACCCCGACTATTACCAGATCCCCGTGGCTGACCGTAAGGCGCTCCTGGACGAAGAGCGTGCCTTCAACCGCGCCCAGGACGAAGAGGAAAGCCGCCCGGCCCGCACGCGCCAGCGCCCCCGCCCGGGCCCCCGCGCCGAGGCTGCGGCGGGCGATGCCGTCCGCAGCGCCGATGTCGGCGCGATGGATGTGATCGACCTTGACGACGAGACCGGCGCCGAGGATCAGACCCACGACGCGGGCCTTGCGCACAGCCGGGCCGAGGTCCCTGAGCATGCCCATGATCACGCGCACGAGCAGGGCGCCGAAAACGCCGGCGAGGGCGAGCGCGGCTACAAGGCGATCGACCATGCCTCGGACACCGATGACGAGATCGAATCGGTGGCCGAAGAGGACGTGGCCGAGGAAATCTCGGCCCCCCGGCGCCCGCGTGCCCGGCGCTACAAGATCCAGGAAGTGATCAAGGTGCGCCAGATCATGCTGGTGCAGGTGGTCAAGGAAGAACGCGGCAACAAGGGCGCGGCGCTGACGACCTACCTCTCGCTCGCCGGGCGGTACTGCGTGCTGATGCCCAACACCGCGCGCGGCGGCGGCATCTCGCGCAAGATCACCCAGGCCGCCGACCGCAAGAAGCTCAAGGAAATCGCCGGCGAGATCGAGGTGCCCGAGGGCGCCGGCCTGATCATCCGCACCGCCGGGGCCAAGCGCACCAAGGCCGAGATCCGGCGCGACTATGAATACCTGATGCGCCTGTGGGAAGAGATCCGCGACCTGACGCTGAAATCCATGGCGCCGGCGCAGATCTATGAAGAGGGCAACCTGATCAAGCGCACGATCCGCGATCTTTATTCCAAGGAGATCGACGAGGTCCTGGTCGAGGGAGAGGCGGGCTATCGCACCGCCAAGGACTTCATGCGCATGATCATGCCGGCCCATGCCCGCGACGTGAAGCGCTATGACGAGGCGATGCCGCTTTTCGCGCGTTTCCAGGTCGAAAGCTATCTGGGCGGCATGTTCAACCCGACCGTGCAACTGAAGTCCGGCGGCTACATCGTCATCGGCACCACCGAGGCGCTGGTGGCGATCGACGTGAACTCGGGCCGCTCGACGCGCGAAGGCTCGATCGAGGAAACCGCGCTCAAGACCAATCTCGAGGCCGCCGACGAGGTGGCGCGGCAACTCCGCCTGCGCGACCTGGCCGGTCTGATCGTGATCGACTTCATCGACATGGAAGAGCGGCGCAACAACGCCGCCGTCGAGAAGCGGCTGAAGGACAAGCTCAAGACCGACCGCGCGCGGATCCAGGTTGGCCGCATCTCGGGCTTTGGCCTGTTGGAGATGTCGCGCCAGCGCCTGCGCCCCGGCATGCTGGAAAGCACCACCCAGCCCTGCAGCCATTGCCACGGCACCGGCCTGATCCGGTCCGACGACAGTCTGGGCCTGCAGGTGCTGCGCGCGCTGGACGAAGAGGGCACGCGCAAGCGGTCCAAGGAGGTGCTGCTCAAGGCGCCGATCGGCATCGTCAACTTCCTGATCAACCACAAGCGCGAGCATGTCGCGCTGATCGAGGCGCGCTATGGCATGGCCGTGCGGATCGAGGCCGACCCCGCCATGGTCAGCCCCGATTTCGCCATCGAAAAGTTCAAGACCGCGACCCGCTTCGTGCCCGAGCAGACCGCCGTGGTCTCGGGCAATGCCAGCCTGATGGGCGCGCCGGTCGACGAGGAGGAGGACGAGGACCTGATCCTTGACGCCGCCGAGGACGAGGCCGAGACCGTCGAGGCCGAGGCGCAGCCCGTGACGGCAGGAGAGCGCGCCGAGGGCGCCGGCGGCAAGAAAAAGCGTCGCCGTCGTCGCCGCAAGAAGGGCGGCCCTGGCGCGAACGGCCTGTCCCAAGGGGCCGAAGGCGGCGCCGGCGATGACGGCGATGAGGCGGACGAGGACGAGGGCGACACCGTCGCGGCAGAGCCGGCAGGGGCCGAGGTCGCGCCGCCGGACGGGCCTGCCCCCGAGCCCGCAGCGCCCCCCGCTGCCGAGAAAAGCCGGACCCGCGTGCGCAGCCGCTCTGCCGCCAAGCCCAAGGCCGACGCGCCCGAAAGCGCTGCCGTCGAAGCGGACGCGCCGGCGGTGAAGAAGCCCGCCAGCCGCACGCGCGCCAAGCCAAAGCTCCTGGAAGCGCCGGCGCCGGCAGAGGCGGCGGCACCCGAGCCAGTGACTCAGCCGGCACCCGAGCCGGCCAAGCCCAGGGCGGAAAGGCCCAAAAGCGCCGCTGCCCGGGGCGCCAGAAAGGCCGAGGCCGAACCGGCCCCCGCCTTCCCCGCCGCGCCGAGTGACGAGGCGGCTTCGGCAGGGTCTGGTCTGCAACCCGACCCCGGTCTGACCGACGCGCCGGAACCGCCGGCCGATCCGGGCGCGCCGCGCAAAAAGGGGTGGTGGAACCTCGGCCGGTAAGGACCTGGAACGAAAGACAAGGCGGCCCTCTCGGGGCCGCCTTGTCCGTTCAAGCACCGCCCGTTCCGGCGCGGACCATGGGGCCATCCCGCCGGGCCCGCTCGCCCGCCGGACCCCGGCCTGACCAAGGCGCCCGCGCCCTGGCCCGTTGCGGGGCGCCCGGCATCGACCCTTGGCGCGTCCTTGCGCTGCCCCCCCGGGCCGCGGCCCCGGGGCAAGCGTCTGACCCCGCCTTGATGATCCCCTGTGCCAAATATCCTCGGGGGGTGAAGCGGGCATCGCCCGCGAGGGGGGCGGACAGCCCCCCGCTCGTAGCTCAGCCCGACCCGCCCCGGCGCAGAAAATGCGCGGTCGCGTTCCCTTCTGGCCGGGCGCCAAGATAGTCGTGCCCGGCCTCGGCGCAGAAATGCGGCAGGTCGATCTCGGCCATCCGGTCGGTCGCCAGCACCCGCAGCACGGCGCCCGGGGCCAGCGCCATCAGCCGCTTGCGCGCCTTCAGCACCGGCAGCGGGCAGAGCAGGCCCGCGCAGTCCAGATCGTGGTCAAACCTCATGCGGCCCCCATGCCGGCAGGATAGCGCCCGCACGGCGCGGCGCCAGAGCCATTCTCTGACGCTGTTGTGACAGCCCGCCGTGGTGACATCGCGCGCCGATGCGCCTAAGACGGACCCAAAGGAGCCCCCATGTTCGGCATCGACCTTTTTTCGGCAACCCTTCTGCCCTCTCTCATGGTGGCCTTTGCGGCGGGGATGCTGTCGTTTCTCAGCCCCTGCGTGCTGCCGGTGGTGCCGCCCTATCTGGCCTACATGAGCGGCATTTCGGTCGGCCAGATGCGGCAGGGACGCTCGGCGCTGGGGACGGCGGTGTTTTTCGTCCTGGGCCTGTCGACGGTGTTCCTGATCCTGGGCGCGGCGGTTTCGGCGCTTGGGGCATTCTTCATCGGCAATTCGCGGCTGTTCTCGGCCCTGGCCGGGGGGGTCGTGCTGGTCTTCGGGCTGCACTTTCTGGGCGTCTTTCGCCTGGGCTTTCTGAACCGCGATCTGCGCATCGACGCGGGCGACAGGGGCGGCTCGGCCCTTGGCGCCTATGTGCTGGGGCTGGCCTTTGCCTTTGGCTGGACGCCCTGCATCGGCCCGATCCTGGGCGCGATCCTGACCCTGGCGGCGCAAGAGGCCTCGCTGGCGCGGGGCACGCTGCTCCTGGGGGTCTATGCGCTGGGCCTCGGGCTGCCCTTTCTGCTGGTGGCGGTGTTCCTGGGGCGCCTGACCCCGGCGCTGGGGTTCTTCAAGTCCCATGCCACCGCGATCGAGCGGGCCATGGGCGCGCTCTTGCTGATGGTCGGCATCCTGATGCTGACGGGCGGCTTTTCGGCGCTGTCCTACTGGCTCTTGGAAACCTTTCCCGCCCTTGCCGAAATCGGCTGACAAGCCGGGCGGACTGGCCCATGCTGGACCCCCGGCGCGACCGGTGCGGGTGAGGCATGGCTGAGGCAGAGGGCAGGACAGAGGCGGTGGTGTTTCGGCGCCGGGTGTTCTACATTCCGGGCTACGACCCCTTTCATCCGCGCCGCTACCGCGAGCTTTACCGCAGCGAGGGCAGAGAGCAGGCGCGCCTTTCCGGCTACGAGCTTGACCTGACGCCAAGGGCGGCGGGCGGGGCCTTTGGCTGGCGGGTGCGCAGCCGGATCGGCGGGGCCGAGACGCTGGCGGAGGTCGAGGTTCTGGTCTGGTCGGATCTGGTCAGGGCCTCGATGACGCGGGGCATCGCGGGCACCTATCTGCAACTGGCGCGCACGGCCTGGACCTATCTCGGCTCGGGCGCGCTCTGGCGGCTCTTGCGCCTGCGCAAGGGGCCGATGATCGCGGCACTTTATCCGGTGCTGCTGCTGCTGGTCCAGCTTGTCGCGGCGCTGCAGGCGGGCGGGGCGCTGGGGCGGCTGGTGGCCGGGGGGGCGCACCCGGGCTTGGGTCTTGCCGCCGGCGCGGCGCTGGCGCTGGGGCTTCTGACGCTGTTCCGGCGCTGGGACCGTCACCTCTTTGCCTATTATCTGATGCACGATTACGCCTATTCGGCCCAGGCCGGCGGGGCCAATCCGCCCGAGCTTGAAACGCGCCTGGCGGCGTTTCGCATCGCCCTGGCCGAGGCGCTGGCCGGCCCGCATGACGAGGTGCTGTTGGTCGGTCATTCCTCGGGCGTGCATCTGGGCATCTCGGTGCTGGCCGATCTCATCCGGGGGGGGATCGCGCCGGGGGGGCCGGCGCTGGGCTTTCTCAGCCTGGGCCAGGTGGTGCCGATGGTGTCCTTCCTTCCCGGCGCGGGGCGGCTGCGGCGGGACCTGGCCTATCTTTGCACCCGGGCCGAAGTGACCTGGATCGATGTGACCGCGCCGGGCGACGGCTGCGCCTTTGCGCTGTGTGATCCGGTGGCGGTGTCCGGCATGGCGCCGGCCAGCGGCAAGCTCTGGCCGCTGGTGGTTTCGGCTGCCTTTACCCGAACGCTCAGTCCCGAGCGGTGGCGCGCGCTGCGCTGGCGGTTCTTTCGCCTGCATTTCCAGTATCTGTGCGCGTTTGACCGGCCGGGGGACTACGACTATTTCCAGATCACCGCCGGCCCGATGACCCTGGCGCGGCGCTATGCCGGGCGCGCGCCGTCGAAAAGCGTGATCGAAACCCCGGTCAATCGGTTCACAGGCACGACATGAGACCGCCAAAGCCCGAACCCCGCGCCGACAAGGTCTCGCTCTGGACCTATCTGCGGCTCTTTCGTCGCGACATCCTCTCGGCGCAGCCGGCGCGGCTTTACAGCGCCTGGATGGCCGAGTTTCGCACCCCCTTCTTTCGCAGCTACGTCGCCAACGACCCCGCGCTGGTGCGCCGCGTGCTGAGCGAACGGCCGGACGATTTTCCAAAGTCGGACCTGGTGGGCGAGGGGCTGCGGCCGCTTCTGGGGGCGTCGGTCTTTCTGACCAATGGCGAGGTGTGGAAGCGGCAAAGGCGGATCATCGATCCGGCGTTTGAGGGCGGGCGGCTCAAGGAAAGCTTTCCGGCGATGCTGGCGGCGGGGCAGGCGGCGGCCGAGCGGCTGGAAGAAGGCGCGCAAGAGGTCGAAGAAGCCATGAGCCACGCGGCGGCCGATGTGATCTTTCGCACGCTCTTTTCCATCCCGATCAAGGACCAGACCGCGCGGGCCGTCTTTACCGAGTTCCGCACCCACCAGCGCGCGCAGCCGATCCTGAATCTCGGCGCCTTTCTGCGCCTGCCGCGCTGGTTTCCGCGACTGCACCGACGCGCGAGCCGCCGCTCGGCCGCGCGGATCCGCGCGCTGATCGCCGGGCTGACGCAGGCGCGCGCGGACGAGATCGCGCGGGGAACCGCGCCCGAGGATCTGGCGACCAAGATCATGACCACGGCCGACCCCGTCACCGGCCAGAGGCTGGACACCGCCGAGATGGTGGACCAGGTCGCGATCTTCTTTCTGGCCGGGCACGAGACCAGCGCCTCGGCCCTGTCCTGGGCGCTTTACCTTTTGGCCATGGACCCCGCCGCGCAGGACCGCGCGGCGGCCGAGGCGGCGCTTCTGCCGCCCGATCCGGCTTTTTCCGACCTCTCATGCCTGCGCTTTACCCGCGATGTCTTTCGCGAGACGCTGCGGCTTTACCCGCCCGTGCCGATGATGGTGCGCCAGACCAGCAAGCCCGAAGAGATGCGCGGCCGTCTGCTGGCGCCCGGGGCGCAGATCGTGCTCAGCCCCTGGCATCTGCATCGGCACCAGCGGCTCTGGCCCGCCCCGGACGATTTCGACCCCGATCGTTGGTCGCGCGAGGACTACCGGGCCTGCGCGCGCGATGCCTATCTGCCGTTCTCGGCGGGCCCGCGCGTCTGCCCCGGCGCGGGCTTTGCCATGGTCGAGGGCCCGCTGCTGCTGGCGCTCATCCTGCGCGCCTGGCGGTTTGAGCGGATCCCGGGCCGCGATCCGGTGCCGGTGGCGCATCTGACGGTGCGCGCGCGTGACGGGATCTGGCTCAGGCTGACGCGCCGCTGATCCTTTTCCTGGCCCCCGCTCTGGCATTTGCCGGCGGGCCGCGTTATCTGCGCTTTGAGAGCTTGCAGGATGTCGCCCCATGACCGGACACAAAACCGAATATTCCGACGCCATATCGTCGGTCGAGGACATCATCGAGGATGCCCGCAATGGGCGGATGTTCATTCTGGTCGATCATGAGGACCGCGAGAACGAGGGCGATCTGGTGATCCCGGCCCAGATGTGCACGCCGCAGGCCATCAACTTCATGGCGACCCACGGGCGCGGGCTGATCTGCCTGGCGCTGCCGGGCGCGCGGATCGATGCGCTTGGCCTGCCGCTGATGAGCCCCAAGAACTCTTCGCGCCACGAGACCGCCTTTACCCTGTCGATCGAGGCGCGCGAGGGCGTGACGACCGGCATTTCGGCCGCCGACCGCGCCCGTACCGTCTCGGTCGCGATCGACCCGACCAGGGGCGCGGCCGACATCGCCACGCCCGGCCACATCTTTCCGCTGCGCGCCCGCAACGGCGGCGTTCTGGTGCGCGCCGGCCATACCGAGGCCGCGGTCGATGTCAGCCGGCTGGCCGGGCTCAACCCCTCGGGCGTGATCTGCGAGATCATGAACGACGACGGCACCATGGCGCGGCTGCCCGACCTGATCGGCTTTGCCCAGCGCCACGGGATCAAGATCGGCACCATCTCGGACCTGATCGCCTACCGGCGCCGGCACGACAACCTGATCAACGAAAAGGCGGTTCGCGCGGTCACCTCGCTGCATGGTGGCGACTGGCTGATGCGGATCTACGCCGACGAGACGCATGGCGATGAGCATATCGTGCTGACCAAGGGCGATCTTCTGGCGCCGGGGCCGGTTCTGGTGCGCGTCCATTCGCTGAATCCGATGGAAGATGTGCTTGGCATCGGCAATGACGCCGTGCTGCCCGCCGCGATGCGGATCATCGCCGCCGAGGGGCGGGGCGTGGTCGTTCTCTTGCGCGACACCACGATGAAGATGGTCGCCCCGGGCGAACATTCGCCGCAGACCCTGCGCCAGTACGGTCTGGGCGCGCAGATCCTGTCGGCGCTGGGGCTGTCGCAGATCACGCTGGTCACCAACTCTGCCGCGCCGCGCTTTGTGGGTCTTGACGCCTACGGGCTGACCATCGCCGGCACGCAACCGATCAAGGGCTGAACCATGGCTGCCAATCTGTCCCACACCACCCTGCCGCTGCCGCGCCTTGACGCGCCGACCCGGCTCTTGATCGTTGTGGCGCCCTATTACCGCGACATCGCCGACAATCTGGTGGCCGGCGCGCGCGCCGTGGCGCAGGCCTGCGGCGCCGAGACCGACCTGGTCGAGGTTCCCGGCGCGCTGGAGATCCCCAGCGCCATCGGGCTGGCCGACAGGTTGGCCGAGTTTGACGGCTATGTCGCGCTGGGCTGCATCATCCGGGGCGAGACCACGCATTACGACACCGTCTGCAATGACAGCTCGCGCGGGCTGATGCTGCTGGGGCTCGAAGGGCTCTGCATCGGCAACGGCATCCTGACGGTCGAGAACCGCGAGCAGGCTGTGGTGCGCGCCGATCCCGCCGGGCAGGACAAGGGCGGCGGCGCGGCCGCGGCGGCCCTGCATCTGATCGCGCTGTCGCGCAAATGGGCCGCCGCGCCCAAGGGGATGGGTTTTCGGTCATGACAGGCCCCCGCAGCTCTGCCAGGGCGGCCGAACGGCGCCTGATGAAATCCGCCTCGCGGCTTTACGCCGTGCAGGCGCTGTTTCAGATGGAAGCCTCGGGCCAGTCGGCCCCTGTCGTCAGCGCGGAGTTCGAGACCTACCGCCTTGGCGCCAGCTATGAAGAGGGCGATTTTGCCGAGGGCGATGTCGATCTGTTCCGCGCCATCCTGGCGCAGGCGGTGAACTGGCAGGCGCGCATCGACCAGATGACCGACCGGGCGCTGCTTGCGGCCTGGCCGCTCGGGCGGATCGACCCGGTGCTGCGGGCGCTTTTCCGCGCGGCGGGGGCCGAACTGGTCGACAGCGCGACCCCGCCCAAGGTGGCGATCAACGAATATGTCGATGTCGCCAAGGCCTTCTTTCCCGGCGGCAAGGAACCGAAATTCGTCAACGCCGTGCTTGACCACATGGCGCGCGAGGCCCGGCCGGAGGCCTTTTCCGGCTGAAGTATGGCAGGGGCCCATGTTCCGCACCATCTTGCTTTCGCTTGTCGCACTTCTTGGCGGGGCCTCGGCGCCGGCGGCGGGCCTCGGGGCCGGCACATGGCGGCTTGAGAGCATCGACGCCGAACCCTTTGCGCTGACGGCCACGCTGCAGATCGGCGCCGATGGCCGCATCGGCGGCACTGCGCCCTGCAACCGCTGGTTCGCGCGGGGGCCGGGGCTGGACGGGGCGCTGTTTGGCCCGCTCGGTTCGACCAAGCGCGCCTGCGACGGGCTGGAGCAAGAGCTGCGCTTTCTGGGCCTGCTGGCCGTGATGACGACCGCCCGGACCTCGGCCGACCGGCTGGTGCTGACCGGCGAGGGGCACGAGATGGTGTTCGTCCCGCTGGCCGAATAGCGGGCGGAGGGGGATGAGGCGGGTCTTCGCATGACCTCGGCTGGTGCCTTGGCCCGTGTAGGGGCGGGCGAACAAGGAAACGCACTGCGTTTCCTCGCCCGTGTGGGAACGTGTCCGGGTGACCGGTTCCGCATAGATGTCAGAGGCCAGCGCCCGACCCGGAGGGCGTGGAGCGCCCTCCCGTGGGGGGGTCGGGCGCGTGGACAGGGCCGTTTGGGGCCACGGGCCGGTATGGGGAACCGTTCCCGGGTGCCGCGGCGAGGGGCCCCGCC
>JBQTIT010000118.1:0-6851 GCA_052387855.1 Paracoccaceae bacterium
GGCGCTGGCCGAGGGGCTTTGGGGCTCTCGGCAGATTGCGGCAGTCGTGTCGCATGACCTCGGCGATGGCCTCGGCCAAAGTCGGGCGGGGAAGGGAGAGGGTAAACCGGTACCCCATCGATGGCTAAGGTCAGCGCGTTCCCCGGCCATAGCGGGCGGTTTAGGACGGGCTTTGCCCCTCCCACGCCCCGGGGACCGTTCCCGCAGCGGCCTCAGGAAGCGCCGGGGCCCGCGTCGGTCTCTGTCTCGGACAGGATCCGCGACAGATAGGCGCCGTAGCTGCTCTTGCGGAACACCTCGGCGCGGGCCGAAAGCGCGGCTCGGTCCGTCCAGCCGGCGCGAAAGGCGATCTCGTCCGGGCTGCCGACCTGCAAGCCCTGCCGGCTTTCCAGCGTGCGCACAAAGTTGCTGGCGTCCAGCAGGCTGCCGTGCGTGCCGGTGTCAAGCCAGGCAAAGCCGCGCCCCATCTTCTCGATCCGCAAGGTGCCTTCGGCCAGGTAGATTTCCAGCAGATCGGTGATCTCCAGCTCACCCCGCGCCGAGGGCCGCACGCGCGCGGCAAACTCGGGCGCGCGGCCGTCCAGGAAATACAGCCCCGTCACCGCATAGTTCGACGGCGGCACCGCAGGCTTTTCGACGATCTGGCTGACCCGGCCGGCGGCGTCGAACCCGACGACGCCATAGCGCTCCGGGTCCGCGACGCGGTAGCCGAACACCGTGCCCCCGACAGCGCGGCTGTCGGCCGCGGCCAGCATCTCGGGCAGACCATGGCCGAAAAAGATGTTGTCGCCCAGCACCATCGCCGAAGCCGCGCCGCCCAGAAAGTCAGCCGCCAGCAGATAGGCCTGCGCCAGCCCATCGGGCGAGGGCTGGACGATGTAGCTCAGGCGCACGCCCCACTGGCTGCCATCCCCCAAGAGGCGGACGAACTGGGCCTGATCCTCGGGCGTGGTGATCACCGCAATCTCGCGGATGCCGGTGAGCATCAGCGCCGAGAGGGGATAATAGATCATCGGCTTGTCGTAGATCGGCAAGAGCTGCTTGGACACGCCCATGGTGATCGGCCACAGCCGCGTGCCCGAGCCGCCGGCCAGGATGATTCCCTTGCGCTGCATCAGGAGAGCTCCTTCACGATCTGATCGAGGGCGGACCGCCAGTCCGGCCGGGTGATGCCGAATTCGGCCTCCAGCGCGGCACAGTCAAGCCGGCTGTTCGCCGGGCGCCGGGCGGGGGTGGGATAGGCGCTGGTGGGGATATCCACGATCCGGCAGGCCAGACCCGCCGCCGCCATGATCGCGCGGGCGAAATCGGCCCATGACGTATCGGGCGCGCCGCTGAAATGGTGCGTGCCGCCCGGATGGCCGGCGACCATCGCCCGGGCGCTGGTGAACAGCGCATCCGCGATCGCGGCGGCCGGGGTCGGCCCGCCGATCTGGTCGGCCACCACGTTCAGGCTTTCGCGCTCGCGCCCCAGGCGCAGCATGGTTTTCACGAAGTTCGCGCCATGGGCCGAAAACACCCAGGAGGTGCGCAGGATCAGCGCCCTGCCGCCGGCGGCACGGATGGCACCCTCGCCCTTCAGCTTTGAGCGGCCATAGGCCCCCAGCGGGCCGGTGGGGCTGGCCGGGGCAAAGGGCTGGCGGCCCGCGCCGTCAAAGACGTAATCGGTCGAGACGTGCAGGAACGGCAGGCCGCGCGCGGCGGCGGCGCGGGCCATGGCGCCGGGCGCATCGGCGTTGGCCACCGTGGCGGCGGCCTCCTCGGCCTCGGCACGGTCGACGGCGGTCCAGGCGGCGGCGTTGATCACGGCATCCACATGCGCCCCCATGACGGCGGCGGCGCAGGCGGCGGGGTCCGCCAGGTCAGCCTCGGCCCGGGACAGAAAGCGGGCGCTGGTGCCGGCGGGCAGGCGCCGGGCGAATTCGCGGGCAAGCTGCCCGGTCTGGCCAAAGACCAGAAGCTTCATGCCCTGACCCCCAGCCGGACCCCGACCCCCTGACGCGCCTGCAACGGGCGCCACCAGTCTTCGTTGTCCAGATACCACTGCACCGTCCGCTCCAGCCCCTCTTCGACCGTGACCGAGGGCTGCCAGCCCAGCTCGTCCCGGATGCGGCTGGGGTCGATGGCATAGCGGGCGTCGTGGCCGGGCCGGTCGGCGACAAAGGCGATCTGCTCGGCATAGGGCCGCGCTTTCGGGCGTTTGCGATCCAGAATGGCGCAGATCGTGGTCACCAGGTCGATGTTGCGCCGCTCGTTCCGGCCGCCGATGTTGTAGCTGCGCCCCAGGGCGCCCCTTTGCAGCACCAAGAGCAGCGCGTCGGCGTGATCCTCGACATAAAGCCAGTCGCGCACGTTCAGCCCGGCGCCGTAAACCGGGATCGGCCTGCCGGCCAGCGCGTTCAGGATCGTCACCGGCACCAGCTTTTCGGGAAAATGATAGGGGCCGTAGTTGTTCGAGCAGTTGGTCAGCACCACCGGCAGCCCATAGGTTTCCGCCCAGGCGCGCACCAGATGGTCGCTGGCGGCCTTGGAGGCCGAATAGGGGCTGCGCGGGTCATAGGGCGTCTCTTCGGTGAACTGCCCGGTCGGCCCCAGCGAGCCGAACACCTCGTCGGTCGAAATGTGGTGAAAACGAAAGACGCCGGGGCGGCCCATCGCCTGCCAATGGGCGCGGGCGGCTTCCAGCATGTTGTAGGTGCCGTTGATGTTGGTCAGGATGAAATCGCCCGGACCGTCGATCGAACGGTCGACATGGCTTTCGGCGGCCAGATGCATCACCGCATCGGGCCGGTGCAGGGCAAAGACCGCATCCAGCCGCGCTCGGTCGCGGATATCGGCCTGCTCAAAGCTGTAAAGGTTCGAGCCGGCAACCGGGGCGACATTCGCCGCGCAGGCGGCATAGGTCATGGCGTCAAGGTTCACCACCTCATGCCCGCGTGCCACGGCCAGCCGCACCACGGCCGAGCCGATAAAGCCCATCCCGCCGGTTACAAGGATCTTCACCGGGCACCTTCATAGGCAAAGGGGCTGACGAATTCGCGAAAGAGCGGCGCGGCGGCATCCTTGGCCGACAGGACCGGCGCGCCGGCAAGGCCCCAGTCTATGCCGATGTCCGGATCGTCCCAGCGCACCGCGCCATCGCAGTCGGGAGCGTAGAGGTCCGAGCATTTGTACAGGACCTCGGTCATGTCGGCCGTGGTGACAAAGCCGTGCAGAAAGCCCTTGGGCACCAGCAATTGGCGGCCGTTCGCCTCGGTCAGCGCGACCCCGGTCCATTTGCCAAAGGTCGGGCTGCCCCTGCGGATGTCCACCGCCACATCGAAAATCGCCCCGCGCGCGCAGCGGACCAGCTTGTCCTGCGCATGGGGCGGCGCCTGGAAATGCAGCCCGCGCAGGGTGCCGGCCCGGGCCGACATCGAATGGTTGTCCTGGACAAAGACCATGTCCAGCCCGGCCTCGGCGGCGCGGGCGGCGTTGAAGGTCTCGCTGAACCAGCCCCGCTCGTCTGCAAAGCGTTTCGGGGTCAGGATCAACACGCCTTCAAGGTCGGTCTCTTCGATCAGCATCTTCGCGCCTTGGGTTTTCTTCCAGTTAGCCAATCGGTCGGCGTTGTCAAACAGGATCGGGCCCGCCCCGCCGAAAACCCGGTCAGGGGCGGCCGGTCGCCCCGGAAATGCCGCCGGCCACCCCCTTCAAATCCGCGCCGATTGGCCCCATATAGGGCCGACAGATGCGATGAGGACCCCGCCATGTTTGGACTTGCCGAGACAAAGCCCGCCGCCGACCTGATCAAGGACGGCTCCGAGCGCAGCTTCATGGCCGATGTGATCGACCCCTCGCGCGAGGTGCCGGTGATCGTCGACTTCTGGGCGCCCTGGTGCGGGCCGTGCAAGACACTTGGCCCGGCGCTTGAGGCGGCGGTGACGGCGGCCAAGGGCGCGGTGCGCATGGTCAAGATCAACGTCGATGAAAACCAGATGCTGGCCGGGCAGTTGCGCATCCAGTCGATTCCGACCGTCTACGCCTTTTTCGACGGCAAGCCGGTCGACGGCTTTCAGGGCGCGGTGCCGGGGTCTGAAATCAAGGCCTTTATCGAGCGGCTGGTCAAGCTGTCGGGCGGGTCCGCCGACGGCGGTCTGGCCGAGGCGCTTGAGGCCGCCGAGCAGATGCTTGACGAAGGCGCCCCCGCCGATGCCGCCGAGACCTTTGCCGCCATCCTGGGCGAAGAGCCCGAGAATGCCGCCGCCTATGGCGGCCTGATCCGCAGCCATGTCGCCCTGGGCGATCTGGACCAGGCCGAGGCGCTGGCCGCCGCCGCGCCGGCCAAGATTGCGGGGTCCAAAGAGGTCGAGGCCGCCCGCGCCCAGATCGAACTGGCCCGCCAGGCCGCCAAGGCCGGCCCGGTCGAGGATCTGCGCGCCGCTTTGGCCCGCGACCCGAAGAACCCGCAGATCCTGTTCGATCTGGCCACTGCCCAGCACGCCACCGGCGATGTCGCCGGCGCGGTGGACACCCTGCTTGACCTTTTCAGGTTGGACCGCGAGTGGAACTCGGGCGCCGCGCGGGCCCAGCTTTTCACGATCTTTGACGCGCTCAAGCCGCAGGACCCGGTGGTTCTGGCCGGCCGGCGGCGCCTGTCGTCGATGATCTTTGCCTGAGGGCCAAATCGGCCTAGGTTGGGGGCATGATGACCAACCTTGACCTGCCCGCAATCATCCCGGTCTTTCCGCTGCCCGGGGTGCTCTTGTTGCCCCGCGCCCGCCTGCCGCTGCACATCTTCGAGCCGCGCTATATCGCGATGCTCGAAGAGTGCATGAAAACGCCGTCGCGCCTGATCGGCATGGTCCAGACCCAGGGCCTTGAGGGCACGCGCCTGGCCTCGGTCGGTTGCGCCGGGCGGCTCAGCAGCTTTTCCGAGACCGAGGACGGCCGCTACATGATCACCCTCACGGGGGTCTCCAGGTTCCGCCTGGGCGCCGAGGTCGAGGGCTTTACCCCCTTTCGCCGCTTTTCGGTCGACTGGCAGGCCTTTGCCGGCGACCGGGCCGGCGCGGACGAGACCGACCCCGGCCTGGACCGTCAAGGCTTTCTGGCGCTGCTGTCGCGGTATTTCGAGGCAAAGGCGCTGGGGGTCGACTGGAAGAACCTGTCGCGGGCAGAGCCCGAGCTTTTGATCAACGCCCTGTCGATGCTCTTGCCCCTGCCGCCCGAGGACAAGCAGGCGCTGCTGGAATCGCCCAGCCTGACCGACCGGCGCCAGACCCTGACGGCGCTGATCGAGTTTGCCCTGCGGATGGGAGAGGAAGGCGAGGAGAGGATGCAATGACCGAAAAACCCGCCCCCGCCGCCCATGACCGGCGCATGCTTGAGGCGCTGGTCTGCCCGCTCACCCAGGGACCGCTGCGCTGGGACGCCGAGCGGCAGGAACTGGTCTCGACCATGGCGCGGCTGGCCTTTCCGGTGCGGGACGGCATCCCGATCATGCTGGCCTCGGAGGCGCGGGCGCTGGACGAGGCATGAGGCCGCCGCCCGGCCGGCCCCTGCCCCGTCAGAGCGGCCGCCAGCTTGGCGGGCGCTTTTCGACAAAGGCGCCGATGCCCTCGGCCGCGTCGGGGTCAAGCATGTTCAGCACCATGACCTCGGCGGCAAAGCGGTAGGCGTCCGGCAGGGCCATTTCAAGCTGCCGGTAAAAGGCCTCTTTGCCGATCCGGACCGCCGCCGGTGACTTTTTGGCGATCCGGCTGGCCAGCGCCATCGTGTGGCCGCTCAGCGCGTCGGGCGGCACCACCTCGTTGACCAGGCCGATGCTTGCCGCCTTGTCCGCCGGGATCAGATCGCCGGTCAGAAGCATGTGCATCGCATCCTTGCGCCCCAGATTGCGCGACAGGGCCACCATCGGTGTCGAGCAGAAGAGGCCGATGTTGACCCCCGGCGTGGCGAAACGCGCCTCGGCCGAGGCGATGGCCAGATCGCAACTCGCCACAAGCTGGCAGCCGGCCGCCGTGGCGATGCCCTGCACCTCGGCGATGACGGGTTTGGGGCAGCGGAGGACGGCCAGCATCAGCGCGGCGCATTTGCCCATCGTTTCCTCGAAAAAGGCGTGGCCCGCATCGGGACGGCTGCGCGCGGCAGTCAGCTCTTTCAGGTCATGCCCGGCGCAAAAGCCCGGGCCATTGGCGGCGATGACGATGACATGCACGTCGCGCGCCGCCCCAAGCCGCCCGATCGCGGCATGAAGCGCCTCGATCATCGCCAGCGACAGGCTGTTGCGGGCGGCGGGCCGGTTCAGGATCAGGCGCGCGACCGTGCCATGGCGTTCCTCGATGACGATTACTTCGCTCAACTCCTGGTCCCTTGGCTATGTCCGGGCGGCATGGTGCAAGCTTAGCCCCGTTCAACCCCGCTGTCGCGGCAGAAACGCCGCGAGGCTGGCCTGGGGCTGGGTGCGGTCAGGTGGACCGGTTCCGCCCGCAGCCCATGGACCAGCGCCCTTGCTGGGGGGGCGGGTCCTGGCCGAGGGCCTTTGGTGCCCTCGGCCAGGATGGGGCGATCGGCTCGCATGACCTCGGCGAGTGCCTCGGCCAAGTCGGGCGAAAAGGAAAACGCACTGCGTTTTCCCGCCCGTGTGGAAGCCTGTCCGGTAAACCAGTTCCGCATCCCTGACAGAGGCCAGCGCCTGACCTGGCTGGCGCGAAGCGCCTGCCGGGGAAAGGGCAGGCGCTGGCCGAGGGCCTTTGGGGCCCTCGGCCGGGGATGGGGCAAGCGGCATCGCATGACCTCGGCGATGGCCTCGGTCAAAGACGGGCGAAAAGGAAAACGCACTGCGTTTTCCCGCCCGTGTGGGAACGGTG